>JAZQKK010000016.1:0-63134 GCA_045542115.1 Eubacteriales bacterium
AAGATTTCTGGTTCGTGTTCCGTAATTTTTACGAGTTTACTTCTCATTTGCTTTTTCCGATTTTCCAGGCCCGAAAGCCTGTTATTTCGGAATCAACAGGGTACAAAATTCACTGTTTAATTTTCAAGGTTCATCGCACCGCAAAAACATCCCGTTTTTTTGGCGCTCGATTATTATACCACACTTTTCCGGGTTTGTCAATACCTTTTTCAAAAAAAGTTTTTTTCGACAAAAAAACAGCTCAAACCGTTGATATTATCAGGTTTTTTCAATGTTGAAGCTGCTTTTTGGGGATTTTTTTGTGAAAATTGTTTTGTTTTCTTTCTGTTTTTTGGACAAGTATAGTCAAAAGTGACAAAGAAGGTATGTTATCCGTTACTCTTAACAGTAGCATCCTCTTGTACACAGATGACCATATTATATTAAATATGTAGGAAAGCGCAAAATAAAGCGGCCGGATTGCTCCGACCGCTTTCCTTAAACTTGATTTATCTTTGGGCTTTGTACGCGCCTTCCATCATTTTGGTGAGACGGACGGCGTCGTCGATGCCGCAGCCGGCGGGGGTCTGTCCCATCAGAAAGGCATCGAGGGGGGAGGGAAGATCGGGGAGAGCATCCACTTCCACGGCCTCTTTGTTGGTGTCTTGGGTGCATTTGATGATGCTTCCTCTCCGTTGGCAGACCGCATAACCTTTGGTACCGCCCACCTCGAGGGTCTCGGGGCAACCGGTGGTAACAAATCCGGTCTCGTTGATTGCGATAGCTCCGTTTTTGTAGCCCATAACGGTGACGGCATTGTCTTCCACGTTGTCGGTATTTTGGGGAATGGGACAAGCCAGAGTAAAGGTAGAGGCATAGGTATCGGGCTGACCCAGGAACCAATCGGCCAGATACATTCCGTGGGCGCCTAAGTCAATCATTGCTCCACCGCCACATTCTTTTTCATTATAAAAATGCGGGGGCAACCAACCGGCTGTACTTCCGTCGTGGCAGTTGCGGAAGCGGAAATAGTTGAGCCTTCCCAATTCTCCGCTGTCGGCGATGGCTTTGACGGTGCGGATTCCCGCCCGGAACATCCAAGGATAAGAAATAACGAACCGTACGCCGCTTTTCTTCACCGCTTCTGCCACCCGTTCGCAGTCGGCCGTGGTAAGAGCAAGGACCTTTTCGGTGAAAATATCTTTGCCGGCGTCGGCGATGGAGACCATTACATCCGCGTGGGTATCGGAGGATGTGCAAACGATGACGGCGTCGGCGTCACTCTTCAGCAATTCCGCTGCAGAAGCAAAGGCGGGAACCCCATATTTTTGGCAGAAAGAATCCCGGAATTCGGGGTTTTCTTCATATACGCCAATGACCTCACCGTATTCTTTGGCAACTTTGTAATATTGCGACGCGTGGACGTGCCACAGACCATACAGTGCTATCTTCAATCGAAATACACCGCCTTCCCGGTCTTGGAGGAGGTGTAGATGGCTTCAAGAATTTCAGAAACCACACAGGCCTCTTCCGGCTTGACCAAGGGTTCGGTATCATTGACGATAGCGGAAATCCAACGGTTCGCTTCGGTCTGAGCGGGGGAAGAAGACGCGCCGTCGTAGAAGGCTACGCCACCGGCAGAGATATCTACGGTGGTGTCAACGGCACGATCCAACTGAATCTTATTCAGTTTCAGAACGTTATTCTTCAAAGACACACCGGCTTTGCTTCCGTACAGAACGCAAGACCCTTCCTGAACCGGCTCATCGGTATTTAGCGCCCAAGACGTTTCCAGCATAATGGTAGCGCCGTTCTTCATTATGATCATTGCTCCGGCGGCTTCTTCCAGGGGCGTGGTGCTGACTCCGTTATCACCCCAAACGTTACCGGCTTCGGGATGGTCTAATTCCTTATGGGTTTTGCCGAGAACTACGGCGGGTTCGTAGTTGTTCATCAAGAACAACGTCAGGTCCAGAGAGTGGGTGGCAATATCGATGATGGGGCCACCGCCTTGGGCTTCTTCGTTGAGGAACACGCCCCAGTTGGGAGTCCCTCTGCGACGGGTCGCAAGACAGTTGGCGTGGTAAATCTTTCCGACTTCACCGGATTCAATGTACTGCTTGGCGTAATCCGCGGGGACCTTGTGACGGTGCTGATAGCCGATGGTGAGTTTTTTTCCGGTGGCTTTCGCAGCTTCTACCATCCGACGGGCATCGGCAGCGGTCTTTGCCATCGGTTTTTCGCACATTACGTGCTTGTCGGCATACAAAGCGTCGATGGTAATTTCCGCGTGTTCCCGGTTGGGAGTCAGCACGTGAACCACTTCAATTTCTTTATCTTCCAGCAATTCTTTATAATCGGTATAGACCTTGGCGTCGGGCGTGCCGTATTTTTCTTTTGCCTTTTCCGCCCGTTCGGGAATGATGTCGCAAAAGGCCACCATTTCCACGTTGGGAATGTTTTTTAAGGAAGGCATATGCTTTCCTTTGGCGATACCGCCGCATCCGATGATTCCAACTTTTACGATTCGTTCCATACTATCAAAAACCTCTCCTTTGTTTAAAATTGAACTTTTTGGGAACTTCTGACTTTATAGTAGCATTTTCAAGAAAAAAATGCTATAATAAATTTGCAGAAAAGTATTAAAAATTTGTCTTATCGAAAAGGGTGGATTATGAAACGGTACCGCTATGAACAGGAAGAATATCTCGTTGCCCGGCAAGATATCAACTTCTTTTTTCAAGACGTTAAAGAGGGACGAGGATTTCACGCCCACATTCACACAGCGGTGGAAGTTCTGTTCATACAATCAGGGGCATTGAAGATTCTTTGCGAGGAAGAGGAATTTACGGCAACCGCCGGCTCCACCGTACTGATTCGTTCCGACACCATTCATACGGGAATCGCCCAGCCGGGCGGCTGCGTTTATTGGGTATTGAAAATCAAGCCTTCTTATCTTTACGATATTTCCTTTCGGGACCGTTCCGGGCTCTATCTTTTGGATTTCACCTTAAGCCGGGCAGGAAAAAAGATTCTTTGGACGGAAGAAGAATCGAAGGCCTGCGGAATTTCTCATACGCTTCAACAGATGATTCGGGAGCAAGAGGTAGAAACGTACGGATACGATATTGCAATGAAGATTTGTGCTTCTCAGATTCTGTTAACCCTGCTCCGGGGGATGCAGACCGGCCAGCCCCATCCCGACGAAGGAGAACAGACTATCCGGGCGATTTACGATACGATGCTCTACGTAAGCGAACACTACAAAGAAGACCTGTCGGCGGAAGATTGCGCCCGGCGGTGTTTTTTGAGTTACAGTTATTTCTCCCGAGCCTTCCGGAAGATTACCGGAAAGACCTTCCGAGCCTATTTGAATTCTGTCCGCACTGACCACGCCCGGCGGGAATTGGTCTCTACGGGGAACTCGGTCACCCGGGTCGCCGCCGATTGCGGATTTAATAACGTGGCCTACTTTATCTCCGTATTCCGGCAGCAAACGGGAATGACTCCCCTGGCCTTCCGGAAACAATACGGAAAAAAATAAAATAAGAGGAAGAATCGGTGGGATTCTTCCTCGTTTTTATTACTCTTTGATTTCCACGGAAATTCGCAATTTTCCGTACAGGAACAGGCGGTCTTGCGGAACCGGTGAGCCGTCGGGGGCACAGGGGAACCGGGCAAAATCCGAATTGCGGAACCATTGCAAGGGGGACATTTGCCTATATATTTCCCGTTGCTCTTCGGTCAGCAACGCTTCTACCCTTCCGCTTTTCAAAAGGGCCAAAAGACCTTCCCGGTCGGGGGTTACCGTCTGCCAATCGGCGACGGTGTGGCAACGGTCAAAGGTGAACCAATCGTAACAAAGCAGTGCTTGTGCGGTGGGGCGTAGCCCATCGTCCAGCACCCGGTCAAGATATTCCGACATCCGCGCAAATGCCTTGGGGGGCGTGTGGGCAAGATAGAATTCTCCCCGGGCTTCCAAATCGGCGGCAAGTCCCCGGGAAAAAGCAAAGATTCCGGGAGAATAGGTCGAAATCAAATAAGAAAGCAATTGCTTGCAAAGTCCACTGTTCCAATATCGGTCCAGAACCTTTTCCACGCCCTTCAAGACCAACAGTTCTTCGGGAGATAACCATTGATTTTTCAAAATTTCATACGGAGGAGATTGGGAATAGACCGCTCCGTCTTCCCGCCGTTCCAGGGCTGTACCCTTCAACCGCTTCAAAAACCCCAGCTGCAAGCAATGGGATTTCAGAGCAAACACCGTGTTAAATGATTGCTCAAAAGACTTGATATCTTCATACGGAAGGCCGGCAATCAAATCGGTATGCACGTGACAAGGGCCTTTGGAAAGGCGTTGCACCGTGGCATACAACCGGGCAGGGTCGGTGCGCCGGGTGATGGCGGCAAGGGTCTCGGGATGGGTGGATTGGATGCCTACTTCCAACAAAATCATCCCCGGACGGCACGATTCCAAAATTTGCAGTTCCTCTTCCTCCAACAGCCAGGCGGCAACCTCGAAATGGAAGGATGTGACCCCGTTGTCGTGATCCTTCAAATATTGCCAGATAGCCTTGGAACGGGTCCGCTCGCAGTTAAAGGTGCGGTCAATGAATTTCACCAAGCGGACCTTTGCATCCAAAAATTTCTGCAAATCCTCAAACACCAAAGGCAGCGAGCGAGTGCGAACCCGCCCCTGAACCGAAGAAAGACAATAGATACAAGTATAGGGACATCCCCGGCTGGACTCATAATAAAGAATCCGATGGGTCAGCGTTTCCAATTCTCCGGGTAAATAAGGAAAAGGAAGGCAGTCCAAATCACAAAGCGGGGCACGGTCGTCACGCTCCGTATATTCTCCCTGACGGAGATAAGAAATCCCGGGAATCTCCAAAGAAAAAAAGTCCTCTCGGGGATTGGACCGTCCAGAAAGACCTGCAATCAATTCCCGGAACGTTTCTTCCCCTTCTCCCCGCAAAATGCCGTCCACTCCGGGGTTTTCCCGCAAAAATTCTTCACAGCCGTAGGATACTTCCGGGCCGCCGCAAAGGATCAGCGCATCGGGGCGAATTTGCCGCAAATCCGACAGGATCTGCCGGGTCAAGGTCACGTTGAAAATATAGACCGAAAAGGCGTAGACGTCTGCCGGGCAAGACAAAATCTGCCGCAGGATCTCGTCTTTGGGTTGGTTGACGGTACATTCCAGAAGTTCCGTTCCGGGAACGACCGACCGCAAACACCGTAACGCCAAAGACGTGTGGGTATATTTACTGTTCAGGGTCACAAGCAACGTTTTCATCTTATCATCCTCTCCCCTTTATATTACACCGAGAATGGGGCGTTGTTGTGTCAAAACCAGGAAAAAATCTCTGCTTTTTGCAGAATTTTCCCGTTTAACTTGACTTTTGCTTTAAAATATGATAACATAGGAACAGAACCACTCAACAAATACCACCCTGACGAAAGGGGACTGAACAATGAAAACAATAAAACTTATCCGCAACGTACTTCCTGTCGTTCTTCTTGCGGCGGTGCTTTTGCTCTCCGCTTGCAGCAATGCTTCCAAATTGGAAAAAGCGTTACAATTGTCCGAACAGGAACTCACCTTGATGGAAGGAGAAACCAAAACCGTCACGGTGACCAATCCGAAAGAAAAAGACGTGGGAGAATATACCGTAGCGTGGATGACAAAAGACCCCACCGTGGCTACCGTCACCGACGAAGGTGAGATTTCTGCTTTGACAGAAGGGAAAACCACTGTGACCGCAGCGGTCCGCACCGAAAAAGCGGAAGTTTATTTCGACCTGCCCGTAACTGTCACGAAAAACACCCTTCCTCTGACGGGAATTGCCTTCTCCGCTTCCGTGTATACGCTGGGAGAAGGGCAGACGCTGAATCTGGCGGAGGAATTGGAATTTACCCCGACCCACGCAGGCAAAAAGGCTCTGAAATGGACCTCGTCCAACACCGCCATTGCCACCGTTTCCGACGGAGTGGTCTCCCCTGTATCCCAGGGCATTACCACCGTCACCGTTTCTACGGAAGACGGCGCGGTTTCCGCGTCCTGTACCGTTCGGGTGTCGGAAATTGCCGTAAACCCCACGGGCGTTTCTCTGGAAAAAGAAGAGTACACGCTGTCCGTGGGAGAGACCTTGACGTTGACCCCAACGGTCAAGCCGGAAAACGCCACGGGCTATTCCATCCTGTGGGCTTCGGAAGACCCCACCATTGCCACGGCAACGGGTGGTAGAATCGTAGCGGTTGCAGAAGGAGAAACCGTCGTTTCGGTCCGGCTGAGCCTGGGCAACGATTTGAAGGCGGAATGTAAAATTATCGTAGAACCCGCGGAAAACGTAACCGTTCCCGCAAAGAAAGTTCAACTCACCCCCTCCAATATGACCATTCCCGAAAATGCCGACGGTCCCTTTAAATTCGGGCTGAGCATCGAACCTGCAAACTGCACCGAAAAGCCGGTGTGGTCCACGAGCCGTCCCGACCTTCTTCGCATTAACGAAAGTTCCGGAGAATTCACGGTCATCAAGGCCCCCACCGACACCACAGCATCGGTCATCGTCACCTGTACCGTAGGAACGAAATCCGCGGAAGGCGTGGTCAACATCGACCCCCGCAAGCCGAAATTGGAAATTACCCCCAGCGATAACGCGGCGGAGACCCTTTACGACAAAGCCCCCCTCAACACCTTGGAATTGTCCGCCGCCTTCGTGGGAAGCGAGACGCTGGCAGACGTGACCTGGCACGTGACCGACCCCTCCGTAGCCACCGTCAATGCCAACGGGGTTTTGACCGCCCACAAACCGGGAACCTGCACCGTCTCCGTTATCAGCAAAGCCGATAAAAACATCGGTGCCACTTACACCGTAACGGTCCGGAAAGCGAATTTCATTTCCCTTACCGTAGGAGAGACCCAGACGGTGACTCCTGACCCGAGCCTCTACCCCTCCGACATCAAATGGCAGGCGACGGGCTTGTATTTAGACTTTGACCCGGCCACAATGAGAGTAACCGGGAAATCCGCAACCGAAGGGGAACCGGCGAAGTTGTACGGAGATTCTCCCTCTACCGGGGATTTGTACACCCTTTACGTATACGTTTTGCCCAAAGAACAATAAAATTCTTCCCACCCGGCCGAAATTTCGGTCGGGTGTTTTTTTCTCGAAAAAGCTCTTGATTTTCCCGGAAAAATATGTTATAATGTTAAAATAGATATTATATATACAGGAGCATCCGAATATGCTGATAAACAAACTGAACGAAGACTTGCGCCGGACGGCGGAACGCTTGGGGTATCCCACGGAAAAAATCACCGTTACCTACTCGGACCGTCCCGACCTTTGCCATTTTCAATGCAACGCCGCATTTGCCCTGGCAAAGGAATTGCGAAACGCCCCCATTAAAATTGCTCAGGCCCTGGCCGACGCTTTTTCCCAAGAATATGCCTATGCCGACGCTCAGGTGGCCCCTCCGGGATTTTTGAATTTCTCCATCACCGACGGAGAATTTTCCGCCCTTCTGAAAGAAGTGCTGGAAGACGACCGGTGCGGCGTGGAAACAACCGAACGTCCCAAGAAAATCGTCATCGACTACGGCGGACCGAACATTGCAAAACCCCTTCACGTGGGACACCTTCGCAGTGCCGTTATCGGAGAAGCCTTAAAGCGCCTTTCGGTGTTCTTGGGTCATAACGTCACCGGCGACGTACACCTGGGCGACTGGGGAACCCAAATGGGGTTGGTCATTGCCGGGTTGGAAGAACGGTACGACCTTTCCTACTACTTTGGGGGAAATGCCCCAAAGCCGGAAATCACTCTGGGGGATTTGAACGAAGTATATCCGCTGGCCTCGGCCCGTTCCAAGGAAGACGAAGACTTCCGGGCAAAGGCCCAGGAAATCACCTTCCGTCTGCAAAAGCACGAAGAAGGATATTACACCCTCTGGCAGGACATCTGTGCCATTTCCATTGCCGATATTAAAAAAGACTATGCCGCGCTGAACGTGGAGTTTGACCTGTGGAACGGAGAAAGCACCTGCGATAAATACGTGGACCCGATGCTGGATTCCTTCGTAGAACGGGGCTTTGCTTACGAAAGCGACGGCGCGTTGATTATGGACGTGGCGGAAGAAACCGACGAAAAGCCGATGCCTCCTATCCTTCTGCGCAAGTCCAACGGGGCCCAAATTTACGCCTCCACCGACCTTGCCACCATCGTGGAACGTATGGAGACTTTGGACCCGGACGAAATGTGGTACGTGGTGGACGCCCGTCAGGGGCTTCACTTTGAACAGGTCTTCCGGTGTGCCCGAAAAACCGGTTTAGTCAAAGAAGATACGGTGATGATTCACGTTCCCTTCGGGACGGTCAACGGCACCGACGGAAAACCCTTCAAGACCAGAGAAGGGGGCACGATGAAGTTAAAAGACTTGATTGCCCTGATTTCCGAAGCCGCCGGCAAGCAATTGTCCGAAGGGGCTTTGGCACAAGACCCCGACGCTCCCCGGAAAGTGGGATGCGCCGCATTGAAGTACGGAGATTTGGTCTGCAATCGCACGAAAAACTACATTTTCGACATTGAAAAATTCGTCCAATTCGACGGCAAGACCGGGTCGTACCTGCTGTACTCTCTGGTCCGTATCCGTTCTCTTTTGACCAAAGCCGGCCAGCCGGACCTTTCTTTGGACCTGCAAATCTCCTCCAAAGAAGAGCGGGACGTTCTGATGAAGATGCAGTTGCTCTGCACCGCCTACCATCAGGCCTTTGCCGACAAATTGCCCAGTTTCCTGTGCGAAGCTGCTTACGACCTGGCAAATGCCTTTAACGTATTTTACGGAACTCACAAGATTATGGCAGAAGAAGACCCGGTGAAGAAGAACACTTGGATTGCTCTGTCTGCCGCCGTTGGAAATCTGCTGGAACAGACCTTGACCGTCCTTGGAATGGAAACCGTTCCCGCAATGTAATTTCCCCTGCTTTGAGGTGATTTTATGAAATGGATTCGCATCATCCCCCTGCTTCTTTCCGTCGGAATATTGTTTTCCCTGTTAGGGTGCGAGAAAATCGACCTGAGCGGAGACAAAAATCCCTCGACGCAGCAGACCGACGGGGAGCCGGAAGTTTCCGACGGAACCACCCTTATCGTGAAAACCACCGTTACGGGAGACGATACCTTTCGGCCCGAAGGGGGCGTATCGTTGAAGGGAGACAAGATTCTTCAACAAATCCAACAGACCGAGCAGACGCTTGGCGTAACGATTGACGTGGGTATCGTTTCCGAAGAAACCCTTCAAACCACCTTTCTTCGGGCGTGCAAAAGCGGAAAACGGTATGCGGACCTGATTCAGACCGACGCCGCCTTTTTGGCTCAATATCATAACGAAGGATACTTTCTGTCCCTGTCCGAAGCGGGGCTGGATGCCTCTGTAACGGGGAGTCTGACAACGCCGGAAGGCGTACCTTACGCTCTGCGGGCGGACGGATGGAATCATCCGTTGCCCACCGCATCAGGGCTGATTTACTACAATCAAAAGCTTTTTACCGAAGCAGGATGTGAAACGCCCTTGGAACTGCAAGAGGCCGGGGCTTGGAGTTGGACCAATTTTGAGTCGCTCTGTAAAGAAATCACGAAAGCGTACTCGGGAGAAGTGTTTGCGTTGGCCCACCCCACAAAAGAAGAGCCGGACCTGGTCTGGGCCTCGCTCCACGCCGTGGGACTTCGGTATTTTGACCAAAACGGAACCTGCATTATGAACTCGGAAACCGGACGGGACGGCTTCTACGCCCTGCAATCCCTCCTTTCTTCCGGCGTCACCTACCGGCTTGGGTCTTACGAAAACAACGAAGCCGACCCCTCGGCAAAATTGGCCTTTACCAACGGACGCACCGCCCTTCTGGTGGGCAATGCTTCTCTGTTGTTTGAAACAGGAGAAACGTCCTTGTCGGAAAATCTCCGGGAAGACCTGCGCGTAATTGGGTTCCCCGGAAAGAACGGCGTTCCCTTCGTCCAATTCGGGAAAAACGATGTTTTCTGCGGCATTCCCGCAACTGCGAACACGGAACTGTGTGAAAAAGTACTGCCGACCCTCTTTGCAAAAACCGAAGATGCGGATTTTGAACAAGAGATGATGGAAGAATTTTTCTATTACGAAACCGACGGCGAATCGTATTTTGATTTGCTCAAAAACGCCTCCACCGATACGTCTCTGCTCTTTGGAGAAAACCGGTCGCTGGTGGAAGACTATTTTATTCAGATTGCGAACGGACAACTATCCGCAACGGAATATCTGAACAATCTACAACTGATTATCAACGCAACGAAAGGATAAATATTATGAGAGCGATTATTACCGTAACCGGGAAAGACAGCGTAGGCATCATCGCCCAGGTGTCCGCCGCCTGCTCGGAAGTCAATGCAAACATTGAAGACATTACCCAAAAGGTCTTAAACGACCTGTTCGTAATGGTGATGCTGGTAGACATTGACGGTCTTTCGGTGAAATTTACTGATTTTGTAGACCGTATGACCCAATTAGGCAAGGACAACGGCCTTGTGATTCATACGATGCACGAAGATATCTTCAATGCAATGCACCGCATCTGAGAGGAACGCCCGCGATGATTAACAACAAAGAAATTTTAGAAACCATTCATATGATTGAAAACGAACATCTGGACGTTCGTACCGTAACGATGGGCATCTCCCTGTTCGATTGCTGCGACCCCGACCCGAAGGTTGCCTGCCGGAAGATCGTGGACAAAATCTGTTCTAAGGCAGAGAACCTGGTAAGAACCGGGGAAGAAATCGAGAAGGAATTTGGGATTCCCATTATCAACAAGCGCATTTCCATCACCCCAATGTCTCTGATTGCCGCGGCATCGAAGGCCGACGATTACACCTGTTTTGCCAAAGCGATGCAAGAAGCGGCAGACAAGTGCGGGGTCAACTTTATCGGCGGGTTTTCTGCTCTGGTTCACAAAGGGTTTACCGAAAGTGACTTGAAGCTGATTCGCTCCCTGCCCCAGGCCTTGACCGAGACCAGCAACGTCTGTTCCTCCATAAACGTCGCTTCCACCAAGGCCGGCATCAATATGGACGCAGTTAAAATGATGGGAAAAACCATCAAAGACCTGGCCTATCTGACCAAAGACCAAGGGTCTATTGGATGTGCGAAATTGGTCGTCTTTGCCAACGTCCCGGAAGATAACCCGTTTATGGCGGGAGCCTTCCACGGCGTGGGCGAAGGGGAATGTGTCATTAACGTTGGGGTTTCCGGCCCCGGTGTGGTAAAGACCGCCCTGGAAAAATGCGACGGAGACCTGTCCGCCGTCGCGGAAACCATCAAGAAGACCGCGTTTAAAATTACCCGTATGGGTCAGTTGGTGGCATCGGAAGCCTCCCGCCGGCTCAACGTTCCCTTTGGTATCGTGGACCTGTCCCTGGCCCCCACCCCCGCCATCGGAGACTCGGTGGCTCATATTCTGGAAGAAATGGGGCTGGAACAGTGCGGAGCCCACGGCACCACCGCTTGTCTTGCGCTTTTGAACGACGCCGTGAAAAAGGGCGGCGTGATGGCATCCTCCCACGTGGGCGGTCTGTCCGGAGCCTTTATCCCCGTTTCCGAAGACGCCGGAATGATTCGGGCGGCGGAAAAGGGCGTCTTGACGTTAGATAAATTGGAAGCAATGACTGCGGTCTGTTCCGTGGGATTGGATATGATTGCCGTTCCCGGAGACACGTCGCAAGACGTCATCTCCGCCATCATTGCCGACGAAATTGCCATCGGCGTGGTCAATACCAAAACCACTGCTGTGCGCATCATCCCCGCATACGGGAAATCCGTGGGGGATTCCGTAGAATTTGGCGGACTTCTGGGGACCGCTCCCGTGATGCCCGTCCGCAACGTCTCCCCTGCCAAATTCATTGCCCGCGGCGGCCGTATTCCCGCCCCGATGCAAAGTTTGAAGAACTAAAAAAGGGGAGAGGTATTCTTTTTCTTTTCACGAGAAAAGAAAAAGAACCAAAAAGAAAAGCGAAATCCGGCAGATTGCATCTGCCGGAAAAAGAATACGATATGAAATTATTGTTTAGACAACGGTTTTTTTCTTGGTTCGATTCTTACGACGTTTTCTATGAATCCGGCGAGGTCGCCTACCGCGTCAAAGGGGAATTGAGTTGGGGAAAGCGGTTGATGATCTTCGATGCCGCAGACAACCACGTAGGAACGGTGGAACAACAAATTTTCACCTTTCTTCCAAAGTACGACCTGTACAAAGGAGACGAACTCTATTCCACCCTGTGCAAGGAATTTTCCTTCTTCCGTCCCCGCTATTACTTCAACGGCGGCCCCGGTTGGGAAATCGAAGGGGATTTCTTTTGTTGGGATTATACTTTGACGGACCAAAAGGGAACTGCGGTGGCAACCATCTGCAAGGAATTGTGGAATTGGACCGACACCTACTCCATCACCGTCTCCGACCCGGAGAACGCCCTGACCGCCCTGATGGCAGTCATCGCCATTGACGCGGTACAGGAAAACAATAACAATTAAAAAATCCGGCACGAAACTTCGTGCCGGATTTCATTTTTTTCTTTTGGGACTTTCCCGTTACCGTTTTCCATCTCCGCAATGGCCGGAGCATTGGTCGGCGTAGGGACAGCCGATACATTTTTTGCCCTTTTTCTTCTGTCGGATAAGATACCAGACGATCAGTCCGGCAATCAGAAGAAGGATGGCAAGAGCAATATAGGTTTCGTATCCCATAAACATTCCTCATCAAGCGGTTTTAACGGATTTTGCGATTTTTTCTTTTTGAACCTGTTTATTTGCCCGCAGGGAAAGGACGGCCAAGATCCCGGCAAACACCAACACCGCGGCAAGTCCGGCAAGGGCGGGAACGATCTGCAACTGCTCCGGAGCGGTCAAAAGCGTACCCAGGGTATACACCAGATACCCCACCGTATAGCCGACTCCAAGTTGGAATCCAACCGCACCCCACAGCCATTTAGCGCTCTTCATCTCGGCATTCATAGCCCCAATAGCGGCAAAACAGGGAGGCGTATAAAGGTTGAACATCAAGTAGGCAAGGCCGGCGACTTTGCTAATCGCCAGAATTCCCGCAACCTCAGCCCCCGCTCCTTCCAAAAGCGCAAGGTCTTCGGTATCGATAAGATTTTCAAGTCCCACAAAGCAGACCGCGAGCGTACCGACCACGTTTTCTTTTGCGATAAAGCCGGTGATGGCGGCGGCCGCCAATTGCCAGGAGAGAACGCCGACAACCGGAACAAGCAGATAGGCAAAGGGCGATGCAATCGACGCCAGAATAGAAGCGTCGGCACTTTCTGCAACCGTAAAACTCCACGTGAAGGTCTGCATCAGTTGAACTACCATATTACACAGAAGGATGATGGTAGCGGCCTTTACGATATAAGCCCAACCGCGACTGCACATCGACTTAAACGCACCCCACAAAGAAGGAGCCTTGTATTCGGGAAGTTCGATAATAAAGAAGGATTTTTTAGCCTTGTAGCCCGTAATCAAATTGATAAGCAGGGCACTGAGGAAAATAAGAGCAATCCCGGCAAAATACATCAGAGCGCTGACCCACCAGGCATTCTCAAAAAATGCCCCGGCGAACAGGGAGATTACGGGGATTTTTGCACCGCAAGGCATAAACGGAGCCAGCATCGCCGTCGCTCTGCGCTCCCGTTCGTTACGAATCGTGCGGCTCGCCATAATCCCGGGAACGGCACAACCCACCGTGATAACAAAGGGAATCACCGATTTCCCGGAAAGACCGACCCGTTTGAAAATTGGGTCAAGCACCACCGCGGCACGGGACATATACCCGCAATCTTCCAACAGGGCGATGAGGAAATACATCACCATAACAAGGGGCAAGAAACCAACCACGGCAATCATACCGCCGATAACACCGTCCACGAGAATAGAGGAAACGAGGGGGTTGGCATTTTCAAGCAATCCGCCCACCCAACCCTGGAACAGTTCCAACAGCGGAACCAGCCCGGGAATGAAGGTATCGCCGATTTCCACCCCTTCCGCAATCCACGTACCGAGGGTTGTTTGAGAAATAAAGAACACAAGGAACATCACCGCGGCGAAAATGGGAATCCCAAGCCACTTGTTGGTGAGAACTGCATCGATTTTATCCCCGAAGTTCTTATTCTTGGTTAAAACTTTTCGGGTCTCTACTTCTTTTACAAGCTGATTTACAAAGGCAAACCGCTTCCGGTCTTCCCCCTCCACCTGTGCCTTGTCGGTCAGGTCTATTTCTTCCTGTACGTAAGGAGCCGTTTGCTTTGTGCCCGCTTGTGCAATTGCCGCATCCACAAGGGCTTTCAACCCGTCCGCCGAAGTGGAAACGGTCTTGACAACGGGACATCCCAGTTTCTTAGACAGCGCATCCGCATCAATCTTATTGCCTTTCTTTTTGCCGATGTCACTCTTGTTCAGCGCCACGACAACGGGAATTCCAAGTTCCAAAAGTTGCGTGGTAAAGAAAAGACTGCGGCTCAAATTATCCGAATCTACGGTGTTGATAATTACATCGGGGTTCTCGTTCTTTACGTAAGAACTCGTGATGCTTTCTTCACTCGTGAAGGGGGACATCGAGTATGCGCCGGGAAGGTCCACGGCCGTAATCGCGGTGTTCCCTGCATAGGCTTTTTTAATCGGATGTTCTTTCTTGTCTACGGTAACACCTGCCCAGTTTCCGACCTTTTCATTCCGGCCGGTCAGTGCGTTATACATTGTGGTCTTACCGGAGTTGGGGTTGCCTGTTAAAGCAATTCTCATTGAGGTTCCTCCTATTTCTTAACTCTATGTAGATCCTATCAGGTAGAGATACAAATTTAAGTTAGCCTCCGCTAACTGGTAGACATAAAAAAAATAAGCCGCTGCTTATTTCTTTTTTCAAACGATAATGGCTTCTGCCAACTGATTATCAATATTGTAGCGGGCATCTTTAATGGAGACGGTGCAACCGCCCTTGCGGCGTGCGATTACGGCAATGGCTTCCCCGCTGTAACAACCGAGAGAGAACAGGAACGCGTTCAATTCCTCGTCATCCGTATTGATCTGCTGAATGATGTATTCTTTTCCTTCTTCTGCTTCTCTCAGTGTCATACGTTGCCTCCGGTAAAAACAAATAGTTAGCAAAGACTAACCACACGGATATTATACGCCCGTTTCCTGAATTTGTCAAGAGATTTTTTTTACAATTCACATTTTTTTTACAATTCATCTTCCTTTTTTTCTTCATCCTCCCCCCCCATTTTCGTCTTTTTGTTTGGAAATTTAAAAAAGCCGAAAATCCTATTGACAAACCCCCTAAGAAATGCTATAATGATGGCACAAGCCCTTCAAGGAGGATGTTATGGAACAACAAGCAAAATGGATCAAAACTGAGGAAAAATACGGGGAAATGTCTCCCGAATTCCGCAAGGAATTTACTTTGCACACAACGGTTCGCAAAGCCACGGCCACCGTCACCGCAATGGGCGTCTACAACCTGTTTGTGAACGGGCAAAAAGCCGGGAACGCCGTTTTGGCTCCTTTTTGGACCAGTTACCCCAACCGGGTCCAGGAACAAACCTACGATATTACCCCTCTTCTCTCCGAAAATAACACGATTGGTATTTTGTTAGGCAAAGGATGGGCACTGGGCCGTGTCGGATACAGCCGTCATAAACATTTTACCGGATTCTTTGCAGAAAATCTTTCTTTGATTGCAACCATTTCCATTGAATATGAAGACGGTTCTCAGCAAAACATTTTTACCGACGATACCTGGCAGGTCTGGTCTTCTCAGATTCTGGATTCGGAACTTTACGATGGGGAAACGGTGGACCACACCGCAGAACTCAAATGCCTCGGCTCGGCGGTACTTGACCCCGGAAAGCGTCCCGAAATCATCCCCCAGCAGGGAGAAATCGTCACCGAACAGGAACGCATCTTGCCCTGCGAACTTATCACCACCCCCAAAGGGGAAACGGTGTTGGACTTCGGGCAAAATCTGGCAGGATACGTGGAAGTAAAGATTCAAGGCAACAAGGGAGATAAAATCGTTCTCACCCACGCGGAAGTTCTGGACAGCGACGGAAACTTCTACATCGAAAACCTTCGTACCGCACAGAACCGCAACGAATACATTCTGTCCGGGGAAGGGGAAGAAGTATTCAAACCCTCCTTCTGCTTCCAAGGATTCCGGTACGTGCGCATTGACGAATTCCCCGCAAACGTGGAAATTGCTCTTAAAAACTTCACCGCAGTCGCCATTTATTCCGATATGAAGCGCACCGGAGAATTTTCTTGCGGTCACGATAAGATAAATCAACTGTACAGCAACATTCTGTGGGGTCAACGCGGCAACTTTATCGATGTTCCCACCGACTGCCCCCAACGGGACGAACGCCTCGGCTGGACGGGGGATGCTCAGGTCTTTTGCCGCACCGCCGCCATTAACTACGACGTGGAAAAATTCTTCACCAAATGGTTATCCGATATGGCTCTGGAACAGACCCCCGAAGGCGGTGTCTGGGGAATCGTACCGCGGGTGGGAAGTTGCGGAGACCGTATTTCCGCCGCTTGGGCAGACGCCGCCGTCATCTGCCCTTGGGAAATCTATCGGGCCTACGGAAACAAAGACCTGCTCCGGCAGAACTTTGATATGATGAAAAAGTGGATCGGGTATCTTCACAACTTCGGAGAAGACGAATTCCTGTTCGTCGGCGCTCACCACTACGGAGACTGGCTTGCGATGGACGCCGGCTACGGCATTTACGAAGGAGCCACTCAAACCGACTTTATCGGTTCGGCTTATTTTGCTTATTCCACCGCTCTGGTCATCAAAGCCGGGAAAATTTTGGGAGAAGACGTTGCCGAATATGAAGAACTCTATCAAAACGTCCGCAACGCCTTCCGCAAGGCCTTTATGAAAGACGGACTTCCCGTCATTTATCCCAAAGCAGACGCCTTTGACACCAAGCGTCCGGTAAACAACCTGACCCAGACCGGCATCGTGCTGATTCTTAAATTCGGTCTGTACGAAGAACACGAACGGCAAGGCCTCATCGACAAATTGGCGCAACTGATTGCAGAAAACGACGGTCGGATGACCACCGGTTTCGTGGGAACGCCCTACATCCTCCACGCTCTTTCGGAAAACGGAAGAAGCGACCTTGCCTACGACCTTCTGTTCCAAGAAAAGGCTCCCTCCTGGCTCTTCTCGGTCAACCAAGGTGCTACCACCATCTGGGAACACTGGGACAGCCTGAAAGAAGACGGCACGTTCTGGTCCACGGCAATGAATTCCTTCAACCACTACGCTTACGGCTCAGTCTTTGACTGGATCTTCGGCGTGGCGCTGGGGATTACCGTTGACGAAGACGGGGCCGGCTACGAAAAGATTACCGTGGCTCCCGTTCCCGACAAACGGATGGGCTTTGCCAAAGGCTCGATAGATTCCCGGCAAGGCAAAATCCAATCCTATTGGCGGTATCTTCCCGACGGTCGGGTTCGGTACGAAATTACCGTTCCCGCCGGCACGAAAGCCACCGTCAAATTGCCCGGGAAAGCCCCTGTGGCAATCTCCGCAACGACCTATACCGCAATCGTATAACCCCATAAAAAATCCGTCGGCAGAGACTTTCTCTGCCGACGTTTTTTTTAAATTTCTTACCGCTGAACGCGACCGCTGCCGTCGCCTCCGGCCAGTTTTTCCACCTCGGAAACCGAAACCCGGTTAAAGTCTCCTTCTACCGAGTGTTTCAACGCCGAAGCCGCCACGGCAAATTCGATGGCCTGCTGGGTGTCCTTCCCGGACAGAATGGCGTAGATAAGACCGCCGCCAAAGGAATCGCCGCCGCCAACCCGGTCCACGATGTGCAGATGATAGGATTTGGAGAAGCAATAATTTTCCCCGTCGTACAGCATCCCTGCCCAATCGTTGTCGCTGGCGGAAATGGAAGAACGCAGGGTGATGGCAACCTTTTCAAAGCCGAATTTGTCTGCCAGCTGCTTGGCTACGGATTTGTAGCCTTCGTGATTCAGCTTGCCCCCGTAGATATCGGTGTTTTCCGCTTCGATCCCGAACACGTCTTTGGCGTCTTCTTCGTTGGAAATGCAGACGTCCACGTACTTACATAGTTCACTCATCGTCTTGCGGGCCTGTTCCCGGGTCCACAGTTTGCCCCGATAGTTCAGGTCACAGGAGATCTTCACACCCTTGGCCTTGGCCGCTTTACAGGCTTCCACACAAAGGTCGGCAACGTTCTGCCCCAACGCCGGCGTAATTCCGGTAAAATGGAACCAATCTGCACCGTCGAAAATCGAATCCCAATCAAATTCCCCTACCGTGGCTTCGGCAATGGAAGAATGAGCACGGTCGTAAATACACACCGAACCCCGTTGGGACGCACCCTTTTCCAGATAGTAGATACCCACCCGGTCTCCGCCCCGGACGATGTTGGACGTATCCACTCCGAACTGCCGGAGGGAATCCACCGCCGCCTGGCCGATGGCGTGTTTGGGAAGTTTGGTCACGTAGACGCTATCCATTCCATAGTTGGCAAGAGAGACCGCAACGTTGGCTTCTCCGCCGCCGAAGGTGGCTTGCATCTGGTCATTTTGAAAGAAACGGTAATATCCGTTGGGGGCAAGGCGAAGCATAATTTCGCCGAAGGTAACAACTTTTTTCATCTTATTCCTCCATTGCTTCCAAGGCTTCCTTGACAAAGAAACTTCCGCCGATGGCGGCAATCTTGTCAAAGGCTAAAAATTCGTCGATATTACTCCGGTCTACCCCGCCCGTGGGAATAAACTTCACCTGGGGGAACGGCGCGGAAAGAGCCTTCAATGCCTTCAACCCGCCGTATACGTTCGCCGGGAAGAATTTTACGGTAGTAATGCCCAATTCCAGGGCTTGCATAATCTCAGTGGGGGTCACGCAACCGGGATAGTAGGGAATATTTCGCTCGTTGCAGATCTTGGCTACCGCCACCGAGAGACCGGGAGATACGATAAAGGTGGCCCCTGCCTTCAACGCCGCTTCGCACTGTTCGGCATTGATGACAGTCCCGGCCCCGATCTCCATATCGGGATAGTTCTTCACCGCGTAAGCGATGGCTTCGGCGGCACAGGCGGTGCGGAAAGTAATTTCCGCACAGTTGATGTTGCTGTTTTTCAATGCGGTCAAAATCCTGTCGGTCTGAGACAGTTCTTTAATGACCACTACGGGGATAAATTTTTCCATTGTAATCACACTCCTGAATATGCGGAAAATCCGCCGTCGATGGGCAGGACAACTCCGGTAATAAAGCCTGCGGCTTGATTGTTGACAAGGAACAGAAGACCTCCGGCCAATTCTTCACTCTCACCAAAGCGTCCCATCGGGGTCGCGGCAAGAATTTTCCCGGTACGGGCGGTGGGAGTCCCGTCGTCGTTGAACAGCAGTTTGGCGTTCTGCTGGGTGGAGAAGAAACCGGGAGCGATGGCGTTGACCCGAATTCCAACCTTGGAGAAATGAACCGCCAACCATTGGGTAAAGTTGGAAACGGCAGCCTTGGCGCCTGAATAGGCAGGGATTTTGGTAAGAGGCGTATAGGCGTTCATCGAAGAGACGTTCAGAATATTGCACCCTTCTCTTCCCACCATCTGGCGGGCGAAGGCCTGGGTGGGAATCAGACTTCCCAAGAAATTGAGATTAAACACAAAACCAACACCGTCGGCCTGTAAATCAAAGAAGGATTTTGTATCCCCGTCAATGTCTCCCAGTTCAAAATATTCTTTGTCGGTGGTGGCCCGGGGATTATTTCCGCCGGCACCGTTGACCAGAATATCACAGGGACCAAACTCGGCTTGCACCGCGTCTGCCACGGCAAAGCAAGTTTCTTTCTCCAACACGTTGCAGGCGAAGGCCTTGGCGATGCCTCCTTCCGCCGTAATTTCATCGGAGTAAGCCTTTGCGGCCCCTTCGTTGATGTCCAAAAGGGCAACTTTGGCTCCGGCCCGGGCCAAAACCTTGGCAAAATAACTGCACAGAACCCCGCCGGCTCCGGTAACCACGGCTACCTTTCCGGTAAGGTCGGTGTTCAATACGTTTTGTTTCATCATCCGACTCCTCTTCTATCGTACAAACTATTTTTTTTCACGCAAACGGTCCAGCATATCCCAGCATCCCAGCATATACATAATGCCCAAAGCCCGGTCGTAAAGACCGTATCCGGGACGGACCGTGCCCGGACCTTCGCCCCACAGATGGCGCCCGTGGTCAGGGCGAATATATCCCTGAAATCCACAGTCGTGGTAGGCTCTCAGAATTTCCAAGATACCGGTATCGCCATCGCAATCCCGGTGGCTTGCTTCGGAGAAATCCCCGTTTTCAAAATGTTTCACGTTGCGGATATGGGCAAAGGCAATGCGGTCACAATGCTTGCGAATAATTTTGGCAACGTCGTTGTTGGGGTCGGCGTTCAAAGAGCCGGAACACAGGGTCAGGCAGTTGTATTCGTCGTCCACCATCTTCAAGAAGCGGTCAATGTTTTCCTCGTTGATAAGCAGTCGGGGAAGACCGAAGATATCCCACGGGGGGTCGTCCATATGAATGGCCATCTTGATATCACATTCCCGGCAGGTGGGCATAATCGCTTCCAGAAAATATTTCAGGTTTGCCCACAGCGTTTCGTGGTCCACGTCTGCGTAAGCCTTGAACAGTTCGTCCAATTTCGCCATCCGCTCCGGCTCCCAACCGGGGAAAGACATTTGGTATTTTTCGGTAAAATCCAGGATATACTTCGCCATCGCGTTGTAATCGTCCTGAATCATATTTTTCTCATAGAACAGGGCGGTAGACCCGTCTCCCACGGGGTGGAACAGGTTGCTTCGGGTCCAGTCGAAAATGGGCATAAAGTTATAACAAATTACCTTCACGCCAAATTGAGAAAGATTGCGAATGGTCGTCTTGTAATTTTCAATGTACTTGTCCCGGGTCGGAAGACCGATTTTGATATCGTCGTGAACGTTGACCGATTCCACCACGTCCATATTGAATCCGTATTCGTCCAATTGCCGCTTGACTTCGGCAATTTCTTCCACTTCCCAAACTTCCCCGGGCATCTTGTGATGCAACGCCCACACGATTCCTTCCACGCCTGGAATCTGCTTGATATGGGACAGGGTAATATTATCGTTCCCTTCCCCGTACCAACGAAACGTCATTTGCATAGCTCGTTCTCCTTACTTCAAATTAAAATACCGGGCCGCATTGCCGTAGCAAATATCTCGAATCATTCCCACGAGAGACTCTTTGTCCCAGGGATATTCGCCGTTTTCCACCCATTCCCCCACGAGTCCGCACAGAATACGGCGGAAATATTCGTGGCGGGTATAACTGAGAAAACTTCTCGAATCGGTAAGCATTCCAATAAAATTCCCTAACAGACCCAAATTGGCAAGGCTGGTCATTTGGTCCCGCATTCCCTGTTTGTTGTCGTTGAACCACCAGGCACTGCCGTGCTGTATCTTCCCGGGGAGCTCCGGCCCTTGGAACGCTCCGATAAGGGTCCCCAAAAATTCGTTATCGCCGCTGTCCAGACTGTATAACACCGTCCGGGGCAATTGTTGTTTCGCATACAAAATATCCAGAAGCCGAGCCAATTCCACCGACCCATTCCAGGGCCCAATCACGTCAAACCCCGTGTCCGGACCGAGCAGTTGAAGCATTTTGGAGTTGGGATTGCGAAGGCAGTTGAAATGCAACTGCATCACCCAACCCAATTCCGCATACCGACCGGCGCAATAGATGAGCAGTTGAGTCTTCAACATTTCCGCCTCTTCCCCGGTGACCGACTGACCTGAAAGACCTTTTTTCACGATCTCGTCGGCCCGGGCCGGCGTTCCGGGACGGCAGACCATATAATCCAAACCGTGGTCACTGGCCCGACATCCGCAGGCATTAAAACGGTCCATCCGTTTGCCCAACGCCTCTTGCAAAGAATCCAGCCCTTGAATGGTTACTCCGGAAACGGCGGAAAGCGTTTCGACATATTCTTTCCAACCGGGTTTGTCAATATTCAAGGCTTTATCGGGGCGAAACGACGGAGCCACCACCGTAGCAAAGGATTCGTCGGCGGCAATCTTTTCGTGCCATTCCAGGGAATCCACCGGGTCGTCGGTAGTTCCGATGAAGGCGACGTTGCTCTTTTCAATCAGTCCGCGGACTCCCATTGCCGGGGCGTTCAGGATTTCGGCCGTCAGATTCCAGACCTCTTCCGCCGTATCGCCGTTCAAAACCCCTTGGTAACCGAAATACCGCCGCAATTCCAAATGGCACCAATGATACATCGGATTGCCAATGGCTTTGGGAAGGGCCTCGGCGAATTTCTGGAATTTTTCCCGGTCAGGAGCATCCCCGGTAATATACCGTTCATCCACGCCGTTGGAACGCATTATCCTCCATTTGTAATGGTCCCCGCCCAACCAAACTTGGGTAATATTTTCAAAATGGCGGTCTTCCCAGATTTCTTTGGGAGAAACGTGGCAATGATAGTCTATGATGGGCATTTCCTTCGCCCCTTCGGAATACAGCACCTTCGCAGTATCGGTGGTCAAAAGAAAAGAGTCGTCCATAAATTGCTTCATTCGTCTACCGCCTTTCCTGGTTTTCTTTTATTATATCACAAGTTAAACAGAAATGCCACCCTTTTTTACGAAAAAAGATTGCTTTTTTTGTCATTCTTCAAGCGTTCTTTGCCATCTCCCGGTACTCTTTGGGAGATTTTCCAGTATAACTTTTGAACATTTTGGAGAAATATTGAACGTCAACGATACCGCAATGCAGTGCAACGGTCTGTATTTGCAGATGGGTCGTGGACAACAGGTATTCCGCGTGCCTCATCCGTTTTTCCCGGATATATTGGGAAACCGTTTTTCCAGTCTCCCGCTTAAAGACCGTGGCAAGATAGCCGCTGCTGACTTTCTGATGTTCTGCTAACGTCCGCAGCGTCAGATTTGCAGACAGGTCGGAATCGATCAAAAGCACCGTCTTTTGTACCAGCAAGGAAAAGGAGTGCATCGAATGTTTCCGGACAAGCCGACAGTAAGCACGGAACATTTCCCGCATCGACAAAGGGATTTCCGACAACGAAGAAATCTGCTCGATCCTCAAAGCAAATTCCGTGGAAATATTGTTCAGATAAACGGGATGAACGCCCCCTTGTTCTGCCGCCTTACGCAGCAACGTATTCATTATAATACAGTAGTTTTTTCCGTTCCGCAAGGGGTCTGCGGCGCGTTTTTCAAAGACACCTTCCGAAAACGCGTCCACCAACTGACTTTCCTTGTGAAGTTGCCCCAGGCTGACCGCCCGCATCAACTCGTTTTCAAAACCGTACCGCTCTTCCATCGTTTTCATATTGACCAAAATTTCGTCAAATCCATCGTTACGGGAGGTTTCGTTGATGGGAGAAACCGGAAGATACCGTTCCCGGGTTACGTCCACAATGGAAAAGGAAGGTTTATGAAACAGCGTTTCGTAAAAACTGTCCAACATCATAAACAGACGGTCCCCCGCAGATAATACGGGCAGAGAAAGGTAATATTCGTTAAAAAACCGTTGGGATTTCGGATCAATTCCCAACTGCTCCGCCAATTCCAAAATCCGGGAAGAACCGGGAACGGTGGGCAGATATGGTCCAATCAGCAAAAGGGTGGAGGTCTTCGGAGGGGGAAGAAGAAAATACAGATAGCAACGCCCCATCTCATCCCGGACCTGATATACGGTTTCCGGAGAAATCGCTCTTACCATTTGGAAAAGCGTTGAATCGTTCACGTCGGGAAGTTCCAGCGGGTAATACAACTCCCGAAACGGTTCAAAATCCAAGGGCTCTGCCAAGGAAATTTCCGACACTTTTACCCGGCATTTTCGAAAGGTGTCGCACAGAAACCGATATTCCCTACCGTACTCCCGCTCCATAACAAAATCCTTCCCTTGCCATATTTGGAAAAATCTATATTTTCTCCAACCGTTTTTTTTATTATAGCACAAATTTTGTGCAAATACAATAGGGATTTCTACGTTAAGGTTAAAAAAATACAAATTTTCATTAAAATAATACTCACCACATTTTAAAAAATATTTTATACTATTAGTGTAAAACATTTCTCCGCATTAAAAAGATAAGAAAAGAGGACTGGTAACTATGGCAAAAGAAAAAAAGCTGGATGCCAACGGAATCCGTAAGTTCGGAATTCTGGACAGCGTATCCTACGCCGCAGGCGACTTCGGATGTAATATGAGCTTTGCTCTAAAAGGCACGCTCACCATCTTCTGGTCGCAGTTTATGGGATTGGGGGACTCCCTCTACGCACTGCTTTTGATCTTCGTCCAAATTTGGGACGCAATCAACGACCCCCTCATCGGTTCGATGATTGACGCGGACCGCCGCAAGTACAAGAGAAATAAATTTCTCGCTTACATCTGGGCCGGGTCCCTCGGTCTTTTGGTGGCCGGTGCATTGTGCTTCATTCCCGTGCCCAACGCACCCCACATTATTAAGGTCATCGTCTTTTTAGCTGGATACGTCATCTGGGACGCCTTCTATACCGTGGCAAACGTTCCCTACGGTTCCCTTCTTTCCCTCATCTCCAACGACGTAAAAGACCGGGCATCCCTTTCCGCCTGGCGGTCGGTTGGATCGATGATCGGGAATATGGTTCCGATGGTCATTCTCCCCTTCTTGATCTGGAAAGACCGGGTAGACGCCAACGGAAATCCCGTACTCGACGAAGCGGGCGATGTAATCAAAGACCTGCAAGGGTATAACGTATTCTGGGCGGCTTTGATTATGGGTATTCTCGGTTTTATTTCCTTCCAGTTTATGATTCGCACCACCAAGATCCGGGTGGATACCGATACGGTCAAGTTAAATGAAGCGCCTGAAAAATTCAACGTTTTCAAAGCCTTTGGAAACTTTATCAAAAACCGTCCCGCCGTGGGTGCCACGATGGCAGCAATGGGGATGTTTATCGGGATGCAGGGTGCCGCTACGGCCGTTACCGTTCTGTTCCAGACCTATTTCAAGAACCCCGAAATCTCCGGTGTGGTTCAATTGTTCTCGATGATTCCCATTCTTTGCTTCACTCCCCTTGCCCGGAAAGCTGTTGCGAAATTCGGGAAAAAAGAACTTTGCGTTTTCGGTTCCCTTTGTTCCGTGGTGGCAGGCGTAGGACTGGTCGTTCTTCCCATCACCCCCGACAACACGGGTCTTATCATCTATATCGTTTGCCAGTTGATCTACAACCTGGGCTTGGGAATCTACTCCACCGTCTCCTGGGCTCTGATGGGCGACGCTATCGACTACAACGAATGGAAGACCGGCAAGCGGGAAGAAGGCGTCGTTTACTCCCTTCATTCCTTCTTCCGGAAATTGGCACAGGGTGCCGGCCCCTCTATCGTTCTGGTCATTATGGTGGCCTTGGGCTACATTGGTGAAAACGGCGGTGCCCAGACTGCTGAGGTTGCCCTCAATATGCGGTATTTGGTTGCCGCGCTGTTCCTTTTAAGTGCCGTACTTGAATTCATCGGTCTTGCCGTCGTATACAATCTGGACAAGAAAACGCTTGCCAAGATGAATGCAGAATTGGGCCGCACCGAAGAACAACCCTGAAACCTCTTTCAAGCAATACCCAAAGAAAGGCTTATTTATGAGAACTGTTTTGAATTTCAATGAAAATTGGGCCTTTGGGAAAGGAATTTCCCAAGCCCAAGCCACTCTTGACCCCCAATGGGAAAAGGTGACCCTGCCCCACACCTGGAACGCCGTAGACGGAAACGACGGCGGAAACGATTATTTCCGGGGAACCTGCTGTTATGCAAAAGCCTTCCGGAAAGAAGAATTGCCCCAGGGCGAAGAAATCTATCTGGAACTTCAAGGGGCGAATTCTTCCGCTGACGTTTATTTGAACGGAACCCTTCTTGCGCACCACGACGGAGGATACTCCACTTGGAGAGTCAACCTCACCGAAACGATTGCAGACGAAAATATTCTTTCCGTTTTGGTGGACAATGCACCCAACGACCGGGTCTATCCCCAAATGGCAGACTTCACCTTCTACGGCGGTCTGTACCGGAACGTAAACCTGATTGCCGTCAACAAGACCCACTTTGACCTGGACTACTACGGCGGCCCGGGAATCGCCGTCACCCCGGTGATGGACGGGAAGAACTGCAACGTGGACGTGGAAGTATATCTGACCGCCCCCCAGCAGGGTGATTTGATTTCCTATACCCTTACCGACAAAGAAGGGAACGTGGTGGCAGAATCCGTTTCGGCAGACACAAAAGTTTCCTTTGTCCTTGCAGATGCTCACCGGTGGCACGGGCGGAAAGACCCCTATCTGTACACCGCAAAAGCGGTTCTGCTTCGGGGCGAAGACGCCCTGGATACCGTCTCCACCCGATTCGGATGCCGCAGTTTTGAAATTGATCCCGACCGGGGATTCATCCTCAACGGAGAAGAATATCCCCTCCGAGGAGTCTCCCGTCATCAGGACCGCTGGGGCGTGGGGAACGCGCTGCTTCCCGAACACCACGAAGAAGATATTGATCTGATTATGGAAGTGGGTGCCACGACCATTCGCTTGGCCCACTACCAGCACGACCAATATTTCTACGACCTCTGTGATGAAAAGGGCCTCGTTCTGTGGGCGGAAATTCCCTATATTTCCAATCATATGGCAACGGGCAGAGAGAATACCATCTCTCAGATGAAAGAACTGGTTATTCAGAACTATAACCATCCTTCCATCGTCGTGTGGGGGCTTTCCAACGAAATTACGATGGCAGGAGCAAAAGACCCGGACCTGCTGGAAAATCACCACATCCTCAACGATATGGTTCACGAAATGGACAAAACCCGTCTGACCACGATGGCCTGCGTTTCGATGTGTGATATGAACGAAGAATACGTTCAGATTCCCGACGTCGTCTCTTACAATCACTATTTCGGGTGGTACGGCGGAAACACCGATATGAACGGTCCCTGGTTTGACGAATTCCACGCCAAATTTCCCAAGAAACCCATCGGCGTCAGTGAATACGGCTGCGAAGCGCTGAACTGGCACACCTCGCAACCCAGACAGGGAGACTATACCGAAGAATATCAGGCATACTATCACGAAGAATTGATTAAACAACTCTTCACCCGTCCCTATATTTGGGCGACTCACGTGTGGAATATGTTTGACTTCGGGGCCGATGCCCGGGCAGAAGGGGGCGAAAACGGCCAGAACCACAAGGGACTTGTGACGATGGACCGAAAATACAAAAAAGACTCCTTCTACGCCTATAAAGCCTGGCTGTCCGACGACCCCTTCGTACACCTCTGCTCCAAGCGGTATATCGACCGGGTGGAAGACGAAACCAAAGTCACCGTCTACTCGAACCTTCCCGAAGTGGAACTGTTCGTCAACGGCGAAAGCGTCGGAAAACAGACCAGCGACAATCACTTCTTCTACTTCACCGTGAAAAACCAAGGGGAATCTTCTTTGAAGGCCGTCGCCGGGGATTGCACCGACGAAAGTGTCATTCGGAAGGTGGAAGAACCCAATCAGGACTACATCCTCAAAGAAGTGGGTGCCGTGCTGAACTGGTTTGACGTCACCACCCCCGAAGGCAGATTCTCGCTGAATGACACGTTGGAAGATATTATAAAGACCTTCCGGGGCAAGTTGTGGTTCACTCGCCTTGCCGCAAAGCTGATGAAGGGCCTTGGCAGTAAAAAAGGCGGCGGCAACAATATGTCGATGATGAACGAAGGGATGCAGAAGATGATGGGCGGATTTACCGTCCTGCGTCTCACGTCTTTGGTAGGAGCGATGAACATCAAATTCACCAAAGAAGAATTGCTGAAAATGAATCGGCAACTGAATCGCATCCGCAAACCCAAACAAAAGTAATTAAAAAAAGACGGTCTCCGAAGGAATGGAGACCGTCTTTTTTTTGATTCATTTAACTTAATTGTTGTCCGCCAGTGACGTTGATGGCTTGGCCGGTCATATAAGAGGACAAATCCGAGGCCAGGAAAAGCATCAGATTGGCCACGTCATCGTACTCACAACTCCGCCCCAGAGGAACCTGAGACAAATATTTTTGCCGTACCTGTTCTTCGGTGATTCCTTGATTGGCGGCGTACTGACGGAACAAGCTGTTCACCCACAAAGGAGAATTGAGCAAATTCCCCGGACAGATAGAATTGATGCGGACGTTGTGGGGCGCAAATTCCAATGCCAGACTTTGGGTCAATCCAATGCCTCCGAATTTACTGGCGGCGTAGGCTCCGTTTTTAAAAGAACCCTTCTTGCCGGATTTACTGTTAATCTGAATAATACTGCCCCGTTTTTGCGCTATCATCGTGGGCGCAAAGGCTTTGACGGTGTTGAAATACCCATTCAGGTTCACGTCCACCACCTTTTGGAATTGCTCTGACGTCAGCGTTTCGATATCCCCCGACAGAACAATGGCGGCGTTGCACACCAAAATGTCCACCGTTCCGTATTGCTGCAACGTGGCATCCCGCAGCGCTTCGCATTGTTCATAATTCGTCACGTCCACAGAGACTGCCATACCGTCGGCAAGAGATTCTGCAACTGCCTGGGCCTTTTCCAAATTCAAATCTGCGACGACGACTTTACAGCCTTCGTCGGACAAACGTTTTGCCAAGGCTTCCCCCAGCCCCTGGGCGGCGCCGGTCACAACGGCAACTTTTCCCTGTAAATCAAATCCGGTCATACGAATCTCCTTTAATTGTATTTCAGCGAAAGAACCCATCTGAGGTCCAAGACTCAGATGGGTGATTTCTTTTTTTAACTCAAAAGAGCACGGTCGTTGGCAAATTCCGCACCGCTGACCCGAGAGAAGGCTTCCAGAAGCGCCTCTACGGTGAGAGCCTTCTTTTCTTCTCCGGATACGTCAAGAATGATCTTCCCGGCGTTCATCATAATCAGCCGATTGCCGTGGGCGATGGCGTCCTTCATATTATGCGTCACCATCAAAGCCGTCAGCCCTTCTTCCTGAATGATCTTGTCGGACAGATTCAGCACCTTTTCCGCAGTTTTCGGGTCAAGCGCCGCCGTGTGTTCGTCCAAAAGCAACAACTGCGGACGGTTCATCGTGGCCATCAGCAGGGTCAACGCCTGACGCTGTCCTCCGGAAAGGAGGCCTACCTTGGTCGAAAGCCGATCTTCCAGGCCCAGACCCAGTTGAGCAAGTTGTTCTTTATATTCCGCCCGCTCTTTGGCGGTAATGGACCAACCCAGCCCCCGTCTCTTCCCCCGCCGCTTGGCAAGGGCGAGATTTTCTTCAATCCACATATCGGCACAAGTCCCCATCATCGGGTCTTGGAACACCCGTCCCAAATGGGCGGCTCGTTTGGCTTCGGGAAGACGGGTCACGTCTTTTCCTCCGATCTCAATGGTGCCGGCGTCCACGAAAAACGTTCCGGCAACGGCGTTGAGCATCGTGGATTTCCCCGCTCCGTTCCCGCCAATGATGGTCACGAAATCCCCTTCGTTCAGGGTCAGATCAACCCCATTAAGGGCAACCTTTTCGTTCACTGTTCCGGCATTGAAGGTCTTTTTGATATGGTTCAATTTCAGCATATCAATTCACGCCTCCTTTCCGGACACGAAGATTTCCAAACAGTTTTTTCAACTGAGGAACCGAGAGGAACACCGCCACGGTAATGGCAGAGAACAGTTTCAAATCGGTGGTTTCCAATCCCAGCCACAAAACGAAGGCCAGAACGGCGTAATAAACGATGGCACCGAATGTGGTACCGAACAGGCGAACGGCAAAATTGGAGATACGCCCGAAGGTGACTTCCCCAATAACCACTGCCGCAAGGCCGATAACGATGGCGCCCCGCCCCATATTGATGTCGGCGTTGCCCTGATACTGAGCAAGGATACCTCCGGCAAGGCCTACAAGACCGTTGGAGATAACCAACCCCAAAACCTTCATTCGGTCGGTGTTGATCCCCTGCGCCCGAGCCATTCGTTCGTTTCCGCCGGTGGCACGGACGGCACAGCCCAATTCCGTACCGAAAAACCAGTACAGAAAACCGATCATTGCAATTACGAACACTGCGGAGACTACGATGGCCATCGTATTGTCAAAGCTGGTCAGAAGCAGATTGAACTTCGTCCGGCTGATGGTCACGTTAGACTTGCCCATAATCCGCATATTCACGGAATACAGAGCAAGCTGAGTCAGGATCCCCGCAAGAATCGCAGGAATCTTAAAGACGGTATGCAAAAGCCCGGTGACAAGGCCTGCCAGCATCCCGGCAATCACAGCAAACAAAAGCGCAACCAAAGGTTCTACTCCATTGGAAATCAGAACCGCGGCCACCGCTCCCCCGGTACAAAGGCTTCCATCCACGGTCAAGTCGGCGATATCCAACACCTTATAGGTAATGTAAATGCCGATCGCCAGAATCCCCCAAATCAGCCCTTGGGCAACCGAACCGGGAAGGGAATTGAGTAACGATAAAATATTCATAACAGAGGTCCGTTCATAAATTTATTTCGTAATTTTATTTGATAATCTCATTTCGCCAGAGAAGCGGGCATCGTCAAGCCGAGTTCCGCCATTGCCGTTTCGTTGACTTCCAGCTGCAAGCTGGTTTCATCGAACTTAAAGATGGGCATTTCGGCAGGATTCTTGCCGTTGACAAGAATGTCGTACGCCATCAAACCGGCCTGATATCCCAGGTCGTAATAACTGAGAGCGTAACCGGCCAACATACCTCCGCTGACCATACCGGCTTCACAGCAGAATACGGGAATCTTGTTGGCAGTGGTGATGTTGGTCATCGCAGAGACGTTGGAAGCAATCAGGTTGTCGGTGGGTTCGTAGAACGCGTCTACTTCGGTGCAAGCCTGGGTTACGACGGAAGCGATTTCATTGGAATCGGCCACGGTGTACAGTTTGACAGCGTAATTCTCCGCTTCAAACGCGGCTTTGGCCTCGTCGGCCTGAATCTTGGAATTTTCTTCCCCGGAAGCGTAAACGATACCGATGGTCTTCGCGTCGGGAACAAAAGCTTTCACGAGAGCGACCTGAGCAGAAACAGGGTTGTAGTCGGAAGCACCGGTCACGTTGGCACCGGGAGCATCGTCGGAAGCAACCAGGCCGGAACCAGCATAACTGGTAACGGAAGTACCGACGACGGGAATGGTGGAAGTGGCTTCCATCGCAGCCTTGACGGCGTTGGTGGCGTTGGCCATAATCAGATCCACTTTACCGTTGACAAAACCGTTGACAATGGTGGTGCAGTTGGTGGCTTCCCCCTGAGCGTTCTTTTCTTCAAACTTCACGGTGTCACCCAACTTTTCCGTCAGCGCAGCCTTAAATCCTTCGGTGGCGCTGTCCAAAGCGGGATGTTCGGCTAACTGAATAATGCCGACGGTATAGGCTCCGTCATCGGCGGGCTGGCAAGCAGTGAGGGTGGTCAGTGTCAGGGCCATAGCAAGAACCAAGGCCAAGGAAAGAAGTTTTTTCATAACGATTCTCCTTCAATTAAATTACAAAATATCTTGAAGCCTTCCGGCGTTCAATCCGAGAAAAAACGAAACGCCTCTGCATCCCGTACAAGATACAGAGGCGATTGATTCGCGGTACCACTCTGTTTCGTCTTCCCCTTGCGGAAGAAGACCTTTGGGAGATATAATCTCCATCCGGACTGACGGTCGGACTCCGGCACGGCCTACTGCTTTCGGTTCAGCTTGCAGCTCCCGGGGGAACTTGGGGAACCGTACTTGTCTCCGCCTCACAGCAACCGGCGTCTCTCTTTGCACGTTTCGATTCCTTACTCTTCCCGTTCAACGCTTTTAAAAAAGAATAATATTTATTATAGCATATTTTCGCCGTTTGTCAAGACGAAATACCGATGTTTCACAGAAAAGTCAAAAAATGACTATTTATGCAAAAATCAATGAATAAACTTTGCATTTATTCACATTTTTCGATAGCCTTTGCCGTCCCGGAAATCGCCGCCGGCCAAAAGATACGCCTTCAACGCCTTCTGCATCGATGTGGTGGCGGGCGTATCCTCGGTCAACTCTTCCCGCTTCATTCCCAGCCGCATTACCCGAGACGTAATGGCATTGCTCTGGTTTTCCAACAGAGCGTAAACCGTCCAAAGCCGCATAAAACGAACGGTATTGACGGTCTCCGGCAAGAAATTTGCCAGGTGGGGAGACAGAAGCCAGGATTGGCAAATGAAATAATCGAATTTCATTTCGGGATAGTAAGCAGCGAAAAATTCCTTCGCCCGTTCAAAGGATTCCAGACAAGCGTCGATATTCAACGGTTCTCCCTGGGGAATATGCACTTCCAAATCCATTTCTCCGGAAGGAGTGGTCTCCTTGTGGGGGACGGGACGGAATTGCAGGCGGCCGATACGAAAAATTTCACTTCTCCAATGATACAGGACCCAATCCACTTCCGCCAGCCCCAGCGCACCGTCGTGGGTGGTCCGGTAATTTTCGATCCACAGATTGACGTCTTGCAGGGATGCGACGGTAATCTCGTGGGGAATTCCCCGTTTTTCCTGTTCTGCCAGGGTATATTCCGCCAGATGCGCCAAAAAGAACAGCGGGAGCAACGCGTCTTCCATTTCGGGTCTTCGCTTATCCTTTGCATATTGGTCCGCAAGAAGTTTTCCTTGCTCTGCCCGCTTATTGTCGGAACGAAGAAGTTGCTTCGCCTCTTCGTCTGTCAGAATCTCATTGATAAAAAAGTCCATTGCCATAACCCATTCCTCCTCGGGTTCTTCTTTGTTTCATTATAGCCTTTTTCCGAGAAAAAGTCAAGAGATTTTTAAGAAAACATCCTCTTTTTTAGAAAAAAATTTCAAGGTCAATTTCCTGGAAAAAATTGTCCAAAATCGACTTAAAAGGAACCGATCCCCTTCTTTTGGGGAAAATTTGTTCCCGCCCTTGACAATCGCGGGGAAATATTATATAATATAATGTAGAACACACGACAACGCAGATTGTTTTTAGGAGTATAAGAATTATGGGATTTTTCACCAAGGACATTGGCATTGACTTGGGCACAGCCACGGTACTTATCTACGTAAAAGGGAAAGGCATCGTACTGCGGGAGCCTTCCGTGGTCTCCCTGGACCGGGACACCGGACGGGTCTTAAAAGTGGGACAGGAAGCCTTGGATATGCTGGGACGTACCCCCGATAATATCGTCACGCTTCGCCCTTTGCAGGACGGAGTCATTTCCGATTACGAAACGACGGAAAAAATGCTGAAATATTTCATCCGCAAGGCCAACGGGCGTTCGTTGATCAAACCCAACGTCATCGTCTGCGTTCCGTCCCGGATCAACGAGGTGGAAGAACGTGCCGTGCGGGATGCCACCCGGTATGCCGGTGCCCGGTGGGTGGAATTGATTGAAGAACCGATGGCGGCGGCCTTGGGGGCGGGAATTGACATTTCCAAGCCCCGGGGCGTGATGGTTATCGACATCGGGGGCGGCACGGCCGACGTGGCGGTCATTTCTCTCAATGACGTGGTGGTCTCCGAATCGGTCAAATGCGGGGGCGATAAATTCGACGATGCTATCGTCCGGTACGTGAGACGGGAGCACAACGTCATTATCGGCCAGCGGACGGCGGAAGATATTAAAATCAAAATCGGATGTCTCTCCCCCCGGCCGGAAAAACTGTCGATGACGGTCCGGGGTCGTTGTGTGACCACCGGTCTTCCCAAAGAAATCACCATCTCTTCCCCGGAAGTAATGTCGGCCTTGCTGGAACCGGCAAAAAGCATTGTAGAAGCAGTCCACGACGTCCTCTCCCGCACCGCACCGGAGTTGATTTCCGACATTGCGGAAAGCGGCATCAGCCTGACGGGGGGCGGCGGCTTGATCTACGGCTTTGACCAGATGATTTCCTCCCGTATCGGGATTCCCGTACACACGGAAGAAGACGCCGTCTGCTGTGTGGTAAAAGGCACGGGGATTGCGCTGGAACGCATTGATTCTCTCCGGGATGCAAAAGTCAACTTCCCGGAAAAGCGATTTTTATAAAATAAAGGAGAACCTGTTATGGAAGAAATCCTTACGCCTCAACCCGCAGGAACAACACCCGTCCCTCCCAAGGGAAACGACGACTCCGTGGGATATGGTACCTATTTCGGTTTGATTGCACTGTTTCTCATTCCCGTGGTGGGATTGATCTGCTCCATCGTTTTTTCCTTTGCCGGGAAAAACAAAAACGTGAAAAACTTTGCCCGGGCGGCAATGACCGTTATTTTGATCGAAGTGGTTGCAACTGCCATCGCCGTCGGCGTAGCAGTCTGGGCGTTCCGCGCCGTTACCGCCGCCGTAAACGACTTTCTCACCGACCCGGAAAACATCGCGCAATTCGGTCCCATTGGTGAACTTCTCAGCGAACTTCCGGAAGAAGATTTACAACAAATTCTCGACCAATTCCAAAGCGGCGGAATAGAAGGGTTGATGGAACAGTTCCAAAACGGCGAATTCGACCATATTCTCAGTCAATTTTCCGACGAAGAACTGCAAGGCATAATGCCCCGATTCCAGAACGGAGAATACGGCGAAATTTCCGATGTTTCCGACCTTCTCGACCAGATGCAGACAACAGACACCGCAACCCCCTGACAAATTCAAAACTAGCGAAAGACCCGACACAAACTGTGTCGGGTCTGTTTTTTATCTGTTACAGGATTCCGCCGTTGTTTTTGTAAACGGCATCGATAATCTTTTGGTTGATAATCGTGTCTTTGCCGTTGACGGGAGGTTCGGTATCGAGAATGACCGCGTTGGAAAAGGCTTCAATCTCTTTGGTGTACATATTTCCGAATTCCACCTTGATTTCCACCGGCTCCACCAGACTACGGTCCTGCTGTGCATCGTAACCCGTATCCTCAGGGCAAGCCAACACTTCCACCGTGCCGCCTTCCACCTGTCCCAACGTCCCCACCGCGATGATGCTTCCCTTCGTTCCGTAGAATTCCAAAGGGCATTTGGCGGCCGCATCGGGGATGTTGAAATTACTGTCCACGTAAGCCAACGCCCCGTTTTCCATTTTCATAATCACAGAGGCAGAATCGTCCGCGCTGTATCCGAAGGTCTGATTGTAAGCAAACCCGGTACATTCCACGGCTTTCAACCCGGAGCAATATTGAAGAAGGTCGATGCAATGGATTCCCATATCCATCAACGCGCCGCCGCCGGACAAGTTCTTGTCCTGCCGCCAGCAGTTATCGATCTTGGGATACCAACAGGTAAACTGAGCACGCATCGAAACGATATCTCCGATTTTTCCCTCGGCGATAATCTGCTTGATGGCCTGATGATACGCGTGATACCGCATCATCAATCCAACGCCCAATTTGACGCCTTGCCGTTGGCAAACGTCAATGATCTCCATAGAATCTTCCAAGGTCAATCCCAGGGGCTTTTCCAACAGAATATGCTTTTTCGCCTTTGCGGCGGCAAGCGCCTGTTGTTTGTGCGCAAAGACGGGAGAGGCAATGTAGACCGCTTCGATCTCTTCCAGGGCCAACAGGTCCTGATAAGTATCAAACGCGTATTTTGCACCGTACTTTGCTTGGACCCGTTGCGCCACGGCAAGGTTGGTGTCCATCACCGCCACCGCTTCCGCATTGGAGGCAAGCATCATTCCGGGCAAGCTGCGACGGTCAGCAATTCCGCCGCAACCAATAATTCCCCATTTTACTTTCTTCATATCTTATTTCCCAGCCTGCATTTCCGCAACCGATTCCAGAATGGCATCGGCCATATAATCCAACTGGTCTTGGGTCAGACCGTACAGCGGAAGATGGGTAAATCTCTTATAGAACACTTCTTCGCAAACGGGGCAGGTCTTGGAGATTTCTTCGGGGTCGTATCCCATATCACTGACCGCCTTGAAGCGGTAAAGGGGGCCGAAGTGAGGAATATTGGTAACGCCCTTTTCTTCCAGCTTTTTCTTCAACGTCTGTACGTCGCCGCCAGCCTTTGCGGGGTCGATCTGCAACAGGTACAGATGGAAGGTGGGTTTGATTTTGTCATTGCCCAGATCCTGAGGAATAATGGCATCGTTTTCCGCAAGACGGCTGTTCAGATATGCCGCCGCCTTCCGGCGGATTTCAATAATTTCTTCGTTTCTGGAAATCTGTAATTTCAGTCCCAACCCCTGAATTTCGGTGGTGGAGTAGTTACCGGCAATGAAGGGCTTTTCTTTGCCGGGGATAGGAGTAATGTTATACAGCCAATTCTTAATAGGAGCGGAGAAATCCAGACCCAAAAACCGGGCACGCTTCATTTCGGGACCGAAGTTTGGAATATTGGTGGTAACGATTCCGCCTTCTCCAAAGGAAGTGATGTTCTTGACTTCGTGGAAAGAGAATGCGGCAAAATCACCGATGGTACCGATCTTACGGCCGTTGTACATTGCGCCGAAGGCGTGAGCGGCATCTTCCAACACCAAAATATCGTGCTTCTTGGCCAATTCCATAATGGGGTCCAAATCCACGGGATAACCGCCGATATGAACGGGAACGATCATCTTTGTCTTGTCGGTAATCTTCCGGGCCACGTCGGCGGGGTCCATATTGATGGTTCGGGGGTCTACGTCAGCAAAGACCAATTTGCAACCCACCGCCAAAGGATATGCCATCGTGGCAACGAAGGTAATGGCGGGGACGATCACTTCATCGCCGGCCTTTAAGTTGGCGTATTTATAAGCAATTTCAAAACCGGAGGTGGCGTTGGTCACGAAAGTGGACGTGGTGGTGCCCAAATATTCGTTGCAAGCTTCTTCCGCAGCCTCTACCTGAGAAGCCAAGGACAATTTCCCGGGAGGGGTGGCAATTTCTCCCAACTTTTTTACCTGTTCGTAAACGGCGGCAATGGCCTGGTCGTATTCAGGACCTTCGCCCTGCATCAAAAATTTGATAATTTCCATTAAGTCTGCGGTGTTGTAATTTTCACCCACGGCAGCCCAAGGCACTCTGGTTGCACCGGTGTTGTAGCGGAAATCAGTTGCTTTTCCCATTTGTGTATTCCTCCTAAAAAATGTGGTAAAATAAGTTTCGCCGGCCTGTTGTTCTTCGCCGACCGCTCTTTCTGTTATAATTGTATCATTTTTTTGTTCGGTCTGTCAAGTTTTTTTGAAAAATCAACAACAAAATGAGGGTTATTTGCACAAATCTACGAATTGAAAAAGGAAAAAATTTCATTTTGTTGAAATTTCAACATACTTAACGGGCCCGATACGATATAATAAAAACGAAAGGAATGGATTGCTATGCTGAAAATTGCATTTTTTGATACAAAACCCTACGACCGTCCCTTCTTTGACCGCTACGGCAAAGAAAACGACGTCACCTTTAAATATTTTGAGACAAAGCTCAACGAAGACACCGCAGACCTCGCCCGAGGATACGACGGCGTTTGCGTTTTCGTCAACGACACGGTCAACGCTGCGGTCATCGACCGTCTTGTGGAAATAGGCGTTTCCATCGTCGCTCTGCGATGTGCCGGATTCAACAACGTGGATATGAAACACGCCTTTGGAAAAGTTCACGTTCTGCGCGTCCCCGCCTACTCGCCCTATGCAGTGGCGGAACACGCGATGGCACTGTTGCTCACGTCCATCCGCCGGATTCATAAAGCCTATATCCGTACCAAGGATTTTAATTTCAGTCTTGCGGGGTTGACCGGATTCGACCTATACGGAAAAACCGTGGGGGTCATCGGAACCGGCCGCATCGGACGGGTCTTTATCGACATTTGCCGGGGATTCGGAATGAAGGTGCTTTGCTACGACAAATTCCCCGCCTCCGACTTGGACAACGGTGACACCGTCCGGTACGTTTCCCTGGAAAAATTGTTCGCCGACAGCGATATTATCTCCCTGCACTGCCCCCTGACCGAGGAGACCCGTCACATCATCAACGCCTCGGCCTTAGAGCAATGCAAACGGGGGGTTGTGATACTCAACACCTCCCGCGGGGCGCTGGTGGATGCAGAAGCACTGTTAAACGGAATCAAATCCCGGAAGGTGGGAGCCGCTTGTTTGGACGTATACGAAGAAGAATCGGATTTGTTCTTTGAAGACAATTCCGGGCACATTCTGGAAGACGATACCCTGGCCCGGCTGATCTCGATGCCCAACGTCATCGTCACCTCCCACCAGGCCTTTCTCACCGAAGAAGCTCTGGACAACATCGCCCGGACCACCGTTGAAAACCTGGTCGCGCTTTCCGAAACGGGGACCTGCCCCAACGAACTGTGTCACCGGGGATGCGAAACGAAAGACTGCAAGACCGGAAAGTGTTTTTAAGGAAATTTTAAACATTTTTTGACCGACAATATTTGTACTTGTAATTTGCCGCCAGATGTGATACAATAAAGAAAAGAAAACAAACAAAGGATGTAACTTATGACGATTACCAACGATATCCGCTACGTGGGGGTCAACGACCGGACCACGGATTTGTTTGAAGGACAGTACCACATTCCCAACGGGATTTCGTACAACTCCTACGTGATTCTCGACGAAAAGATTGCCGTGGTAGATACGGTGGACGCCGCCTTCTCCCACGAATGGTTGGATAATCTGCAATCGGTTTTGGCAGACCGTTCCCCCGATTATCTCATCGTTCAGCATATGGAACCGGACCATTCCGCCAATATTATGAATTTCCTGAAAGTCTACCCCGACGCCACGGTCGTCACCTCGGAGAAAGCGGAACAGATGATTCGGAATTTCTTCGGGACGGAGCTGGAACGCAAAATTCTCGTCAAAGAGGGAGATACCCTCTCTTTGGGAAAACATCAACTGACCTTCTGCACCGCTCCGATGGTACACTGGCCGGAAGTTATCGTCACGTACGACAGCACCGATAAAGTGCTGTTTTCCGCCGACGGATTTGGAAAATTCGGGGACCTGAACGCGAAAGAATCCTGGGCCGACGAAGCCCGGCGGTACTATATCGGTATCGTCGGCAAATACGGCGCGCAGGTTCAGGCGCTGTTGCGGAAAGCCTCGGGGCTGGATATTGCCATCATCTGCCCTCTGCACGGACCGGTCCTGAACGAAAATCTGGGATATTATCTGAATCTTTACAATACCTGGTCGTCGTATCAGCCCGAAGAGGAAGGCATCGTCATTGCCTATACCTCCGTGTACGGGAATACCAAAAAGGCCGTCACCCTGTTGGCAGAAAAACTCACCGCCAACGGCTGTCCCAAAGTCGTGGTTCACGACCTTGCCCGATGTGATTTGGCCGAAGCGGTCTCCGACACCTTCCGGTACAGTAAATTGGTGCTGGCAACCACTACCTACAACGCGGAAATTTTCCCCTTTATGCGGGAATTTATCAACCATTTGACCGAACGGAATTTTGCCAACCGCACCGTAGGCCTGATGGAAAACGGCAGCTGGGCGCCCTTGGCCGCAAAGGTAATGAAGGGAATGTTGGAAAACTGCAAAAACCTCACCTTCGCCGAACCTACCGTCCGGATTCTGTCTGCGCTGAACGCAGACAGCTTGGCACAATTGGAAGAATTGGCCACCGAATTGAGCAAGGAATATCTGGCCCTGCAAGATTCCACGGCAAATAAAAACGACCTTTCCGCCCTGTTTAACATTGGCTACGGTCTGTACGTAGTCACCTCCAACGACGGAAAAAAGGACAACGGGCTTATCGTCAACACCGTAACCCAGGTCACCAACACCCCGAACCGCATTGCCGTGACCATCAATAAGGAAAACTATTCCCATCACGTCATTCGTCAAACAGGGAAAATGAACGTCAACTGCCTTTCTACCGACGCACCCTTCCGGGTCTTTGAGACCTTCGGATTCCAAAGCGGGCGGAACGTGGATAAATTCGCGGAAACGGAAGTGCTTCGCTCCGACAACGGTCTTGTTTTCCTTCCCCGGTACGTGAATGCGGTAATGTCTCTGAACGTGGAACAGTACGTGGATTTCGGCACCCACGGAATGTTTATCTGCACCGTGACCGAAGCCCGGGTTCTGTCCGACAAAGAAACGATGACCTACGCCTACTACCACGAAAACGTGAAACCGAAGCCCCAGACCGAAGGAAAGAAAGGCTTCGTCTGTAAAATATGCGGCTACGTCTACGAAGGCGATACCCTTCCCGAAGACATTATCTGTCCGTTGTGTAAGCACGGAGCGGCAGATTTTGAAGAAATTAAAGAATAATAAGAAAACGAGGTGTCAAGAATGGTAAAAGAACAAGTGCATCGTCTGCTGAATCAGCAGATCAACAAGGAATTTTATTCCGCGTATCTGTACCTGGATTTTTCCAACTATTTCAAATCCAAAGGACTGGACGGATTTGCCAACTGGTATCTCATCCAGGCCCAGGAAGAACGGGACCACGCAATGTTGTTTTACACCTATCTGCAAAACGAATCAATGACCGTAACGTTGGATGCCATTGCAAAACCCGACAAAACCTTCAACAGCCATATGGAGGTTTTGCAGGCAGGACTGGAACACGAACAATACGTAACGTCGCTTATCAATGACATTTACGCGGCGGCCTACGAAGTTCGGGATTTCCGCACGATGCAGTTTTTGGATTGGTTCGTAAAGGAACAAGGGGAAGAAGAAACCAACGCGGGAGACCTGATCTCCAAGATGGAATTGTTTGGTTCGGACCCCAGAGGTTTGTATCTGCTCAATCAGGAATTGGCGGCCCGGGTTTATACCGCCCCGTCCCTGGTTTTGTAATAAAAAAATACGGAGGAAATTACGATGAAAAAATATGTATGTGACGTTTGCGGCTGGGTCTACGACGAAGCCGCCGGTGACCCGGACAACGGAATTGCTCCCGGCACGAAATGGGAAGATTTGGATGAAGATTTCGTTTGCCCCCTGTGCGGCGTGGGCAAAGATGACTTCTCCGAAGAAGCCTAAACGGTAAAAACAGAAAATCTCCCCCGTTTTCGCGTCTACGGGGGAGATTTCTTAAATGTAACAAAAAAATCAATTTTCCGGCAAAATACTTGTAATTACAAGCAAAATCCTTTATAATGGAAATGAAAAAATCAAAAGGAGTATCTCTTATGGCAAAAGGGTTTCACGCAAGAGACTATCAGTATCAACCCACGGAAGTGACTTTCTGCACCACGGACGAACGGTTGCAGCAAGCCTATGACAAAGGCGTAGCCTTTCTCTCCGAATGCGAAATCCAATACAACGACCGCCGGGTCATCCGGGAAGGTGCGAACTATACCAACGTATGGTTGGAGACCCAGCCTATGGCGGGAGAAATGTACGCCAAGCGGAATTTTGAAGTTGGGTTAAACAACATCCTCATCTTTTTGCAATATCAAAGAAAAGACGGCCGTTTTCCTGGGATGATATCCGATTCCGGGCGAGGCAAAGGAATCGTGGGGCACTACGACTGGATTCAAGGGTTTTACTTTGCCCTTCCGGCGTTGAAAATGGCATATCTTCTGAAAAAAGACCGGGGCTATTTGGAAAAACTCTACGACGCCCTGGCATCCTTTGACGACTATCTCTGGACTCATCGGGACAGCGACGCAGACGGTTGTCTGGAAGTATGGTGCTGTTGGGATACGGCAGAAGACAACTGCACCCGCTACTTACGCCACGGTGCGCCCGACAACGGAAACGGTGCTTTCGGAGGAGAAATCGCTCCCACGGAATTGGGAGATTTGCCGATGGAATCTCCGGAATATATGAACTATTCCTATACCTGTCGGGACATTCTTTCCAAGATTTCCGCAATGCTGGACAATGGAAAAGAGGATTATTGGAGACAAGAGGCGGAAAAAGTACGCAAAAAAACAAAAGAATACCTGTGGTTGGAAGACGAACACGCTTTGTTCTATCGGGACCGGAACGATAACGTCATTCCCTGTCTGGACCACACCACCCTTCGGGCAATGTACCACGGCCTTGTGACCCCCGAAATGGCAGATGACTTTTTGTATTATCACCTGTTTAATCCCGAAGAATTCTGGACGCCCTGTCCCCTGACCGCCGTGGCCGCGAACAACGAATATTTTCTCAACAACGAACGGAATAACTGGTCCGGCTCCTGCCAGGGGCTGATTTATCAGCGCGCCATCGACGCCTTCCACAATTACGGACACTATGCGGAAGCCGCAGTGGTGGGACGGCACGTGGTAGACCTTTGCCGGAAACATCAAGTCTTCCATCAACAGTACGACCCCTTCACCGGAGAACCGGACCCCCGCAAAGACGGTTACGGCCCGATGATTTTCGCTTTCACCGAATATCTGTCTTATCTGTGGGGCGTCAACATTTCGATGAATCAGGTCCACTGGTCCAACGCCAAGGGCGGTGCGGACTGTGAATACACCCAAAAAATGTTCGGAAAGACCTATACCTTGACGGTAAAAAACGGCATTGCCACCGCTTATCTGAACGGAGAAGAACTGTTCTCCTTCTCGGCAGGCGTTCGCATCGTCACCGATCTTTCGGGCAGACCGTTGAAAGGCATCTGCATTGACGAAGATGTGACTGCGACCCTGTGGATCGAAGGATACGAATTTACCGCTCCCCTGGAACCCAACGGCGTTTACGGAGTCGTCGGCGGCAAACCCGCAAAAATTGGCGGAGCCAAATATTTTAAACCCGGCGTAAAACCGGAATAAAGAAGAAACAAAAAAGATTCTTGGCTTGCATAAAAGCCAAGAATCTTTTTTATCTTCTTACTTCTTTTCCCCGACCGTCGTCCCAAAGAACGATTTTCCCCGCCTCCCGGGTCTTGTTCAGATCGATAATCCGCTGATTGGACGACCCGCGAAACCGCAGAGAAATATCGTGCAATGCTTTTACGTACCGGCCGTCCACCAAAACGTCAATCATCGAAAGCATTTCGTCGGTAACCTCGCAACGGGGATACGAACCGTCTTGCAACAGTTCCTTATCCAACGTAAACCCGGTAAAGCACCAAATCGTCTTTTCCGGATGCTCCCGTTTGATTCGTTTCAGGAAGGGAAGCAATCCCCGTTGGTTGGCAGGCTCGAAAGGTTCGCCCCCCAACAGGGTCAACCCATTGACGTAATACGGCTCCAAAGACTTGGAAATGGAGTTTTCCTGGGTCACGGTGAAGGGTTCACCGTAATTAAAATCCCAAGTCTGGGGCTGAAAACATTCTTCGCAGTGGTTGGTACACCCGGATACGAACAACGTGGTTCGAACCCCTTCGCCGTTGGCGATATCGCAATACTTAATATTACAGTAGTTCATAATCGATTACAGGTGCAAGACCCGTTCCTTGATTTCCTGGGTGCGGCCCTGGTTCCAATACTGGGTGCCGATATAACCGCAGGTGCGACGGGCAACGTTCATCTTGGATTGGTCGGTGTTGCCGCACTTGGGACATTTCCAAATCAATTTGCCGTCTTCTTCTTCGATGGCAATCTCCCCATCCCAGCCGCAGCACTGACAGTAGTCGGACTTGGTGTTCAGTTCGGCATACATAATGTTATCGTAGATAAACTTAATGACCTGCATTACCGCTTCCAGATTGTTCTGCATATCGGGAACTTCCACGTAGCTGATGGCACCGCCGGGAGACAAGGCCTGGAACTGCGCCTCGAAGGCCAGCTTGGAGAAGGCGTCGATTTCTTCGGTGACGTGAATGTGATAGCTGTTGGTGATATATCCCTTGTCGTTGATGCCTTCTACAACGCCAAACCGCTTCTGCAAGCATTTTGCAAACTTGTAGGTGGTGGATTCCAGAGGAGTTCCGTAAAGGCTGAAATCGATATGATGTTCCGCCTTCCACTTCTTGCAGGCATCGTTCATATACTGCATTACGTCCAGCGCAAAGGGCGTAGCGGAGGGGTCGGTGTGGGATTTCCCGGTCATATATTTTACACATTCATACAAGCCGGCATACCCAAGAGAAATCGTAGAATAACCGCCGAAGAGGAGCTTGTCAATGGGTTCGCCCTTCTTCAAACGCGCCAAAGCACCGTACTGCCACAGAATGGGAGCCGCATCGGACAAGGTGCCCTTCAAACGCTCGTGACGGCACAGAAGCGCCTGATGGCACAATTCCAGACGTTCGTCGAAAATCTTCCAGAATTTCTCTACGTTTCCGCCGGAAGACAGGGCAACGTCCACCAGATTGATGGTAACGACCCCTTGATTGAAGCGGCCGTAGTATTTGGGTTTGCCGTTTTCATCCACGTAAGGCGTCAGGAAAGAGCGGCAGCCCATACAGGTATAGCAATGACCGTCCCCGTTCTTGTCGACTTTCAGTTCCAACATCTTCTTTTCGGAAATATAGTCGGGAACCATCCGCTTGGCGGTACATTTTGCGGACAATTCGGTCAGGTAATAGTAGGGGGAATCGGGATGAATATTCTGTTCTTCCAGAACGTAGATGAGTTTGGGGAAGGCGGGGGTGACGTAAACGCCGTCTTCATTCTTAACCCCCTGATACCGTTGAAGCAAGGTTTCTTCAATAATAATAGCAAGGTCTTTCTTTTCCTGTTCGTTCTTCGCTTCACCCAGATACATAAACACGGTCACGAAAGGAGCCTGTCCGTTGGTGGTCAATAGGGTAACGACCTGATACTGAATGGTCTGCACCCCTCTGCGGATCTCTTCCCGCAGACGGTTTTCTACCATTTGAGTAAACTGGTCGTCTGTTACGGCAACACCTGCCTCTTCCAACTCTTCGCTGAGAGCCTTCTGGATTTTTTCCCGGCTGACCTGAACGAAGGGAGCCAGATGCGTCAAAGAGATGGACTGACCGCCGTACTGATTGCTGGCCACCTGCGCAATAATCTGAGTAGCAATATTGCAAGCGGTAGAGAAGGAATGGGGACGTTCGATCATCGTCCCGGAAATGACGGTGCCGTTTTGAAGCATATCTTCCAGGTTGACCAAGTCACAGTTGTGCATATGCTGGGCATAGTAGTCTGCGTCGTGGAAATGAATAATACCTTCCTTGTGAGCCTCCACGATTTCGGGGGGCAAAAGAAGACGCTCGGTCAAGTCCCGGCTCACTTCCCCGGCCATATAGTCCCGCTGAACGCTGTTGACGGTGGGATTTTTGTTGGCGTTTTCCTGTTTCGCTTCTTCGTTGCAACACTCAATCAGACTCAGGATGCGCTCGTCGGTGGTGTTGGATTTCCGGACCAGGTTACGGGTGTACCGATAGGTAATATACTTTTTGGCAACCTCGTAAGCGCCGTGGGCCATAATCTGACTTTCCACCAAGTCCTGAATTTCTTCCACTCCGGGGGCACGGTTCATCCGGATGCAGTTCAGTTCGACTGCTTCGGCGATGCGCTTGATCTGCATCGGCGTCATCCGGGCTTCTTCTTCCACGGCTTCGTTGGCTTTGGTAATCGCAGTGATAATCTTCGTAATATCAAAGACGACCTCCGAACCGTTTCGCTTGATAACTTTCATTGTTTTTCCCTCGATTCTCCTGTTTTTTTCTATCTGCAATTGTATTTTACGCAAAATGTCCCCTTGGTAGGGCACTTATTATTATACCACATCTTGTGGGAATGTCAAGAGGGTAACACTATATCTTGTGCGATTTCATAAAAATGATACAAATAAAACTGCAAATTAAAGAATACGCTCCAAAAAAGGGGGAAAATCCTTTGAAAGTTCCGTAAAAATAAAAAAACACCGCCCAAAGGCGGCGAGACGATTCTGAAATTGGTGGGTGATACGATTGCCTCAACTACGTAGAAGAGGCAACCATAAACACCCAAACACACAACAAACATCACAAGGAGTAAGTGGCGGAGAAGGAAAGTGTTGCAGGCGAAAAGCTCCTCGGACCGTGTGTTTGGTTGCCCTTTCATTCTCTACGGCTATTATACCCCATTTCCCCACGCTTGTCAAGGGGAAAGGGCGATTCTTCACGAAATAGTCAAGATTTCCAAAGGCCTTCCCGTGCGGTCAGGTCGTCAATCCCGAAATTCCGTTTGACCAACTCGCAAAACAAAAGGCCGGCGGCAAAGGCATCGGCGGTGGAGCGGTGTGCCCCGGAAAATAAAATGGCACAATATTTGCAGGCTTCCGCCAATTTATAGCTGGGAAGCTTCTTACCGTCCTTGTCCCGAAGAAGCCCCCGCGCCAAGGGCAACGTATCAAACACCCGGCGACCGGCGGTGGGAAAACCTTCTTTGGCAAGTACCCGCAAATCAAAGGGAGCGTTGTGGGCCACCAAGGAAAATCCGTCGGTAAAATCGTCCAACGCCGGGATAATCTCCGCGAATCGGGGGGCGTCTTTTACCATTTCGTTGGAAATTCCGTTCACGGCCGTGGCCTCCAAGGAAATCCGGCGATAGGGTCGACAAAGGGTCTCAAAAACGGAAACGGGGCGAAAGTCTTCAAATTTCACCGCGGAAACCTCCACAATTTCCGCAGACATTCCCAAAGACGAAGTCTCGGTATCCACCGCCACGAAATTTCCCAATTCCCAGGGCGTGCATCCGGTGAATTTCTTTAAAATTACACATTCCGGCTCGCTTCCGGGCGCATCACAGACCATTCGTTCGATGGGGACGGCGGGCAAAGACAACAACATACACTCAAACTCCGCCAAATAATAATCGACCACGTTGTATTCGGAAGGGTACGTATTGTGGGGCGTAGTCAGATACCGGGTGATCACCGCGTCCGGGTCCAGCATCGGTTTTTTGGGGGAAGGTGCGGGAGAAGGTTTTTGAATCTTGTTCCGGCAAATGGCACAAAGTCCGTTTTCATCGACCTTCACGAAGGCACCGGATATCCCACAGCGGACACATTTGCCCATTATCCAAACTCCTTAATCTTCTTTAAACTGAGAACGGTACAAATCGGCGTAGATGCCGTCTTTGTCCAGAAGTTGCTGGTGGGTGCCCCGTTCCGCAACCCCTTCGGCGGTAAGTACGATAATCTCATCGGCGTTTTTCACCGTGGAAAGCCGATGGGCAACGATCAAGCCCGTCCGACCTTCGCTCAGCTTGTCCAAAGCACGGCGAATCTGTTGTTCGGTCACGTTATCCAAAGCAGAAGTGGCTTCGTCGAGAATCAAAATGGCGGGGTCTTTCAAAAAGACCCGGGCGATGGAGATTCGTTGCTTTTGTCCGCCGGACAATTTTACGCCCCGTTCTCCCACGTTGGTATCGTATCCCTCGGGAAGGGCGGACACAAAGTCGTGAATCTCCGCTTTCTTCGCCGCTTCGATGACCTCTTCGTCGGTAGCGTCGGGTTTCCCGAAACGAATGTTGTCCCGGACCGTGCCCTCAAACAAGAACACGTCTTGGGCCACCGTTCCGATGTTTTGCCGCAGTTCCCGGCGGCGAAGATTCCGAATGTCGTGACCGTCCAGCGTAATGGCTCCCTTGTCGATTTCATAGAATCGGGGAATCAGATTGCACAAGGTGGTTTTCCCTCCCCCGGAAGGACCCACCAAAGCAACGGTTCGCCCGGCGGCGATGGTGAGAGACAGCCCGTCGATCACCGGTTTTGCATCTCCTTCCCGATAGGAGAAGGACACGTTGTCGAAGCGGATCTCCCCTTGCACGGCGCCCAATTCTTCGGGTGTTTCACAATCGGTCTCCGGTTCTTGTTCCATAATTTCCCGGAACCGGGCAAAGCCGGTCATTCCGTTCTGCAACTGCTCAAAAATGCTGATCAACCGCTTGATGGGGTCCAAGAACATCGAAATGTACAACAAAAAGGCTGCGAATTCTCCCGGGTCGATTTCTTCCCGAAGGAAAAATACCCCGGCGGTAATCAGCGTCAAAAGGTACAAAAGGTCGGTCATCAGCCCCATTCCGGAAAAGAAAATCCCCATAATCCGATAAGACCGCTTCCGGGCGTGGCGGAATTTGTCGTTGGCCGCATCAAATTTTTTCTGCTCTGCCTCTTCCGCCGTATAAGATTTCGAAACCCGAATCCCGGAAATAGAAGTTTCCAATCCGGCATTGACCCCCGCAATCTCTTCCCGGGACTGCTTGAACGCCCGCATCATTTCCTTCCGGGTAAACACCGCAAACAACACGATAAAAGGAATGGCGGCAAATACGATTAAGGTGAGTTTCCAATCAATATCCCACATAATGACCCCGGCACCAATCAGGGATAACACCGACAAAAACAGGTCTTCCGGACCGTGATGGGCCAATTCCGACACGTCTTGCAGGTCGTTGGTCACCCGAGACATCAGAGAGCCGGTCTTATTGTCATCGAAAAAGGAAAAGGGCAACGATTGCATCTTGCGGAACAGATCACTCCGCATATCCCCCTGCATTCCAACCCCCACAAGATGTCCCCAGTACTGAATGATGAAATTCAACAGGGCTTTGAGAAGGTAGATTCCCAGCATAACGCCACCCCAGACCAAAATCATCCGAAGATTCTTGTCCGGCACGTAGACGTTGATAATATCTTTTGCAAGATAGGGATAGATCAAATTACAAGCCGCCACCAGCAATGCACAGACCATATCCAGAAAAAACAGTTTGCGGTAGGGCTTGTAATAGGAAATAAAATGACGCAACATAGAAAACTCCTCAACTTCAATATACCTTATTATACCATATTTCGACGGATTGTCAAGATTGGATTTCAAAAAAACAACCAAAAATCCGGCGGAGCACATCCGCCGGAAATATAGTCTTTATCCGTGAGAAAAAAACCGTGTTTCTATTGTTATCCCCCAAACCGTTCTGCCAAAAGCAGCGTTGCAATGCAGAAATAGGCGAGCAACGCCAGAGCGTCCACCACCGTGGTAATAAAGGGGGCGGCCATCACGGCGGGGTCAAAGCCGCACCGTTTGGCAAACAACGGCAGGACACACCCCACCGATTTTGCCACAATCACCGTTATGGCAAGGGACAAAGCTACCGTGAGGGCAATCATCACGTCGATCTCTCCCCCCAAGATCCAGCGGTCCAGCAAAAATATCTTTGCAAAACTGACCAAACCCAACGTGATACCGCACAGCAAAGCCACCCGAAATTCCTTCCCCAGAATCTTTCCCACATCCCGGAGACGAATCTCATTAAGGGACAGACTGCGAATCACCGAAACCGACGATTGACTGCCGCTGTTCCCCCCCGTGCCCATCAGCATCGGGATGAATGCCGTCAGCGCCACCACTGCTTGCAGTTTTGCTTCAAAGCCGGAAATAATCATCTGGGTAAAGGTAGAAGAAATCATCATAATCAGAAGCCAGGGAATCCGATGCCGCCAGGTCTGAAACACGCCGGTCTTCAAATAGGGGCGTTCCAAGGGGGTAATCGCCGCCATCTTCTGGATATCTTCCGTAGTTTCTTCCAACAAAACGTCCATCGCGTCGTCTACGGTGACAATCCCGACGAGGCGTTCTTCCCGGTCCACCACGGGTAGGGCGAGAAGGTCGTATTTTTCAAACAATTCCACCGCTTCTTCCCGGTCGGTGTCGGTGGTAACGTATAGGGGATTGACGGTCATTAAATCGGACACCACGGTGGATTGTTCCGCCAAAAGAAGGTCTTTCGCAGAGACGACCCCCACCAATTTTCGGGCCCCGTCGGTAACGTAGCAGGTGTAGACCGTTTCTTTGTCCACACCCGTGCGGCGAATCCGCAAAAAAGCGTCCGCGACGGTCATTTTCCCGTCCAGGGACACGTATTCCACCGTCATAATACTGCCGGCACTGTCGTCGGCATAATTTAAAATCTGATTGATTTGTACCCGGGTACGGGGGTCGGAGACTTTCAGAATCCGCCGCACCACGTTGGCGGGCATCTCTTCAATGAGGTCCACGGTATCGTCTAAATACAATTCGTCCAAAATCGAACGCAATTCCCCGTCATTGTAAGAGCGAATCAACACTTCTTGCAATTCGGGAGACATCTCCACGAAGGCTTCCGCGGCAGATTCTTTTGACAGAAGACGGAACAGCGACGGCAACGCCGTAACCTGCCCCGATTCACTCAATTCCTGCAAAATATCCGCAACGTCCCGGGGAGCGACGTACTTTAATACCGCTTTGAGTTTGTCGTAGGCTTTTTCCTGGAAAAGCCCGAGAATAATTTCTTTCACGTTAAAATCCTCCGTTTCTTTGATGGTTCGGAGGACAGAATTTCCCCTTGGGTCAGCGTCGGAGCAAAACCGAAGCGGAACGGGACATCGTCCGACACAGCCGGTCGGGAATTCTGTACCTTCGAGGTCGAGGGGTTGTATCCACTACGGTCTCACCTTCCTTAAAAATAGAATCAGGGACATTCCATATTCTATTATACGCCCAGAATAAAAATCTGTCAACCCTTATCATAACCCCCGGCGGAAAAAATATTTCACATTTTTGTGAACTCTATTGACAATCCCCCTTCTTTGTTGTATAATATACAAGCAAATTCGGACGGTTAGCTCAGCTGGTAGAGCATCTGCTTGACGTGCAGAGGGTCAGGGATTCGAGTTCCTTACCGTCCACCAACGAAACCGCACTTTTGTCGATCGGCAAAAGTGCGGTTTTTAGATAATATTTATTTTTGCAAAAAAACAACCCTCGCTATGTAATAACAGCACCTCACGGTGTAGTTTTGCTACGGAGAAACATTATGACTCATGTTTTTATTGTAAACAATTCTACAATCAAATATCACCTTGAATATCTGTTTGCAGGAATAGGGGCTAATTACGATGCCCCATTTTTAGAAGATGCACATTATCAAAATTCAAGAAGAGCTTTTGATGGCCTAACTTCGGTTTCAGAACAAAATATTGTAGCAATGATTGCAGATATCTCTCGAGTAAAAAAGGGAGATAAGATAATTTTTTATCTTCGAGCAAGTCAGCACGAGGGAAAGTTTTATGGGATCTTTCGAGCTGCGGGAACCCCCTTTTATGATTCGAATGACAACAATTACTTGTCCGATGAAATGAATAAAAAACTTAATCTTCGCATCATAATAGAAGCAGATGAGGTTTATCCACTCGGAGTTTCAGAGCATACAGCGCTGGATTTACTAGACGGCATAGACCATCCAAGTAAAATGTGTTGGAGTCTTATTTACCGAAAACTAAAAGGCAACCGTGGCTGCACAATGATAACAGATTACGAAGCAGATATGCTCATATCCAAAATCAGAGCTAAAAACAACAATCAACCGCTAAGCGGAACATCTTTTTCATACGACGTCACACAAGAAAAAATTATAACGATAGGATCAACATCAGAATACAAAGGTGAAAAAAAGTCGATTCTAATACACGACAGATTGCTTGTTAAATCTAGCAGAAAAAATGCATTTGAATCTCATTTGCAGGCATATATTATTCAAAATTGCTTGGAAGAACCTCTTCGTTCCCTTCTCAACATAAATAAACAAACAGATACTTGGATTGGCAACGAGGTTTCGTGCGGCGTGGGAATGCAAAGAATTGACATTGTTATCTCTCAGGAAGCGAAAAATTCTATAGTAATCAACATCATAGAACTAAAGGATGAATGTCCATATGATGGCATAATAACGTATCAATTGCCGTGGTATATAGCGTGGACAATGAATTATTGGGGCCCGTTGTATAGCCAGAAGCAACTGATTATTAATCCGATTGTAATCGCAAGAAATGCATCAAAACAAATCAAGGCAGAATTCCAACGATTAGCTTCAACTCTACAATACGATAATACACCTAACAATATTCGGATAACACCCGTACAATATATTGCCTTCTCAGTGGATAATGATATTTCTTTTGAAAAAATTTTCTAATTTGCTGGACTTTTTTGTTTTTTTGTGATATAATTGTAATGAGGAAGGATGTGATAAAGTGAATTATATAGGTTCAAAGTATTCTTTGATGGATTTTTTAACGAAAACCATTACAACCATAGCCGGAACGGATACCAATAAAGTTTTTGCAGACCTCTTTGCAGGAACAGGTGTGGTTGGAAAGGCCTTCAAACAGGAAGGCTACCAGGTTGTTGCAAATGACATTCAATACTATAGCTATGTAATAAATAAGCACTTTATTGAGAATATACCTCCTCTGGATGTATCCATCGTTGAGTATCTTAATGCACTCAAAGGGACAGAAGGATTCATATATAAAAATTACTGTGCCGGCTCTGGCAGCGGTAGAAATTACTTTACAAATAGCAACGGAATGAAATGCGACTCGATCAGAATAGAAGTTGAACGTCTCAAGAATTCCGGAGAAATCAATGAAGCTCAATATTACTATCTCCTTGCAAGCTTGATCAACTCAATTGATAAATACGCGAACACTGCATCAGTATACGGTGCATTTCTAAAGCATGTAAAAAAATCAGCACAAAGAGAGTTTAAACTGGAACTCCTTCCGATCATTAACGGAAACAAGCAAAATAAAGTTTACAATGAAGATATTGCTGAATTGATCACAAAAATTAATGGAGATATACTTTACCTTGATCCTCCATATAATGAAAGACAGTACTGCACAAACTATCACGTACTTGAAACCATAGCAAGATATGATTCTCCTGAACTGAAAGGGAAAACCGGACTGAGAAATTACAAGTCTCAAAAGAGTGATTTCTGTTCATCTAGAACGGTAGTCGAAGCGTTCGAACACGTAATTAAACACGCAGAATTCCAATACATATTCCTCAGCTATAACAATGAAGGATTGATGCCGCTCGACACAATTAAAGCCGTGATGGGAAAATACGGAGAGTATGAAGTCTTCTGTAGAGATTATAAACGATTTAAAGCTGACACAGACGAGAACCGAAATCACAAATCTGACAAAACGATAGAATACCTACATTGCCTAATAAAAAAATAAAAGCAAGCAAATTAAATATAATCAACAAAAAGGCGACTTATTATTGCAAAGTCGCTTTTTTTGTGGTATAATTGCCTATATCACTTTCGGGAGGAAATCATTATGAATCCATTTACTAAAGGCAGTACTCAGTACAAAGATTTTGAAACAATGTCCGATTGCAGATGGCATTGCGCTAAATGCGAACTGTTAAGCGGTCAAGCAAAAACTTGGCAAGTATGGCGTCAAGAAAAAGGAATACAACTTGATCAGGATGAAGCCGGTCATTGGTACAAAAAAATGCTCTGCCCAAGATGCGGAGTAACAACGATTCATCGGAAATTAAAATCTACAGAGATTTTAGATGTAGGATTAAAAGCACGTACTGGGATTCCAACCCAGGTCGCAAAACGAGCAAAAATTCTTTACGGTTGTGTTGATGAATATACCTTACGCGTAGAGCCTGCAAATCAATTAGAAATCGATCACCGCATTCCACAGATTAGATGGTCAACCAATGAAGATGATAATACAAACCTTAATGATGCGCAAATAAAAGAGAAATTTATGCTTTTGACAAGAGAAAATAATCTTTTAAAATCACGTTTTTGCGAAGATTGCACAAAAACAGGAAAAAGGGCAAAAGGATATAAATCCATTGAATTTTGGTACAAGGGCAATGAAGACTACAATGACACAATTGGTTGCGAAGGGTGCTTTTGGCATAATCCAGCAAAGTGGAGAGAAGAGCTTAACAAAAAAATAAAAAAGTAATACAAAACAAATTTTTTAATACGCTTTTTCTACAATTTTAATTCCATACCGCGTAAAAATTAAGCGCCGCTCTTTCGTAAAAAGGCGGCGTTCTTAATAATCGATTAAAAATCCGTTCCAATTCCGCAAGCCCGTCCTTTCGCCCGGGGGCGGAGGGAAAGTTTTCTTCCGCAGTTACAGGACCCCTCTTATTTCAATTTAAAATGGTAAGGCAAGCCTGCCCGACGGGGAGCGTCGATCTCTCCCACGATGAGGGGAGCCAACTCTTTGAGAAGTTCGTCCTTGACGTCGCACTTATCGGAACAAATCATATCCAGGGGAACGTACTTGGTCTTGTTGGCAGTGTCTTTGACGGGAACCGAGCCGAATTCCACCGAATAAATGGTTCCGGGCTTACGCACGTAAGTAATCATCAACCCGGTCTTTCCTTCGTAGGCGGCTTTGACGGCGGCTCTTCCCAACTGCACCGATTCGGAGATATCCGTCGCGGACAGACAGTGAGAGGCGCACCGCTGGGGAATATTCAATTCCACAGAGCGGGATTTACACCCAATCTTCTCTTTGACCAACTCACTCAGCCGGCGAGCCGCCCCGGATAGAGTGGTGTGACCGAAAGCGTCCTTTTTCCCCGAGGGGTCTGCCCCGTACAGGGTCCCGTCTGCGGTGTGGATGCCTTCCGAGACCGCAACGACGAGATTGGTCTTTTCTTTAAATTTCCGGCGAATATCCTTCAAAAATTGCTCGCTGTCAAAATCCACTTCCGGCAGATAAATCAAGTCGGCACAGTCTTCGCCGAACAGACGGGGAATCCCCGCGGCGGCGGTCAACCAACCGGCATCCCGTCCCATAATCTCCACGGTCGTCACGGAAGGTTCTGGATAAACGGCACAGTCACAGGCAATCTCCTGCATTGTGGTGGCAACGTATTTTGCCGCAGAACCGAAACCGGGGGTGTGGTCGGTGTACGGCAAGTCGTTATCGATGGTCTTGGGAACGCCGATAATTCTGATATCGCTTCCGATCTGAGCAGCCTTCCGAGACAGTTTCTCCACCGTATCCATCGAATCGTTTCCGCCGATGTAGAAAAACACCCCGATGCCGTATTTGTTAAAGGTAGAAAAAATCGTATCGTACACCGAGTCCGAAAGGTCCTTGGGCAGCTTCATCCGGCACGAACCCAAAGCGGCGGCGGGGGTGGTTTCCAGAGCGTAGGCTTGGGAATTGGTAGAAACCTGTTCGTTGAGAAAAATAAAGTTTTCTCCTAAAATCCCTTTTACCCCGTTGCGGGCCCCGTAATAGATGGAATCGGGATACAATTCCCGACATCCTTTAATGATGCCGGAAAGGGTAGCGTTGATAGCGACAGTCGGTCCCCCGGACTGCCCCATCAAAATATTCTTTTTCATAGCCGAGATACTCCAATTTTTCAAAGGTCGAACCGCCAAAAATTTCGGGTGTCCAAGCCGAAAACGGTTCGCCGTTTTTATTTTACCCCATTTCCGCGCTTCTGTCAAGGCTTTTTCGGGAAAATCATAGTTTTTTTCAAAATATTCCACGCTCTTTTCCAAGACGAATAAAAAAGAAAACGGAAAATTTTCTTCTTCTTGTTTTTTAGTCTGCAAAATGTTGTAAAAAGCACCGGGAGTATCTTACGAAATTGTGATTTTTTTAAATTTTGTGTTGACGGTCTCTTTTGTTTTTGTTATAATGAAGGCAGAAAAGCCGTTGTACCGGCAAAAGAAAGAGAGTGCTCGTTATGGTAAGTATTCTGAAAACCGTTTTGGACCTCGGTCTGGAACAACCCGTGAAGATTCTTCACATTACAGACACCCACATTACCGAATCCAATGAAAACGACGACCAACGAATGAAAGATTTGATTGAAATGCGTCGGGAAACCTTCGTACAAGAAGGGAAATATGCCCCCCGCACGCCGCAGCAATATTTGGTGGAAGCCTTTGATTTGGCAAAAGCGGAAGGTGCATACCCCGTTCTGACCGGAGACATTATGGACCTGAACTCCGCCGGAAACCGGGTCGCCCTTCACGAATGTCTGGACGGAAGAGAGTTTCTTTTCACCGCCGGGACCCACGAATTTCAACGTTCCAGCTGTACTCCCAAGTGCTGCCCCCTGGAAGAAGAAGGCTCCTATTACGAAGACACCCGTAAGGCCCTGCAAGAGGAATTTCCCTGGAATTGGGATTCTGACAGTAAAGTTGTGGGCGGCGTAAATCTGGTGACGTTGGATAACTCCCAAGGATTCTTTACCAAAGACGCTTACGACAAACTTCAAGCGGAAATCACCAAGGGACTTCCGATGATTCTGTTTATGCACGTTCCCCTCACCTGTGGAACGTTGAAGCGCGTCCCCCACGAACCTCCCTATGAATTTTACCGCTTCTCCCAGGAAGAATACGAAATCAGCCGCAAGACCGTGGACCTGATTGAATCTACACCCCTGATTAAGGCAACCTTTGCCGGGCATTGGCATTGCGAAAGCCAATACCCCGACCACACCCCTCCCACTTGGGTCACCCCCGGAACCTACGCCGGCATCGTCCGTTTAATTGAATTACATTAAAGAAAGGATTTCATTATGGAAAGTATTATCTACACTCCCTTAGAGATCGGACTGGAAAAACCGGTCAAAATCCTGCACGTTACCGACGTTCACATCTCGATGACCAATGAAACCGACCCGGTGGAACAACAAGACCTGGAAGTACGCCGCATCGACACCTTCTACAAAGAAGGGGGCTGCTTGCCCAAGACGCCCAGCGAATATTTGGAAGAAGCAGTGGCAATGGCGGAAGAAATGGGCGCCCTTCTGATGCTGACCGGTGACATTTTCGATATTCAGACCAACGGAAACATCGCCGAATTTCATCGCATCCTCGACGGCCACGACTGTATGTTCACCCCCGGCGGACACGAACAGCAAAAGCGCTGCGTCCGGACGATGGAAGAAGCGGACGAATATTGGGTCGGAGCCCGGAAACGGTTGCAGGAGGCCCTGCCGGAATTCGATTTGGATGCATCCAGCCGGGTCATCAACGGACTGAATATCGTATGTCTGGACAACTCTTTGGACCACTACAACGAAAGAACGTTGCAACGGTTGAAAGAAGAAATCGCCAAGGGTCTGCCGATGATTCTCTTCTCCCACGACCCCATCACCTGCGGCGCTTTGACCTGCTGGGAAGACGCAAAAATCCCCTACTTCACCGAAGAAGATTACAAAATTCGCCACGAAGCCATCGACCTGATTAAGTCCTGCCCCCTGGTCAAAGGCTACTTCGCCGGCCACTGGCACACCCTGTCGTCCTCGGCGGTAGAAGGAGCCTCCTTCCGCTCCTACGTCACCCCCGGTCTGTTCAAAGGCTCTTGCCGTCTGATTGAAATTAAATAAAACGCCAAAAGGCCCGTGCAATTCAGCACAGGCCTTTTTATTTTTCCGGTCAGTACGACCGGGCAATTTTTTTTGCAGTTTCCAACACTTGCGGAGCAAGAACGTCAACGCTGTTTTGATTCATTCGCACGGCGGGAGCACACAAACTAATCGCCGCAATGGGATTTCCATTCCAATCCAAAATCGGGGCGGCAATACAACAAACACCCCATTCGTGTTCTTCCAAATCCAACGCGTATCCCCGCTGGCGAATTTCCGACATCGAATCCAGAAGCCGGTCCAATTCGGTAACGGTATGGTCCGTATAAGCAATAATTTCCGTGCGGTCCCAAATTCTGCGGACTTCGTCTTCCGGAAGATAGGCAAGAATACTCTTTCCAACCCCGGTACAATACATCGGATTTCGCATCCCCACGCTGGAAGCGATTCGAACGCCCCCTCGACCGCCGTCTTCTTTATATAAGTAAACAATCTCGTCCTGAATCCGGGTGACCAAGTGGACCGTCTCCCCCGTAATCTGCGCCAAGGCTTCCAGATGAGGGCGGGCGGCGGACAGAAGATTGGAACGGTCGGCCACGCGGCTTCCGATCTCGAACATCCGCATCGTCAGACGGTATTTCCGGCTTTCCGGGTCCTGTACCGCATAACCGTTAGTCATAAGAGAAGCCAACATCCGGCTTGCCGTCGCTTTCGGCAATCCGCATTGGGTACAGATTTCTCCCAAGGCAATCCCCTTGGGATATTGACTCAGCAGTTCCAGCACGGCAAACAAACGGTTTGCAGACTGCATCGAGTTGGTCTCAGACATAATTACTTCGCTTTCTTTGCAGTTTAATTTTCTTTATTATAACAAATATTGAAAAAAAAGTCAATCTTTTTCCTTTTTCCTCTTGACAAATGAAGAAAAATCTTGTACAATAGGACTATAAAATTCCGTTTTGCGAAACTTGTTCCGTATTACGGAACGCAAAAGAAGGAGTCACAAACAATGAAACAGTATTCCTTAATTTACGATATTGCCGTCATCGGCGGTGGGCCGGCAGGATTATCCGCCGCTATCACCGCCGCCCGAAGTGGGAAACGGGTTCTGTTGGCAGAAAAAAACGGCTACCTCGGAGGTTCTTTGGCCATTGGACTTTCTCCTCTGAGTTTTCTGGATAAACAAGGCCGGAAATGCGTTGCCGGATTTGGGGAAGAATTTATGAATCGATTGGAGGCAGATGGATACTGTCTGGGCACTGCCCCCTGTCCGAAACATAATTCCGCTACCTGTGTCAACGCGGAGGGCGTCAAATTAACGGCGGCGGCAATGTGCCGGGAAGCGGGCGTAGACGTTCTTCTTCACTGTGAAGTACTGAACACCACCCTTCGCAACGGCCGGCTGGAATCGGTAACGCTGTTTGGAAAATGTAACGAGATTCTCGTGACGGCAAAACAGTTTATCGACTGCACGGGGGATGGGGATTTGGCCTACCTTGCCGGCTGCGATTACGAAAAAGGACAGGACGGTACCGGCGTTCTGCAACCGCCCACGGTAATGTTCACCTTAGAAGGCGTGGACCAGGAAAAGCTGTTCCGCTACGTGGAAGAGCATCCGGAAGAATTGCGGTACGCGGATAGAAACATTTACGAAAATCCCGATTATACCGTGGCCCACTTCCGCAAGCATCCAAGCCACGTCTTCGTGGGATTGCAAAACACGTTCCGGGCGTTGGCCGCTCAGGGAAAACTTCCGGTCAAACGGGAAAGTTTCATCTACATCAATTCCACCAACCCGGGAGAAGTATACGTCAATTCCATCCGGCTCACAGACACCGATGCTACCGACCTTCTTCAATTGAGCAATGCAGAACTGGAAGGGGCATTACAGGTACCAAAACTGGTCAAACTTTTACAGGACACCATCCCCGGGTTTGAACGTTGTTTCGTATCTTCCATCTGCCCTTCTCTGGGAATTCGAGAGACCCGGCGATTCCGGGGGATTTCCCGCGTTACGGAAAACGACGCCCTCACCGGCGCCGTTCCGGAAGATACCATAGCCCTGTCCGGATATAAAATCGATGTCCACAGCGGAACCGATACGGGACTTCTGTTTAAAGACGTAAACGAACCCTTCGGCATCTCCTTCGGTTGTCTTGTCAGCCCGCAGGTAGAAAATTTGATGTTTGCCGGACGTTGCATCAGCGCCGACCCGGTCGCCTTGGGGTCCTTGCGTATCATCCCCACCTGTATGGCGTTAGGTCAGGCTGCGGGCGTTGGGGCAAGTCTGTGCATTGACGAAAACACAGACCCGAAAGATGCGGACGTTTCCGAAATCCGCCGAATCTTACGCCTGCAAAACGCCATTCTTTCTATGAACTAAGATAAACCTTTCAGGAGGATGATTATGAAGATTACAAAACTCACTTTATACCCCGTAGAACCCCGTTGGATGTTTCTGAAAATCGACACCGACCAAGGAATCAGCGGTTGGGGCGAGCCGGTTATCGAAGGAAAAGCAGATACCGTGGCAGCTTGTGTTCGGGAAATGGAAGAATATCTCATCGGAAAGGACCCCCGGAACATTGAAGATTTATGGCAAGTACTGTACCGGGGTGCGTTTTACCGGGGCGGTCCGGTGGTGACAAGCGCCATTTCCGGCATTGAACAGGCATTGTGGGATATTAAAGGAAAATTTTACAATCTTCCCGTGTGGGAATTTTTGGGAGGCGCCTGCCGAACCGATATCCCCGTATACTGCTGGGTGGGAGGCGACCGTCCTACCGACGTAGGAACCGCGGCATTGCGGCAAAAACAGTTAGGATTCCGGGCAGTCAAAATGAACGCCACGGAAGAAATGCACTATATTGACTCTTTTTCCAAGGTGGAAGCCGCTGTGGAACGGGTGGCCGCCATCCGGGAGACCTGCGGAAAAGATTTCGGCATTGCCGTAGATTTCCACGGCCGGGTCCACAAGAGTATGGCAAAGGTTCTGGCAAAAGAATTGGAACCCTACCGACTGATGTTTATCGAAGAGCCGGTATTGAGTGAAAATTATGAGGCTCTCGAAGAAATCTCCAAACATTGCTCCACTCCTATTGCTCTGGGAGAACGGTTGTTTACCCGTTGGGATTTCAAAAAAATCTTCCAACAGGGCATTGTGGACATCATCCAGCCCGACGTGTCCCACGCCGGAGGAATTTTGGAATGTCGGAAAATTTCCGCAATGGCAGAAGCCTACGATATCAGCGTAGCACCCCATTGTCCTTTGGGCCCCATTGCTTTGGCCGCTTGTTTACAATTAGACGCCTGTACCCCCAACGCGTGGATTCAGGAACAAAGCCTGGGAATCCATTACAACCAGGGAAGCGACCTTTTGGATTACCTCAAAGACCGGGACGCATTCCACTATTCCAACGGCAGCGTTCCCGTCTTACAAGGACCGGGGCTGGGCATCGAAATCAACGAAGAATTGGTCAAAGAAAAGGCTCAAAAGGGCCATCATTGGAAAAATCCCGTGTGGCGGAATCAAGACGGCACGGTAGCGGAGTGGTAAAAAATGAAAGAAACGATTATTCAACAGGTATTGGATAAAAAAATCATTGCCATCGTCCGGGGCGTGTACGGAGAAGATTGTCTGCGGTTGGCTCAGGCACTGTACGACGGCGGCATCGAGTTGCTGGAAGTGACCTTCGACCAACGGGATAAAACCCAATGGAAAAAGACCGAAGAGAGCATTGCTCTTTTGAATCAGCGGCTATCCGATAAAATGCTCTTCGGAGCCGGTACCGTCACGGAACGGGAACTGGTCCTTCGTGCCAAAAAGGCCGGGGCAAAATTTATCGTTTCCCCCGACGTAAACCCCGAAGTCATTCAATTGGCAACCGATCTGGGGCTTGTAACGATGCCGGGAGCTCTGACCCCCACCGAGACGCTGACGGCCCACAAGGCAGGCGCGGATTTCGTAAAACTGTTCCCGGCGGGAACGATGGGGAACTCCTATCTGAAAGCGATCCGAGGCCCGGTCAATCACGTAAAGATTCTTGCCGTAGGCGGAATCGACGAGACCAACGCCGCGGAATTTCTCCAAGCCGGAGCCGTCGGTGTCGGCGTCGGCGGAAACTTAGTGAACAAAGAGTGGATCGCCCGGGGAGAATTTGACAAAATCACCGCCCACGCAAAAAAATTGGTCCAATCCATCGGATAAAAAGGAGAAACGATATGGCAAGAATTATCACCTTCGGAGAAATTATGCTCCGTCTCAATCCGGAAGGATACGAGCGGTTCGTTCAGGCAGAAGAATTTGAAGCAAGTTACGCAGGGGGCGAGGCCAACGTGGCGGTCTCCCTTGCCAACTACGGGATGGACGCCGCGTTCGTTTCCAAAGTACCGGCCCACGAAATCGGGCAGAGTGCCATAAATTCTCTGCGGCAGTATGGGGTCGATACCGGAAAAATCCTTCGGGGAGGACCTCGATTGGGAATCTATTTCGTAGAAAAAGGAGCCTCGCAGCGTCCTTCCAAGGTCATCTACGACCGGGCGGGCTCTTCCATTGCCCTGTCTAAAAAAGAGGAATACGACTGGGATGATATTTTTCAGGGCGCAGATTGGTTTCATTGGACGGGAATCACCCCGGCGCTGGGGGGCGAATTGCCCGGAATCTGTCTGGAAGCCTGCCGGGCGGCAAAGCAACGGGGAATCCGGATATCTTGTGACTTAAACTATCGAAATAAACTATGGAGTAAAGAAGAAGCCGGCCGGGTAATGGCTACGCTGATGCCCTACGTAGACGTGTGCATCGCCAACGAAGAAGATGCCGCCGACGTTTTCGGAATCCGGGCAGAAGGCACGGAAATCGAAGCGGGACAACTGAACCATCAAGGGTACGTCTCCGTGGCACAACAACTGACCGAGCGGTTTGGCTTCTCTCACGTGGCCATCACCCTGAGAAGCTCCCTTTCCGCCAGCGTCAACCGTTGGGCGGGGATGCTGTATCACCAAGGCAACGCCTTCTTCTCCCCCGAATACACCATTCAAATCGTGGACCGCGTGGGGGGCGGGGACAGTTTTGGAGGCGGTCTGATCTATTCCCTGCTTTCGGGGAAAGACGACCAAAGCGCCATTGATTTTGCCGTCGCCGCCTCTTGTTTAAAGCACACGGTAGAACACGATTTCAACCTGGTCTCCCCCGCCGAGGTGGAAAATCTGGCCAAAGGCAACGCCACCGGCCGGATTCAGCGCTAAAAAATGAAAAAGCAACCTACGGGAGTAGGTTGCTTTTCTTTGTCTATGGGCTACAAAAAAGATATTTTTGCCGTTTTTGCGCATGAATTCGAACTCTTACAATTTTTAGTGAAGTATCGGCTAACACCGATGTGAAGTTATACCTTAGGCATAATGAAGTTTTGTGCTATCGCACAAAGTGAAGTTAAGTGCGCCACTCACTTCCGCAGAAACTTCACTGTCCGCAGGACAACTTCACTTGCGGAGCAAACTTCACGCGCCGAAAGGCGCACTTAGTTGAAAACGACAGATTCCTGTCGGAATCTGTCGTTTTCTGGCGGAGGCAGAGGGATTCGAACCCCCGTGCCGGTTAGGGCAAACGGTTTTCAAGACCGCCTCGTTATGACCACTTCGATATGCCTCCATAATATTAAGTTAAAACAGGTACGTTCCCGTACAGAGAAAACACCGCCTCGTTATGTCCTCTTGCGGTACCCGAAAAAATCTGCACGTCAACAGACGTTTGCTTTTTTCGACCGCTGCGCCACGCAATCCTCGCTGTTTCCGCCCCCGGCGGCGCTTCGGATTCCGTGCCACTTCGATATGCCTCCATAATATTAAATTAAAACAGGTATAACACCATACAGAGAAAACACCGCCTCGTTATGTCCTCTTGCGGTGCCCGAAAAAATCTGCACGTCAACAGACGTTTGCTTTTTTCGACCGCTGCGCCACGCAATCCTCGTTGTTTCCGCCACCGGCGGCACTTCGGATTCCGTGCCACTTCGATATGCCTCCATAATATTAAGTTAAAACAGGTACGTTCCCGTACAGAGAAAACACCGCCTCGTTATGTCCTCTTGCGGTACCCGAAAAAATCTGCACGTCAACAGACGTTT
>JAZQKK010000017.1:0-3708 GCA_045542115.1 Eubacteriales bacterium
CTTGTAACATCTTTTCGGAACGCCAAATAATAACGGGAAATCCTCGGACATTTTCTCGTCGGAATACTGATACCAAACCGCTCCGTCAATGGCGACAGTCTTTGACCATATCGGCAACGTCATGAACGCCGCCAACGTGGCGACCTGTACCAAAGTTAAATCGTTTACGGTCGCAAATTCTTGGTCGATATTTATGTTGTAAGTCATTCCAAAAAAACGCCCCGTATTTCCAACTAATTGCGGCCACAATTAGCGTACTTTACGAGGCATTAATTTTTCCGTATCAGTCGTGGCCGCGACTGTTATTCGCACAAAGATAATCATTTTCCCCCGATTGCAACAATAACGAGAGATTTTCACGCTGCGACATCGCCTCCCGTATCTGTTCGATCCTATTATCGTTTGCTATCAAGGAGACGACCGGGTATCTGGAATTTACGCCCGGCTTGTTCGACTTGGCGAACTGCACGGACAGGTCGAAAACAGTCCCCGTCACCGTCCCCCGCATCCTCTGGACAGCGTCAAAGGATTCCCGGATATTACGCACGCTCGACGCCTTGCCCTTCGTGCTGAATTGCCACACCCCGACAACGCCACGCACCGCCGGAACCACGAAGCGCAAGGTCAACACCACGTCCCAATTATCCTCGCCCCCTTTCGTCCTTTTCGTGGGATTCTTCGCCGTGATCTGGCTAACGATGTCCGGGTATTGCTCGACGGAATACGGAGCGTATCTCCTGCCGTCCCATATCTCGAAAACCTGCCCGTCGCCTCTCGCAACCAAAGCACCTTTGTCGTCTCTATACTCGTACCTCTCGTTGCAAACCTTCTCGGCATCATCAGACGGGAAAACTATCTGGATTGTGGAAGGCTTCTCGCCGAGAGCCTTGACAAACAAGGCCGAATATTTGCCCGTGGCCCGGAACCAATCAATGGATTGCGGCAACCCGCGTTCGTTTTTCATCCCAATATGCAATCGGCCAATTTCGGGCAATCCCAAAATGTCGGTCGCCGGTTGTTCATTTCTGTATATTCTTCCGCTCATCTTACAATTCGATTTCGTCGTTTAACAAATTATCCTTTGCCGCCTGTTCCGGCGTCGGTCCGGCGGGCTTGGCCGGTTCGTGTTCCTGTTCCCACGGTAATTTTTCGTCAATTTCCGTTTTAACGGGCTTTTTCTGTTCGGACGGGGAATTTATCGGTTCGGGTTCTTTCGTCGCTTTTACGGCCCGTTTACGGCCTTTTTTGGCGGGTTCCGGCGCATCCGTCGTTTCCGGTGCTTTCGCCGCCTGTTCGGGTGCGTCCTTTTCGGCCGCTTTCGTCTTGATAAGGTCGGCCAACGATAACGTCAAGATGTTGTCGGCAATCTTGCCGTTGTCAAGGTCCAAAACGCCGCGTACAATCGTCAACGTGTTATCCCGCTTTTCGTCCTCAATGGATGCAAGGGCCAACAGGTACGGCAATTTTCGGGCGTTCACGGAATCGGTTTGGTCTTTCAAATTGTACGTGGGTTTCGTCCGCCAATCCTTGGGCGCAAAGTTGAACACGCGGGCAACCGGGGTTTCCGGGTAATTGACGTTCCACATTTCCCGGTACAAATGCAATTGCAATTCGTGTTCTTCGTAAAACCCTTTCCGGCCGCTTTTGAAATCAACGATTGCGGTAAACTGTTTTCCGGTTTTCGGGTCGGTCATTATGCACGGCAAATCAATGCAACCGGCGTAATGGTATTCGGGATGGACCAACCCGATTTCGATTGCCAACGGCTTTACGTTGTAATCCCGGACGAATTGGGCGAACGCCAACACATCCTTGCGGATTTTCGGCAACCATTCGGAAAATACCTTTTCGGGCAAGTTTTCCCGTTCCATATAGCCCAACAGGACCGCCGGGACGGAATCAAAGTCGTAACGCCGGTTGATTACCAACGTTTCGAATTGAATGTGCATAAACGTCCCGTAAAAGGCGGCGAGATCCCGCTTCTCGGTCGCTCCCTCCTTCCCGTTGGCCAGCATCCACTCGATAAGGAACGGCGAGGTCGGCATAACCTGTTTTAGCATCGTCGTGACCGAAGGATAAAAGACCGGCTCCCCGAACTCGTCGAATCGGTAATAATAGCGATGGCCGTCCCCGTCCAGCCTGTAAACCCTGTACGGCGGTTCTCTCAACGCATCAGTATCAAAAAATACCGCGTTAATTTCCTCGACAGTCATTCCCGGATAAATCTCCGTTTTCTCCGTCTCCTCCGGTCTGGTCAACTCGGCCAGCTCCGGGTAATTGTTTTCGTCTTTTCTCATCGTATCGTATTAAAAATGTTATTTCCGGCGTTTATACTGCACATAATCCACCACGAAAGCGATCATGAAACCGCCCGCTATAATGGCCGAGAATATGTGACACACGTTCCACCAGATCGCCACGACCGAGAGGACAAACACCAGCCCCCAAACAATCGCCCAAAATATCGAAGTTTCCATGTCTTTAGTCATTTGTTAAACCAAACAAGAAGTCGGCAGACACGCCCGTCATTTCGCAAATTATGTTCGGCCAATCCGCGCCGATCCTTGGCGTCTTGCCGCTGCATAAACGGGTCATGTTGACCTGCTGGGCGACCTCCGTGGAGTTTGGCCAAAGCCTCGCCGCAATCTCTTTCTTTTTCACTGTCCGCCCGCTCTCTTTGGCCCGGGCGATGGCCGCATCGATTCTCATCATAACTTTACGCTTTTATTTTTGTGATCTCGCCGCATTCACGGCATTTGTAAACCTCTAAATCTTTGATAAACGAGTTCGGCATGAAATAGTCCCCGTCCCTCAATTCATGCCCCTCGTCCCCGACATATTCCAGCTCGCCGCCACAATGCGGACAGCGCCCGTCTCCCATGATCGTCAACCCGCAAAAGGCTTTCCAGATGCTTGCGGAAATTGTCTCCCTCTCCAGATACCCGCACAAGACCTTGCACACGTCCGCAATATATATCGGCCCGGTGGCTTCCAGAAGTGAAACGCCCCAATTATCGGACGTGTCCTCAATCATCCCGGCCTCGACCAGCCTGCCGCACAACTCGACGGCGACTGTCTCCAGATCAACGGGCGTGGCCTTTCCTCCGGCCACTACCCGCAAGTTGTCATCTACTTTGAACCGCATGATATTATATTATTCAAGGTCAATCCCGCAATAGGTATAATCTAATTCTTCGTCATATTCAGCGCCGTCAAATTTATCCCCGAAGAAAGATTGGATCATAGAAACGGCCTTCGTATTGTTTCCTTCAATTTCAACCGTAAGATAAATTCCTCCTTGTTTACGTCCAGATAAAACAGTCACGTCAACATTCGTTCCCGCAATCGCTCCGATCTTGGCGTTCATCATCTTTTTTAAAAATTCGGTCTTCATTGTCTTAACTTTTTAAATTTCCAAGAACCCGCTTGGTCGGTTGGGGTTGCTCCCCCTTTCGATTATAAAGGTACAATAAAAATTCTAATTACCCAAAAAAACTTCATAATTTTTACGAATTTCTTTTCGGGCTATTAATAATATATCTTTGGGCGGCTCATAGTCTTTCGAAAATTCCGAACAATTATTAAACCCCTGTTATTTTTCCAAAAAACGCCGTTTAAGGCCGTTTTGTCTTTCAGATAGGGAATTTATCATCTTTCAAAAGAAAAGCCCTCTGCGGGCCTTATTTTGGCCTTCCGGGGGATGCCAGA
>JAZQKK010000018.1:0-192901 GCA_045542115.1 Eubacteriales bacterium
TCGAAGGTTACCGGAGAAAGATCCCTGTTCGGCGATAACGGTAACATCCGCATCGTTAATTCCAACCTTGACCTGGATGCTACCAATTACAATATCTTTACTACCAGCGGCGGCGCCTTGAAGATGCTGAGCGGTACCGTCTACGCTGACATTACAGGAACCTTCGGTGCAATTTACGCCAACAGCGATCTGGAATTCGGCGGCACGGATCAGGCTTTGAATCTGTACGTCAACACCGATACCAAAGAAAACTCCCTGTCCAGATGGGCAATCAACTCCGAAATTGCCAATAAGACCGTTACCTTCGGCAAGAACGTCCACGCGGACATCTACGCCTGCTACGCTGCCATCCATAGCAGTAACGGCGGCGACGTTACCATTAAAGACGGCGCCGTGGTGAACGCTTACGTTACCTCCCGCGGCAAGGTAGAATCCAACTGGGGCAATACCGGCCGTGCCATTATGGGTGACAATTCCAACGTCGTTATCGACAACGCCACCGTTTACGCAGAAGCGTACGCTCAGGCCATCGCTGCCTGCGCTACCGGTGCTTTGACCATCAAGAACGATGCTCAGGTCACTGCGAAGACTACGGTTGCCGATACTGCCATCTACGTTGCTAAGACGCTTGAAATCAGCGACGATACGAACAACGACAAGACGACTACGGTGAACGCTACCGCGACCACCAGTTTTGCCATTGATGCAACCGGCTTGAAGGTTACCGGCGGCGTTGTGAATGCCACCGCTTCTGTGAAGACCTCCTGGCAGGGCGCTCTCCGAGTTGTGAACTACGAACAGACCAACGGTACGGTTAACGTAACTCTCAAAAATCCCGATGCTGGTACCGGAACGGCAGTTGCCCTCCTGTTCGCTGAAAACGACAGCGCTACCGCAGAATTCAAGGGCGGTACGTTGAACATCGTTCAAGAAGGTGTCGGCAATGCGAAATCCCGTGTCTACGGTATTTGGACCAACCGCACCAACCTGAACTTCAAGGGCACTGACATTAACATCGACATTTATCAGAATCCCGGTACGGCTGACCTGGTCGGCGGTATCAAGGTTCAGAGAGGCTACGCTATCAACGTCACCGGCGGTTCCATTGACTTCCGCGGCAACAAGAACGCGGCAATGTTCCGTCTTGACGATCCCAACACTGCATTGAATATCACCGGCGGTGAAGTGACCGGTGACACCGGTACCTTCGTTGGTTACGTGGGCGGTACTGACGGTGCTTCCGTTAAGATTACCAAGGACGCCAAGGTTGACGTTTACTACACCGCTTCTGCTAACCGTTCCGGTTCCGGTACTTTGAAGGATTCCGACGTGGCTAAGGACATTTGGATGCTGAATGCCGCCTGGACGAACACTCAAAACTGGTTGACCACCGGAAACTGGAATAAGGACGGCGTCAAGGCTCCCAATGCTACCCAGGTTCTTATCGTTGATAAGGACGGCGGCAGACACTTCCTGGCCCTCGATGGCGTGAAGCAATATCCCGCTACCGGCGTAGCTCAGTTCATCCTCAGCAAGAACGCTGACGATAACTTGGTTCTGACCGTCAACGACGTTGCGAAGGATACCATCAAGAAGGTCGACGTTAACGGTAACGTGATCCTTTCCGTTGCGGAAGGTAAGACCGCAAATCTGGGTGCCGGTGAAAACTACGTGGTTCGTTGCTTGAACACGATGGACCTCGTCGGACCCGGTAAATTGGATATTCTCTATCCCACGCAGTACGCTATTCATTCTTATCAGTTGAACGTCACCGGCGGTACGGTCAAGGCAGAAGCCACCGTGACCACCGAATCCTGGAACGCTATCCACGGTGCGAACGGACTGACCATCTCCGGCGGTCACGTCATCACCATCGGCGGACACAACGTCCTGACCGGTTACGGTGAAGGCGGCGTTCTGATCACCGGCGGTACGGTAGAATCCACCGCGAGAAACTCCAACGGTATCCGCGGCTCTAAGATTAAGATCACCGACGGTAACGTTACCATTCACTCTTCGCCCAACGGCGGTCTCCACGTTTCCGATACTGTTAGCGGAAATATCGAGATCCTCGGCGGTATCGTGAACATAAACGCTGCAACCGCAGGTATTTCCAACTACACCGCGAATGATACCCGAATCGTTGGCGATATCATCATCGGCGGCGGTGCACAAGTCACCGTTACCGGTACCAGCGACCTCATCAAGCAGGATTCCAAGACCCAGAAGGTTCTGATTGAAGATTCTACGGTATTGCTCAACGCGAAGGGCAACGCGATTCTCTGTCAGGGTGCTCTTATCTTCGGTAAGGATGCGGACGTTGACATCAATAACGTAAGCAGCATTGCTATCAACGTTGGTCTCAACGGTCTTCTGAAATCGGAAGATGGCGCTGACGTCGTCGTGAACGTCAACAACATCACCACCAACGGTTGGTGCACTGCCGTCAACGTTGCAGGCGACGTGGAATTCAACGGCGGTAAGATGGAAATCAATATGGAAACCGGTGAATACTCTCAGTATCATCAGCGTATCCTTGTTGGTCTGCATATGGTTGCTCAGTCCTACGAATTGCGTAAGGCTAACTTTAACGGCGGTACGTTGAACATCAATATCAAGAACAACTACGCCGACCCGACCTATCAGATTCTCCAAAATGGCGCACCTGCCACTGCTTGGGGTGCAAACCGTAACTACGCGCTCTTCGGTAAGTGGCTGACTGAAATTAACCTTGCAGGCACCGATATTACCGCAAACTTCGAAACTCAGACAAAGAACAACGACGGCGGATTCCTGGGTATTCAGGCTTATCCCACCACCGTGAACGTGTCCGGCGGTAAACTGAACTGCCAAGGCAGTGCGGATATCTTCGCAATGTTCCGCAACGACACCAGCGAAGCGAAGTTCAACCTGACCGGCGGTGAAATCACCGGTTCTGCCAACACCTTCTGGTACGCCAACGGTGCGGTGGATCAAGTGATGACCATCACTCCCGGTGCGAAGATTGACTTCTACAATTACAGCGGCGACTGCCGTATTCTTGGTACCGCAAACCCCTACAACAACAGCTATCCCAGCTGGTACGTAGACGACGGCGTTTCCTACCTGAACGGCTGCTCGATGGCCAGCAACTCCCAGTTCCTGACCACCGGCAACTGGACCGAAGACGGCCTGGCAACTCAGGTTGAAATCAAGGTTCAGGAAGGTTCTTCCATCAAGACCTACGAGCTGAATCCCTTTAATCCCGAAGGAAGCCGCTTCTATCCCGCAGGTACTGATCCGATGACCGCGAAGGCTTACCTGTCCGCAAACGGCACGTTGCAGATCAACGGCCTGGATGCGAAACAGCTGATTGCCAACGGTAACATCGACGTGGTTTTGAAGGGCAACAACACCATTGCTCAGAATAGCTACCATACCATTCTTGCCTTTAATGACTTGACGGTACGCGGCGATGGCGTTCTGAACGTCAGCGGCACCGACTACGTGGTTTACTCCCAGTATGGTAGCAAGATCGAAGTCGGTGAAAAGGCTGTTCTGAACGTGGTTGCCACCGAAGGTAACGCGATCCACGTCAACAACCAGTACCACGATAAGATCTCCGTTGTCATCAAGGACGATGCGAAGGTCAATATCGATGCAATGGAAAAATTCACCGTTAACGATGAAGGTAAGGTTTCTTACAGCGACAACGGACGCGGTATCTACATCCGTGGTTACGAAGCTTCCGTTGACATCCTGGACAACGCAGAAGTGAATATGAACGTCACTGACCAGGGCATTTACGTCTACGCTATCGCGAAGGAAGACGTTTTGGATAAGGCCATCGTCAACGTCGCAGGTAACGCTAAGGTCAACATTGACGGCGCATACGGATGCTACGTCCAAGGCCAGCAATCGACTCTGAACATCTCTGACGATGCGAAGGTTGATGTGACCGGTGAATACGGTATCTGGGTGACCGGTGCCGAAGCTACCGCTACGGTGAGCGATTCCGCTTCTCTGAAACTCCACGACCTGACCAGAGATGCTATCGTCGTTAAGAACAACTCCTTGGCTACGGCGAAGGATGTGAAGCAGACCGCTACCCTCAACGTGACCGATAAGGCCACCGTCATCGGTGATAACATCGGCCGGTACGGTATTTCCATCCATTCCGAAGCGAAGAATGCCGAAGGCAACGTTGTTCCCGGTGTGAACCTGCTCAACGTTACCGATGAAGCCCTGGTTGATATGACCACCGCTTGCAGCACGATGTATATGAGCGGCAGCGCGGTTGGTACCGTCTCCAAGGTCAACATCGCCGATAAGGCCAACGTGAACCTGACCAATGAAAGCGCAACCAGCGCAGACGGTTCGGCTATCTACATCGTCGGTAAGGAAAGTGATATCGATATCACCACCACCGGTACGGTGAACCTGGTTGGTAAATCTGCAAACTGGCACGCTGCAATGTATGTTGGTACCGAAAAGACCGACATCGTCATTAAAGACGCGAAGGTCAACATCACCAACATCCAGAATACTTCTTACGAAGCTCTCAACGCCGAGAAGAAGAACACCTTCGCCGGTGACTTGTCCAACGCGATGAGAATCGGCCACGATAACAAGGATGCTTCCGGCAACCTGACCATCTGTGGCAACGCGGTTCTGACCTCTCACGCCGAACGTAGCGGCACGAAGTACAGCAACCGTGCTCACGGTATCTTCCTGCATCCCGGTATGACGCTGACTGTTGCGGATAACGCACAGGCCAACTTCTCCGCCGGCGGTGATTCCAAGGCTTATACCGGTGCCGGTCTCCACTTGAAGGGCAGCAACGTTGTCGTTACCGATAACGCTACGCTGAGATCTTCTGTGGATGGTACTGCCGTTTCCGCTATCACCTTCGAAGGAAACGCTTCGATGACGGTTGATAAGTACGGTATTGCCTTCCTCGACGGTGGCAAGGATGCTTCTGCAATCCGCGGCTACTACAAGGATGACAAACCCACCGTTACCGTGAAAGACGGCGGACGCGTCTTTATGACCGGTGATCCCGCTATGAACTTGAAGGTCGGTTCCTTCACCTTCACCGTTGCCGAAGTAGAAGCCGGTAAGGATAAGGAAACCTCCAAGGAACAGAAGCTGGAACTGGTTCAGAAGAAGTACTCTGATTACGGCTACGTTGTCTTGAAGGGCAATATGCGCAACCCGAAGACTTCCGATCTGGTTGTCACCTCTGTTGTTATCGCAGCTGTTCTGGCCGCGGCGGCAGCAGTTGCTGTTATCGTAATTCGGAAGAAGAAGGTTCAAAAAGAGGACTAAGTTGATTCTTTGAATGAACGAATAAGAACGGCGGCACGCAGAAATGCGTGTCGCCGTTTTTCATCTACAAAAAGTTAGCATTTGCTAACTTTTTGTAAAAATTGAAGTAGGTTGCTTGTTTTTTGATTTTTTTTGTGCTATAATAACCATAGAAAATACTTAAAAAAGAAGGAAAAAACCGTGAAAAAAAGTTATCGGATTACGGGAATGTCCTGTGCCGCCTGTTCTGCCCGGGTGGAAAAAGCTGCGGTTTCGGTCAAGGGAATTTCGTCCGCTTCCGTGAATCTGGCTACGGGAAAACTGACGGTGGACTTGGGCAACGCCACGGAGGAAATGCTCTTTTCTGCGATTCGCAAGGCGGGGTACGGAATTTCCACTTTGGAGCAACCGGTAAAAGAAGAAAAAAATCCGTTAAAGCTGCGGCTGGTCTTGTCCGCGATTTTTGCCATTCCTCTTTTTTATCTCGCGATGGGGCCGATGGTGGGGCTTTGGGTCCCCGGGTTTTTGTCTCCCGATGGGCACCCCTTCGTTTACGCCTTGACCCAAGGTATTTTGGCTTTGGGATGTATGATCATCGGGGAGTCTTTTTACCGAAAAGGACTTGCGGCCTTGTTTACCGGGCATCCGGATATGAACAGTCTGGTGGCGTTGGGAACCTTAGCGGGAATGGGGGCAAGCCTTTGGTCTTTGGCCCGCATCGTGCAAGGGGACGTCCACGGGGTCCATAACTTATATTTTGAGTCGGTGGGCGTCATTTTGACCTTGGTCACCTTGGGGAAGACGATGGAAGCCCGGTCCAAGAAGAAAACCTTTCAGGCCATTCGGGCGTTGACCGCCCTGACACCTCAGACGGCGGTAATTCGTACCGCAGATGGGGACCGAGAGATTCCCGTCGAAGACCTGCGTCCCGGCCAAATTGCGGTGGTCCGACCCGGCGGACGGATTCCCGGAGACGGCACAGTCCATTCCGGAAGTGCCGCGGTGGATGAGTCGATGCTCACGGGGGAATCGGTCCCCGTAGAAAAACTTCCGGGCGACAAGGTCTGGGCGGCGACGGTGAACCAAAACGGTGAACTATTGGTTCAAATCGAGAAAACCGGGGAAGAAACGGTGTTGTCGGGCGTGATTCGTTTGGTGGAAGACGCTCAGGGGAATAAAGCCCCCGTGGCCCGGTTGGCAGATAAGATCGCCGGCGTTTTCGTTCCGGTGGTTTTAGCCATTGCAGTGCTTTCCGCCGCCGGATGGTGGATTGCAGGAAAAGACCCGGCGTTTATCTTAAATATTTTCGTATCAGTTTTGGTCATTGCCTGCCCCTGTGCTCTGGGATTGGCTACCCCCACCGCCATCTTGGTGGGAACGGGAAAAGGGGCCTCTCAGGGAATTTTAATCAAAGGCGGAGACGTGCTGGAACGCCTCGCTTCGGTGGATACGGTGGTGTTTGATAAAACCGGAACGCTGACCGAAGGCCGGCCCTACGTGACCGATTTGATTCCCGCCCCCGGTGTGACCGAGCGTGAATTACTCTATTTTACTTCCGGTGCGGAGACCCCTTCGGAGCATCCCTTGGCTCAGGGCATCGTTCAAGAGGCCGAGCGCCGGGGAATCGAACCGGCTTGCGTTGATACCTTTGAGGCCATCGGTGGAATGGGCGTTTCCGCCCAGGTGGACGGTCATTCCCTTCGATTGGGAACCGCCGAAGGGATGAAGGACGTTTGTATTCTGCCGTCTCAGGCTCTTTTGACCGCCGAAACCTGTGCTGAACAGGGGAAGACCCCGGTTTTTGTGGTAAAAGACGGAGAATATCTGGGTTTGATTGCTTTGGCTGACCGGGAACGACCCGAAAGTAAAGCGGCGGTAGAATTGCTGAAAGACCACGGAATTCAAGTGGTAATGCTCACGGGAGACCGGAAAAAGACCGCGCTCGCCATTGCAGAGACCTTGGGAATCGACCGGGTAGAAGGGGAAGTTTTGCCCCACCAAAAGCACGAAGTTATCCGCACGTTGAAGCAGTCCGGCCACATCGTTGCGATGGTTGGAGACGGTATCAACGATGCTCCGGCGTTAGCCGAAGCGGACGTGGGAATCGCCATCGGGTCGGGAACGGATATTGCCATTGATTCCGCCGATTTGGTGCTGATGAAAAACGACCCCCGAGGGGTTTGGTCTGCTATCAAGCTTTCCCGGGCGACGTTGCGAAATATCAAACAAAATCTTTTTTGGGCCTTTGCCTACAATACGGCGGGGATTCCCGCGGCGGCAGGTCTTTTGACCTTGTTCGGCGGTCCCTTACTCAATCCGATGATTGGGGCGGCGGCAATGTCTCTCTCGTCGGTGTTCGTTGTGGGGAATGCCCTGCGGCTGAATCGGTTAAAGCTGGCCCTTCCTGCCGTGCAGTGCTCTGAAAAATCTTGCGAAATTTCATTGAAAAAGGAGAATAACTCTATGAAAACTACGGTTCTGCTCGTTCCCGATATGATGTGCGGCCATTGTGAAAAGGCCATTCGCTCCGCCCTGACCAAGGTGGACGGCGTGGGAGAAATTGCGGTGGATCTAACGGCAAAGACCGTTGCGGTGCAACACGAACAAACCGTAACGGCGCAGGTACTTCTCGATACCGTCGCCGCAGAGGATTTCCATCCGGAATTGCAATAAAATTACTTCCTTTTGCGTACTCTTATATAAGTATATACTTAGATAAGGGGATTGTCAAGAGGGGATATATTGATTAAAATATATCTTGAAAGGAAGTGATAACGTGGTTCAATTAACCTTGCATCGTTATCTGGACAAAATGGGGATTACCAGGTATGAGGTTGCAAAGAGGACTGGAATCCGTTTTCAAATTATTGATAACTATTATAAAAATAAAGTCGTCCGATACGACAGCGACATTTTGAACCGCATTTGTGAAGCGGTAGGGTGTGACATTTCGGATATTATCGAATATCGAAAATAAAAGAAGCGTGAACGAACTCGTTCACGCTTCTTTTATTTTGTTAAATCCATTACCGTTTCCCTTGCTAAAATCAAGCCGGCGCAGGCGGGGACGAAGATCATACTTCCCGGGGCGTGGCGGCCGGTGGCTTCTTCGGAGACCACCGTTTTTTTCGGTTCTTCGTCCGAGTAGACCACTTTCAGACGGGAGATGCCCCGCTGTTTTAATTCCCGGCGTAAGACTCGGGCCAAGGGACATCCTTGGGTTTTGTACAGGTCGGTCACTTGCAGTTTGGTGGGGTCGGTCTTATTGCCCGTTCCCATCGAGGATATGATGGGAATTCCTGTCTCCGTCGCCCGGCAAATCAGGTGGATTTTCGAGGTGACCGTGTCGATGGCGTCAATAATATAGTCAAAGGAGGAAAGGTCGATTTGATGGGCGTTTTCCGGGGTGTAGAACAATTCCACCGGGTGGACGGTACAGTCCGGAGCGATGGAACGAATTCGTTTTGCCGCAACGTCGGTCTTTTTTTGTCCCACCGTCTCTTGGGTGGAATATAACTGCCGGTTCAAATTCGATTCGGAAAACACGTCGCAATCCACCACCGTGATTTCCCCAACCCCCGTGCGGGCCAAGGCTTCTACGGCATATCCACCCACGCCGCCCAGGCCGAACACCGCCACGTGGACGTTTTTCAACAATTCGATTTTTTCTTTTCCGAGCATCAACTCGGTGCGCTCCCATCGACTCATACCGTTCTCCTTTTTGCTTCTGTTTCCATTATACCTTGTTTTTCGGTGTCTGTCAAGGATTTTTGCATATTTTTTCGTTCTTTGGGAGAAACTTAGGGTAACCATTATCCGCAAAGGAGACTTTGATATGAGTAAATTTTACCGAAACGGCAAAGGATTGTTCGGTCGTCTGACCAAGGGCAGCGGTTTGTATCTGCTGATGGGCGGAACAGCTTTGGTGGTGTTGTGCGTGGGATTGCTGTTGGCGGCTCCCGATTCCCGGGAAGAACAGGTGTTCAACGGCACGGATACCAACCATTCCTCCACTGTTTCCGATTCCGCAACCGAGACGGATGCTTCTCTTACCGATTCCGTGTCCGAAGAAGGAAAGACCGATACGTCGGTCAACGCCCCGGTAGACACCCCCGACGAACCGGAAGAATGGGTGGAAGACGTGATGATGACCCTTCCGGTTTCCGGCACGGTGGCTACGGGATTTTCCTTGTCGGTTCCGGTCTTTTCCGAGACGATGAACGATTGGCGAGTGCATCAGGGAATTGACTATCTTACCGAAGGGGAGGTTGACGTGGTCGCGGCGGCGGACGGCATCGTGGAAAACGTGTACACCTCGGAATTGATGGGGCTGACGGTGGAAATTCGCCACAAAGACGATACGTTGTCCATCTACCAATCCCTGTCGGGGGAAGCCAACGTGATTGCGGGACAGGAAGTCAAGCAAGGAGATTTGCTGGGAAAGACCGGTACGTCTGCCGACAGTGAATGTCTGATGGGGAATCACCTGCATTTTGCATTGGTTCGGGAAGGCGTTTACTTGGACCCCAGCGACAGATTTGCCTCTTGAAGGGTCTGTTCCGGATAAAACTGGGCGAGAATTTCCCGGTAGGTCTTTCCCTGTTTTGCTAATTCATTGGCTCCGTACAGGGACATTCCAATCCCCGTTCCCTTTCCCTTGCACTGAAAAACGGCAGACTTGGACGTGACCGTCAACGTGAAGCAGGGGGAGGGGAGACCAAAGGTTTCCATCATTTCATATCCCGTTAAAACTTGTTCGCCCGAAGTGACCGTCTCTACCCGGCCGCTTGGGGCGTTTTTTACGTTCAGCGAAGCGGAGTATTTGGGAAAAACGGCGATAAATTCTTCCAGAGGAACGGTGATTTGGGCAGAGAAATCGTTGCTGGTTTCGTCAAGGGGACATTCCACCCCCTCTTCGGTCCGTCCCCAGGAAAGGGCAAAATACGAAGGCGAGACCACGGTACTTTCCTGGGTCAGAACCTGTCCCCAGGTGTCTTGCACCGCTTGTTGCATTTCCCTCCAATATTGAGAGAACCAATAGTCACCCCAATCTGTCTTTGCCTGTTGTGGGGACAAAAAAGCAAGCCCGTCCCCGTTGCCGGTTTCTCGGTATTGGCAGACCAACGTGGAGGTCGCCACCACGGCCGCGGCTTTCAGCGTTTCTTCGTGATACCCCCGAAGGTCCATTGCCGCCACCATTCCTAAGATAACGTCGGCGGTGGAATAAGCCATTCCATCCAGCGTGACGGTATCGGGAAGATGCGTAGGGGGCTTAGGCGCCTCGGTAGGGGGCATCGAAAGACACAAAATCGGAGTCAGGAAGAAAAAAAGGGTAAACAGGGATAAAAAAGTGAAAAAAGAACGCACGAAATGCCTCCAATCTCTTGACGAATTCAAAAAAATGTGGTATAATATACGATAATATAAAAATGTAGAATGAGAGATTATACCCTGTCTTATCCCGTTGCGGAAAAAACGGGATCTGTTGAAAAAAGTGTTGGAGGTGTCTTTATGTTTGAGACACAAAAAGAGAAAGATCTTATGATTGGTCGGCTCAGTGAAGAATACCGGGCCACCAATTTTATCGATCCCCACGTATACGAAAGTTATAAAATCAAACGTGGTCTGCGGGAACCCGACGGAACCGGCGTTATGGCCGGCGCCACCCGGATCTGTTCCGTTCGCGGCTACGTGATGGAAGACGGCGACCGGATTCCTTCTCCCGGTCAGTTGATCTACCGGGGTATCGACGTAAATTCCCTTTTGAAGGGATACGAGGCGGAAGGCCGATTCGGGTTTGAAGAAGTGGTATATCTGCTTTTGATGGGAAAACTGCCCTCGGCACAGGAGTTTGAAGAATTCAAGCAATTGCTTGTCTCCCTTCGGGAGTTGCCCGACCACTTCACCGAGGATATGATTATCAAAGCCCCTTCCCGGGACGTGATGAACAAAATGGCCCGTTCGGTGTTGGCGATGTATTCTTACGACGACAATCCCGACGACATTTCCTTGGAGAATCTGCTCCGTCAGGCGTTGATGCTCATTGCCCGCCTTCCCATTATTGCGGTACAGGCCTATCAGGTGAAGAAGCGTCACTACGACCGGGAGAGTATGTATCTGCATCTCCCTTGCGATGAGTATTCCACGGCGGAGAACTTTTTGCATATTCTTCGTCCCGACCAGAAGTTTACTCCGGAAGAAGCCCATCTTTTGGATGCTTGTCTGATTCTTCACGCGGAACACGGCGCCGGGAACAACTCTGCCTTCTCGACGCGGGTGTTGTCTTCCACCGGAACCGATACATACGCGGCCATTTCCGCCGCCATCGGCTCTCTGAAAGGACCCCGACACGGGGGAGCAAACCTGCAAGTCTGCCGGATGTTTGAGGATATTAAGGCCAACGTTTCCGATTGGACCGACGAAGACGAGATTTTGGAATATCTCTGCAAGATTCTTCGCAAGGAAGCCGGAGACGGCAGCGGGCTTATCTACGGAATGGGCCACGCCGTGTATACCTTGTCCGACCCCCGCGCCGTCGCTTTGAAGCAACGGGCCGCAGCCCTTGCAAAGACCAAGGGGATGGAAGCGGAATTTAATCTTATCGCCCTGGTGGAAAAATTGACCGCCGCCGCCTTCTCGAAGGTTCGGGGGATTGATAGAGTTATATGTGCCAACGTGGACTTATATTCCGGTTTCATTTATCGGATGTTGGATATTCCCACGGAATTGTTTACCCCGTTGTTCACCATTGCCCGGGTTTCGGGATGGTGTTCGCATCGGGTGGAAGAATTGTCTTCCGGTTCGAAAGTCATTCGTCCCGCATATAAATTTATCGGAGGAAAGCATCTTTACGTTCCTCTGAACAACCGTAAGTAATCAACCTTTTGTGCAAGATTCTTCTCCGGAGGTGACGGCAAATGTCGAGCAACTGGACGAAACTGAAACGAAAACTGCAACGGAAATTGGCTGAACTTCCCCTGCTCTCCCAGAAATTGGAAGGGGTAGCGAAGAAAAAAACGCGCCGCCAGAAGGCCCAGGTTCGGGAATTGACCGATTCCGTGCCCATCAAACGGCACTATTTCCGTCGGTTCTTCTATGCTTTTTCCGTCTTTTTTATCCTGTTCGGGTTAATTGGCGTAATTTGGTTCGTGTATCACGAAGACCCCAACGCCTTCGGACAGGCGGAAAAGTATTATCAACAGGGGACCACGGCCCAAGAGCAGAACGATTTGAAACGGGCGTTGGAATGTTATGAAAAATGCCTGAAAATCGACCCCACAAACCTGGATGCCCGTCTGCAAGCGGTGTTGATTTACCGTACCCAGCAGAATTATTCCAAGGCGGAATCCCTCTTGAACGAAGGATTGAGCCTGCAACCCCGGTACGAAGAGTATTACCGTCAGATGGTCTATCTTCTTACGGAACAGAATCGGGTTGCGGAAGCCCTGGATTATCTGGATTCCATCACCGCCACCTATATCGTGGTGAAGTTGAATGCGGAGCGGCCCGGTTCCATTTCTTCGGCGCCTCAGCCGGGGACCTTTACGGCCGCCGTGGACGTGACGTTGAATATTCCCGACGGCACCACCGTGTATTACACCACCGACGGTACCGCACCTGACCGTAATTCCACGGTTTACAGCGCCGGCGAAGTCATCAAGGTGGAAAAAGGAACGGTGAATCTCCGGGCAGTTGCCATCAACGACGCCGGAATGCCCGGGTCGGAATATGACGTTTCTTACCGGGTGTACAACGAACGCACCAAATACGAATTCAAAGACCCCAAAGTGGAACAGTTGGTCCGCTTGGTGTTGGATAAAAAATCCGGAACCATCTATTATAAAGACCTGGAAGCGGTTACCACCCTGGATTGCGTGGCCGGAAACGCTGCCGGTGCCAAGGGCGCCATCAACGTACTGGACGACCTTTTGGAAATGGCAAATCTGAAAACGGTGAACCTCAGCGGCGAGACCGCCATCACCTCCTACGAGCCCCTTCGCCGGTTGACCCAGTTGCAATCTCTGACCCTGGACGGATGTAATTTGACCGACGAGCAGTTCTCCAAGATTGCGGCGATCATCTGGTTGTCCCAACTGTCGGTTCAAAACAATCAGTTGACCACCTTAGCCCCCTTGGCGTCGATGCTTTCTCTGACGTCTTTGGACGCTTCGGGAAATCAGATCAAGGCAGTTCCGTCCCTCAGCCGTCTGACGGCGCTGACCCGGATGGACCTTTCGGGAAATGCCTTAGTCTCCCTGGCTTGGCTGACAAACCATAAGACCCTCGGCACGTTGGACGTCTCCAACAACCTGATTCCCGACCTTTCGCCCTTGTCCACCTGTTCTGCCCTGACCGAGCTGGACGTGTCGTCCAATCTGTTTACCACCGTCGTTCCTCTGGCGGGCTGCACTCGGTTGGAGACGCTGAATCTCAGCGACAACGACATAGCGTCTTTGGCGGATTTGAAGGATTTGACGGGGTTGAGCAACCTTGCCGCGGCGGACACCAAGATTTCCACCGTGGAACCTTTGAAGAATCTTACGGCATTGACCACTTTGAACGTTTCCGGGACGTCGGTTCGGGATTTCACTCCTCTGGCGGAATCCAAGTTGAAAAATCTGTACGCCGCCCGGTGTGAGATAAGCGACCTTACCACGATGGTAATGCTTTCGTCTCTGGAAATGCTGGACGTTTCCGGGAATCTGCTCAACGAAATCGGCGCGGTGGCTCTGATGTATCAGTTGAACGTTCTGAACGTCAGCAACAATTACGTGACCGATTTCTCCCCCCTGTTAAACTGTTCCCGGTTGCAATCGGTGAACTGCAAGGGCAGTAAGATTGCCGATGCGGTGATGAAGCAGTTGGAGAAGAGCAAGGTCTCGGTAATTCAATAACCTTGTTAATTATTTTTTTGATAGATGTAAAAAGGAGAAGAATGTATTATGGCTTACTACTACGAAGAATGCTCCCATACTTTCAGTGAATATCTTCTGGTCCCCGGCTATTCCGGTGCCGAACATATTCCTGCTAACGTTTCCCTGAAAACGCCCCTGGTCAAATTTCGCAAGGGGGAAGAACCCGCAATTTCGATGAATATTCCTCTGGTTTCCGCCATTATGCAATCGGTTTCTGACGACCGGATGGCGATTGCGTTGGCCAAAGAAGGGGGCGTTGCCTTCATCTACGGTTCTCAGTCTATCGAAGACGAAGCAAATATGATACGCCGGGTAAAAGGGTATAAAGCCGGTTTTGTTTCTTCCGATTCCAACATCCGCCCCGACCAGACCCTGGCCGACGTTTTGGCGTTGAAGGAACGGCAGGGACACTCCACCATCGCTGTGACTTCCGACGGTACGTCCAACGGAAAACTTCTGGGTATCGTGACCGGAAGAGATTACCGGGTCAGCCGGATGTCCGCCGAGGAAAAGGTGGAGACCTTTATGACTCCCCTGGAAAAACTGGTTACCGCTCCCGAAGGAACTTCCTTGAAGGAAGCCAACGATATTATCTGGGAACATAAGCTCAACTCTCTTCCCATCGTTTCTGCCGATGGAAGATTGGTTTCTTTCGTCTTCCGCAAGGACTACGAACAGCATAAAGAAAATCCGATGGAGATTCTGGACTCCCAGAAACGGTACATCGTCGGTGCCGGCATCAATACCCGGGACTATGCAGAACGGGTTCCTGCTCTGGTGGAAGCCGGCGTAGACGTTCTTTGTATCGACTCTTCCGAAGGTTTTACCGAATGGCAGAGCCGCACCATTAAATTCATCCGGGAAAAATACGGCGACACCGTGAAGGTAGGTGCCGGAAACGTGGTAGACCGGGAGGGATTCCGCTTCTTGGCCGAGGCCGGCGCAGACTTTATTAAGATTGGGATTGGCGGCGGTTCTATTTGTATCACCCGGGAAACCAAGGGAATCGGTCGCGGTCAGGCGACGGCAGTGATCGAAGTTGCCAAGGCGCGGGACGAATATTTTGAAGAAACCGGTATTTACGTTCCCATCTGCTCCGACGGCGGTATCGTTCACGACTACCATATGACCCTTGCCTTGGCAATGGGTGCGGACTTCTGTATGTTGGGCCGTTACTTCTCCCGGTTTGAAGAATCCCCCACCAACAAGGTGATGGTCAACGGAAACTATATGAAAGAATACTGGGGCGAAGGAAGTGCCCGTGCCCGGAACTGGCAGCGGTACGACCTTGGCGGGGCTGCAAAACTGTCCTTTGTGGAAGGGGTTGACTGCTACGTTCCCTACGCCGGTCTTCTCCACGACAACGTGGGTGTGACGCTGAGCAAGATTCGGTCCACGATGTGCAACTGCGGTGCTCTGTCCATCCCCGAACTGCAACAAAAGGCCAAGCTGACGCTGGTAAGTTCCGTCTCTATCGTAGAGGGCGGGGCCCACGACGTTGTGGTCAAGGACAAAGTCCAAAACTAAAAAACATAATTGCCGGTGGAGGGTTTCCGCCGGCAAAATATTTGCATAAAAAAATTCCGGCGGAGATTTCTCTCCGCCGGGTTTTTCCGTTTTACCGGTCGAACTGTCCGGGTTTCAGGGTGAAGGTCCAGTCGAATTCCTTTTCGTTGAAGGTTTCGGACTGAATCAGCATCGGGCCGCAGGAAGCGGACCCGCAGCCGGCTTGCCGGTAGTCGACGTTGACCACTACGGCCTTCCGGGGTTGCAGTTTGTAGTCGTGGGTGGCTTGGGTCACGTCTTCGGGGGTGAACCGGGAGGCGTTAAAGGTAAAGGTTTCGGTCTCGCCGCTTCCGGAGAAGAGAAGTCCCGTTCCCAACCGCGTTCCCACGGCAGCCGTGCGGGTGCCCCAGTGGGCTCCGTTTTCTTGGGGACGCACGTAATGTTCAAAGTTTTTATCACAGTCGGTCTCGTACCGTCCCAAGCGGGCGGCGTGGTGCTTATCGGAGTAGGCTTCCATCGGTCCGTATCCGAAATATTGCATCCGCAAGCAGTCTTCGGGAAGGACTAACTGAACGCCGAACCGGGGCAGTTGATACAAATCTTCCCGCACTTTTACGTCGGTGTGCACCGTTAATGCACCGTCTCCCGTTACCGTGTACGTCACGTCGGCAAAGACCGAAGGACGGCAAGGTGCGGCGGCCAATTTTACCTTAAACAGAATGGAGAAGCACGCTTCGGTATTTTCCAGAATCGCCCAGCAATCCAGCATCTGTTGGGTGTTTTTCAACCCTTGCGCCGCCCATTTATCCTTGAAGTTCCGGTCGTTGTCCATCGGGGCGCGCCAAACTTGAAATTTCATCGGTTCTTGCAGATACTGACGGTCGCCGTCTGCGATTCCCGACAGGAATCCCCGATAGGTGTCAAAGGTGTAGGTGATACTGCCGCAGGAAACGAGAATGTGATTTTCGCCCATCTCACACACGACGGGCAATCCTTCTTTTGCCTTGGGTTCGGCTTTATTTTCTGCAAGAACGGTCTGCATAAAGCCGGCTTCCGAGCCGATTTCGCCCCAAGGACAGGCGGCGTTGCGAATCATTTTTGCGGTAAAGGTATAAACGCCGGGCAGGTCGGTGGGCATTTCGTCCCAGAGTTTGTAAGTCTTGGCTTTTCCGGGGGCTACCGAAAGATTGACGATGCGCCCTTGCGCTTCCAGGTTGCCGTTGTATTCCACCGTCCAGCACAGGTCGTATTCCGAAAGGTCGGTAAACAAATTCCGGTTTTTCACCTGAATCTTGCCGTCCTTCAAGGTAAGAACGTAAGGCTGGTAGGCTTTTTTCATTTCCAACATCCCGGTGTGGGGTCTGCGGTCGGGGTATACCAAACCGTCCACGCAGAAATTGGAGTCGTGGGGGAATTCACCGAAATCACCGCCGTAGGTGAAGCCTTTACTGCCGTCGGGAAGGGTGATCTGCACCGAGTGGTCGCAGTATTCCCAAACGCATCCTCCCACGAATTTATCGTATTTCCACATAATTTCCGCGTAGTCCATCACGTCTCCCGGGCCGTTGCCCATCGCGTGGGAGTATTCGCAGAGATACAGAGGCTTTTTCATCCGCTTGTCGGTACAAGCCTTAACGAAATATTCCGTGGAGGGGTACATATAACTGTCAATATCCGAAACGTCGGTCAAAGGCGTTTCTTCCTTGATATACTGTTCCCACAAAACCGGGTCGATTTGGTCGGTGTTTTTTCCCATCCGTCGACGGAGATTGGCACTAAACCCGGGGACTTTGGTAAATTTGCCCTTGTTGGCACATTCGTAATGAACGATGGCTTTGGGGTCTCTTGCCTTGATATAATCCCGCATATGCTTGTGGTTGATGCCAAGGCCCGATTCGTTGCCCAAAGACCAGAAGACTACGCATCCGAAGTTTTTATCCCGCTCGTAAAGATGGACGGCCCGGTCCACGTAGGACTCTTTCCAATCGGGGGATTGGGATAGTTCGTGCCAATCCCCTACCGGGGCAAAACCGTGGGTTTCCAGGTCTGCTTCATCTACGATATAAATGCCGTATTTATCGCACAATTCGTAGAATCTGGGGTCGTTGGGATAGTGAGAGGTGCGGATGCAGTTCGCGTTATGCGCCTTGATGATTTTGATATCGTTTTCCATATCCAGCATTGAGACGGCGTGGCCGGTCCAGGGATTGGAATCGTGGCGGTTGACCCCCATCAGTTTCAGTTTTTGACCGTTGAACCAGACGGTTCCCTTTTCGTCGATGTGGATTTCCTTGAATCCCACCCGCAGGAGAATCGATTCGTCTCCTACCGTCAGGTACAGCTCGTACAGTTCCGGCAATTCCGCGCTCCACAAATGCACGTCTTCCAGAGACATCGTAAATTGATCCGAAGGGCAGATTCCTTCCGCTACGGTGATACCGCAGGGGCAGACCAATTCGTATTCTACGGGTTTGTTGCCTTTCATAGAAAGATTTACCGTCACGTCGGCGGTCAGATCTTCCAGATTGATTTCCGGGAGGATCTGAACGTCTTCCAACCGGTCTTTGGGACGGGAAAGAAGGTACACTTCCCGAAAAATACCGGAATAACGGTACATATCCTGGTCTTCCAGGTAACTTCCGTCGCTCCATTTGAAAACCAAAACGGTGATGCGGTTTTCCCCTTCTTTTGCAATGCCCGTAAGGTCAAATTCCGAAGTTCCGTGAGAAACTTGGCTGTACCCTACGTATTGGCCGTTCACCCAAACGTAATAGGCGGAATCCACCCCTTCAAAGGTCAGAATGACGTCACGGGAAGCAAAGGTCTTTCCTAAAACGAAGGTTCTGGAATACAATCCGCAGGGGTTCACGTCGGGGGTGTGGGGCGGATCGACGGGAATGGGATAGTTCACGTTGGTATATTGGGGAATATCATATCCCCGGTCGAGCAGTATCTGCCAGGAAAGGGGTACGGGAATGGAGTCAAACTCCGCGGTGTTCAGGTCTGCGGCGGCGGGGTCTACGTCGATGGCGGCTTGATGCTCGTACCACCGGAAGGCCCAATTTCCGCAAAGGGACAAGAACCGGTCGCTGTCGTCCCGCTTTTCCGCCGTCGCGGCGGCCTGTTTCGACCCAAAGGGGATGAAATAGGCACGGGAAGGAAGACAGTTTTCGTGGAGAACGTCCAAGGTTCTATGATTCTGCAATTTCATAGAAGATACTCCTTTTATTTAAAATTTGCTAATTTCCTCTCTATTGACAGTAATATTATACCACGTTTTTTTTTCTATTGCAAGGTAGGGGTACAAAGTTTGGATTTTAGCCATAATTCTCTTTTCCTTTTTCCTCAAAAAGAAAGGGGGTTGCGTTATCGCAATAAAAATTTGTTTTTGTGATAATCCAAAATCCCGTCCCGTTTCATTCGGGACAGTTCCCGGGAAAGGGCAGACCGGTCGGCGTTGAGGTAAGCCGCCATCCCGTTGCGGTCGAAGGGAAGAAAAAAGGGTTTTCCCGGTTCTTTTTGTTGGTCGTGAAGATAGGCAAGAATGCGTTTTCGAAGAGACACGATGGAGCAATAACGAATTTTTTGGTGCAACGCCCAATATTCCCGGCCGATAATGGAGAGCAGATTGGCCAAAAGAGTATGGTCTGCCCGGGATAGATCCACAGGTCCCAACCACAATACCCGGCTGTCGGTTACTGCGGTGAGGGTGACGGGGGAAGGCGTTTCGGAGAAGATGAGAATTTCTCCGAACATCATTCCGGGCGAAAGGGTGGAAATGACCGACAAATTCCCGTCTTCGTCGATTCTCTCCCCTTGCAGTTGTCCTGACAGTAAAATGCCGCACCGTTCGGTGGTTTCTCCTTCCCGGAACAACACACTTCCCTTTGCAACGGAAACCTTTTGTCCCCGCAGGGCGGTCAGTTGTTTTTCAATTTGTTTTTCGTTGAGTCCGCAAAACAATTCCAGCCCGGTCAGTTCGGTCATCTTTTTTCTCCTTTTCGTTGCCGAGGCAACCGATTTTATAGGTATTATACCGTATAATTGTGATAGAATAAAGTCATAACTTTGAAATAAGGAGAAAACAATATGAAATTCAAAGCGTTTATTGCACTTTTGTTAACTTTGGTTGTGACCCTTGGTCTTGTGGCTTGTGCTCCCGCCGCGACCCCTGCTCCCAATACGGACACTTCTTCGGTGCAGGCCCCCGGTTCCGACGGTCCTTCTCAGCCCTTTGACGGTGCCGATGTTCGGGTGGCTGCCCTCAGCGGTTCCACCGGTCTTGGGATGGCAAAACTGATGAACGACAATGAAGCCAAAACCACGGTGAACCGTTATACCTTCGACGTATACGACGCTCCGGAAACGTTGTTGCCCGAAATTACTTCGAAAAAATACGACATTGCCGCCCTTCCCACCAACGTGGCCGCCAAGTTAAACAAGGTGACCAACGGAGACGTGCAGATCCTGGCGGTCAACACTCTGGGGGTTTTGTATCTGTTGGAGATCGGAACTCAGAACGTGAAATCCGTTTCCGACCTTGCCGGGAAAACGGTCTACACCACCGGACAAGGGGCTACTCCCGAATACGCTCTGAAATATATTCTGGAAAAGAACGGGGTGACCGATTGCAACATCGTCTTTGAAACTACGGCAGATTTAGTCGTGTCCCACGCGGAAGAGGGTGCTCTTTTGATGTTGCCCGAACCCAAAGTGACTGCGGTAAAAGGAAAGCTGGGCAACGTGACGGTGGCTCTGGACATCACCGCCGAATGGGATAAGGTCTGTGATACGCCGATGGCACAGGGATGCGTTGTGGTGTTGAAAGAATTTGCGCAAAAGAATCCCGAAGCCGTGGCTCAGTTCTTGAAGGAATACGAAGCGTCGATTCAATTTGTGAAAGAAAGCGTGGAAGAGGCTTCCGCAATGGTTGCCAAGTTTAAAATTATTCCCCAAGCCCCCTTGGCGGCAAAGGCGATTCCCAATTCCAATCTCACCTTCCTTGCCGGAAGGGAAATGAAAACTGCCCTTGCCCCCTTCTATCAGATTCTGTTTGATGCGGATAAATCTTCGGTGGGCGGAATTCTTCCCGCAGACGAGTTCTATTATGGTGCATAAAAAAAATATTTTCAAAAAGATTATATCGGCCCTTGCCTCCACCTGTTTTTGGGTGGGGGTATGGGTCGTTTTGGCCTTGTGGGTGGATAAAGAATTATTTTTACCCACCCCCTGGGCGGTCTTGAAGACGTTGGGAAAACTGCTTCCCACGGCGGAATTTTGGATCATTGTGGCCCGGTCCTTGCTTCGGGTCGTTCTCGGGTATCTTCCCGGGGTACTTCTCGGGGTTGTGGGGGGCGTTCTGACGGCAAAAGTGAAGGTGTTGGATGTTCTCTTCTCTCCGATGCTTACCGTGGTCCGGGCTACCCCGGTTACGTCCTTTATTATGCTCACGTTGGTCTTTTTGGGGCGGGACACCGTTCCTCCGTTCATCGTGTTTTTGATGGTTCTTCCCATCGTTTGGGCGAACGTAGCGGAAGGAATCAAGACCGTAGACCCGGGGTTGAAGGAAGTGTGTGCCGTGTACGGACTTTCTTCCAAACGGCGGTGGGAAATTCTGTACTTACCCCATTGCCTTCCCTATTTTTCTGCCGGTGCATTGACGTCTCTGGGGTTTGCCTGGAAGGCGGGGATTGCGGCGGAAGTGCTTTGTACTCCGAAAGATTCCATCGGAAAAATGGTCTATGATGCCAAGGTCTATTTGGAATCGTCGGAAGTTTTCGCCTGGACCCTTGTGGTCGTGGTGCTGAGTCTGATTTTGGAAAAATTGCTGAAATATTTCTTGGAGAGGGGGAAACGAAAATGATTTCAGTGAAGAACCTGTCCAAATCCTTCGACCGAAAGCCGGTCCTTCAAAACTGTTCCTTAGAAATTTCCCCCGGAGAGCATCTGCATCTTTCCGCCCCGTCGGGAGCGGGAAAGACTACCTTGCTGCGGATTTTAGCCGGTCTGGAACGGGCTGACAGCGGGAGCATTGAAGGAATCTCTCCCCAAGAAATTACCTATCTGTTTCAAGAACCCCGGTTGTTTCCCCAATTGACGGTTTTAGAAAACGTGACTTGCGTTCACCCCAATCCCGACCAAGCCGAAGGGTTGGCCCGGGAATTACTGTGCCGTTTGGGGTTGGAAGAAGCTTTGCAACAGCCCCCGGACCAACTGTCCGGCGGAATGAAACAGCGGGTCGCCTTAGCCCGGACGTTATCGGTCGAGCGCCCCGTGGTTTTTCTTGACGAACCCTTTACCGCTCTGGACCCGGAATTGAAAGATTCGGTTCGGGCAATCGTTCGGGAAGCCTGTAACGATAAAACGTTGATTTTGGTTTCCCACGACCCGGAAGACGGCAAACTTCTGACAGAGCGTACCGTCTATCTTTCTTAAACAGAAGTCTTCTCCGTGATGATGCGGAGAAGATTTTTTTGCAAAAGCACGGTAAATTATGAATAAATATTCAAAAACAATCGAAAATACATTGATTTTATGCAAGTTTTCCGAAGTTGATATAATAACTATGAATTTTATGTGAAATCAAGGGAAAAACGCTTGAAAAACCGCAAAATGTGTGGTATAATTATTCATATTTTTTGAAAATCATCCGAAAGGCGGAATTTTGATATGAAGCGGGTCTTTATTGACGGAAGTGCCGGGACCACCGGGCTTCGCATCCGGGAGCGTTTGCAACAGCGGGAGGATATCACTCTCATTACCCTGCCGGAAGAAGTGCGAAAGGACCCGGCGGCCCGGAAAGAGGCGTTGAACGATTGCGATGCGGCCTTCCTTTGTCTGCCCGACCCGGCGGCCGTCGAAGCGGTTTCGATGGTAGAAAATCCCAACGTAACGATTTTAGACACCTCCACCGCTCACCGGACCGACTCTCGTTTCGCTTACGGCTTTCCGGAGTTATCTGCGGCGCACTTGGAAAAGGTCACCTCTTCCAATCGCATTGCCGTCCCCGGTTGTCACGCCAGCGGATTTATCGCGCTGGTCTACCCCTTGATTGAGGCGGGCGTTCTTTCTGGGGAAGAAAAAATTGCCTTCTTCTCTTTGACCGGTTACAGCGGCGGCGGCAAAAAGATGATTGCCGAATATGAATCGGACCACCGAGCCCCCTTGCTGGGCGCTCCCCGGCAGTATGCTCTGGGGCAGACCCACAAGCATCTGAAAGAGATGGCGGCCGTAACGGGTCTGACCCATTTCCCCATCTTTTCCCCCATTGTGGCAGATTTTTACAGTGGGATGGAAGTATCGGTTCCTCTGTTTGCCTCCCAGGTAACGGCCACTCCCCAAGAGATAAAAGAAATCTACGGTGAAAAATACCGTACGCCTCTGGTTCGGTTTGCCGAAGGATGCTCCGAAGAAGGATTTTTATCCGCCGGAAAATTGTCGGGATTGGATTGTATGGAGATTTCCGTGGACGGAAATGAAGACCGCATCTTGCTGACGGCCCGCTACGACAATTTGGGCAAGGGAGCAAGCGGGGCAGCCATTGAATGTATGAACCTGCGGTTTGGGTTGGACCCCGCCACGGGATTGAAGGTTGAATAAGGAGTTTTGAGGATGAAACAGATTCAGGGCGGTGTTTGTGCCGCAACGGGATTTACCGCCAACGGGATTCATTGCGGAATCCGGAAGAACAAGACCAAACGGGACCTGGCACTGATTGTCAGTGACGTTCCTGCAAATGCGGCGGCGGTGTATACCCGAAATTTGGTGACCGGCGCTCCCAACACCGTGACAAAACAGCATTTGTCCAACGGGATTGCCCGGGCGATTATCTGTAACAGCGGGAACGCCAATACCTGTAACGCCGACGGCCCGGAAGTGGCGGAAAATACTTGTATTGCCCTTGGGGAAAAATTGAAGATTTCTCCCTCGGACGTGGTGGTTGCCTCCACGGGGGTCATCGGACAGCCTTTGGATATTACTCCCATCGTCAACGGAATGGACGAATTGATTGCCGGCCTTGGGAAAAACGGACATCTGGCGGCGGAAGCCATTATGACCACCGATACCAAGCCCAAGGAAATTTCCTTTGCCTTTACGGTCGGCGGAAAGGAATGTCACATCGGCGGGATTGCCAAAGGGTCGGGTATGATTCACCCCAACCTGGCCACGATGCTGGTCTTTATTACCACCGACTGTGCCATTTCTGCAAAAATGCTTCAAAAAGCCCTGTCCAAAGATGTGGTGGATACTTTTAATATGGTCAGCATTGACGGGGATACGTCCACCAACGATATGGTGACGGTGTTGGCCAACGGTCTTGCCGGGAATGAGGAAATCCGTTCGGAAGGTCCGGATTTCGATGCCTTCTGCCAGGCATTGAACGGGGTGACGGTATGGCTTTGCCGTCAGATTGCCGCCGACGGAGAAGGGGCGACGAAACTTTTGGAATGTGCCGTCTGTGGGGCGAAGGACACCGCAACGGCCAAGACCATTGCCAAGAGCGTGATTTGTTCGTCTTTGACCAAGGCCGCGATGTTCGGGGCGGATGCCAACTGGGGCAGAATCCTGTGCGCAATCGGTTACAGCGGGGCGGAAGTGGACGTGACGAAGGTCGGCGTGTCCTTCCGGTCTGGCAAGGGTACGGTCTGCGTATGTGAACAGGGGGCCGGGGTTGCTTTTTCCGAAGAGGTAGCCAAAGAAATTTTGCTGGAAGACGAAATTGAAATTCTTATTTCTCTGGGGGACGGCGACGGTTTTGCCACGGCCTGGGGATGCGATTTGACCTACGATTACGTGAAAATTAACGGCGATTACCGTACTTAAAAGGAGTTTTTGCAATGTCTCTCGAAATTACCAACGCCCAGCGGGCGGAAATTCTGACCCAAGCGTTGCCTTATATTCAGAAATATAACGGAAAAGTCGTCGTGGTCAAATACGGCGGCAACGCGATGATCAACGAAGAATTGAAACAACAGGTGATGGAAGATATCGTGCTTCTGTCCCTGATTGGCGTGAAGGTCATTCTGGTGCACGGAGGCGGTCCCGAAATTTCGGAAATGCTGAAACGCGTCGGGAAAGAATCGGTCTTTGTGGACGGCCTTCGGGTCACGGACAAAGAAACGGCGGATATCGTGCAGATGGTTCTGGCCGGGAAGATTAACAAAAGTCTGGTTAACCTTTTGCAGATAAAAGGGGGCAAGGCGATGGGGCTGTCCGGGATGGACGGCCATATGATTGAAGCCACCGTGAAAGACCCCCGGCTGGGATTCGTCGGAGAAATCGTCAACGTAAACGTGGCTCCCTTGCAGGATTTGATTGAAAAAAATTACATTCCCGTGGTCTCCACCGTGGGATGCGATATGGACGGAAACGTCTATAACATCAACGCCGATACCGCCGCCGCCTACATTGCCGGTGCGATGGGAGCGTACCGTCTGATTTCGATGACCGACATCAACGGCATTCTCCGGGACAAAGACGACCCGTCTTCTCTTATCAGCTCCATCGACTTGAAAGAAGCGGAAGAACTGTTCGCTACCGGAATTATTTCCGGTGGAATGATTCCCAAGGTACAATGTTGCATCGACGCCATTCACCGAGGGGTCGAAAAGGTCTTTATTATGGACGGCCGGGTGCCCCATTCCCTTCTCATTGAGACCTTGACCGACGAAGGGGCCGGCACGATGGTGATGAAGGAGCGGAAAAGAAAATGAATACCTTTGAAAAGGACGGGCAGTATATTGCCCATACTTACGCTCGGTTTCCCTTGCAGATCGTTTCGGGAAAGGGAAGTATTCTTACCGATTCTGAGGGGAACGAGTACATTGATTTGGGTACGGGCATTGCCGTAAATACCTTCGGGACGGCGGACGAAGAATGGATTCGGGCCGTCACCCGCCAGCTGGGGCAATTTTCCCACACGTCCAACCTGTTTTATTCTTCTCCCTGCGCGGATCTGGCCGAGGTTCTTTGCCTTCGCACGGGGCTGAAAAAGGTTTTCTTCTCCAATTCCGGTGCGGAAGCCAACGAGTGTGCTATTAAAGCCGCCCGGGGGTTTGCCGCAGAACAATGGGGACAAGACCGCTATACGATTATCACCTTGGAAAATTCTTTTCACGGCAGAACGATCACCACCCTTGCCGCCACGGGACAGGACGTGTTCCACAAGGATTTCACGCCCCTCACCCCCGGTTTTGTGTCTGTGCCCGCCAACGATATCAAAGGAGTTCGCAAGGCTGTCAAAGAGCAGAACGCCATCGCCGTAATGTTTGAACCCGTGCAAGGGGAAGGGGGCGTTCTTCCTCTGGAACAATCCTTCGTGGAAGGGCTTGCGCAGTTGCGGGAAGAAACCGGGATCCTTCTCATTGCCGACGAGGTGCAGACCGGAAACGGTCGCACCGGACAACTGTACGGCTATATGAATTATAATCTTGTCCCCGATATCGTCACCACGGCCAAGGGATTGGGAGGAGGTCTTCCTATTGGTGCTACGCTCCTGGGCGAACGGGTGGAATCGGTCTATCAGCCGGGAAGTCACGGGTCTACCTTCGGGGGCAATCCCGTGGCCTGTGCCGGAGCGTTGAATATTATCAACCGCATCGACGACACCCTTCTTTCCCAAGTTCGGGAAAAATCCCAATATATTTTTGACCAACTGTCCGGGGCGGACGGCGTGAAAAGTGTTTCCGGGCTGGGGCTGATGATTGGCATTGAACCTGTGGGCGATGCAAAGCAGATTCTTGCCAAGTGCCGGGAAAAGGGCGTGATTGCACTCACGGCAAAAAACAAGGTTCGTCTGCTTCCCCCCTTGAATATCCCGATGGAATTGTTGCAACAGGCGGTAGCCGTGCTGAAAGAAGCCTTCGCCGAATGTGGAAAAGGAGAATGATATGAATCTGAAAGGCAGAGATTTTCTGAAACTTCTGGACTATACCCCCGAAGAAATCGGATATCTGATTGACCGGGCCGCCGCATTGAAAGCGGAGAAAAAGGCTGGCATCTCTCACGAACTTCATAAGGGCAAAAACATTGCTCTGATTTTTGAAAAAACCTCTACCCGTACCCGGTGTGCCTTTGAAGTCGCTGCCCGGGATTTGGGAATGGGCGTTACCTATCTTGACCCGTCCGGGTCTCAGATCGGGAAAAAAGAATCCATTGCCGATACCGCTCGGGTCATCGGCCGGATGTTTGACGGTATCGAATACCGGGGGTTCGGACAGACCATTGTGGAAGAATTGGCAAACTATTCTCCCGTCCCTGTGTGGAACGGTCTGACCGATGAATTTCATCCTACCCAGATTTTGGCAGATTTCCTGACCATTCAGGAGCATTTTGGGAAATTGAAGGGCATCAATTTCGTGTATATGGGAGACGCCCGGTTTAATATGGGCAACTCCTTAATGGTGGGTTGTGCAAAAATGGGGCTGAATTTCACCGCGTGTGCCCCCGAATCCTATTTCCCCGATAAGGATTTGATCGAAACTTGCAAAACCATTGCCGCTGAGACCGGGGCCACCTTGCGTTTTGAGACCGACCCGATGAAAGCCACCAAAAATGCCGACGTTATCTACACCGACGTATGGGTCTCGATGGGAGAACCGGTGGAGGTGTGGGCACAGCGCATCGACGAATTGGGCCCTTATCAGGTCAACAAAGCCTTAATGGACAATGCCGGACCCCAATGCCGCTTTATGCACTGCCTCCCCGCCTATCACGATATGAAAACCGCCGTTGGCAAAGAAATGGGCGAAAAATTCGGCCGGGACGCAATGGAAGTCACCGACGAAGTCTTCGAATCGGCCCAATCCATCGTCTTCGACGAAGCGGAAAATCGGATGCATACCATCAAAGCCGTGATGGCAGAAACATTGTAAGAGGAGACGTATTTTTTCTTTTTTCAGAAGAAAAAAGAAAGAACCAAAGAAAAAAGCGAATCCGACGCAATGCTTGCGCCGGAACGTCAAATAAAAAATATTCCGGCGGAGTATTCCGCCGGATTTCGCTTTTCTTTCTTTTGGTACTTTTCTTTCTTTTCACGTGAAAAGAAAGAAAAGTACACGTTCTTTCCCCTCTGCTTCACGCCACCTTGTTGATCTGCACGGTTAAGACCGTGACGTCGTCGATGCGGTTTCTGCCGGATTTTTTTGCTTCCCGGAGAATCCCGTCGGCCAAAGAGACGCAGTCGTAGGGTGTGGGGATGCGGTTCAGGTATTCGGACAGCCACTGTTTGTCTTTCCCCAAAACCCCGTCGGAGATCAGGATGAGATAATCCTGGTCGGCCAAGGAACAGGTTTCGTGTTTTACGTCCACTTCGTCCAACATTCCCACCGGAAGGGTCTCGCTTCCGATTTCATAGGCGATGCCGTTACGCAAAATATAGGTGGGGGCAGCGCCGGCCTTGAACAGGTCGCAAACGCCGCTTTTCAAATCTACCGTCGCCACGTCCACGCCCAAGACCGACTCTTCCGCTGATTCTAAGAGATTTCGGTTCAAGACCTTTAAAATGTCTTCTTGTTGAAGGCCGTTTTTTGAGAGGTTTTCCATTATTTTTACGGCTTTTCCGCTTTGCCGTGCCGCTTTTGTGCCACTGCCCATTCCGTCGGTAATGGTAAACACGTATCGGTCGTCGGCGGTGCGAAATCCCCCGGCGGTGTCGCCGCAGAACAATTCTCCTTCTTTTTGGGCAAAGGCTTTTGCGTATTTTAAGGAAAATACCGTTTCTTCGTCTGCCCGAAGGGCGGCAATAACTTCCGGGAACCGGATACACCGGTCGAGAAATTCCCGGGGCGGCCGCAGGTCGTGATTCCGCACCCCGGTTCGGATGTCGTCAAAGGCCTGGGCGGTCTCGGTGCGGAATTTTGTCAGGCATAAAATTCGTTTTGGACAGGTGCGGCAGACCGATTCTTCTCCGCGAAGCCGGTCGGAACTGCCTTTCTGGGTCAGATGAAACCTCGCCTTTTTCCATCGACCGTATCCGCCGCCGATGGGGACGGTGGCTTTGGTCAACACCGTCATCATTCGCACCGGAATCATCAAAAACAATAACCCGGCAAGGACAATGGAGAGCAGCGAAGAAATCAGGCGGAACGATTGTCCGGTGATGACCCATAACAGAAGGGAAGAAAGAAGATAGGACAGGATTTGTCCGTATTTTCCGAAAAGTTTTAAGGCCGGAGACAGCAACGTCCCAAAGACCAAAATCAGAAAAAACGCCAACCGTTGGGGGGAAAACAGGCAGAGAATCAGTCCCGTTACCGCTCCGGTGGACAGAGCGTAGAAAAAACTGCATTTGTAGGCCACGCACAGAATTAAGAAAAATAACGCCGTTTGTCCGGCGGTCTCCCACAGACCTCCATAACTCATCAACCCCACCAAAACGGCGGACAAGGCCCCCAAACAGCACACGTACCGCAGTGCCGTATTCCCCAAGGGGCGGGAAGAAAAGGCGGAGGCGGCAATGGAAAACAGCCACGAAAGACCTCCGCTGAGAAGTCCGTTAAAAATGAATGCCATATTTTCTGCGGGGGTATACTCGGAGAAGAAGAACCCCGCAAGACCTCCCAGCATCGTCCCCCATAACGTAAACAGGAAGTAAGACAAAGGGCGGTTTTCTTCGATAAAGGAAGGCAACGTAAGGCGAAAGACCCGTGCCATAAAGCAGGTGGTCAAAATGCGCAATGCGTCCCGGCCCGAGACGAGATGCCCTGCGAAGACGCCTAAGAATCCCCATACCGAACCGGCGGTGGCGTAGGCGACTCCGAAGGGCATAATGCCCCGAGTGAGGACGATATTGGAGAAAAGACAGCCTAAAATGGCTTCAAACAAGCGTAAAATAATGGTTTTGGGCGTAATGGATGCGGTCAGATTCCGAAGTTGTTCCCGAATGGCACATTCCTCCCCGTGGATAATATGCTCATTGTATCACGAAGATGCCGAAAACCGGGTCGAGTCGTGGTATCCCGGGGAAAAAGCCTTCGACAAAGTTTTTGAAAATCTTGACAAACCGTCGGTTTTATGGTATGATAAAGACACATTTTTGAATCTTGTCCCGAAAGGAGGGGAACGATTATGAGCAGAATGGACGCCCGGCGTCGGAAAAAAGGAGCGTTTTTCCGAAAAAACCGCTTGATGATTCTCGGTGCGGCCGTGGGAGTCGTGGTGCTGAGTTTGTTGGTCTGTCTTATCCTGTCCCTTTCCAATCCCTACCGGGGTGTGTTGCGAAACGCCGGGGTGGATGTGGAAAAGATTCAGCTGAAAAAGGGCGTTTTGACCCTGACTTTCGAAGGGGACGGTTTAGGTGTTTTGTCCTGCCGTTCCGCCTTGAACGCCTTGCGCGCAGAGAAAGCCCCGGACACAGTCGTGTACCGCTTGGTCCGAGACGGCGAAGAATTGCTCGCCGGTCGGGTGGAACGCGTAGGCGTCCCGTTGGCAGATCAATCCCCCCGGGTGGAAACGCTGAACGAAGAAATGACCCTTTTGAAATTAAAATATGAATTTGCCCGAAACGGATATCTTGCACAAGCAGAATGTTCCCCTACGGTGGGATTGTCGGGGAAAACGGTGACAGTCACGGTACAGACGGCTCCGGACGCCCTTCTTTCTGCCGCAACGTCCATTCCCGCCGCGTTGGAGGCTGTGAACGGGCAGGGAGGCGGAATTGTCCGATGTGACGTTCTGTTTACCGAAAAGGACGGTGTCTTCGCCGCCGCATCTTACGATTTGGCTTACGGTGATACGTTGTATTCTTCTGCATTTTATCAAGATTGAAAACCTGCTGTGAAAACGGCAGGTTTTTTGACATTATTGTAAATTTGTAAATTCCATTCTTGACAAAGTATACTATGTATGATATAGTATTGTGTGAAAGGGGGTATTGTATGGATATTCAATTAAAACGCGGACTTTTGGAACTGTGCGTTCTTGCCGCAATTCAGGACAAAGATTCCTACGGGTATCAGATCATCAAAGATATGAAACCCTACGTGGTCATATCGGAATCCACGCTCTATCCCATTTTGCGGCGGTTGGAAGATGGAGAATTTCTCACCGTTCGCACGGAAGAACACAACGGGCGATTGCGAAAATACTATGCCATTACCCCGGCGGGCCGGGGGAAGTTGGCGGCCTTTTCCGAGGAATGGAAGGAATTGGAAGCCATCCATCAATTCATCGTAAAGGAGAGATACGGGAATGACGAAAACTGAATTTTTGGCCGAACTGCGGCAACGGTTGGGCAAACTGAATCCGTCGGACCTGGAACGCTCTTTGGAGTTTTACAGCGAAATGATTGACGACCGAATGGAAGACGGAATGACCGAAGCGGAAGCAGTTTCCAACGTGGGAGACGTGGATACGGTCGTCCGTCAGATTTCTGCGCAACCCTTCCAGTCGGAACCGGAGCGTGCCGAAAATAAACCGTCCGTTCGGGAGACGCGGTACGTTCTTCGCAATCCGTGGCTGGTGGGATGCTTGTCCCCGTTTCTTTTGATATTATGGGTGTTGGCAATTTCCCTCATCACCGCTTTTTGGTGCATTGTGGTGGCGTTGTACGCCGTCGACGTGGCTCTCGGTGCCATCGGCGGGGCTTTACACGTGGCGGGAACGGCCCTCTTTTTTGTGGAAAATCCGGGCGACGGCCTTCTCGTCTTCGGTGCGGGCGTCTTTTTGATTGGGTTTACGGTGTTATGGTCGCTGGGATGTAAGTACGCGGCTTTGGGTATCGCAAAAATTACCAAATGGACGTTCCGGGGGCTGGTGGCAATGCTTTTGCGGAAGGAGGATGCGGTATGAGAGGTTTGATATCTACGTTAATTACGGCGTTTGCCATTATGCTGGGAGGAATTACGATAATGTTGATTTCCTTTGCTTTGCTGGGAGCCGCTCCGGAATCCCTTCTGAAACAGGACCTTGGAGAAGAAAAGACCGTGACCGTTTCTTCCCCCGTCACGTCTCTGCAAATGGAAGTAGGGGGCGTGAACGTGGAAATTGCCGCGGCGGAAGACGGGACCTGCTCGGTCTCCTATTCTGAGACCGAAAAAATAACTTATGAGGTTGTGAACGACGATGGAATTTTGACGGTGCGCCGGAACGATTCCCGAAAATGGTACGAACGGATCATTCTTTTTTCCTTCAAGTCGCCCGTGATGACGGTACGTCTTCCCAGGGGAGAATACACGGCCTTGTCCGTACAGTCCGGCGCCTCCGGAATTACGGTTGCCGAAGGTCTGGTCTTTGGAAAGGCCACGGTGAAAGCAACGTCCGGGTCGGTGCGGTATCTGGGGGATGCCACGGAAGAATTAAACCTAACCGCCACCTCGGGGGACGTTTTCGTGAAAGGCGTTTCGGTGAAACAACTGCAATGCAAGATGTCCAGCGGCCGGTTAGCGTTAGAAGATATTACTTGTGACCGGATGACCTTGTCCGGTGTCAGCGGCTCTGCCAAGGTGACCAACGCCGTCGTGTCCGAAGGTCTTTCCATAACCCAGACCAGCGGTTCGGTGCGTTTGACCAACGCTTTCAGTCAGGGTGATTTTTCGGTAAAGGTGACCAGCGGAAGTATTCGGCTGGACCGTTGCGACGGGATGAAGATATCCCTTGAAACCACCAGCGGCTCGGTGCGGGGGACACTTTGCAGTCCGAAGGTGTTCAACGTGAAAGTGACCAGCGGCTCGGTACGCGTTCCGGATTCGGTTCCCAACGGCGGGCTTTGTTCCGTCAAAACCACCAGCGGTAGCGTGAACATTGAAATCGCGGAATAACATAAAAAACCGGAAACTCAGTTTCCGGTTTTGTTTTAGACCAACAAAGGCTGAATCTGTTTTCCGTTCAATGCAGCTTTGACCGTATCGGGGATGGCGTCCATATGGGCCACCAGAGAGGCCTCTTTGGTCACCGGGTCGTCTTGCCCGAAGGGGACGAAGAAGTAATTCCGGGTGTTAAGAAGGGTTCCGATATTTTTTGCATTTCCGGTCAGTCCGTCGTTTGTGGAGACGGCCACCACCACCGGTCGGGCATTTCGCAGATGGGCTTTGGCCGCTAAGGTGACGGGGGTGTCGGAAATGCCGTTGGCCAATTTGCCAAGCGTGTTTCCCGTGCAGGGAGCAATGATGAGTAGGTCTAATAATTTTTTCGGTCCGAAGGGTTCCGCACCGGAAATGGTATGAATAATGGGGCGTTTGCAGATGTCTTCCACAGCGGTGCGAAATTCCTGTGCCGTGCCGAACCGGGTATCGGTCTGATAGGCTTGAAACGACATAATAGGAACCAACTGATACCCCTCCGCCAACCGTTGCATTACCGGTAAGATCTTGCGGAAGGTGCAGAAGGAACCGCACAGGGCAAAGCCGAGGGTCTTCCGTTCCAACGGGGATGCCACTTCCTTTCTGTTACTGGGTGTTCAAAATCGAAATGACCGTTTTTGCCAAATCTTCTCCCGCGGTCACGGGAGCAACCTTCCCCGGTAGGGCAGGACCGTCGACGACGGTTATTCCGTCCACTCCACGGTAAATTCCCCCGGGAGCGGATGCCAATTCCAGAAAAAGAGCATCGGGCGTGGCGGTTTTCAGCACCGCTTCCGTGAGAAGGGATGCCGGGACGGTGTTGACGACGATATCAAAACCGCTCAACGCCAAGTTTGCCGTATTCATTGCGGCATAGCCGTGACATTCTCCGTCGACCCGGTCTTTTTCCTTGCGGGCCGCCACCGTGACGGTGCAGCCTAAGGCGTTTAAAACAAAGGCCAACCGCTTACCGATGGCTCCATAACCCACAATCAAAACCCGACGGCCGAACAGGGCTTCGTCGGTGTGTTCCACCAACAGCTTTACCGCCCCTTCCACCGTGGTGACGGCGTTGCGCAGTTTCAGGTCTTCCCGCGTGGAAAGGTCGGTGTAATTGGGAAAGGGATTTTCCGGAATCGGACCGCCGATGACCGGGATTTTTTTGTCGATTCCCGTTTCCCGGATTACCTCCGAAAGCGTGGGGGGCGTGGAGATCAACGGGGCGTTCAGTACCCCTTGTTTCAAACAAGGAAAGGGCAAGACCATCGCCGAAACGCCGCTTCCGTCAAAGGGAAAACGGTGGGTGACGGCATACGTCTTGACCGCATAGCCCGCCTGTTGCATATAGTGAACCGCGGCCAACGTCCGTTGGTCTCCGCCGGCAAAAAGAATGGTGTCCATCCTGTAATTCCTCCCGGAAAAAGGTCTGTTCCATTCTATGCGGCCTTGGGGGAGAAGGTGTTTTTCTACGCAAAAAAATTCCGGCGGAAAATCCGCCGGAATTAATAATTTCATTTTTACTGTTCTGCGGTCTTTGCGGCGTCGGCAATGACCTGGTCCGCCACGTTGGAAGGAGCTTCCTGATAACGCAGGAAATTCAGAGTGAAAACGCCTCTGCCCCGGGTGGTAGACCGCAGATCGATGGCGTAGGTTGCCGTTTCGGACATCGGGATTTCCGCAGTGACCTCGGTCCAACCCTGGTCTGCGGCGGGATTCATCCCCATAATCTGTCCCCGACGCTTGTTGATATCGCCGATGATATCGCCCATCATCGAGTCGGGAATCTGAACTTTCAGTTCGCCGATGGGTTCCAGAATACAGGGAGCCGCCTTGGGAAGACCTTCCCGGAAGGCAATTCCGGCGGCGGTTTTAAAGGCCATTTCCGAAGAGTCAACGTCGTGGTAAGAACCGTCTACCAAGGTGGCTTTCAAACCAACCACGGGATATCCGGCCAAAACGCCCTTTGCGGTGGCTTCTTTCAGACCCTTTTCTACGGCCGGGAAGAAGTTCTTGGGAACGGCGCCCCCAAAGATACTTTCTTCGAAGACCAATTCTTCGCTGGCGCAGGGTTCAAATTCGATCCACACGTCACCGTACTGACCGTGGCCGCCCGATTGTTTTTTATGTTTCCCTTGGACTTTGACCTTCTTGCGAATGGTTTCCCGATAGGCGATGCGGGGTGCTTTCAACTCCACTTCCACGCCGTTGCGGGTCTTCAAACGGGAGCAAAGTACTTCAATTTGGGCTTCTCCCATACCGCACAGAATCTGTTCCTTGGTTTCGGGGTCGATGGAGTAAGTAAACGTCCGGTCTTCTTCCATCATCTTCTGCAACCCTTGGGAAATCTTTTCTTCGTCCCCCTTCTTCTTGGCGGTGACGGCCATTTTCAGATTGGGGGTGGGATATTCGATGGGGTCAACGTCAATCTTGACGCCGGCCGTAAGTACGCTTTCGGTGGCGGCGGACAGTTTGGTGACAGCACCGATATCTCCGGCGCACAATTCTTCTACTTCGTTCTGTTTTTTGCCCTTCATCACGTAGATGTGGCCGAATTTTTCGCCCAGACCGGTCTTGGTGTCGGTCAAAGTCATTCCGGCTTTCAGCGTTCCGCACAGAACTTTAAAGTAGGAAATTTTCCCGAAGTTATCGGCGACGGTCTTAAAGATATAAACGCCGTTGCCCTCGTTTGCGGCGGGGGTGGGGGCGGGAAGAACTTCGACCATTGCGTTCAGAATGGATTCCAGGCCGTTCAGCGTGACGTTGGAACAGGACAGAACCGGCAGCAATGCCCGGCGGCGGAGACCCACCGAAAGGGCGGTCTGAACTTCTTCGTCGGTGAAGGGTTCTTCTTCAAAATATTTTTCCATCAGCTCTTCGTTGGTTTCGGCGAGAGCTTCGTTCAATTCATCTTTCAGACGTTTGACCGTGTCTTCCAACGCGGGAGGAATGGGCGCATCTTTCGCATTGGTTCCTTCCACGGTGCGGTAGGTCATCTTCAAAAGGTCGACCATCCCCATAACTTTGCCGTTGCCGATGACCGGATAGGTCAGGGCGCAAACGCGCATTCCGAACTGTTGACGCAGTGCGGTATACACCTTCATAAAATCTCCGTTTTCTTCATCGATCTTGGTGACGATGAAGATATTGGGCATATTTTTCTTCTGACAGTATTTATAGGCTTTTTCCGTTCCCACGTGCAGGTTGTTCTTGGCAGAAACAACGATGGCGGCGGCATCGGCAGCCTTCAAACCTTGCAGTACTTCTCCTTCGTAATCGAAATACCCCGGGGTGTCGATGAGGTTGATTTTGTTGCCTTTCCATTCCACAGGCGCGAGGGCGGCGGAAATCCCCGAACCCCGTTTGGTTTCTTCGGGGTCAAAGTCACATACGGTCGTCCCGTCGGCAATCTTTCCCAGTCGGTCGGTTCCCTTCGTATAGTAAAGCAATGCTTCGGCAAGTGAGGTTTTTCCGTTTCCTCCGTGACCTAAAAGGCAGACGTTGCGGATGTTTTCGGTTTTGTACTGCATAATTCGTTAAATCTCCTTTCCGCCCCGGGCACTTTTTGTGTCCGTCGGCGTTCCCGCAAAAGGATTTTCCTCTTGTCGGCGGGATGTCCTGTTTCCTTGCAGTTGCGGAAAAAGAAATCCGATAAAGATATTATACTATATTCCTTCCAAAAAGTAAATAGTATTTATGAAAAAGAAACAAGTTTCAGCGTTTTTCATAATACTTTTCCGTCTGCTTTGTATAAATTTCACAAAGGATTTGAGAAAAAAGTCACAAGAAAATTTTTTCAGGAAAATCTGCGGTTTGTTTGGGCAGAGTAAAAGAAAGGGAAAGGAGTCTTTTTATGAGAAAAAAAATTCTTTTACGAGCCTTTTTAGCGGAAATTGCCGATGACAATACCGTTTCTCGATTTTACGGACAATTATCCGAAGAACAAAAGCGGGGCGTGATGAATTACGTGGAACGCTCCTTTGACGAGCAGGAGGCGGTCTCCCGCAGTGCCACCGCCTTACGGCGGCTGAAAGAAGGGCGGATCGACTTCATTTAAGCGAAAAAAACTCTCCCAAGGGAATTTGAGAGAGTTTGTCTTTCGTTATGCTTCCCGGTTGGCTTTGCGGTAGGCCAAGGGGGGTTGATGATACCGGGCTTTGAAGTGTTTGCAAAACGACGGAGAATCCCGGAACCCACAGGAATAAGCAATCTGAGACGTGGACAGTTTGGTCTGTTTCAACAACTCTGCCGCGTGTTCCAACCGATAGCGAATCAGGTATTCCTGGGGGGCTGTTCCCACGTTTTTGACGAAGAGTTTGAACAGATACGTCCGGTCTAACCCCACGTAACGGGCAATATCTTCAATGCGGATGCGGTAAGTATAGTTATGGTGGATATAATCCAGAGATTTTTCCACGTATCCTTTTTCGCCCTGTTTTCCGTTTTCGTTGTTCTTTTGCAGGAACGCCGCCACGGCATAGAAGGCTGCTAAGATTCCGTATTTGTCGTTTTGGTCGTTTTTGAACGCATTGAGAAGGGCTTCAAGCAAGCCTTCCAAACGACCGTCGTTTTCTCCTTTGTAGATGGGTTTCTTCTCGGAAAAACCCATATGTTCCACGATTTGGGGAGCGTCGATTCCGTCAAATCCGATCCAAAGGTATTCCCAAGGGTCGTTTTGGTCGGCCTCGTAGTAGGTTACCTGGTCGGGCAGAATCATAAAACCCTGTCCGGGGGTGAGATGGTGTACGGTATTTTTTGTCCGAAAAATACCCCTTCCTGAGACCACGTAGTGGAACAGATATTGGGTACGCATCATCGGTCCGAAGCAATGACCGCTTTCGCATTGTTCCCGTCCGCAAAAATATACGGATACGGCGTGGGTCTGGGGGATTTTGGCGTGGGCAGAATACTCTACCTTTTTCATAATTCCGAGTCCTCCTGATTATTGTCCGAGTTGATTTGTAAATACCTCCCGATAAAGGTCTGCAAAGGGGTCTTCTGCCATCCAATAGATAAGGATATTTCCCTTTCGCAGGCAGGTGCCGCCCAGTCCCGACTGTTGGTTCTGTTCGTAAGCGGCGTCGGCTTGTTCTTCGTCCGGAAAAAGCATAACGTTCGCTTCAAACCACATATAATCGTCCAAGATGACCGCGTCGTCGGTGTTCAGGCAGACCCGCACGCTGAAAAATTTCAATCCGTCGAATTCTTCCACGTCGGTCACCTCATAGCCTTCCACCGAAGTGCCACGGTCCCGATAGGCTTCGTGGAGTTTTTCAAAGTTTTTTTGGTCGGAGTGGGCGGAACACGCCGTCAATCCCACCAAAAGCAACAGGGAAAGAAATACGGAAATTCGTTTCATAAGCGTCCTTTCTGTGGGGATAAAACAAATCAAATACAGTATAACTACCGATTTTGACGCATCTGTGACAAAATGCGGTAAAATGGAAATTGTTTCGTTTTTTTTTCTAAAATATAGCAGATTCGTAACAGTTTCGACCATTTTTATCGCTATAATGTTGTCATTGTTTTTGTGAAGGAGGTGATAAAATGAAGCGGTTTGAAGTTGCATCTCTTTACGATTTGGACCACACCCGGGCATCCTTTTTAAAGGAATATACCTATCCTTGGGAAGTGTTGTCCGACCTTTCCGACCGGATTCGGGCGTTGGGAAATACGCTGCCGGAAGAAGAGTTTGAGAAGGTCTGTGACGACGTGTGGATTGCACGGGACGCGAAGGTTGCTTCCAACGCCACGGTGTTGGGCCCCTGTATCGTGGACCGGGCGGCGGAGATTCGGCAGTGTGCCTACATTCGCGGCAGTGCCATCATCGGCCGGGGTGCTGTGGTAGGAAATTCCACGGAAGTAAAGAATGCAATCGTCTTTGACCAGGTGCAGATACCCCATTTCAATTACGTGGGAGATTCGGTATTGGGTTATCGGTCCCATTTGGGTGCGGGGGCGGTCTGTTCCAACGTCAAAAGCGACAAGACCCTTGTTTCGGTTTCCGCCGACGGGATGAAATATCCTACGGGGCGGAAAAAATTCGGGGCAATGTTGGGAGACCGGGTGGAAGTAGGATGCAACAGCGTTCTTTGTCCCGGTACGGTGGCTGGAAAAGATGCTACGGTGTATCCCTTGTCCCGGGTCCGCGGCTACGTGCCGGAAAACAGCATCTACAAAGATGCGAACAACATCGTTCCCAAAAACAAACAGTAAAAGGAGGAATCTGAATTTATGGGAAGATTATTCGGAACCGACGGTGTCCGTGGTATTGCCAACGAAGCTTTAACCTGTGAACTTGCGTTGCAGATTGGCAGAGCGGCGGCAATGGTCCTGTCGGATGCTCTTCGTCCCCGTCCCCGGGTGGTCCTCGGTGCGGATACGCGAATGAGTTCCGCAATGCTCGCTTCCGCAGTCAGCGCCGGGCTTTGTTCCGTCGGTGCGGACGTGTTGAATCTGGGCGTTATCCCAACCCCTGCCGTGGCGTATCTGGTAGGAAAGTACAAGGCGGATGCCGGAATTATGATTTCTGCGTCCCACAACCCCTTTGAGTACAACGGAATCAAGATTTTCAGCGGCGACGGTTACAAATTACCCGACGCGTTGGAAGAAGAAATCGAAGCCATTGTTCTCGACCACGTGAAGACCCCGGCTCCCGTTACCGGAAACCGCATCGGAAGAGTAATTGAGATGACGGATGCCGTGCGGGATTATACCGACCATCTGAAATCCACCGTGGCCTATTCTTTGGAAGGACTTCGCATTGCCGTAGACTGTTCCAACGGGGCTGCATCCCGGACGGCCAGACGCCTGTTCGAAGGATTGGGTGCGGAATGTGACTTCTTGTTCGACACTCCCGACGGATGCAACATCAACGACGGCTGCGGTTCGACCCACCCGGAAGCCCTGCAACAGTACGTGGTTCAACACGGATTGGACGCCGGAGTTGCCTTTGACGGAGACGCCGACCGTTGCTTCTGTGTGGATGATAAAGGAAACGTGGTAGACGGAGACTTTATTATGGCGATCTGTGCGTTGGATATGCGGTCTCGGGGCAAGTTGGCCGGAAACGCTATCGTGGGCACGGTAATGACCAATCTGGGATTCGTTCACTTCTGTGAAGGAAACGATATTCGGTTTTTAGCGACCAAAGTAGGCGACCGTTTCGTGTTGGAACAACTGCTCTTGGAAGACCTGAATTTTGGCGGAGAACAGTCCGGACATATTATTTTCCGGGATTTTGCAACCACCGGGGACGGTCAGTTGACGGCAGTTCAGTTGCTTTGTCAGTTGCGTCGTACCGGCGAAAAGTTGTCTGATCTTCGGAACTGTATGACCCGCTATCCCCAGACGACCGTCAATCTTACCGTCTCTCCGGAAGGAAAACTTGCCTTCTATACCGATCCCAAGATCAAGGATGCGGTGGAGAATGCAAAGGCGGAATTGGGCGAAAAAGGTCGTATCGTGGTCCGTGCATCGGGAACCGAACCGGTAATGCGGGTAATGGTCGAACACGAATCTCTGGAAAGGGCAGAACAGATCGCACAGACCGTAGCAGACGTGGTAAAAGAACGTTTGAAGGATAAATGATCCGAAAGCGCCGGGACCGTCCAAAACGACGGTTGACGAGGTAAGAGGTTATCGAACAATTCGGCGGATGCCTCTTCGGAGCGAAAAAACGCTTCGTGAGATACCGTGCAAATATACGGGTGACTGTAAAACAAACGCGGTATTAAACCCTTATGACAATGGGAACTTAGATTCGTTCCCTCGATAGCAAAGGGGGAGTTTTCCGCAGGACGCGGAAAGAAAATTGAATATTGTTTCCGTTTCGGGAAAACTCGCCCTATGTATCCGCAACCAGAAAGGAGAAACACATTTTATGTGTGGAATTATCGGATATACAGGACAAAACCAATCGGCACCGAAAATCGTTTCCGGATTGAAGGCCTTGGCCTACCGGGGATATGATTCTGCCGGAATTGCCGCCGTGACCTCCAATGGGGTCGAGGTGGTAAAAACCGCCGGAAAAGTGGACGTATTGGAAGCGGAATTGACAAAGCGGGGAGAGATGGTCTCCACCTGTGCCATCGGTCATACCCGTTGGGCTACCCACGGGGCTCCCACAGCAGTCAACGCCCATCCTCATCGGGTGGGGTCTGTGACCTTGGTTCACAACGGCATTATTGAAAATGAAGCGGAATTACGAAGAAGCTTGAAGGAACAAGGGAATTCCTTTGTCTCCCAGACCGACACGGAGGTGGCCGCAATGGTCATCGACCGGTGTTATCGGGAAGAAAAGGACCCTTTAAAGGCCCTTTGGGCGGCGGAGAAGATTCTGCGGGGTGCGTATGCGTTCGCGGTGTTGTTTGACGATTTGCCCGGGAAGATATACGCTCTGCGGCGGCAAAGTCCGTTGCTGATTGCTCCCGCCGAGGATGGGGTCTATCTGGCCTCGGACCTTCCGGCGGTATTGCCCTACACCAAACAGCGGTTTTCTTTGGAAGAAGGAGAAATTGCTCTTTTGACCGAAGACGGAGTCACCGTTTACGATGAGACGGGACGTCCGGTGGAAAAGACTCTGGAGACCTTTGATTTGGATATGGATGCGGCAGAAAAGGGCGGTTGGCCTCATTTTATGTTGAAAGAGATTCACGAACAGCCCGATGCCCTTCGCCGGACCATTCTTCCCCGGGTAAGGGAAGGAATGCCCTACCTTGTTGACGACGGAATCAGCGACGAATTGTTGCGGAATCTCACGTCCCTTCGGGTGGTGGCCTGCGGAACGGCAATGCACGCGGGTATCGTGGGAAAGACGATGATTGAATCCCTTGCCCGGGTGCCGGTCACCGTGGAAATTGCTTCGGAATTTCGTTATTGCAATCCCATTCTTCGTCCCGAGGAGCCGGTGATTTGCGTTTCTCAATCCGGAGAAACGGCGGACACCCTGGCGGCGCTGCGGCTGGCGAAGAAACAAGGAATTCCCACCATCGGAATCGTCAACGTGAAAGGGTCGGCCCTTTCCCGGGAAGCGGACGGGGTCTTCTATACCCACGCCGGCCCGGAAATTGCCGTAGCCTCCACGAAGGCGTATACCGTTCAACTCTCGGCATTTGCTCTGATTGCCCTTCGGATGGCTTACGTTCGAGGCGTCTTGACCGAGGCCGAGACCCGGAGTATGACCGCTTGCTTAGCGGAAGAAATTCCGGAAAAAGTGAGAGAGACTTTGAAGGATGATCAGGGGTGCTTGCGGTTTGCCAAACAATTGGAAGACCAGCAACACGCCTTCTTCCTGGGACGTGGAGTAGACTATACTCTGTCGATGGAAGCCTCTTTGAAATTGAAAGAGATTTCTTACATCCATAGCGAAGCCTACGCCGCCGGAGAATTGAAACACGGAACCATTTCCCTGATTACCGACGGAACGCCGGTCATCGTGACCGCCTCCGATCCGCGGTTGTTTGAAAAGACCGTGGGAAGTCTTCGGGAAGCCGCTTCCCGGGGAGGAAAGATTCTGCTTTTGGCGTCTCCTTGCTTGGGAGCGGTGGAATCGGCCTTCGATACCATCGTTTTGCCCGATCTGCCCCCCTTCTTTGCGCCCTTTGCCTCCATTTCTTATCTGCAACGTATCGCCTACGAAACGGCGGTCTTGCTGGGATGTGACGTGGACCAACCCCGGAATCTGGCAAAATCCGTAACCGTAGAATAATGATAAAAATCTGCCGAGAAAAGGTTCTCGGCAGATTTTTTCTTTCTTGCACGATTGTCACATTTTTTAACTTGACAAGGCGGAGGTTTTTTGGTATACTTATTATAATGTAGAACGTCCGCTGAAACACCGGCGGTTGAAAGGAATTTTTCGATGAAAAAAGTTTTGTCTCTGTGTTTGGCGTTGTTGCTTGTCTGTTCTGTTTTTGCGGGATGCAACCGGAAGCCTGACATCTCGTACATTATCACCGGAACGGTGGATGGAGAAAGCAAAGAATTCCCCGTTGCCCCCTATCGGTATTACGTCCAATGGATGACCGATTATTATTATGCTTATCTCACATCTCTTGCCGCCCAAATGGAGAAAAAGATGTCCTGGACGGAAATGCTGGCAGATAAATCGTTGTCCGGCGGAAAGCAGTCGCTGAGCGATACCATCATCGAAACGGCCAAAGACCAGTATATGTCTTACCTGTACATCGAACTTACCTTTGATAAGTTGGGGTTGCAGTTGGACGGGGAGGATGAAAAGGAAATTTCCCGTATCATCCAGCAAGACTGGGTGAATCTGTACGGAAACGACGGGTTCAATTCCATTCGTCAGGCGATGGGAATGAGTTACGACGAATTCCGCAATCTGATGGCCTGTAATATTAAGAGTGAAAAGATTTTGCAGTATTATTACGGGGAAGGCGGTCCCAACGAGATTACCCAGCAGGAAATGAAGGACCATTTCGCCAGCAATTACGTTCGCTTTAAGTACGTGGTCAAGATGACCAAGGATACCGACGGCAACAAGTATAACGACACGAAAATGGCGGAAATCGAAGCCGACAAAGCCGCCGTCCTGGCAGGATTGGAGCAGGGAATTGCTATCGAAGAATTGATTCCCCAATATTCCGACGATTACGTGGAAATTACCGATAAAATGTCCGTATCTGAAAAGGAATCCTACGAGTTGCAGAACCAGACGATGCTGGAAGACGGCCTTGTTATCAACGAGAGCGGAGTGTTCAGCGAATCTCTTGCCACCTATTACGATATCACCGTGGACGAAGACGTGGTAGACAAAGTCTTTTCTCTGAAAAACGGGGAATACGCCGCTGTTACCATCGACGATTCGATTTGGATCGTTCAGCGGCTGGACCACACGGAAAAAGAATCGTATTTTACCGACGTGAAAGAAACGGTGTTTAAGGAATTGTATGCGGAAGACTTGGCCGCCAAGCACACCGATTGGAGAAGCCGTCTCAATTACGTGTACAACGAAGCCGCCATCGACGCCTACCGTCCTGAATACCTCACCGACCTGTTCAAATTCTCTCAAACATCCGGGTCGTAATAGAATCGAAAAAATCAATCTCCGCAGAGTGTTCTGCGGAGATTTTTTCTTCTTTATTTCTTTAATTCTGCGGTGAGGCGGGCGTATTGTTGCAGATCCAGCTCTTCTCCCCGGGTGGAGGGGGGAAGACCCATTGCTTCCAGGGCGGCGGCGGTAGATTCTTTGGCAATCCCGATGGAAGCCAGGGTGTTTTGCAAAGTTTTTCTTCGCATCGAGAAAGCGCCGCGGATGATTTTAAACAATTCTTTGGGGTCGGTATCTACCGGCGGTTCGATGGCTTGCAGTCGCAATACCGCCGAATCGACCCGAGGCTTGGGCAAGAAATTGCCGGCGGCCACGGAAAAGAGCAGTTTCGGCTTGGTGTAATAGTTCAAAAACAGCGTGATAGCGCCGTAGTCTTTCGACCCTTTCACCGCACAAAACCGTTGCGCCACTTCCTTTTGCACCATCACGGTGACCGATTCAAATTTCAGCCCGCTTTCCAATAAGTATACCAAAATGGGCGTGGTGATGTTGTAGGGAAGGTTGGCGCAGACCGCCAATTTTTCTTCTCCGGAAAACAGGGCGGGAAGGTCGGTCTTTAAAATATCGTTGTGAACCACCTGTACGTTGTCCAGGTCTCCCAAGGTCTCGGACAAAATGGGAATCAGCCGGTCGTCAATTTCTACGGTGACCACTTTTTTTGCCTGTTTTGCAAGACAGCGGGTCAGACATCCGATGCCCGGACCGATTTCCAGCACGGTGGTATCTTCGTCGATCTGGGCTGCTTGGGCAATCTTTTCGGGAATCTGCCGGGTGATGAGAAAATTTTGCCCAAAGGTCTTGGAAAAGTGGAAATTGTGCCGTTCCAATAGGTCTTTAATTTGGGTGGGATTCGTTAAGTCCATAGTATTATCCTAAACTTTTCAACATAAATTTCAGTCCGCTGTACCGTTTGTCGGCGGTGATATTCCCAATCATATACGATAATCGGGTGGGGGAACCAACCAGGACGAGCAGTTGTTTTGCCCGGGTCATTGCGGTGTAAAGGAGATTTCGGGTGAACAGCACGTCCGCCCCTTCGGAAACGGTGAGAATGACCGCTTTAAATTCACTGCCCTGGCTTTTGTGTACGGTGATGGCGTAAGCCGGTTCCAATTCTTCCAAGGTTTCCCCCGTGTAAGTAACCCGCCGGTCGTCAAAGCGGACGATAAGGCTTTCCTGGGAGGGAATGACCGCTTCTACGATGCCCAAGTCTCCGTTGTAGACCCCGGCGTCCAGATGGCCGTCGCTTCGTTCGGTGACAAGGTCGTAGTTGTTTCGAATCTGCATCACTTTGTCGCCCTCCCGGAAGACGATATCCCGGAAGGTCAATTCTTTTTTGTTGTAGGCGGAAGGGTTTATCTTCTCCCGCAGTTCCCGGTTCAGATTCGCCGTTCCCACCAGACCCTTTCGGGTGGGGGTCAGGACCTGAATATCGGTGGCGGGGGAGAAGTCGTAGGCGTTGGGGAGCCTGTGCGCTGCTAAGTCCACTGCCAATTGCACCGCCCGTTCCGGGGTGTCGGCCTTTAAGAAGAAAAAGTCTTTTTTCGTTTCGTTTAACACCGGCATCTGACCGTGGAGCACGGCGTGGGCGTTGGTAATAATCAAACTCTCCCGGGCTTGGCGGAAAATTTCGGTGAGTTCTACCGAAAGGACCCGCTGGCTGGACAAAATATCTTTCAACACGCTTCCCGGTCCTACGGGGGGCAACTGGTTTACGTCTCCCACCAAAATCAGACGGGAAGACAATGGAAGGGCGTCTAATAAGTGGTCAAACAGCCACAAATCCACCATAGAACATTCGTCGATAATGATAGCGTCGTATTCCACCGGGTTTCCGTGATTTCGCTGAAAACACCGTTCCGTGCCCGTCTGGGTATATTCCAGCAGGCGGTGGATGGTCTTGGCCTCTCTCCCGGTCAGTTCGGTAATTCGCTTGGCCGCCCGACCCGTGGGGGTGGCAAGACCCACCTTTTCCCCTTTTGCTTCCAAAATGCGGATAATACCGTTCAGCGTGGTGGTTTTTCCCGTCCCCGGCCCGCCGGTAAGAATCATCATTTGATGGCAGCAGGATTCTTTGACGGCGTTGCGTTGTTTTTCGTCGAAGGTAATATCCAAATCCCGTTCAATGCGGGCAATATCCTTTGCAAAATTCCCCGGATATTCCGTTCCCAGCCGGGAGGCCAGCAAGACCCGGTTTGTGATGTTCCGTTCGCTGTCATAGACCCAGCGAAGGTAGACCCCGTCGGTGTTGCCGATTTCGGGGACGTATTGCAGATTTCCTCCGGGGCGGCACATTTCTTCGATGCAGTCCCGAAGCGTCTGGGAATCGGTGTCTAAAAATTCCGCCGCAAGGGGGACCAATTTTTCTTTGGGAATAAAAGTATGTCCGTTGTTAAACAGATTCTGATTTAAAATGTACTCGATTCCGGCGTGCAAGCGGTAATCCGAGGTTCGGTCGTACCCCATTTGCTCTGCCATCCGGTCGGCTTTCTCAAAGGAGACCCCCGGAATTTCGCAGATGCGATAGGGATTCTGCCGGACCACGTCGTAGGCCCGAAGTCCAAATTGTTTGTAAATTTTAAAGGCTACGGAGGGTGTCATTCCAAATTGCTGAAAATAGAGCAAAATGGTCTTGACCCCCACCGTTTCTTTCATACTTTGGGATATCTTTTCCGCCTTTTCCGGGGAAATGCCCCGAATCTGCACCAGCAGTTCCGGATTGTTTTCAATAATATCCAAGGTGTTCGGTCCGAAGGCGTCCACCAACAGTTTGGCGGTCTTGGTCCGCACGCCCTTGACAATCCCGGAAGATAAGTACCGTAAAATGGCGGTTTCTTCCACGGGCAGTTTGCTCAGAAAGGAAGAGACTTCAAATTGTTGTCCGTGTTTGGGGTTTAATTTGTATTCCCCTTCCACCTCAATTTGTTCTCCTTCCGCCACCAGGGGCAGAAGTCCTACGACGGTGATTTCTCCGTCGGGGGTCTCTAACGCGGCAACGGTATATCCGTTGTCGGAATTTTTGTAGATAACTTTGTCGATGATTCCCGACAGGGTAGGCACGGGGGTCTCCTCCTTTCGTTTCAAATTTCAGTCCAGACAACGATATCGAATCTTCCGACGGAAAATTCGATATCGCTTGCAGGGAGGCTTATTTTACAATCAGGTTGACCATCTTGCCGGGTACGAAGATTTCTTTTACCACGGTTTTTCCTTCGGTGTAGGGGAGAACTTTCGGGTCGGCCTTCGCGGCGGCGAGGATGGTATCTTTGTCCGAATCGGCGGCAATTTTCAGCACGGAGCGAAGTTTTCCGCAGACCTGAACAGGAATTTCGATTTCCTTGTCCACCGTCTTGGCTTCGTCGTATTCCGGCCAGGGAGCGGTGACCATCATTCCTTCAAATCCGGCCTGTTCCCACATTTCTTCGGTGATGTGGGGAGCAAAGGGGTTGAGCAGGGTAAGATAGGTCTTCAATTCGCCCTTGGTGACACTTCCTTTGGCGGAAATGTCGTTCATCAGCGTCATCAAAGCGGCGATGGCGGTGTTGAACTTCATATTTTCAATATCGGACGTGACTTTGCGGATGGTCTTGTGGAAGGACGATTCCAACTCGGACGAATAGCCTTCGTCGTCGGTGACGGTTTCCATCAGATTCCACACCCGGTCTACGTACCGCTTGCACCCCCGGACACTGCTTTCCGACCAGGGAGCGGCTTTTTCGTAGTCTCCCATAAACAGGACGTACAGCCGCAAAACGTCGGCGCCGTATACGTTGACCACGTCGTTGGGGTCTACCACGTTGCCCTTGGATTTACTCATCTTTTCCCCGTCGGGGCCTAAGATAAGACCTTGGGCGGTGCGTTTTGCATAAGGTTCTTCCGTGGGAACGATGCCTTGGTCGTACAGGAAGTGATGCCAGAACCGGGAGTAGATCATATGGCGGGTCACGTGTTCCATTCCGCCGTTATACCAGTCTACGGGCAACCAATATTTCAGTTTTTCCGGGTCGGCCAGAGCCGCGTCGTTGTTGGGGTCGATGTACCGCAGGAAATACCAGGAAGAGCCGGCCCATTGGGGCATCGTGTCGGTTTCCCGCTTTGCATCGGCACCGCACTTGGGACACTTGCAGTTGACGTATTCGGGAATCTTTGCCAAGGGGGATTCTCCGTCGGAGCCGGGTTCGAAGTTTTCGACTTTCGGCAGCCGCAAAGGCAATTCTTCGTAAGGCACGCCCACCATTCCGCAATGGGGACAGTGAACGATGGGAATGGGTTCTCCCCAATACCGCTGGCGGTTGAAGGCCCAGTCTTTCATCTTGTACTGAACGCCCTTTTCACCGATGCCCTGTTCCGACAGCCAGGCGGCCATCTTCTCGATGGATTCTTTTTTGTTGGTCAAACCGTTCAGGAAGCCGGAGTTGACCATTTCGCCGTCTCCGGTGTAGGCGCTTTCGTCCATATTGCCGCCTTTGATGACTTCGATAATGTCAATGCCAAACTTCTTGGCAAAGGCGTAGTCTCGTTCATCGTGGGCGGGAACGGCCATAATCGCTCCGGTTCCGTAGCCCATCATTACGTAGTCAGCCACGTAAATGGGAATTTCTTTTCCGTTGACGGGGTTGATGGCGGAAAGTCCCTGGATGCACACCCCGGTCTTGTCTTTCACCAGTTGCGTCCGTTCAAATTCGGTCTTTTTCGCACATTCGGTGCGGTACGCGTCCAATGCGTCGGCGTTTGCGATGCGGTCCCGATATTTGTCCAGAAGAGGATGCTCGGGCGCCATAACCATAAAGGTGACCCCGAACAGGGTGTCGGGACGGGTGGTGTAGATGCGAAGGGTCTCGTCGGTATCTTTCAGAGTGAAGTTGACGAACGCGCCGGTGGATTTCCCAATCCAGTTGACCTGTTGCATCTTCACGTTGGGTAAGTAATCGACCTGTTCCAGGCCGTTGAGGAGTTTGTCCGCGTATTCGGTGATGCGAAGATACCAAACGTCCTTGGATTTCTGGATAACGTCGCTGTGACAAATGTCGCATTTTCCTCCCTGGGAGTCTTCGTTGGAAAGAACCACCTTACAGGAAGGACAGTAGTTTACCAGGGTCTTGTCCCGGAAGGCAAGGCCGTTTTCAAACATTTTCAGGAAGATAAACTGGGTCCATTTGTAGTAATCTTCTTCGGTGGTGTCGATGACCCGGTCCCAATCGAAAGAGAAGCCAACGCGCTTCAACTGGGAGGTAAAGTTTTTGATGTTGGTGTCGGTCACCGTCCGGGGATGGGTCCCGGTCTTGATGGCGTAGTTTTCGGTGGGAAGACCGAAGGCGTCAAAGCCGATGGGGAACATTACGTTGTATCCGTCCATTCTCCGCTTCCGGGAAATGACTTCCAGACCGGAATAGGCTTTGATGTGTCCCACGTGCATCCCGGCACCGCTGGGATAGGGGAATTCTACCAGGGCGTAGAATTTTTTCTTGTCGGAAAGGTCTTCGGCGTGAAATGCGCCGGTCTCTTCCCATTTCTTTTGCCATTTGGCTTCAATTTCGGAAAAATTGTATTCCATATTGCTCAATCCTCCAAAAGGTCGTTAATTTCAAGTTCAATACCGTCTTTCCACAACTTTTCCAGATTGTAGAAATTCCGGGTGTCTTTGTTGTAAATGTGGACGATGATGTCGCCGTAATCCAACAGGATCCAGCTTCCCGCATCCATTCCTTCCCGGGCGCGGATGGGATAGCCCAACTTGTCGGTGACCACTTCACATTCATCGGCAAGGGTCTTTACGTGGGTGGTGGACGTCCCGTTGCAGATAACGAAATGGTCGCACAGCGACGTGACTTCGTCGATTTGAATGACTTTGATGTCTACGGCTTTCTTTTCGTCAAGGGCTTTGACGATGGCTTTCAGGGTTTGGTTCATATTACAATCCTTTCGTGGTGTAATTCAATCGTTTCTTTTCGCTTTCTTCGGTTACTCCGGGATAGCGTTCTTCCAAGAATTCGATGCCGTCCAGCATATCCCGATGGACGTCGTATCCGCGGTTTTTTACGTCGTCCCGGCACCATCTCATTGCAATAAGGCAGGCTTTGTACAGGTCTTCTTCTGCTAAGGTGCGGTAAAAATCTACGTCGTCGTAATCCCGGGTCTCGTCGGTCAAATCGGCGATATACAAAATGGCTTCCAACAGCGTCATATTTGCTTTCCCCGTGGTGTGATACCGGATGGCGGAAGCAATCTCCGGGTCGGTGATCCCGAAGGTTTCGGTAATGTCCAAGGATGCGGACGGACCGTGCCAGAGATTTTGGTTGGTTTTCAGATTTTCGTCCAAGGGAAGAGCGTACCGTTCAAACAACCGAAAATGGTCTTCTTTGGAGTATTCTTTGGTCATATCGTGAAGAAGACCAGCAATCCGTGCTTTTTCTTCGTTCGCCCCGTGGATTTTTGCAAGGTTTCGGGCTTGTTTCATCACGCCCAAAGAGTGACGGAACCGATGGGGAGAAAGACGCCTCTTTAATTCTTCTTCGTAGCGAAGAAAGGTTAAATATTCGTTGACTGCCGCGGGGAGAAGTGTCTTCAAATCTTCTCCTTGCTCCCATTTTTCCCGGATCTCCGTGGAAGATACGGGGAAGGGTGGTTCGGTATAAACGGTAACGTCTGCTCCGGGAAAGCGTTTCTCCAACGCCCGTGCGTGTTCTTTCAACGTTTGCAGGTCGTCCCCTTCCCGGGAAAAGGCGGCAATTTCCGCCAGGGAAAAAATTTCTTCCGGACGGTACCATTGATGCAACGTCAAAAGCATATCCGAACCGACGAACAGGACCAACCGGTCGTGCGGGTGCTGTTGTTTCAGCCACCCTAAGGTCTTATAGGTGTAACTTCGGCCTTCCTGTTTCAGTTCCCAATCCGATACCGTGACCCCGTCAATACCTTTACAGGCCAGCCGGGTCATTTCCAGCCGCTGTTCGTCGGTGAACAGGGCAGTCTTGGTTTTATGGGGCGGAATCCCCGCGGGAATGACAAAACAGCGGTCCAGGTCTGCCCGCGTAAGAAAGGCTTTCAGGGCCTGTTTATGACCTTTGTGAAAGGGGGCAAAGGTTCCCCCAAAAACGCCGATGCGGCTCATTTCCGTTTTTTCTCCGCAGGAAGTTCGATTTTCCGCTTTTTCGGGTCGGAGGCAGGGCGGTACAAAATAAATTTACTGCCGATGACCTGAACCGAATTGGCCCGGCATTTTTCCGCCAGAATATCGGCGGCTTCCCGGCTGGTGATTCCCGCCGTTTCCAGGCAACGGAGTTTAATCAGTTCCCGGGCTTCCAGCGCTTCGTCGGTTTGGGTGATAAGGTTTTCGGTAATGCCGCCCTTCCCCACTTGAAACAAGTCGTTCATCGAATTGGCCAACCCCCGAAGGTAGGCCCGTTGTTTGCTTGTCAGCATAAAGTATCTCCTAAAAATATCAGTTGCTTTCGGTGAGTGCCTTGGCAAAGGCACGGGGTTCAAAGGATTGCAGATCGTCAATCTGTTCTCCCACGCAGACCAATTTGATGGGAATTCCCGTTACGTCCTTGACCGCAAGGGTCACGCCGCCTTTGGCCGTTCCGTCCAACTTGGTCAGAACGATGCCGGTCAGCGGGGCTACGTCGTTGAAATACTTAGCCTGTTCTACGGCGTTGGAGCCGGTGGTGGCGTCCAGCACCAGAAGAACTTCTTTATCTGCGTCGGGTAATTCCCGATGGATGATTCGCATAATTTTGCTCAATTCTTCCATCAGATTTTTCTTATTGTGAAGCCGGCCGGCCGTATCGCAGATAAGCACGTCGATGCCCCGGCTTTCCGCGGCCTTGATTCCGTCGTAGACCACGGCGGCGGGGTCGGACCCTTCTGCGTGGCGAACGATCTGTGCCCCGGCCCGGTCGGCCCACACTTCCAACTGTTCGATGGCGGCGGCCCGGAAGGTGTCGGCGGCGGCAATCAAAACCGATTTACCCTCTTGTTTTAATTTGTTGGCGTATTTGCCGATGGTGGTGGTTTTACCCACCCCGTTGACCCCCACCACGAGAATCACCGAGGGCTTTGTAGTCAGATGAAGAGTGTGGTCCCCTTCGGTAAATTCCACCAGAATGTCTTCCAGCGTTTGCCGGAGCCGGTCTGGGGAATCAATATTTTCCTTTTTCGCCCGTTGGCGGAGGGCGTCGATAATCTTTTCCGTGGTCTCAAATCCCACGTCGGCCAAAATCAGAAGTTCTTCCAATTCCTCCAACAGGTCTTCGTCTACCTTGCGGAAGGTGGCAAAAATGCCGTTCAGACCGTCTCCGATGGAGTCTTTGGTCCGTTTCAGTCCGGTTTTGATTTTTTCAAAAAATCCCATAGTTTCCGTCCTTTATTGTTTGTCCAGGTTCATCCGGCTGACTTCGTCCACGTCAATGGCGATCACCCGGGAAATCCCCTTGTTTACCATCGTAACGCCGTAGAGTTTATCCGCTTCTTCCATCGTCCCGCGGCGGTGGGTGATGGTGACGAATTGGGTCTTGGCAGACAGGCGGTGGAGATAGGCGGCGTACCGGGCCACGTTGATATCGTCCAGCGCCGCTTCGATTTCGTCCAAAAGACAGAAGGGAGACGGTTTGATTTTCAAGATGGCAAAGTACAGAGCGATGGCGGTAAGGGCCTGCTCGCCCCCGGACAGGGACACCAGGTTTTTGATGATTTTCCCCGGAGGAGCGGCGTAGATTTCCACCCCGGATTCCAGAATGTTGTCCGGTTCGTCCAGCCGAAGCTTTGCTTCCCCGCCGTTGAACATTTCTTTGAAGGTTTCGGCAAAGGCTTCGTTGATGGTATGTAACTGTTCTTCGAAAATCTTCGCCATTTCTTCTTCCAGACCGGCAATCATCGTTTCCAGTTCGGCCTTCGCCTTGCTGATATCGTCAAATTGCTCCGCCAACGTATCGTGGCGTTCCTTGACGGCGGCGTATTCTTCGATGGAGGATACGTCTACGTGTCCCAAGGCCCGAATCATATCTTTCAGTTCCGCGGCGCGCTTCCGGGCGGTGGGAAGGTCGAAGGAAAGGTTCATTGCGATAACTTCGCTGAGGGTCAGTTCGTATTCGTCCCAGAACCGGGAGAGAATGGCGTTGTTTGCCTCGGTCAACTGGTCGATTTTGGCCTGCGTCCGTTCCGATTCCCGGGTGAGCCGTTCTCTGGTGTCGTAGATCTCTTTTTGTTCCGCCCGCATCCGGGTCTGTTCCGCTTCCACCTTGCTCCGTTCTTCGGAAAGGTTTCGGATGGTTTGGGTCAGTTGGGAAGCGGCTTGCAAGAAGGAATTCTTCTTCGCTTCGCCTGCGGCCACGGCGGCGTTGGCATCTTCGGTTTTTTTACGGTTTTCCTCCTGTTGCAGACGGGTCTCGTCCCCGGTGCGGCCGCAATCGGCGATCCGTTGGTCCAAAGCTTGGGCCGAGGTTTTGTTTTGCTCGATATTCTTCTGTTCGGACAGAATTTCCAATTGAATGGCGTGCAACTCTTCGGCAATGGCCTGTTGTTCTTCTTTCAGTTGTGCCAATTTTTCTTCCACGGTCTTGGCTGACGATTCTCCGGCGGCAATGGCAAGGGTCAATTCTTCCGCCTGCTTTTCCGAATCCTGAATCTGTTGGGTCAGTTCGGCTTCTCGCTTTTTCAACGCCTCGGTCTGCAACGCCCGTTCTTCCATCGAACGGGTCACATTTGCAATATAAGAGGCGTAACTGTCAAATTCTGCCTGAGCTTTAATGCGGTTTTGTTGGGCGGCTTCCGACTGGGCGTTGATTTGGGCGATGGTATGTTCCGCTCCGGAAACTTCTTCTTTCATCGAGCGCAGTTCCGCTTCGGCGGTTTTCAGGGTCTCTTCCTGTTTTGCAATTTCTTCGGTCAACGTTTCGATTTCGTTGCGGCGGGTCAAAATACCGGTGTTTTTGGACAAGCTACCCCCCGTCAGCGAACCGCCGGCGTTGACGACCTGGCCGTCCAAGGTCACGATACGGAAGGTCCGGTCGTGACGCCGGGAGATGGCAAGGGCGGAATCAATGTCTTCCGCAATGGCGGTGCGGCCTAACAGAAAGACCATCACCGAATCGTATTTGGAATCGTATTCAATCAGATCACAGCCCAATCCCACGTATCCTTCTTCGTTTTCCAGACCTTTGACCGCAAGGCGATTGCCTTTGACGGTGGTCCGGGGAAGGAAGGTGGCGCGGCCGGCGTGTTTGTTTTTCAGCATCAGCATCGCGGCTTTTGCACATTGCTCGTCGTCGGTGATGACGTTCTGAATGGCGGCCCCCAGGGCAATTTCCACGGCGGCGGCGTATTTGGGGTCTACGGTGATGACCGAGGCCACCGTCGCCATTTCTCCTTTCAGGATGCCCCGTTGGGATTCCTGCATTACGGTCCGCACGGCAAAGTTGAAGCCTTCAAAATGCTTTTCCATATCGGACAGAAGTCCTAAACGGCTCTGCTTTTGAGAAAGAGCAATGCGCAATTGCTGTAACGCGGCGTCTTTTTTCTCCAACTGATTTTTGCGGTTTTCAAACCGGAGCCGATAGCCTTCCAGCCGGTTTTTGTTGTCGTTAATAATGGAAGTGAACTTGTCTACTTCGTTCTTGGATTCTTTTTGGGCCTTTTTTAGGGATTCTAATTTTTCTTCTCCGTCCTTGTCGTCCAGAGCGATGTCTTCCAATTTTGCCCGTACGTCGGTCAGAGACTGTTCCGCCGAAGCGGTTTGAATCCGCAATGCGGTCAGGTCCGCTCCCAATTGAGCGGTTTGACGGGCGGTCTGTCCGGCTTGGGCGTCAAAATCTTCTTCGGTCTTTTTGGAGTCGTCCCTCCGGGCGGCGACGGTACGAATCTTTTCTTCCAATTCCCGTACGGTTTCTTCCCCGGCGGCGACGGTGTCAAGGGTCCGTTGCTTTTCTTCCAGCAAAACGGTCCGCATCGCGTCGGACTGTTCGTCTTCCCGGCGCAGACGCTGACGTTCTTCTTCCAAGTGCGCCAAGTCGTTTTTTAAGACCAAGATCTCGGCATCTGCGGCAGCCGCGGCGGCTTCGGTCTCGGATTTGAGCCGATGCTGTTCGTCCATCTGCTCGCTTAATTCGCGAATCCTTTGATTTTGTTCTTCTTCCTTGGCTTCCGCCCGGGTGAAATATTCCGCGGAGGCTTCCAGTTGGTCGTCAAAGGTCTTTTTGACTTCGACGGCCTTGCCCAATTCTTCACTGTATTTTTCCGATTGTTTTTGCCAGACGAAGAGTTCCAGGTCTTTTTTCTCGCTACTGTAATCTAAGAATTTCCGAGCGTTTTTGGATTTGTGTTCCAAAGAGGGGAGACGGTCGGCAAGTTCGGTGATGATATCTCCTACCCGAACCAGATTTTCTTCCGCCTGCCGGAGCTTGCGGGCGCTTTCTTCTTTTTTAAATTTCAGACCGGCGATTCCGGCGGCTTCTTCAAATAAAAAGCGGCGGTCGGCGGGTTTTGCCTTGATGATTTCGGTAATCATCCCCTGGCCGATGACCGAATAACCATCCCGTCCCAGCCCCGTATCCCGGAACAGTTCCCGGATGTCCCGGAGACGAACCGGGGCTCGGTTCAGAAGATATTCACTGTCTCCCGAGCGATAAAAACGGCGGGTGACGACGATTTCCGCATAGTCAATGTCAAACATACGGTCCGCGTTATCCAAAACGATGGACACTTCCGCGTACCCCATCGGTTTGCGTTCTTTGGTTCCGTTGAAAATGACGTCTTCCATTTTGGCTCCCCGCAGAGTCTTGGTTGACGTTTCCCCCAAGACCCAGCGCAGAGCGTCGGCAATATTGCTTTTTCCGCTTCCGTTGGGGCCGACGATGGCGGTGATCCCTTCGCGGAATTCGATTACGGTTTTGTCCGGAAAGGATTTAAATCCCTGCAATTCCAGACGGCGCAGGCGATTTTCGGGGATGATTCCGGCAATGGTTTCGTTCGACAAGATGGTTCCCTCTTCTTTAATAAATTATACTTAAATATAATAACATATTTTTACGGCTTTTTCAACCCCTCTTTTCCCGCCGCTTCCGACAAATTTATGAATTTTTTGTTAAGTGTATTGCATTTCGCGTTTTTTTCTGCTATAATAATCCGTGCTGAATGAAGAAAACACGCTTGGAGGTGGAAAGAATGGCAAAATGTGATTACTGTGGCAAGGATGTCGCTTTCGGCATCAAGGTTTCTCACTCCCACAGACGTTCCAATCGCACTTGGAAACCCAACGTCAGACGTGTCAAGGCTGTTGTCAACGGTCAGGTGAAACACGTTCACGCTTGCACTGCCTGCCTGCGTTCCGGTAAGGTCCAGAGAGCGGTCTGATTAAGTGAACAACCGAAACAGAGCATAACGGCACAGAGGAGCGGAGCAGTCCCTCCGCTGTGCTGTCTTGTTTTTCGGAACAAAGAAACGGAGGTTTTGCAAAGAGTGACTTTGCAAGACCTTTTTTATTTACATTAAAGGAGAAGGTATGGCAGGTCCCAAATTTTATGCGGTCCGGGTGGGGGTGACCCCCGGAATCTACAAGACCTGGGCGGAATGTGAGCCGATGATCCACGGGGTCAAGGGTGCGAAATACAAATCCTTTCCAACGCTGGAACAAGCGGAAGACTATTTAAATTCCGCAGACGGCCCGGCGGTGGCGTTGACGGAAGACTCTTCTTCGGAGGAATCGTCTCCCCGTCCCCGGAAAAAGAAGCCGGAAACGCAAAAAACTGACGACGCCCCCTATCTGGTGCCGGCGGGGATGCTTGTTGCCTTTGTGGACGGAAGCTTTGACGCCAGAACCGGCCGGTACGGCTATGGATGCGTTCTTTTGACCGACGACGGCCGGGAGATTTGTGAAAACGGATGGGGAGACCATCCGGAAGCAGTGTCTGCCCGAAACGTGGCCGGAGAATTGCGGGCAACGATGGTGGCCCTTCGCCGGGCGGAAGAAATGGGGTACGGACAGATACGCATTTGTCACGATTACAATGGCATTTCCGCTTGGTTCGAGGGTCGGTGGAAGGCAAATTCCTTTGTTGCAAAAGAGTACGTTGCTGCCACGGAGGCTTACCGGGGCGTGTTGAAAGTAACCTTTGAAAAAATCGCCGCCCATACTGGCGTAAAATACAACGAAATGGCGGACCGCCTGGCAAAAGACGCCTTGGGAATCGAATAGAAAGAAGTTGTTAAAATGATGAAAAAGATGGATATGCATATACACACTTACGGCGATATTCCCATCTGCCAAATGGTGGATTATATGAAGGAAATGATGGCAGTCCGAGGGTATTGCGGTCTTGGGTTTATGGCTTGTTTACATTCCTCTTCCGGGTTTCATTACGATTCCAATGAGGTTTCGTTGGAATTGAAACGGCGTATTCCGGGTTCTTACGCTTTTGCGGCTCTGGACCACGGGAAGGATTTTATTGAGCAGGCAAAAACATTTATGGAACAAGGGTTTGACGGAATTAAACTGCTGGAAGGGAAGCCGGCGCAATACCGATTTTGGGGAACGGGTTACGAAGGGCCCCGGATGGACGAGTTTTTCGCTTACGCGGAGCAACAGCAGATCCCCTTGGTAATTCACAACAATGACCCCCGTGGGAATTGGGATAAAAACGCCCCAAACCGGGCCAGGTTGGAGGAAAAGGGGTGGTTTTACGGAAACGGAGACCTTCCCAGCCAGGAAGAGTTTTTCGTTATGTTGGAAAATGTCTTTTTGAAACATCCTAATTTGCGGGCGGCGATTTCCCATATGGGGTTCTATTACGATGATCTTCCCCGGGCAGCAAAATGGCTGGATCTTTGTCCGAATCTCTACTATGATTTGACCCCCGCAGTGGAAGTCTTTCTGGAACTTTCCTTGACGCCGGAAGAAACGCGGGCTTTTTTCCGCAAGTACCGGAACCGGATGTTTGTGGGAACGGATACTTCCGTGGATTGGGCTCCCGGTTCCCGCGTCCGGGAATTTAACGACCAGAAGGTTCGGATGATGGAAGTCTTTTTTGAGGGGAATGCGCCGGAGGTCGTGGCCGGAAAATATCCCGTGGTTCCGATGCTTCTGGAAAAGGATATCGTGGAAGATATTTATTATACCAACGCTCTTCGTTTTCTGAAAAAGGATTTATGACCGAAAAGAAGAACCGGCCGAAGGATTCGTTCGGCCGGTCGTGTTTATTTTGCACGGTATTTTTTATCTGTTTGTTGAATCAAAACCATCAGGGAGGGGATCAAAATCAGTTGAAGTATGATTCCGGGCAGTGCTTTTGCAAAGCCGTTGACCCAGAAGACGGAGAGGGAAAAAGGATGCTCCGTAAAACCTAAAAGCACGGTTTGGGCGAGTCCCCACAAAAGGCGTCCTCCCATCATCGCAGGAAGGAGACTTCCGTAGACGGCGAGAAGATTTTTCCGACGGAACAGCGCGTAGAACAGGCCGACGAGAAGACCGTAACTGCACAGTTCCACCGCCATTGCAAGGGCGTTGGGGTATAGGGTCGGCATCCCGAAGCAGACCGACCGAAGAAGCGGAAGAATCAGTCCTACGGTCCCTCCGTATTTCCAGCCGCAAATAAGACCGCACAAAAATACCGGAAGGTGCATTGGTAAAAGCATATTGCCGATTCCCCGGATCTGTCCTGTCAAAAAAGGCAAAACCAATCCAATCGACAAAAACATCGCTGCTAAAACTAAACGTTGCAAACGCTTGTTTTTCACTGCCCTTCCTCCTTGTGCGCTGATTTTGATTTATTATACCACATTTTTTCTCTTTCGTCAATAAGAATCTCCCCTCAATCTTAAAGACTGAGGGGAGACGTTTTATTACTGATAATTCTTGTTCAAGGGATGGACCTTATAGAACTCTCTGCCTTCCAAAGCGATGTTGTGTGTTTCCGGAACCAGTTTTTTCACCTTCCCGGAAGAGGGCACCATCTTAACGATGCGAATTTCACCGCAAGACCAGTCGTTGGTGTGTTCGCCTGAGCCGGCAACGGTCATAACCATCGTCTTGTCGGGGTAGTAGGCAATGCCTTTGATGGTTGTGTCGTTGTAATAAGTGGGGGCGCCTTTCAGGGAGAGGTCGTCGGGGTCGGTGGCGTCGAAGATGTAGTTCTTATAACTGTTGGCAACCCAGTATTTTCCGGGTTCCCCGTAGATGGGAGACAGAACGTGTCCGTCGTTGTCTTTTTCAAATTTTGCTTCAATTCCGTTCAAGCGGACTAATTTTGCGTTGGCCGTCCCCTCGTTAATCACCTGGCAAGCGTAAACTTCGTCGAAGTCCAGGCACCACAGCCATTCGTTTTCGGGGTCCCACATAACGCCGTGTCCGTGGGGCGAGGGAATGGTGCTGGAGGGTTTTGTTTCTCCGGCAGACAGGGGAACGTAGTAGATCTTCCCGTCGTCGGAAGACCCTGCTATGACTACGTCACCGTTGGGCATCAGTTCCACGGAGTGGAAGTTCCCGACTCTGGGTGCCCATTCCCACAGGACGGTTCTTGCTTTGTAATCGATAATGCCGGCCCAGCCGGAGGAAGAGCAGGCTACAATGACGTCTTTTTTGTAATATTCGGAATAGCGGAGTTTTGCAGCGTCAATGCCGGCTCCGGGATTGCCCTTGCACGCGTCATCCTTGTCCGAATCCCATTCCCACACGATGCAATCTTCCAGGTCGGAAAAATCGTCTTCGGTGGACAGAGCAAGGTCGATAATGATAATGGAATGATTTTCAATGTCGGTGGCCAAGAAGATGTGGTCTTCGTCTTCGTCCCAGCCGCCCAAATCTTCTTCGTCGCTGTTCTGTTTTTCCGAGCTTTCGGAGTTGGAAGCAACGTCAGAGTTTTCTCCGCCCTGGGTGTTATCGCCGGTAGTTTCGCCGCAGGCAACCAGAGCGGTGACCATCATCAAGCAGAGCAGTAACGCCAGAAATTTCTTTAACATATTTTTTCTCCTCTTTTGATTAGATTGTAATTCATTGTAACATATTTGCCTTTGTAAGTTAAGAGGTGTTCTCAAAAGAACCTCCGTTTTTTTGCGAAAGTAGGCTTTATTTTTCTTCCTTTTGGTGCTGTAAAACCGCTTCAAACCCCAGGTCGAAGGCTTTTCGGGTGTCGTTGTACCGGGCGGCGTTGTCCGGTGCTTTGAACAGCGCGACGATAAGGTCGTGGCCGTAGGCGGTGGCGCCGGCAATCAGACACTGCCCCGCACCGGGGGTGGAGCCGGTCTTCAAGCCGAAGGTTCCTTCGTAGAAATAGGAGGACGAGGGGACCATCAGTTGATTGGTGTTGACGTATCCCACCACCGTTCCGTTGGGGAGGGTCAGTTCGGAATAGGTCTTTTCAACGGTTTTGCGAATTGTTTCATTGCCGGTAGCGGCGATTGCAATGTACATCATATCTTCCGCCGTGGTATATTGCTTTCCGTCCGGATATCCGTCGGGACAGGTAAACAGGGAATTTTTCGTTCCAAGAGCCTTTGCTTTGTCGTTCATTTTCTCTAAGAAAATATCTACTGCGTCCCGGTCGGAGATTTGGGGGTCTCCCGAAAGATTTCGTCCCACGTGGGCGGCAATAACGTAGGCGGCGTCGTTGCCGGAGGGAATGAGAAGCGCATCCATAATCTGCTCTACGGTCAACGTCTGTCCCTTCACTAATTTTGCGGAAGAAGAGCCGGCTCCCACCAGAGAAAGTTCACTTCCTACCGTAAAGACCGTATCCGGGGAAATATACTCTAAAAGGGTCAGTGCCGTGAGTAATTTCGTGGTGGACGCGGCGGTGATTTTGGTTTGCGCATCCTTCTGGTACAGCACCGTTCCGGCCGTGATATCGTAGACGGCGATGTGTCCCGCGGAAAAAGTTTGGTCTCGATACAGTTCTTCTGCGTACTTTCGGAGGGCTTCCTCATTTTCTTGGGGGGACGAGGGGGTGTTTTCGGGAAGGTCCGTGGTTTGTGTGTTTTGTTGGTTTGTTGCCGTTGTGTTGCCGGCATCTTCGGGCGCTTTCGGAGCGAATACCGTGGCCATCAGGGCAACCGCTCCCAGGCAAAGCAGAAAGATGAGGAGCATCAGGGCCAATCGCAACAGGCCCGAGGGCTTTTTTCTCCGTCTCATAGAGACTCCTTTCGCAAGAGGTTCGGTGACGTTTGTTTTTTTAGTATAGCATATTTTTCGGTGGATTGCAAGGGATATTTTGAGAAAAAAATCGGCAATTTTTCGGAATCTTCCGTTTCCCCCTTGCAATTTCTTTTTTTTTGTGTTATAATGCATAATAGAATATTATCCCTGCCTGCGCCGGGATGGAATAAGGAGAAATGAAATGAACACCGAAAGTATGGCTTTGGAGATGCGCAAGTTGATTGTTACGTCTCTGTATCACGCGAAAAGCGGTCACCCCGGTGGGTCTCTGTCCTGCACCGATATTTTGGCGGTGCTGTACAACGAAGAAATGAATATCGACCCTGCGGACCCCAAAAAGGCAGACCGAGACCGGTTCGTCCTTTCCAAAGGACACGCCGCCCCCGCCCTGTACGCCGCTCTGGCATTGAAGGGTTACTTCCCCAAAGAAGATATGCTTACGCTCCGGAAGATTGACAGTCATTTAGAAGGACATCCCAGTATGAAATCCACCCCCGGCGTGGATATTTCCACCGGCTCTCTCGGTCAGGGGATCTCTGCCGCTTGCGGAATGGCTCTTTCCGGGAAACTGACCGGAAAAGATTACCGTGTCTACGCCGCGTTGGGCGACGGTGAAATCGAAGAAGGCCAGGTGTGGGAAGCGATGATGTTTGCTGCCCACTACAAGCTGGATAATCTGTGTGTTTTCGTGGACCTGAACGGGTTGCAGATCGACGGTGCGACCAGCGAAGTTATGGGGTCTGACCCGGTTCCCGACAAGATGCGGGCCTTCGGTCTGGAAGTGGTGGAAATTGACGGCCACAATTATGACGAAATCCGTGCCGCTTTGAAAAAAGCCCGGGAAACCAAGGGGAAACCCACTTGTATCGTAGCCCACACCGTGAAAGGGAAGGGCGTTTCCTATATGGAAAATCAGTGCGATTGGCACGGTGCTGCGCCCAAGCAGGCAGAATATGAAATTGCAATGAAGGAGTTGGAACAAAATGGCTGATTTGAAAGCAACCCGCGACGCTTACGGCGAAGGCCTGGTGGAGTTGGCGGAACAATATCCTAATTTTTACGTTTTGGACGCCGACCTTGCGAAGGCGACGAAGACCATTACCTTCAAGAAGAAATACCCCGACCGCTTCATTGATTGCGGAATTGCGGAAGGAAATATGATTGGAGTCGCCGCAGGTCTTGCAACCTGCGGGAATACCGTGTTTGCTTCTTCCTTCTCGATGTTTGCCGCCGGCCGCGCATTTGAGCAGATTCGCAACAGCGTTGCCTATCCTCATCTGAACGTAAAAGTCGTCGGGACTCACTCCGGTCTGACCGTTGGGGAAGACGGAGCGACTCACCAATGTTTGGAAGATCTGGCTTTGATGCGTTCCATTCCCGGAATGGTGGTCATCAATCCTTCGGATGCCACCCAGATGAAGGCGGCTCTCCGCTTTGCCGTGGAACACGACGGACCGGTCTATATCCGAGGCGGACGTCTTGCCGTTCCCGTGGTGTATGAAGCGGGAAGTATTACCTATACCGCCGGACAATCCTATCGCATTGCCGAAGGGGACGACGTGACGTTGATGTTCTGCGGACACTTCCACGAATTGACCGCCCAGGTCAAAGAAATGCTGGAAAAGGTGGGGTTGACCTGCCGTATTGTGGATATGCCTTCGGTCAAACCCGTAGACAAGAAAGCCATTGAAGACGCTTTGAAGGATACCGGACTTATCGTGACCTTCGAAGACCACAACGTCAACGGCGGATTCGGTTCCGCGGTTTGCGAAGCGGTCTGTGACTGCAACGTTGCCACCAGCGGACCTTCGGTAATTCGTATTGGCGTGGAAGACTCCTTCGGAACGTCCGGTACTCCCGCGGAATTGATGGAGAAATACGGATTTACCGCGGAAAACGTTTGCCGGAAGATCCTTGCGGTCAAGGCACCCGAAAAATTGTCTCAACTGTAATTATCGTGCTCATTCCCCATTTCAAGGAGGGGTTTTATGTCGGAAAATAAAGTGCCGGAGCAGGAATTGAATCCGGGAACTCCCCAGGGACAAACTCCCGAAAATGGCAAGAAGAAGCGGGGATACGTAAAGTATTCCCCTCTGTCGCTTGTGCTGCTGGCGGTTTGTGCTTTTGTTTTTTCGTTCAGTATGCTCGGATTGTTTGAGCAGGTCATTTTGGACTTTGCCGGGCAGTCGGAGATGGGCGGAACGGGGGGTGGAAGCGTGTTTGTGCCCGAACCGGGGGATGATACCGACGTCGTCGTTCCGCCGTTGACCGGGGACGACCCGCTGCCGGAATCGAAATGGCAACAGATCGCTCCCTCGCAAATCAATACGGATGACCTTCCTTATCTGCAAAACGTGGGGTTTGACACGTTGAAAAATCAGAACGAGGACACCGTGGCCTGGATGTATTGGCCCACGACTACCGACGTGAAGGGGCTGCCCTTTAATATGGCGGTGGTGCAAAGCACCAACAATGAGTTTTATCTCAACCGTTCTTTTGATAAGAGTAACAACGCAAACGGTTGGATTTATGCGGATTATCGCTGTAATATGGAAGACCTTACGTCCAATCGCAACGTCATCATTTACGGCCACGCCCGAAGTTATCTGATGTTTGGCGGATTGCGGTTTTTGAACTCGAAAACCAAATGGCAACAGGACGGTTACAACCACTTTATCTATATCAACACCCCCAACGAGCGGACGGTGTGGCAGGTGTTCGCTTGGTATGAGACTACCACGGCGTTCAATTATATCAACACCTACTTCTCCGGAGATGCGGAATACGTGGAATTTTTGAACAGCTTGCAGAGCAAGAATATGGTGTCTGCCTTCGAGAAGTTCAACTTTACGCCGGAAGACCGGATTCTTACCCTTTCCACCTGTAAAGGGGTCAACAGTGACGTTCGTATCGCCATTCACGCCGTCTTGGTCAAGCAGGAATGGATTGACGGAAGGAAGCCTGCGCCCGACTTGGAAGACGTGACCGATGACGCGACCGGCGTTGCGACGACCGATTCGGTTTCGGAAGACGATTCTTCTGTGACGATGCAACCCTGATTTTGTGAAAATACGTTTTACACCGACTCTTTCTTTGCCGAGAGAGTCGGTGTTTTTTTTGCTCCAAAAGTTCCGAAAAACGTCAAGGATTTTTCCAATTGTTAATTATCTTTGAAACCTTTGTATCGTTTTTTTGAATCTATTTTCGGGGGAATATTTTTGTGCAAAATGCACATTCGACGGTTTTTTGAGGTGTTAAAAAAACACTATATATGGATTAAAACAAACCGATGCGGTGTGAATTCTTATACATATTGTGTTTTTCTTGTTATGCCTGCATAACAACCCGGAGAAAATGGGGTCAAAAATAAATAAAAAAAGTCCAACCGGCGAAACTTTCTATGGCAAAAGTAGATAAACAATATGGAAATATTGCTCGAAAACGGAAGAAATTCACTTGACAAAACGCGGTAAATATATTATAATATACAAGTAAAAAAGAGGGTTTCCTCTGTAAATACGGAAATGACGAGTTGCCGGCGAATGACCTTCGCCGGTGTTCTCCCGTTTCCACGGCAATTCTTGAACCAAAGGAAGGTGTTTTGCAGTGCGCAAAAGCAAAGTTATCGCGGCAATCCTCGTTGCCGTGGTGGCACTCCAGATGTTTGCCCTGACCACCCTTGGCAAGGCCGTGACGGAATTGGACTCCAACATTCCTTTCGTCGCAGTCTTCAAGGAAGGCTCTTACGGTGAATATCTGCAAAAGTATGCCCGGGCTTCCGCTTCGGACGACGTAATCGATCTGGATTTGTCGGCCTATTCTGCGGGAGAACAGATTCGGGTGGAAAAATTTGAGGGCAGGGAAAACGTCCTTGTAACCGGCGAAGAAGGTTACGTGGAATTTACCGTTGACGTGCCTTCTACCGGTCTGTACGGCCTGGGATGTAATTATTACCCCATCGAGGGGAAGGGTATCGCCGTTGAACGGTCCATCACTGTCAACGGTGCGTCTCCCTACACCGAAGCCCGTACTGCCGCTCTGGACCGTCTCTACGTAGACTCTGTGGATTGGAGTAAAGTCTCTGCCGCGGACGAAGACGGGATCCGGGAAGGCTATTTCGTGGAAGACGTAAACGGAAACCAGATCCGTCCTTCTTCCGTGGAAGACCGTAAGTGGATCGACGATTCTTATTTTAAAGATTCCACCGGCTCCTACGACGGTGCGCTTCAATTCTACCTGGAAAAGGGTAAGAACGTGATTCGCATCGCCTCGTCCAGAGAACCGGTCGCCTTCTCCAAGCTGTATCTGTACGGCGTGGAGCAGTCGGTGTCTTATACGGAATTTTTGGCAGAGAACGGTGAATTCGTCATCGACGGGGATAAGGTCGTCGCCAAGATTCAGACCGAATATCCCGATGCCAAGTCTTCTACCTCCGTTTATTCCGGATACGACCGTTCTTCCGCCGCCACCGAGCCTCAGGCTGACAAGCGTATCAAGTATAACGTTATCGGCGGGGAAAACTGGAACACTTCCGGCCAATGGGTGGAATACAAGGTCAGTGTGCCGAAGACCGGTTTGTACAAAATCGTACTCCGTGCCCGCCAGAATATTGTTTCCGGTACCTTTTCCAGCCGGAAGATTACCGTAAATGGTCAGACTCCGGTAGAAGAAGCGACCCGGATTCGTTTCGCCTACAACACCGGTTGGGAAATGATGACTCCCACCGACGATTACGGCAATGAGTTGCTTTTCAAGTTCAACGAAGGGGAAAACGTGATTCGCATCGCCGCGACCACCGGGGAGCTGAGCGAATACATCAACGCGGTGGATACCGTCGTTTCCAAGTTGAACAACGACTACCGTAAGATTATGCAGATTACCGGCGTAGAACCCGATGAATACCGGGACTACAAGCTGGACGAAGAAATTCCCGACGTTATCTCCGACCTGAAAGCTCAGGGGGATATTTTGACGAGCGTTTACAATAACCTCATCGAAATCCTGGGTGGCGAAGGCCAGCAGACGGCTATCGTTTACAACGTTATTTCCGTTTTGCAGGATATGTCGGACGACCCCGATAAAATACCTTCCTATTTCTCTAACTTTAAAAATCAGATTACCAACCTTGGTTCTTGGTTGACCACGATGCGGAATCAGCCCCTGGAAATGGACTACATCCTGGTTGCCGAACCGGATTACGTTCCCGGAAGCGGCGGAGCCAACGTGTTTGCCAATATCTGGCACAACGTGGTGATGTTCATCGAGTCCTTTACCACCGACGCCAACGCCATCGGTGCCACCAGCGACCAGAAGTTTGACACCACCGTGTCCATTTGGGCTACCACCGGTAAGGAACGTGCCGAAATCAAACAGAGATTGATTGAACGTGCTTTTATCAATCAATATCAGATTGGCGTTGATATCAAGTTGGTTCCCGGCGGTGCGCTGTTGCCTTCCGTCTTTGCCGGAAAAGGCCCCGATATCGTTATGGGGCTCGGTTCTACCGATATTATTAACTACGCATCCCGTAACGCCTTGGTTGCGCTGAACAACTTTGAAGGCTGTACTTTGGAAAACGCGCAGGAAGGTTACAAAGACGTTCCCGGCTTCTCCGAAGTTTACTCTTGGTTCTCGCCCACCGCGTTCACTTCCATCACGTTGGAAATGTATAACGACCCCGACGACCATTCCAAGGGTACGGTGAAGAACATTTACGCTCTCCCCGAAAAGCAAGACTTTGCAATGCTCTATTATCGGGAAGACATTTTGAACGATATGGGAATGAAGGTTCCCGAAACCTGGACCGAAATCTACGATATGATTGCTCTTTTGAAGAAGCGGTATATGGATTTCGCACCCCCGGATTTCCACACCATCCTGTATCAACGGGGCGGCACGCTGTATAAGAACAACGGTTACCAGACCAACCTGGATTCCGAAGTTGCAATTCAGTCCTTTATCACCGTCACCGACTACTACATTACTTACAACTGTCCCAAGTCCTATAACTTCCAGAACCGTTTCCGCTTCGGGGAAATGCCCATCGGCTTGCAGGCCCTCGGCTTCTACAACACCCTGTGCGTAGCGGCTCCCGAAATCAAGGGTACCTGGACCTTCACCACCGTCCCCGGAACCGAAGTGACCGATGAAAACGGCAACGTTTTGAAGGACGAAGAAGGCAATCCTATTATCAACTACAACACCACGACCACCGTTTCCTCCATCGTTCTTCTGAACGCCGGCGTCAGCAAGAGCCAGACCCATACCGACGCTTGCTGGGCTTGGATGCAGTGGTGGGTGAGCGAAGACGCTCAGTACGAATACGGTATCGAATTGGAAGCCACCCTCGGGGTTGCAGCCCGGTACAATACCGCAAACCTTGCCGCCGCGCAGAGACTTCCCTGGACGACCAAGGAACTGTCCGCCATTATGGACCAGTGGGAAAATACCGTCGGATACGAAGAACAAGTCGGCGGTTACTACTACACCCGTTATTATTCTTTCGCATTCAACGAAGTTCTTGACCAATATACCGATGCCAGAGAATCGCTTCTGAATTACGTTCAGGAAATCAATAGGGAAATCAAGTACAAGAGAGAACAGCTGAATCTTCCTTATAATGATTCCATCACGGAAGCGACTCCGTCTACGGAAACAAATAATTAAGAAAGGGGAGGATAGGAAATGAAAAATACTGCGAAATCCGCAAGCCTGAGACGGGCAAACCGGAACCGGAGATTGAGCCTTGCATTCTTTTTAGGGCCCTTCCTTCTCGTATTCTTTCTGTTTACGATTCTCCCGGTGCTGGTTTCCATCGTTATCAGCTTGACCAACTTTAATATGTTGGAATGGCCCGACTTCGTCGGACTTGCCAACTACTCAAAACTGTTCTTGAACGACAGCGTGTTTGCCACCGCCATTCAGAACACGATGATTATTGCCTGCGTTACCGGTCCTGTGGGATACCTGTTGTGCTTTGCCTTTGCTTGGCTGGTCAACGAAATTCCCCCCAAGCCCCGGGCATTTATGACTCTGTTGTTCTTCGCACCGTCTCTGTCCGGCGGTATGGCTGCCGTTTGGGCATTGTTGTTCTCCAACGATAGTTACGGTTATATCAACGCTTGGTTGCAGGAATTCGGAATCATCTCCGAGCCCATCCGTTGGACGGTTGATACCGACTATATGCTTCCTGTTTGTATCGTCATCATTTTGTGGCAGTCGTTGGGTACCACCTTCCTGACCTTTATCGCCGGTCTTCAAACCGTAGACCGCTCCCTGTATGAAGCCGGAGCCGTGGACGGAATCAAGAACCGCTGGCAGGAACTGTATTACATCACCCTTCCTCAGATGCGCGGACAGTTGATGTTCGGTGCGATTCTGGCTATCACCGGTGCTTTCGGTGTGGACGGAATTATTACCTCCGTCTTCGGCTTCCCCACCCAGGAATACGCATTGCACACCATTATGCACCACTTGCACGACTACGGTAACGTCCGTTACGAAATGGGTTACGCCTGTGCCATCGCGACACTGTTGTTCCTCATTTCCATTCTGGCCAACAAAGTCGTTCAGTTCGTGCTTGACCGAGTCGGTAAATAAGGAGGTTGAAGAGAATGAGTACAAAAGCAGAAAAATTGAACCTCCCCCAGACCGAAAAGAAAAATTTCTTCGGAAAGATTTTCAAAAAGCGTCCCAAGTACGACGAAGAAGGCAACCTTATTTATTATAAGAAGAAAAAAATCATCAAAAGCCGTGTAAACCGGTCCGCCGGCGGCGACATTGCGATGGTTCTGTTCCTTCTCATCGCCGGGGTGTTTATGGCGTTCCCGATGATTTACGCCATTTCCAACTCCTTTAAACCTTTGCACGAATTATGGTTGTTCCCCCCGAACCTTATCGTTCGTAACCCCACAGGGTCCAACTATCGGGATATGTTCACCATTTTGTCCAACTCCACGGTGCCCTTCTCCCGTTATCTGTTCAACACCCTGTTCATCACCATTGGGGCAACCTTGCTTCGGGTTATCTCCGCTTCGATGGCGGCCTACCCTCTCTCCAAAGAGAAGTTCCGGGGTCGGAACGCGATCAACAAACTTATCACGATGACCCTGATGTTCGCCGCTCCCGCTGCGGCCCTCGCAAACTACCTGATTATGGCCAACCTGGGCTGGATCGATACTTGGCTCTGTCTGTTGGTTCCCGCACTGGGTTCTTCCTTCTCTCTGTATCTGATTCGCGGATTCGTGGACCAGTTCCCGGATTCGGTTTTGGAAGCCGCCCGTATCGACGGTGCCGGAGAGTTCCGGATTTTTTGGAGTATTCTGATGCCCAATATGAAACCCGCGTGGATGACCCTTATCGTCTTCTCGGTAAAAGACTATTGGAACCAGGGTGCTACCATTTACATCTATCGGGAAGAATTGAAGACCCTGAACTACGCGATGGGTCAGATCGCCGCCGAAGGTGTTGCCCGTGCCGGTGTTTCGATGGCTATCAACGTTATTATGATGATCGTTCCCGTGCTGACCTTCTTGGTGACGCAGAGTAACATCATTGAAACGATGGCAACGTCCGGTATGAAAGACTGAGGAAAGGAGCGAATTTGCAATGAAACAAAAATTTATCAAAAGCCTCATTGTTACGGTCCTCGCTCTCTCGGTCATCTTGTGCTCAGCGGTTTCCGCTTTTGCGTTGCCCATTAACAATGTAAACAATTCTTATTTCTACAACGTGGACGGGATGGACGCCTCCGGGCCGCTGTCCTTCACGGTGGAAAAACAGATCTCGGTTCTCGACGTGGTTCCCAATGCCACGATCAGCACGGCTTTCGTTCCCTCGGACCTGTGCTATCAGAACGGCTATCTGTACATCCTCGATTCCAAGGGAAATGCGGTGTACGTGTTGGATGAACAGTACCAGCTGGTCTCCACCATTCGAATCCTCACCGGCGACATTCCCGAACTTGCCCTTGCCTCGGAATTCGTGGAAGGGGAAGACGGGGAACAGCAAGAGGTTGTGATTGCTTCCAATAAGTACGCTCTCAACGCTCCCCAGGGAATCTTCGTAACCGAAGACGGAACGATTTACATTTCCGATACGGAAAATCAGCGTGTTGTTGCCTGCGACATCAACGGGAAGGTCTCCAAAGTCTTCCAGGCCATTAAGGTTTCGGTGTTGGGTGACAATTACGCCTTCAAACCCACCCGTTTGGTTATTGACAATACCGGAGACTTGCAGGTGATCTGTGAAGGGATCAACCGCGGTATTATGCAGATTACCAACGAAGGTGTGTTCACCGCATTCTTCGGAGCTCCCGACGTTATCATCAGCCTTTGGGAACGCATCTGGCGGAACTTTGCTACCGAAGAACAGTTGGCTCAGATGGTGACCTATGCTCCTACCGAATACAGCAGTTTGACCGTTGACGACCGTGGATTTATCTATCCCACCATCGGTGCTCTGGACGAAGGTGCTATCAAGCAATTGAAGAGCAGATCCCTTGCGTCCAACTACGCTCCCGTCAAAAAGCTCTCTGCCGACGGTACGGATATGCTTCGTCGGAAAGGCCTTGCGTCTCCGATGGGTGACATCGTTTGGCCTAAGATGATGAACTACGCTCCCAAGATCGTAGACATCGCGGTTGACAGTGAAAGCGGACGGTATACCATTCTGGACCAGACCACCGGTCGGTTCTCCACCTACGATACCGACGGAAATCTGCTGTACATCTGCGGTGGCCTGGGAACGTCTGTGGGTACCTTCCAGCTGGCATCCGCTCTGGAAATTAACGGGGACTACGTTTACGTTTCCGATACCGGTACCAACACCATTACCGTCTTTAAGGCGACGGCTTACGTCCACGTTATCAACGAAGCGGCACAAGCTTCCGCCAACGGTCTTTGGGAAGAATCCATTCCCCTGTGGAAGGACGTTCTGAGTTATAACTCTAATATGTACATTGCCAACATCGGTTTGGGGAAAGCGCAGATGCGGCTTGCGATGAACCTCATCGACGACCAGACCGACGCTTCCGGGATGACCGCGTTGGACCACTATGAAGAAGCGATCGTCTACTTCGACCGGGCCAATGAAAAGGTCAACTACTCCATTGCTTATACCGCTCTGCGGACCAACGAGATGGAAAAATACTTCGGTCTCATCTTCGGTGGAATCGGAGTTCTTGTGGTGGGCTACTTCGTTCTGAGTATCGTAAAGACCCAGAAAAAGAAGAGAAAAGAAAAAGCCCAGAAACTGGCAGCAGCCCTGGCAAGACAAGAAGCTGCCGCCGCAAAATACAACGCGAAAGGAGATGACAACTAATGGAAAAGGCTGAAAACAAATCCAACGTGTTTTTGAAGATTTTGTCCGACCTTTGGAGTTGGCTGAAAGGCTTCTTCCCCCGCCTGTGGCAGGGAACGAAGACCACAGTGAAGCGTATGGGTTACGCCTTCTACATTTTAGTCCATCCTTTCGACGGGTTCTTCGACTTGAAGAACGACCCCAAGCGTCGCTCCGTTGCCGGGGGCGTCGTTTGGATTATCATCTACGCCGTGGTTGCACTGCTTCGCTTCCAGTCCCTCGGGTATCTGTTTGCGGACCGGGCGGCGCAGTTGGAGTTGAACATCCCCATCTATATGCTCACTTCGGTTCTCCCCTATATTCTGTGGGCGATTTCCAACTGGTGCTTCTCCTCGTTGATGGACGGGGACGGAAAATTGTCCGACGTGTTTATGGTCACGGCCTATGCAACTCTCCCCATTACCCTTTGTAACCTGATTCAGATTCCCCTCAGCCACTTCCTTTCCGCTTCGGAAGCCAGCATCTTTACCTTTATCGGTGGCCTGGGTATGGTCTGGGGTTACCTGTACATCTTCCTTGCAATGATCATTGTCCATCAGTATTCCGTGGCCAAAGGCCTGGGAACCACGATTTTGACCATCGTTGGGATGGCAGTAATCGCATTTGTCGCAATTCTGGCGTTCTTCCTGCTCCAACAAGTTTCCAGCTTCTTCATCGAGATTGGAACAGAAGTAATATTCCGGTTGAACGAGTAAGGAGGATAAGGATATGAAATCTATGACGAAAAAATTACTCGTTTTACTCACGAGCCTGTTGCTGGTTGCTTTGGCCCTCTCTGCTTGCGGTCTGGACTCGGTGGAGACCAACGAAGTTTCCGACGAAGCCCGCCAGAAGTTCATCCAGGGAATGTTGGATGCGGAAGGTGCGGAAATCCTTTACGCTCCCAGTATTCTGGACGAAGACGGCGATAAGCTTTACGGCAAACCCCCTTCCGGTTATTCCAAGGTCAATAAAAGTAAGGGCGGTACCACCGGTCTTACCGATATGTACCTGGCGCTGAAAAATTCCAATTACGAACTGTATATTGACTTTGAAACCACCGACATTGCAGTTCTTGACTTGAAGACCGGCTTTGCTTACCACTCCAATCCCAACCGGGACCCTGATACTACGCTGAGTGCGACGCAGGTTGCCGCAATGGCATCCCCCTTGGCGCTGGAATCCTACGATGCTTCCGGGAAACGGTATCAGTTCAACTTCTACAACAACTGTTTCAACGACGGTTCGTTCTACGTGTTGAAGACCGGAGACGATTCTCTCCGTCTTATCTACACCATCGGTAATGACCCGGATAAGGACCTGTTCCCCCCGGTTATCACCAAGGACACCTATGAAAAGGTGATTCTGGGCGGTTTGGAAGATGCCCTTTCGGATGGCACGATTAACCAAAGCAAGTACGACGAATATATCAAACTGCTGAAAAAATGCTACCGTTACATCACTCCCAACCCCCAAAACAAGAGCGAAGAGCTGAGTATGGAGGATAAGGAACGCTTCCGCGATACCTTCCCCACCATCGACGTTATGAGCTTGTACATTTCCTACGACAAGGTTCCTGCCAAGCAGAAGGGCCGTGTCAAGGAATTGATGCAGACCATCGGCTTTGATGCCAAAGACGTAAAGAAGGAAATGGAACGGGCAGACTACCAAGGTCCCGAACGTTCGGTTCTTTACACCATTCCCGTAGACCTGGTTCTCAATGAAAACGGTCTTGCGGTGAATTTGGATTCTTCTTTGGTTCTCGGTCCCACCAAGCAGCGGTTGTATTCCATCAACGTTTACCGCGGTTTCGGTGCAACCAAGCAGACCTATCAGGATTCTTATTTGATTGCTCCCGACGGTTCGGGCGCGATCATCCCGGTAAACGGCGATTTGAAGACCGACGTCTTTAAGGGTCGGGTCTACGGGGCGGACGCTTCCTTTAATAAGGAATACGATACCGACTATTCCCAGCAGATTCTTGCTCCTTATATGATTTTTGACCGTGGCGTAATGCCCGAAGAAGCCACCCGGTACAATGCCGGCGGTTTGATTGCTCTGATGGAAGAAGGAGCGGCTCAGGCTAACGTCGTAATGCGTCCCATTCAGGGTGCGGCCAACCCGGTTTCTTCCATTAACTACGAATTGATTTATTCTGAACGGGATTACCGTACGTATTCTACTTCTTCCGCAGTAGTCAGCCCCAACAGTGAACAAACCGGGTCCGGGTTGCTCCTCTCCAAAGATGACGTAACCGGAATCTATCGGATTCAGTACCTGTTCACTAAGGGCGGAATGTCCTATACGGACTATGCGAAGCACCTGAGAGAATACTACATTCAGAAGGAATTGTTCCCCTCGGAGCTTTTGAAAGAAAGCGAACTTCCCCTGTTCGTGGAACTGTTGGGCTGCGTGGATATGAATCAAACGGTGCTTGGCGTTCCCGTCAAGACCAAAACGCCTCTGACTACGTACAACCAAGCTCTGGAAATTCTGACCAAACTGAAAGAAGCCGGAGTGAACAATGTGGTTGCTCGGTACACCTATTGGGCCAACGGCGGGGAAAGCAATACCTTTGCCCAGGACCTGGAACTGCTCGACTGTATGGGCACGAAGGGTGAATTGAGTTCTTTGGTTCAGTATTGTAACGATAACGGAATGGGCTTCTTCCCCTCGGTAGACTTCCTGCACGTGACTTCTTCCGGCAACGGATTCAGCAAGTCCCAGGATGCTGCCCGTCGGATGAACCGTTCTACCGCTACGATCGTAGAAAGAATGAACGCCAACGGCTCGATGCGGGAAGATCTGGAAGAAAAGATTCTGGTCTCTTCCAAGGTCTCCGCGGAAATCGCCGAAAGTTACAGAGCATCCTTTGAAAAAGTTCTTTCCAATCCGTCCATCGCTCTTGGTACGTTGGGCAAAGACCTTCATTCCAACTATAAGACCAACAACGGTGTGACCCGTGCTTGGGCGGAAAAGGACCACGTAAAGGTTCTTCAAGCCTTTGATGGATACGACATTGCCGTTTCCACCGGGAACTTCTACACCTGGAAGTATGCTTCCCACATCTTCGATCTGCCTACCGGCTCTACCGAATATTTGATGGAAGCCAACGCGATTCCCTTTGCTCAGATTATGCTTCACGGTTACGTGAACTATTCTGTGGACGCCCTCAACCAGACCGGCGATTACGAAAACGCTCTGTTGCTGGCGCTGGAAACCGGGTCTGCCTTCTCCCTTCGTTGGATGGGTGCGGAAGACTCCGTGTTTGACTACACTGCATTCTACAACTATTTCTCTTTGAACTACGAAAGCACCATTGACCGTGCCGTTGCTACCTACAAAGAAGCGGCCAAGGTCCTGAATGACGTTGTCAATCAACCCATTACCGATCACGCTGCTCTGGATGCCTTCTACGTTCTGGACCACGAAGGCCTCATCGGCTGGACGGAAATTCCCGTTCCCGAAGGCTCTGCGGTAGGAACCCTTCCCACTTACGAACCTTCCGTGAAGCGTGTGGAATGTGGCGGTGTGTTTGCCACCGTTTACGGTGATAAGAAGGTCGTTATCGTGAACTACAACGACAACGATGCGGAATTGAACGACAGAACCGTGATTCAAGCCAAGTCCTATCTGGTTCTGACCGTGGATGAATACAATAAGATTCTCGAAGGCACTGCTTACGAGGCGGAACCCATTCCCGTTCCGCCCGTAGCGGACGACTCCGAAGATACGAAGCAGGAGGGTTGAAAATGGCTGAAAAAATTGCAGCGGTGAAAACCGCCACCGCAAAGAAGCCTCCGAAGAAGTTCACACTTTCTTTGGAGCGTAAAAAGAGTCTGTTCGGCTATGTATTTGTCTCTCCGATCATTCTCGGTTTGATTCTCATTTACATTCCGTCTCTGATTAAGTCCATTCAATATTCCTTCGCGGAGAATGCCGGTGCGAAGGAACTGGTTTACGTGGGTTGGCAGAATTATCACGACGCGCTCTTCGTAAGAGAAGGATTTCTGAAAACGGTTTATTCTTCTACCGTCGCGTTGTTGCCTCAGATTTTCATCATTCTTATCTTCGCTTTCTTTATGGCGAACATTTTGAATCAGAATTTCCGCGGCAGATCCCTTGCCCGTGTTATCTTCTTTATCCCCGTGGTTCTCTCCACCGGTATCGTTACCTACTTTGATAACCTTGCCAGCTTGCAGGACCAGTACGAACAAGGGGAAAAGTTGAACGTCGGCACCGACGCTACCGGCTTTAACTTCCAGGAAATCGAAGCGATGCTTCTTTCCACGTTGGGAAGTTCCGGGCTTGCGGAGATTATCTCCGGAGCCATCGGAAGCTTGTACACGGTAATTACCTCTTCGGGGGTTCAGATGCTCATCTTCCTTTCCGGCTTGCAGTCGATTTCCATCAATATGTACGAAGCCGCCAAGGTAGAAGGGGCGACCGGCTGGGAAGTATTCTGGAAGATTTCCTTCCCGATGATTTCCCCCCTGATTTTGGTTAATTTGCTTTACACCGTTATCGACCTGTTTACCAGTATAGACAACGAAACGATTACGTTTATCAGTGGATTTTACGAGGCGCCGGATACCTTTGCCGTGGCATCCGCCTTCTCGTGGATGTATACCATCCTGCTGCTATTGTTCGTTGGTGTAGTCTATTTGTTGGTCAATAAGTTGATTGTTTATCAGGATTAAGGAGGGAACAAAATGGATAAGATTAAAGAAATTATTCAGACCATTAAAGAAAAACTGTTCCCCTCCGGCGGCAAGAAGTCTTTTCTTGCGGAAATGCGTTCCGGCAATAAGGTTCAGCGGGAAAAGCTGGACTGGGAATCCTGGAAACGCCGCAACCTGAACTGGAACGGCGTAGGCAAATTGGCTTGGATCATCCTTCGCTTTATCATCATTGTGGGTATTGCATATATGATTCTTTACCCCTTTGTGGTTAAGTTCGTCGTTGCTTTTTCCAGCACGGAAGATATCGTGGACAACACGGTTATGTACATCCCCCGTCAGGGTTCTACCTACTTCCTGGAACGGGCGATGCTGAATATGAACTATTGGACTTCCTTCTGGAATACCACCCTGCTTTCTCTGATTGTTGCGGTGTTCCAGTTGTTCGTAGCCGCTGTGGTGGGTTACGGTTTTGCCCGCTTTAAGTTCAAGGGCAGAGACCTTCTGTTCGTCATCGTCTTGTTGACGTTGATGATTCCCGCCCAGACCATTCAGCTTCCCTTGTACGTAAGCTTCTCCGATTTCCTCGGACTGTCTGCCATCTTCGGCTCGAAGGTTAGCCTGATCAATACCTTCTGGCCCTTGGTTATTATGTCTGCTCTGGGACTTGGGTTGAAGAACGGTCTTTACATCTATTTGATGCGGCAGTTCTTCCGCGGAATGCCCAAGGAATTGGAAAATTCGGCTTACATCGACGGCGCCGGCTTCTTCCGGACCTTCATCTCCATTATGCTGCCCAACGCCGCAAATATGATGATTACCGTCTTCCTGTTTGCCTTTACCTGGCAGTGGACCGATACCACCTACAACAGTATGTTGTTGCCCAAATTGGAGATTCTGGCCAACAAAGCCACCACCGTCGCATCTTCTATCGAAGATATGGCACAGCAAATGGCCATCAACGATACGGCCTGCTTGCTGATTATTCTGCCTTTGCTCATCGTGTTCCTGTTTGCACAGCGGTACTTCATCCAGAGTATCGAACGTTCCGGCTTGGTAGAATAACCCAATCAATACAATAAAAGGAGAGTCGAAAGACTCTCCTTTTTTGCCGGAAAATGTTATAGAAAATCCGTAAAATGGACAAGACAAATCCATAGAACTCGGGTATAATGAAAAAAAGGAAATTGCCGGAGGGATAGTATGAATCGTTGTTCCGTACCCGAACATTGCAATTTGCACTTTGACCGACCCATTGCGCTTTGGGATGAGGCCATTCCTTTGGGAAGCGGTCTTACGGGGTGCTTGATCTACGGAGACGGTGCTCCGTTGAAATTGTCTTTGGACCGGGGGGATTTATGGGATTGCCGTCCCGCTCCGGAAGTGTTGGACGAAAACTATACTTACGAAGAATTGATCCGTCTTGTCCGGGCCGGGGACCAGCAGGGAATTTTGGACCGTTTTGACGATTTTTATTCCCGTTATCCCTATCCCACCAAGCTGCCTGCCGGGAATCTGCAATTGTATTTTGATGCTCCTACGGGGGTGAAAAGCACGCTTTCGCTGCAACGGGCCGAAGGGGAAGTGACGGTGCAGACTGCCGGGGGAGATTGCCGAATCTCTGCCTTTCTATCCGCCAAGAACCAATTTGGATATTTGAAGATGGAAGGCGTTTTGCCGAACGTCCAACTGTTTACCCACGATTTTACCTCGCCGGAAGTGGAAGAGAAGTATTCTCTCAACTTTAACAGCACGAAAAAAATGCAGTACGCCCCTGCCGAAGAGATTAGCGTCGGCAACGTTCGGGGACGGGTCCAAGCCATTCCTGACGGGGGCTTTGCTCTTTTGTACGCCGAAAAGTCCACCGAAACCGGCAGAGAAGCGGTTTATTATATCCCTTGCTCCCGGGATGGGGAAGGATGGTTAGAGAAGGCCGCGGCTGCGGTGGAATCCGCCCTGAAACAGGGATACGACGCTGCCTTGCAAGACCATCTTGCGTGGTGGGAAGGTTTTTGGAAGAAGAGTGCGGTGACTCTGCCCGACAAAGAGTTGGAGAAGCAGTGGTATCTTTCTCATTATTACCTCGGTTCCTGTTCCCGAAAGGGTTTTTATCCGATGCCGTTGCAAGGAGTCTGGACGGCGGATAGCGGACATTTACCCCCTTGGAAAGGGGATTATCACGGGGATTTGAATTTGCAATTCTCTTACTATTCCAGCCTGAAATCCGACCATTTGGAAGAATGCGAATGTTTTCTGGATTTCTTTACCCGGAGAAATTGCACCGCCGGACGTAGGTTTGCCGAAACCTTTTTTGACGCTCCCGGGGGAGCCTGTATGCCTTCGGTCTTCGCCTTTGACGGTACCTCGTTGGGAGGATGGCCGATGTACGCCACCACCATCACCAACCAGATTTGGGAACTGCACGTCTATTATCAATATTACAAGTACACTGGAAACGAGACCTTCTTGGCGGAAACCCTTTTGCCCCAATTGAAGGAATGTGAAACCGTGGTTCGCCGGTGGCTTGCGGAAGACGAGAACGGCCGGCTGGTGTTGCCCTTGTCGTCTTCTCCCGAAATCAACGACAACGAAATTACGTCCTGGTTGCCTCATATCAGCAACTACGATTTGGCGCTGTTGCGGTTTTTGTATCTCGCCTTGGTGGAATTTACCGATGACGAATCTTACCCCGGGATTTTGGCCCGTTTGCCGGACTACGCGGCGGATGAATCGGGGTATCAGATTTGCGAAGGGATGCCTTTGAATATATCCCACCGCCACTTCTCCCATCTGATGCAGGCCTTCCCCTTGGATATCGTGGATTGGGCAGACCCGAAAGACCGGGCGCTGGTGGAGACCAGTGTGAACCATCTGAAAGACCTTGGCCCCGAATGGTGGGTGGGATTTTCCTTTACTTGGATGGCGGATCTGGATGCCCGGTTGGGCAATGGGGAATCTGCGGTCAAGCAGTTGAAACTCCTTGTTCGCCATCTCTATTCCCCCAACGGGTTCCACCTCAATGGAGACCAGTTAAAATCCGGTCTGACGAGGCATCATTATCGTCCCTTCACCTTGGAGACCAATATGATGTTTGCCGAGTCGGTTCAGGAAATGCTGATGCAATGCTATGACGGTGTGATCCGCGTTTTTCCCGCCGTTCCCGAACAATGGATGGAAGATTGCTCTTTTGACGGACTTCTGGCCTATGGCAACGTGAAAGTTTCTGCTTCCGCACAAGGGGGAAGAGTGCAATCGGTAACACTCTATGCCCGAAACGGGGGAAGCGTTCGCTTCTTAAACCCCTTCACCGGCAAGGAAGAAACCTACGAAATGACCAAAGACGAAGTCAAAACCATTCAAGCATAAAAAGAAACGCCCGGACAAACTGGTTCAGTTTGGTCCGGGTGTTTTTATTGTTTTAAAATAATTTCGGTTCGGGAGTGGAGTCGTCCCGGAACGGTTCGGTTTTCTCAAAGGGTATTCCGGGGAGGCGGGGGGATAAGATGTGAATCTCAATGCCCTTTTTGTGGGCCATCAAAACGGTGTTTTTCGTCCCACCGCTCTTGCCGTCGTAAACGGCAATCAATAAATCCGCCCGATGAATCATTGCCCGGTTTCGCCGTTCCATACAGTCGGGAAGGTACTGCGCGGAAGTCACGGTGACCGAGTCGCAATTTTCCAAAATCTCTCGGTATTGCCGGCGGCATTTTGCGCTCCAACGGGCGTCCTGTCCGGGGAAGGGAAGAAAGGCGTGCAGGTGAACGGGCTTGATGCCGTTCAAGGTTTCTTTCACTTCCAAAACGGTCTGGGCGGCCCAAATATCGGTACCCAAAGCCATTCCGCAGAGAAAATCGGTGTACCCCTGCTGCACGGCGGTATAGACTTCGTCCTTTAACCGCATTTTTAATACTTCACAGGCCGGGTCGGACTCAGCAAAGGGTAATTTGGAAGGGCGATAGCCGGAAAATGCGCAGACTTTCCCCGCCGGTTTCCAAAGAATATTCTTTTCCATAGCCGTCCCTCCCTTCGATTGTTTTTATTGTAACATCAAAAAAAAGGAATGTCAAGGAAAATTTGGCGAATCTTTTTTGTTTTTTTTGCTTTTCCCTTGACTTTTTCGGTTTGGTGTGGTATCATAATCAGTAGAGTATAAAACCCTCAAGGAGGATGTTGATAATGGGTTGTACGCACGATTGTAAAACCTGTGGGCAGAACTGCGGCGGAGCGGAAAGTCTCAAAGCCAAGCCCCACGAAATGAGTAACGTAAAAAAAGTGATTGCGGTCGTCAGCGGAAAAGGAGGCGTTGGGAAATCTTCCGTCAGCGCAATGCTTGCCGTTTTGATGAACCGGAAGGGATATAAGACCGCCATTTTGGACGCGGATATTACCGGACCTTCCATTCCCCGGTTGTTTGGTCTGAAAGGACCTCTGCAAGGGGATGAGATGGGGATGTACCCCGCCCGGACCAAGACCGGCATCTCGGTGATCTCCACCAATCTGTTGCTTCCCGATGAAACGACTCCGGTCATCTGGCGCGGAGCTGTCATCGCCGGCACGGTCACGCAATTCTGGACCGATGCTATCTGGGGCGACGTGGACTATATGTTCGTGGATATGCCTCCAGGAACGGGGGACGTGCCTTTGACGGTATTCCAATCCCTTCCGGTGGACGGGATCGTTATCGTGACCTCTCCTCAGGATCTGGTCTCGATGATCGTGTCCAAGGCTGTGAATATGGCCAATAAGATGAATATTCCCATTCTCGGCTTGATTGAAAATTACAGTTATCTTGCTTGCCCGGATTGCGGAAAACGGATTGAACTGTTCGGTGAAAGCCACATCGAAAAGGTGAGTCAGGAATATTCCATTCCTGTCCTTGCCAAGATTCCTCTTGACCCCGATTTTGCCCGTCAGTGTGACAGCGGATTGGTAGAATTGTTTGAAGGGGATTCGTTGGACCTTGCTTCCGATATGCTGGAACGAATCTGAATTTGAGGGGGAGCATTACGCCCCCCCCTTTTTTTAAAAAGGAGTCTTTATGGCTTGGTATGATTGGATGACGGTGGCGTCCCTGATTCTGGCTTTTTTTGCCGGAGCGATTTTGGTGTGGAAGACTGCGTTGATCCGGCCCCGCATCAAAACCCTTTTGTTGGATGCGGACGGAACTCTTTTGGATTTTGACCGCTCCGAGCGGGCGGCGTTGGAAGAAACGTTTACAATGCTGAATCTCCCCTTTGACGAAAACGCCTATGCCGTTTACCATCGGAACAACGATGCGTGCTGGAAGGCCCTGGAACGGGGCGAGATTACCCGGGAGGAATTGAAGGTCCGCCGGTATCGGATGACATTTGAGGAGTTGGGTCTGTCCGCCGACCCGGCCCTTGCTACGAAGACTTACGAAGGAAATTTGAGCAAATACGCCTTTCCTTTTCACGGGGCAGAGGCTGTTTGCGAGAAATTAAGCAAGAAGTATGACCTGTATATCGTGACCAACGGGTTAAAGCACGTGCAGACGGCCCGAATGCTCCGCACGAGGATTCCCGAAATCGTCAAAGGAATTTATATTTCGGAAGACGTGGGATTTGCAAAGCCGGCTCCGGAATTTTTCCACCGGGTCTTTGCCGACCATCCTCAGATGAAACGTAGTGAAACGATGATTGTGGGGGATTCTTTGTCCGGGGATATTCTGGGGGGAAACAACGCCGGGATTTTGACCTGCTGGGTCAATCGTACCGGGGCAACGGCTCCCGAAGGGGTGACCGTCCATTTTGAAATTCACGATATTACCCAACTGGAAAAGGTGTTGTAAGATGAAAACCGTTTTGATTACCGGAGGCAGCCGGGGAATCGGGGCCGCTTGTGTCCGCCGGTTCGCCGCCGCCGGAGATACCGTATATTTTCTCTATCGCTTCAACGAGCAAGCCGCACAAAAACTGTCGGCAGAGACCGGGGCGATCGGGGTGAAATGCGATGTATCGGATAAGGTCGCCGTGGCAAAAGCCTTTGAGACCTTGCCCGGATTTGACGTGCTTGTCAACAACGCCGGGATCGCCGGATTTTCCTTGTTTCAGGACTTGTCCGAAGAAGCGTGGGAGGAAATGATGCAGACCCATTTAGGGGGAACGTACCGTTGCTCGAAGGCGGTGTTGCCCTATATGATTTCCCAAAAAGCCGGCTGTATCATCAACCTTTCCTCGATGTGGGGACAGGTGGGTGCCTCTTGTGAGGTTGCCTATTCCGCCGCAAAGGCCGGAATCATCGGGCTGACAAAGGCTCTTTCCAAAGAGGTCGGTCCCTCGGGAATCCGGGTCAACTGCGTGGCTCCCGGGGTGATCGATACGGAAATGAACGCCGCCCTGCCCCAGGAAGCCTTGGACGAATTGGCCGACGAAACCCCCTTGAACCGCATCGGGACAGCAGAAGAAGTTGCGGATATCGTCTATTGGCTCTCTTCCGAGCAATCTTCCTTCGTGACCGGTCAGGTCATCGCCCCCAATGGCGGATTTGTAACGTAATTAAAAAAGGTGCTGACGATCGTCAGCACCTTTTTAATGAATCCGAATTTTGGCAAGCCCGCCTTCGGAAGTCTCCCGGTAGCGGTGGCTCAGGCGTTCTTGTGAAAGTTTAACAAAAGACCGTTTTTAATTTTGTGCAAAGTATAGATTTATTTTTTTATTATGTGTTGTTTGCTTGACAATCTTTATAATTTTTATTATACTGTAATTAAGAAAGCTAAGGAAGGATGTGTCCCGTATGAAAAGCATTTGTTTTTCTCCCCATTGGTTGATGCAGATGGTGGTTTGGATCATACTCACCTCCGATCGAATAAAAGCTTCCAAACGATGCGCATAAGCCAATGGTGATGCACCACGGTTTATGCGCCTTTTAATTTTGAGAGGAGTTGATTGATATAAAAAAGACAGTTTGCTTTTTCTTGTTTTCCTTGCTTGCAGTCTGCATTTTATCTGCCTGTAATCCAACGGAGAAAGAGGACCTTAAAAATTATAAGAGAATCGGAGATCTTATTACTACCTCAGTATATTATATCAATGATCCTTTGAGGTTTGATGAGGTTTTTGAAACAGCAGATTTAGTGGTTGAGGTTCGCATTGATTCGGTAACGAATTTTTGCTATAAAAAAGAATGGGATTTTGGTTATACGGTCTTCTCCGCAGAAATATTAGAGTGTTATAAGAATGCGATTTCCTACGACAGGGAAAATCTTCTTTTGGCACAACCCGGAACGCCAAAACAGACGTATAGCTGGCTCCCGCTCTTTCAAAAAGGCGATGTTTTTCTTTTGGGATTGCAACGCTCTCAGCAGGAATCCTTGTCTGAACTGAAAGACGTGTTTACTATTGTAAATGAGGAACGAGGTGTAGTTCAGATATGCCAAATGGAAGATGTTGAGTATGTCGTGAATCGTACATCGGTAACCGACTATTTCCCGGAGCAAGTGACACGCTGTGATGAAGAAACTGCAAGAACGGTCTCAAATTGTTTGGTTGAGAACGATGCAGCTCTATTGCAAGGGGGATATCAATTTATGATTATTTATCCTTTCAGTACTGTGAAAGAATATATAAAGAAGATTCAGAAATGAAAAAAATTGTTGGTATCATCTTATTGTTATCATTTTTGTTTGGATTTTCAATTGCTTCATTTGCTCATTCGACATCTCAAAGTTCTTATCTTGATAGTTATACAGATAAGTATGGAAGAGATTGCGTTGGTTCTGCTGAATCAAAGTGGGCAATCAAAGAATTTCAACACTGGGGTAGTTATACAGGGACTTATAGATTTGACTCATCTGTCCCGTCGGAGTATCAAACGATGTTCGAGAGAGCTGTAACGATGTGGGAAAATGTTACATATGCATCACTAATAGAAACAACGTCCACATCTGCGAATATAACAGTTACTGTTGGCGCTGTTTCTGGTAATACTGCTGCGACAGCGGCCGCATATTCTGACTCTTATATTGGAAATGGTCACTATACAAGATGGGTTATCACAATAAATGAGGATGCTTTGTTAGATGTTAAATCTTATGTTTTGGCTCACGAATTGGGGCACGTTTTTGGTTTGACGGATTTGGATGAACCTGAATGTGTTGATGCATTGATGTACCATACACGAGGAAATGCACGAACCGTTACTGTGTATGAAGCAAGAGGGTTTAATGTTGTTATGGGGTTGCATTCATCGCATTCTTGGCAGTATACCGATGCGAAGAGAACTTGCTCTGTTTGCTTTGGAGTAAAAACGGCTTCTCGTAATTACACTTGGATGAAGTATCGTCCTGCGACACATAAGGGGATGTGTTTTTTAACGGGAGAGGTCGTGTATGAAGCGCACAGTTATTATACAAATCCTTCAACAGGGGTTTGCAGCAGGTGTGGTTATCAGGGGAATAGCATTGAAATAAATTCTAATATACAAATAGATAAAAATTAAAAATGTGAAGGGCGGACAAATAGTCCGCCCTTTTTGTGAAACGATTTTCTCGTCTTATGTCATTCAATGAATCCGAATTTTGGCAAGCCCGCCTTCGGAAGTCTCCCGGTAGCGGTGGCTCAGGTCTTTGCCCGTGTCCCGCATCGTGATGATGACTTTGTCCAGGGAGATTTTTCGGGTGTCGCTCAAAAAAGAGGATAGATTGACGGCGTTAATGGCGCGCATTGCCGCTACGGCGTTTCGCTCGATGCAGGGAATCTGAACAAGGCCGCAAATGGGGTCGCAGGTCAGCCCTAAGTGATGTTCAATGGCGATTTCCGCGGAATATTCAATCTTATCCAAGGACAGGTCCAGCAGTTCCGCCAAGGCGGCCGCCGCCATTGCACAGGCAGACCCTACTTCCGCCTGGCATCCGCATTCCGCTCCGGAAATGGAAGCGTTGGTTTTGATAAGGTTCCCAACCAGTCCCCCGGTGGCTAAGGCCCGGCAGATTTCGTCGTCGGTGTAGCCGCCCTTTTTTTGTTGAAAATACAGCACCGCCGGAACGACCCCCGCCGCTCCGCAGGTGGGGGCGGTCACGATATGCCCGCCACAGGCGTTTTGTTCGCCTACCGCAAAGGCGTAGGCAGAAATCAAGCGGTTGGTCTTGGTCTCTTGGGTCTCGTCCACGTGTTGAAGGTTGTACAGATGCTTGGCCTTTTTGTGAACGTTCAATCCCCCGGGCAAAATTCCATCGTCTTCCAATCCGGCGGCGATGGAACGTTTCATTTCTTTCCAAATATTCAAAAGATAGTCTCGGAACCCTTCCCCTTCGGTCTGATAAACGTATTCCCAAAGGCGAAGACCCTCTTTTTTACAGTAGGCGGCAATGTCGTTGAAGGTGTTAAGGTCGTAGACTCGTACCTGTTCCCGTTCCGCTTCTCCTTCAAACCGAATGGTTCCGCCCCCCACGCTGAACACCCGCGCCCGGGCAATTTCACGGCCGTTTTGATAGGCAAACAGTTCCATCGTGTTGGGATGGGGGAGATTGCCGGTGATAGGGTCAAAGGTAATATCGCAAGGCACGGGGGCAAGGGTTTTTAAAATGACCCGGTCGGTGCCGTGACCTTCTCCGGTTTTTGCCAAAGATCCATACAGAGTAACGGCAAATCGGTCGGCCTGGGGATATTGATTCCGAAAGACGATGCAGGCTTTTTCCGGTCCTATCGTATGGGAAGACGAGGGGCCGGCTCCGACTTTATACAACTCGGTCAGAGATTCCATCCCCCGGGGGTTTTCTGCCGTTTCTTCTTCGTAAAACAATTCCTCCACGGAGAGGGAAAACCGCTGGGCCAGGGCCAACGCCTGTTCCAGAGAAGGAAGCCGTTCCCCCTTCTCCCACAAAGAAACGGTGCGGGGAGAGACTCCCACGGCATCGCTCAATGCCTTTTGAGTCAGATTTTCTTTTGCGCGCAATTCTTTAAGGCGTTCCGAAAAGTACCGAGGGTTCATTTGAATTCTCCTTATGCTTTGGTCAGTTCCAAAAGGACTTTTACCATCGTTTCCATTGATGCCACGGGAATATACTCGTGAATGGAGTGGAAATTGTGTCCTCCTGTGCAGAGATTGGGACAGGGCAATCCTTCGTAGGAAAGCCGGGCCCCGTCGGTTCCGCCCCGGATGGGAACGATTTTCGGTTCGATTCCCAATTGTTCCATCGCGGCTTTTGCATCGTCGATAAGATACATATGTTTGGTCAGTTTCTCTTTCATATTGTAGTAGCTGTCCTTGACGGTGGCAACGAAGGTGTTTTCTCCGTAGACGCTGTTCAAATATTCTGCCAAATTAACAATATAGTTTTTCCGGCCTTCAAAAATGGCGCGGTCGTGGTCCCGGATAATATAATTCAGCCGGGCGTAACTTTCGTCCCCTTGCATATCGCACAGATGGTAAAATCCTTCGTAATGTTCCGTATGCGCCGGGGTCTCGGATGCGGGAAGGCGGGAGATGAATTCCGCTGCCAAAAGAGAAGCGTTTTTCATCTTGTTTTTAGCAGAACCGGGATGAATATTGACGCCGAATACTTCAATTTTGGCCGAGGCGGCGTTGAAATTTTCGTATTCTATTTCGCCCAATTCTCCCCCGTCCACGGTGTAGGCTACCTTGGCGGGGAAGTCTTTGACGTTGAATTTGTCCGCTCCTCTTCCGATTTCTTCGTCGGGGGTAAAGCAGATTGCCACGCCCCGGTGAGGAATTTGGGGATTTGTGGTCATTTCTGCACAAGCAGTGATAATTTCTGCAATGCCGGCTTTGTCGTCCGCCCCAAGCAAGGTCGTGCCGTCGGTGACGATGAGTTCTTGTCCCACGTATCGGTCCAGTTCGGGGAATTCTTCCGCGGACAGGGTAGTTGCCCCTAAATCCAAAGGCTGGCCTTCATAGGTGAGAATTTGCGGACGGATATTTTCTCCGCTCACCGAAGGGGAGGTGTCCATATGGGCAATCAGCCCCAAGGGTTCCCGTTGCTCGTATCCCGCCGAGGGGGGAAGGTAGCCGTATACGTACCCGTATTCATCCATCGAAGCGGTACTGCAACCGGCATTTTTCAATTCCTCGACCAGATACTGCCCCAATTCCTTTTGGGATGCCGTGGAAGGAATGTCGGTACTGTTTTCATCCGAGGGAGTGGCAAAGGAGATGTACTTTAAAAAACGTTCTGTTACGGTCATTGTAAGGTCCTCACAGTTCTTTGAGAATTTGGCACAGATAAACGTAGGTCCGTTCCACCGAAGAAATGCTCAGCCGTTCCCGGGGGGTGTGGATGTCCCGCATATCCGGACCGAAGGAAACCGCGTCCAATCCGGAAATTTTCCGGCAGAAAAATCCACATTCCAATCCGGCGTGGATGGCTTCCACCACGGGGGACGTTCCGGTTTGCTCCCGGTAAATCCGAATCATAATTTCCCGAAGCCGGGAATCTTGCTTATACTCCCAGGCGGGATAATCTCCTCGGGCGTCAAACGTGCCGTTGAAGGTGTTTGCGACGGTGTGAAGATGCTCCAACAGCGCTTTCTTTTCCGCTTCTACCGAGCTTCGCACCGAGAAGGTCGCTATAAGGCGGTGGGGTTCGCTTCGCAGTTGCCCCAGATTCAACGAAGTCTGCACCAGTCCTTCGATGTCTTGACTCATCGCCTGAATCCCATTGGGGACGGCGGCGAGAAATGCGCCGATACGCCGGGTGGAATCTTCGTCAAAACAGGAGTCCGCCGTGGGGAGGTCGGTAATTTCAATCCTTAACCCCGGGTCGGTATCCGGGCGGTTTTTCGCTGTAAATTCCAAGGCAAAATCAGTTAAATCTTCGGTCAAAGCCAAGACGCATTCGCTGTAACTTGGAATGGCGTTGTCTTTCGTTCCACCGAAGACCGAAACGATGGCGTAGGGGAAGGGGATTTCCCGTAAGAAGTTCCCCAACAAAATGTCCGCATTGATGCGGCCTTTGTCAATTTCAACTCCGGAATGTCCCCCTTGCAAGCCTTTCAGGGCAATTTTTTTGCAAGGAAGGGTATTTTTTATTTTCGTCAGAGGCACCATAAGTTCTGCGCGGGCACCTCCGGCACAGGATACGGTGAGAATTCCTTCACATTCCGAGTCGATATTCAACAGAATTTTCCCCGCAAGGTCGGAAACGTCCAAACCTTCCGCACCGTACATCCCCGTTTCTTCGTCGGTGGTAAAGACCGCTTCCACGGGGGGATGGGACAGCGTGTTGTCTTCCAGCACCGCCAACGCCATTGCAACGGCAATTCCGTCGTCTCCCCCCAGGGTGGTTCCCTTTGCGCCGATCCAATCTCCGTCCACAAACAGGTCCAAGCCGTCTTTTGCAAAATCAATGGAGCAATCCGGGTCTTTTTCACAGACCATATCCAAATGCCCTTGGACAATAACGGGGGGATGGGATTCGTATCCGGGAGAGGCCGGTTTTTTGATAACCACGTTGTTCAGGGAATCTTGCCGCACGGACAGCCCCAATCGGTTGGCTACGGCAACGCAATAGTCGCTGATTGCCTTCGTGTCCCCCGACCCGTGGGGGATGGCACACAGTTGTTCAAAATAATACAGCACCCGTTGAGGGGCAATACCTTGGAATACGCTCATAACAGAACCCTCGTCTTTTTAATGTTTCTACTATATAGTATATCATATTTTATCTCTAATTTCAATAGGGAAGCCAAAAAGTTTTTTGTCTTTGAAAACAATTGGATTTTCTAAACCGTTGCGGTTTATCTGAAAAAAGTTTATTTCCCGCCATTTTTCTTGTTTTTTTGCAAAACTCCGGAATGGTTATAACGAAACGGTTTAAATCAATATAAAAATCCGGAAAGGAAGGGGGTCTTCCTTTCCGGATATGGTAGAGAGATAAGTCAGTTCAGTTCGTCTGCCAGGAAATCCCGGAAGGCGTCGATGTAGCTCTGTGCCTTTTCTTCCGTGGAGGCTTCGGAGAAAATGCGAAGGATGGGTTCCGTTCCGGAGAAGCGGCAGATAATAAAGGAATCGTCGTCAAAATAGACCTTACATCCATCTTCGTAATTGACCCGGGTGACGGTGGCGCCGAAGTCGGGCAATTCTTTGCGGACCATAATTTTTTCGTCGATGGCACTTCTTGCGGCGGGGGGATACGAAAGATTACATTCCACCATTTCAAAGGTGCCGTATTTGGCATACAGTTCGTCAATCATTTCCCCGGGGGCTTTTTCGGTGCGGCAAATCATTTCGATAAACAGAGATGCTGCGTAGATAGAGTCTTTCCCGTGGATATGTCCCCGGACGGTGAGACCGCCGGAGGATTCTCCCCCAAGAACCGCGTCCACTTCGTCAATCTTGGAAGAAATCCACTTAAAGCCTACGGGCACTTCGTAACATTCTTCTCCCAAATCCTTGGCAATGCGGTCCAACATATGCGTGGTGGCCAGGTTGCGGACCACAGGACCTTTCCAGCCTTTGTATTCGTGGAGATAATAGTAAAGAAGAACGAGGATTTCGTTTGCACTGATGTAGCGGCCGTCCCGGTCAATGATGCCCAGCCGGTCTCCGTCTCCGTCAATGCCGATCCCCAGATCGTAGCCGTCTCGAACCACTTCCCGGCTCAGGTCCAGAAGGGTGGTTTCGGTGGGAGCGGGCATCATTCCGCCGAAGAAAGCGTCTTTGTTGCCGTGCACGGTGTCGGGAGTGCAGCGGGTGGTATAGAAAATCGTCAAAAGGGGATAAGTCGAAGACCCGTGCATTGAGTCAAACAGGATGCGGGGCCCCCGCTTGCGAATAATATCCGTGTCCAGAACGTTGAGGATATCGTCGATAAATCCGTTAAAGGGATTTTTGAATTCCTGAATCAACCCTTCTTCTTTTGCTTTGTCGAAGGGCATTTGTTTGACCGTACAGGTTTCAATGATCTTTTCCAGGGCGTTGGTGATTTCCAGGGGAGCGTCTCTGCCTTCTTCCACGAAAATCTTGATGCCGTTGTATTCCGAAGGGTTGTGGGACGCGGTGACTTCTACGCCGAACCAAAGGTTTTGCTTTAACACCGTGTGCATTACCAGGGGTGTGGGAGCGGACCGGGAAATATAAAGCACGGTAAGGCCGTTTGCCGCCAAGGTCTCGCTGATCCAGATGGCAGCCTCGTCGGACAAAAAGCGACGGTCGTGACCGATAACAATGGGTTTATCCCCTTTGTTTTCCCGGATGGCGTATTGGGCCAATCCCTGAGCTACTTTGCGGATGTTCTCTTCGGTAAAATCCCGGGCAATGACGGCTCTCCAACCGCCGGTTCCGAAACGAATCATAATAAAAACCCCCTGTGACAGTGTATTTTCTGAGTCTTCATTATACACCATTTCAGGGGGAAATGCTACGGATAATTTGTCAAAGATATGGACAAATCAACTGTCTTGTTCTTTTTTCATCGCTTCCCGTTTCGCTTTTCTGGCCAAATATTTCTCTTTTTCGATGCGGAGTTTTTCTTTGCGGAGCCTGTCTTCTTTTCGTTGTTGCTTGGTTACGTAAGCACGATACAGGTCCGGGCGGCGTTCTTTTGTGATTTGCAAAGACTGCTCTTTTCGCCAGGCTTCAATGTTGGCGTGATGCCCGGAAAGAAGAACCTCAGGAACTTTCACTCCTTCAAACACTTCGGGGCGGGAGTAATGGGGATATTCCAAAAGGCCACTGTAAATACTTTCGTCTTCGTAGCAGGACGGGTCGCTCAAAACCCCTTCTATCATCCGTCCTACGGCGTCTACGACGATCATTGCGGGCAATTCGCCCCCGGTCAGAACGTAATCTCCCACCGTCAACTCCTCGTCCACGATGGCGTCTAAGATTCGTTGGTCTACGCCTTCGTAGTGTCCACACAGGATCACGATGTTTTCGTGTTTCAAAAGCTTCTTTGCCCGGGTCTGCGTGAAGCGTTTTCCCTTGGGGGTCATATAGATGACGTGGGGCTTTTTGCCGGGGATCTCCGACAGAATGTGGTCAAAGCAATTTCGGATGGGTGCGGCTTGCATTACCATCCCCATTCCTCCGCCGTAGGGGGCGTCGTCTACCCGTTTTTGCTTGTCCTCGGTGTAGTCCCGGATGTTATGGCAATGGACCTCAAACAACCCGTTTTTGATGGCGCGGCCCAGAATGGACGTATGGAGAAAATCGGTGACTTCCCGGTCAAACAGGGTCATAATATCGAATCGCATCAGTCAAACAATCCTTCCATTACGTGGATTCGCATCTGCTTTGCGGCAAGGTCGGTGGCGCGAACACAGTCCTTGATGGCGGGAATATATTGCTTTTTGCCGTCGGGGAAGGTGATTTCGTAGACGTCGTTGGACCCGGTGGGGAAGACCTGGGTAAGGGTTCCCAACTCCCGGCCGGTTTCGTCTTCCACCACGGTAATCCCGATAAGGTCTGCGATGAAATACGTTCCGTCGGGCAGGTCAAAATCCTTGCGACGGGCAAACACAATTTTATTTTTCAACCCTTCCGCCGCGGTCATATCGTTGACGCCGTCCAATTTCAAAAGGACGTTCGGTCCCTGAAAACGGACCGACCGGACGGAATAGGGGGTGTGGTCGATGGTTACGGTCTTAAAGTTTTGAAAAACCGTGGGGTCGTCTGCCCAGGGAACCACTTTCAGTTCCCCTTTTACCCCGTGGGTGTTCACGATTTTTCCAGTTTCGATGAGTTCCATAAAAACTCCTTTCGGAAAAGAACGACGGCAGATGATATGGTTCACCTGCCGTCTCAGATTGTCAAACGATATAGACGCGAACTTTCTTGTCTTCCTTGATTGCCGCAGTCTTTACAATGGCACGGATGGCCTTGGCCACCTTACCCTGTTTCCCGATGACATATCCTTTGTCTTCTTCCGCGACGGTCAGATGATAGGTGGTAACTCCGTCCTGCTCCTCACCGATGGTAACGGTGACGGCGTCGGGGTCCTTGACCAACGCTTTGACAATGTAAAGGATTAAATCTTCCATCTCAATACCTCGTCCTTACAGAATGCCGTTCTTTTTGAACAGGGCCTTCACGGTATCGGTGGGCTGAGCACCGTTCTTCAACCAGGCAGCGGCTTTGTCAGCGTCGATGGTAACGACGGTGGGTTCTGCCATAGGATTGTAGGTGCCGATTTCATCGATGGCACGGCCGTCACGGGGGTAACGGGAGTCGGCAACGACGATGCGGTAGTAGGGGTTCTTCTTCGCACCCATTCTTCTCAATCTGATCTTAACCATTGAAAATCACTCCTTTCAAGAGATAAAGTTTTTTTATATCATCCTCGGAATCCCGGGGAATCTGCTTACTTACGCCGCTTTTTGCGACGGGCGGGATTTTTGTGTCCGCCACCGAATTTTTTCATCATCTGTTTCATTTGGGTGAAACTGTTCAGAAGCCGGTTGACGTCTTCCACCTTCATTCCGGCACCGGCGGCGATGCGCCGCTTCCGGGAAGGATTGATGATGTCGGGGTTTTCCCGTTCCTTTTTCGTCATCGACAGAATCAGTGCTTCGGTTCGGGCCATTTGTTTTTCGTCCACGGTCAAATCTGCGTTCTTCGGCATTTTCACGCCGGGAATCATTTTGACCAGGTCTTCCATCGGTCCCATATTCTTCATTTGTTCCATCGAGTCGAGAAAGTCATTGAAATCAAAGCGGTTTTCCCGGAACTTTTCTTCCAATTCCGCCGCTTTTTTATCGTCAAAGGCTTTTTCTGCCTTCTCAATCAAGGTTAAAACGTCGCCCATCCCTAAAATGCGGGAAGCCATTCGTTCGGGGTGGAAGGGTTCCAGATCCCCTAATTTTTCTCCGGTCCCCATAAATTTGATGGGTTTTCCGGTGACGTATTTGACCGAAAGTGCAGCCCCGCCCCGGGTGTCCCCGTCGGTCTTGGTCAGCACCGTTCCGTCAATCTCCAACTGTTCGTCAAAGGCCTTGGCTACGTTTACCGCATCCTGACCGGTCATCGCATCAATGGTCAGAAGGATTTCGTTGGGAGATGCGATACGTTTGATTTCCTGTAATTCCGCCATCAAAGCTTCGTCAATATGAAGCCGACCGGCGGTGTCGAGAAAGACCATATCGTTCCCGTGTTCTTTTGCGTGGGCGAGAGCCGCTTTTGCAATTTCCGGCGGAGGGGTGCCTTCCGGCATCGTAAATACCGGAATCCCGGCTTTCTCTCCCATCACCTGCAACTGTAAAATTGCCGCGGGACGGTAAATGTCACAGGCCACCAATAAGGGGCGTTTCCCCATATTTTTAAAGAACAGAGCCAATTTCGTACAGTGGGTGGTTTTCCCTGCCCCTTGAAGTCCGCAGAGCATTACCACTGTGGGCCCTTTGCTTGCGAATTTGATGCGGTCGTTTTTTTCACCCATCAGGGCCGTCAATTCTTCGTTGACGATCTTAATGACCTGCTGGGCAGGCGTCAGACTTTCCAGAACGTCTGCACCCAACGCCCGTTCTCCTACCTTGGCGGTGAAATCTTTGGCCACCCCGTAGTTGACGTCCGCCGCCAACAGGGCGAGGCGGATTTCCCGCATAACGGATTTAATGTCGGCTTCGGTCAGTTTTCCGCGGCTTTTCAACTTGCGGAATACGTTGCCTAATTTTTCGGAAAGACTTTCAAAGGCCATCCGTTATCCCTCCTCTCGGGGTGTAATAAAAAGAAATTTAAGCTTCTTGAATCGCTGCGTCGATTTGTTTCAGAAGCCGTTGTTTTTCAATGCCGTCCGGCAAGGCTTCCGCCGTGGACTTTGCCTCTTCCAAGGCTTTGCGTTGCCGCAAGAACCGTCCGGCAATCCCCAGCCGTTCTTCGTATTCAAACAGAGCTTTTTCCGCTTTTTTCAGACCGTCGCGAACTCCCTGACGGGTAATTCCGGTCATTTGAGCAATCTCGCCCAAAGAAAGGTCTTCTTGGAAATACAACTCCGCCGTCCGGCGTTGCCGCTCGGTCAGGGCGTTTCCGTAAAAATCCAAAAGCAAGGTAATCTCCGCCCGGGAGGTCTCCGAAGCGGTGTCAAAGCGATTTTCGTCCATCTTCGGTCTCCTCTGTAAAGTAGAATTGCTTTACACACCCGTATATTATATCACATTTTATAGGAATGTCAAGTAAGTTCACATTTTTTTTAAAATTCCGGAAATTCCCAAAGATAATTTGGAGCAATACAAACCGACTACGGAGGATAAAAAAGTAAAAATTTGCCTGAAACAAATTCTCCCTTTGCGTTTATAATAAGGAAAGGAAAACGCAAGGGGGAATTTTATGAGAGGTTCAAGAATCGTATCGGGTCTGTTTTTGGCGGCGCTGACCGCGTTGTTCGTGTGGGCGGTTTTGACCGGGGTCTTTCGGGATTTTTTGACCGATTCCGCCCGGTTCTTCGGAATTGAAAATCCGGTGGGGGCCACCGTATCCGACGATGACGTTTTGTTTGACGACGATTCTACGGTGGATTGGTCCGACCCCATCACCGATGTGTTCGACCCGTCGTCGCTGTCCGGAATCGAAACCTCCGACGGCAATTCCGGGGAAGAAACGACTGACACCCCCAAAGAAAAATTTTATGAGTTCGCTTTGACTCCGGAATATTTTAACGCCCTTTTGCAGAAATATTCCGGCGGAGCGTTGCGGAACGTTTCATCTTCCTTCGTCGAGGGAAAAGTGATTCTGTCGGGAGACGTACGGATTTCCGTTTTGACCCGGCAGATGGATATCCCTGCGGCCCTGGTGGTCTTTTTGCCCGAAACGGTCCCTTGTACCTTGGATTGCGTTCCTTCGGTGTCCCAGGGCCGGATGTCGGTGACGGTCACGAAGGTCTCCGCTGGCAATGACGTTCTGACCCCGTTTCTGAGCCGCCCCGAGGTGTTGTCCACCGTGGAAGAGTTTCTCAACGAGCAACTGACCAAGTATCTTTCTCCCGATTATACGATGCAATCGGTTCGGGTGACCGATAAGGGAATGGTCGTTCGTTTTTCGGTGCAATAAACCCAAAAAACCGAAAAATGAAACGAAAATGTAACAATTTAACGAAAAAAACCTATTGCAATTTGGAAGAAAATGTGATATAATAGATGCACCTTGTACAAAGGTGCTTTTTTTTGTTGCCCGAAAATCGGGTACGAAGTGCCTGTTTCTTCTTATACAAGGGAGGCAATCAACGGGTAAACGCCCGAAATAATCAAGGAGGTGCCGCAAATGGGAAAAGATAAGGTTGTTCTGGCTTGCACCGAATGCAAACAGAGAAATTACAACACAACCAAAAACAAGAAGAATGACCCCGACAGACTTGAAATGAATAAGTATTGTAAGTTCTGCCGGAAGCACACACAACACAGAGAAACGAAGTAAGGAGAAACGCTATGGCTGAAAAGAAGACTGCTATTGAGGCGAAGGTTGAGAAGAACGACAAGAAGCCCGCAGCAAAGAAACCCGGCGTTTTCAAACGGATTTGGGCATTCATCAAAGGAATGCGAAGCGAATTGAAGAAAGTCACTTGGCCCACCTTCCGTCACGTTGTCAATAACACTCTCGTTGTTATCGTGGTCGTGGTCGGTTCCGGTGTCTTTATCGGTCTGGTAGACCTGCTGTTTAAGACCCTGATGGGACTTTTGGTCTGATCGGACGGAAGAAATCCGTTACGAACAAGTATATCATCCGGAGGTTATTATGGCTGAATCCAACAATTCCGCGAAGTGGTATGTCCTGCATACCTATTCCGGATATGAAAACAAAGTAGCAAACAGCATCCAGACAATCGTCGAACTGCGTTCCCTGCAAGACCTGATTTGCGAGGTCCGGATTCCGATGGAAACCGTGACCGAAATCAAAAACGGGGAAGAAGTTCAGGTGGAACGGAAGCTGTTCCCCGGATACGTACTGATCAATATGGTGGTCAATGATGATACCTGGATTCTGATTCGCGGAATCCGCGGTGTGACCGGCTTTGTCGGCCCCGAAGGGGAACCCACTCCTCTGACCGAAACGGAGATGGCCAATATGGGTATTTCCCGTCAGGAAGTTGCACTACCCTATCAGCAGGGCGACAACGTCAAAATCATCGATGGTGCGTTCAAGGATTTCATTGGGACGGTGGAGGCCGTCGACGTGGCTGCGGGCAAAGTCCGCGTGATTGCGTCGATGTTCGGCCGCGAAACCCCCGTGGAATTGGACTTGGCGCAGGTAGAATTATTAGAATATTAATGGAGGCATAAAAAGATGGCCCAGAAAATTATCGGTTATATCAAGCTTCAGATTCCTGCAGGGAAGGCAACTCCCGCTCCCCCTGTCGGTCCTGCCCTTGGTCAGAGCGGCGTCAACATTATGGCGTTCACCAAGGAATTTAACGAAAGAACCAAAGACCAGCCCGGTATGATTATCCCCGTGGTAATCACCGTTTACGCTGACCGTTCGTTCTCTTTCATCACCAAGACTCCTCCGGCTGCCGTTCTTATCAAGAAGGCCTGCGGAATCGAAACTGCATCCGGTGTTCCCAATAAGAACAAGGTTGCTACCATTACCAAAGATCAGGTCCGCCAGATCGCCGAAACCAAGATGCCCGACTTGAATGCGAATAGCATCGAAGCTGCTATGAGTATGATCGCCGGTACCGCCCGTAGTATGGGCGTTGTTGTGGCTGAATAAGACGCTGCCGCAAATCGTGGGAGGATTTATCCAATACAACCACTCAGGAGGAATTATTAACAATGAAAAAAGGTAAGAAATATATTGAGAGCGCAAAGCTCATTGACAAAACCAAACTGTACGATACCGACGAGGCTATGAAGTTGGCTATCGAAACTTCCAAAGCGAAGTTCGATGAAACTGTGGAAATTCACGTTCGTTTGGGCGTTGACTCCCGTCACGCTGACCAGCAGGTCCGCGGTGCTATCGTTCTGCCCCACGGTACCGGGAAATCTGTTCGCGTTTTGGCGTTCGCTAAGGGCGACAAAGTGAAGGAAGCGGAAGAAGCCGGTGCTGAATTCGTTGGCGGCGAAGAATTGGTTGCCAAGATTCAGAACGAAAACTGGTTTGATTTCGACGTTGTCGTTGCCAGCCCCGATATGATGGGTCTGGTCGGCCGTCTCGGTAAAGTCCTCGGTCCTAAGGGCTTGATGCCTAACCCCAAAGCCGGCACCGTTTCTATGAACATCGGTCAGGCCGTTAAGGAAATCAAAGCCGGTAAGATCGAATACCGTCTGGATAAGACTAACATCATCCACTGCCCCATCGGCAAAGTTTCCTTCGGTCCCGAAAAATTGCAGGAAAACTTTGACACTCTTATGGGTGCTATCATCAAAGCGAAGCCCGCCGCTGCTAAGGGTCAGTACTTGAAGAGCGTTGTGGTTGCTTCCACTATGGGCCCCGGGATCAAGATCAACGGCGCCAAGTTGATGTAATTTGCCGATAAAATTTGGATAACGCAGAGCGAAGGTTGACAAAACCTTCGCTCTTTTTTCCTATGGATGTCTTTTCAAATCGTCAAAATGTTAGACGTTTTTTCGAGGGGTATTGCAATTCTTTTTCAGCTATGCTATAATTGAATTGGAAGAAAAATACCTATGTCAGGAGAATGTTATGACGGATAAAATCATATGGTTTATGATGGAAATTGCCCAGCAAATGATTGAATCCGGTGCGGAAATCGGACGGGTAGAAGAGAGTATCAACCGGATGTGTAAGGCATACGGTTGTATCCCCCAAGCCTACGCCACGTCCTCCAACGTAATTCTTACGGTGGAAGGCCCGGACGGATTTCACGGGACCTATTCCCGCCGGGTCAAAACGTCTGCTTTTGATATGGAGCGTTTGCATCTTCTCAACGGATTGGTGCGGAAAATTACCGAAACCACGCCCGACGAAAGCATTATTGAAGCTGAATTGCGTCGGTTGGAGTCGGTTCCCCGGTATCCGGGTTGGATGCAGTGGGCTTGCTATTTCCTGATTGCCGGGTCCTTTTGCGTCTTTTTCGGCGGGCGGAATTTCTGGGAAATCTTTTCGGCAATCGTCATTGGCGGCGGAGTGGGACTTGTCGGGATAGGGTTGGACAAGCTTCGCTGCAATCGGATTTTGAACCGTTTCGTTTGTTCGTTTCTTTCTGCGGTGGCGGCCCTGTTTTTGTTCCGTGTTCACGCCGTTCCCACGGCGGATAATATTATTATCGGAAATATTATGTCTTTGATTCCCGGTATTGGGTTGACCAACTCGTTGCGAGACCTGTTTACCGGAGATACTATCACCGGAATTTTGCGGTTTATGGAAGCGATATTGCTTGCCCTCGCCATCGCCTTGGGATATTGGGCGGCGGCCTTCGTTGTGGGAGGTGCGGTATGAATTGGGATGGAATTTTGCAGATTCTGACCGGTTGCTTGGGGACCTTAGCATTCGGAATCCTGTTTAATATCCGGGGCAAAAAATTGCTCCTTGCCTCGTTGGGAGGAATCTTCTCTTGGGGGCTGTTCTTGTTGTTGGGTTTTGTGTTCGATTCGGAAGTTTTGCGGTATTTCTTGGTTTCTGCTGCCATTTCCGGCTATGCCGAACTTCTTGCCCGGAAGGTGAAAACGCCTGCAACCACCTTTTCCGTCGTTTCTTTGGTTTCCTTGATTCCCGGAGGCTCTCTTTACTACGCGATGTCGCACTTTATTGAGGGGGATCTGGATGTTTTTGTTCCGAAGGCTTTGTATACGCTGGAATTGGCGGCGGCCCTGTCCCTTGGAATTTTGTTGGTCACGGCGGCGATTCGCACCGTGAACCGCTTTCGGATGAAGTAAAAAGGCCCTTTTAATGGAATCTTTTCAACGGAACCGTTTTGTGTCGTTGCATAAAACGGCTCCGTTTATTTTTTTCTCTCCGTGGGGGAAAATATACCAAATTGGGTTTAATTTTTACAAATGTGGGAAAAAAAACGGAAAACTATTGCAATTTTCCACAAGATATGGTACAATGCAGTTGTATATAAGTCTACAATGCACGAAAATTTTAATTCCGGAGGCAATATGCGGGTCGTTGGCGGCAGTAAACGGGGAACACAACTCATCGGATTTGACCGGGAAGAAGTCCGTCCTACCCTGGACCGGGTCAAGGAATCGATGTTTAACATCATCCAGTTTGAAGCCTGTGACAACGTGTTGGACCTGTTTGCCGGAACGGGGCAGTTGGGCATTGAGTGTCTCAGCCGGGGTGCGAAGCACGCTGTATTCTGCGACAATGCCAAAGAGTCCTTGGAGATTGTCCGCAAAAACCTGAAAAAGACCGGATTTGAAAAGGATGCAAAAGTACTTCTTTGTGACTATAAGCGATTTTTAAAATACGAAGCGGACCGGGAATACGATATTATTTTCGTGGACCCTCCCTACCAAATCGGCCTTTCCGACCGGGCGTTGAAGCAAATCGGACAACATCCCGTGCTGGCCAAGACCGGGGTCGTGGTTCTGGAATGTGCCCGGGAAGAGGACAAGCCGGAACAGGAAGGGAATCTGACCCTCCGCCGTCGGTACGATTACGGTTCGGTTTCGGTGTTGATTTACGTGCGAAAGGATAGGGATGATTGATGAAAGCCGTCTGTTGCGGAAGTTTTGACCCCATCACCAAAGGGCACGAAGATATCATTCGCAGAGCCGCCGGATTGTTTGACCAAGTGGTGGTTCTGATTGGAAAAAATCCTGAAAAAACGTATTGTTTCCCCTTAGAGACCCGGCGGGCCTTTTGTGAAAAGACCTTTGCCGACCTCCCTAACGTGACGGTAGACGTCTGCGACGGCATCGTTGCGGAATACGCCAAAAGCATCGGGGCGAAGGTGTTGGTCAAGGGAATCCGGGGCGTTTCGGACCTGGAATACGAAAATCATCTGGCGGATATCAACCGGATGGTGGTTCCCGAAATGGAAACCGTCTATCTCCCGGCCCGGCCGGAATTGGCGGCAATCTCTTCTTCGTATGCAAGGACCTTTCTGAAAAGCGGCAGAGACTGTTCTCCCGTTTTGCCGGAAGCAATCCTTGAAGATATTAGAAAATGACCGAAAGGATGTAGGATATGGATAACGATTTCGAAAAAGGTTTGCAGGAACTGGAAGACCTTCTGGAAGAGGCTTGGAACGTACCCTTCGTGAAGAATAAGATGATCGTGGACGGGTCTAAGATTCACAAATGCGTGGGCGAACTCCGTCTCCGTCTTCCCGGAGAAATGAAGCGGGCCAAGGAGCTGATTCAGAACAAGGACAATATGATTCAGACCGCCCAGGAAGAAGCGAAAGCGATGCTGGAACGGGCCAAGAAGAATGCGGAAATGATTTCTTCCAACGCCCGGGCCAATGCGGAAAATCTGATGGAGCGGGCCAAAGCTCAGGTGGAGATTATGGTCAGCCAGCAGGAAGTTTTGCGGATCGCTCAGGAACGGGCGGATGCGATTCTCGACCAGGCGCGCAACGACGCCATCAAAATGCGTACCGTTACCATCAACTACGTGGAAGGAGCACTGGAAGAATCTTCCCGTTCTCTGATGGCTTCGATGAATGCTTTGGAACAAGCCAAGCAATCTTTGAATCACAATGACTGATATTTTTAGAATTTTACGTGGGCCGCTGGCAGTTTTGCTTGCGGCTACACTTTTATGTACCCTTTGCGGTTGCAGCTTTTTTTACGGTCCCCAGGACCTTTCGGACATCTTGGGGGCATCCGACCCGCAGGATACCGACGGTTCGACTCTCCCCAAAGAGCCCCGGGAATTTTCCCTGTCCTACTATACCCAGGAAGGGCTAGACCCTTTTACTTCGTCCAGCCGTACCAATACGGAAATTCTGCGGCTTTGTTACAGTGGGCTGTTTACGGTGGACGGGGAGTATAATCCTAAACCGGTCATTGCCGAATCCTATACCGTGGACGGAAATACCGTGACAATTCTCCTTCGTTCCGATCTTCGGTTTTCCGACGGAACGGTTCTGACCGCTTCGGATTGCGTGGCTTCCTACGAACGGGCCGCGCAAAAGGATTCCGTATTCAAAGACCGTTTTTCTTACATTCGGTCTTATAAGGCCATCGACCAAAAGACCTTTCAGGTCACCTTCCGGTCGTATGCACCTTCCCAGTTGAACTTACTCACCGTTCCCGTGGTGAAAATCGGGTCCACCGACCCCGCCGGGTATCCCATCGGGTGCGGCCGGTATCGGTTCGATAACGTGGAAGATCTTCGGTTGGTAAAAACCGAGTGCAACTGTATCCCCGGAGAATATTCCGTAAGTCGCATCCGCCTTGTGGGGATTGCCGACCGGGAAGCGATGATTTATAATTTCAATTACGGACGGCTTCAAGCGGTCTGCGCCGATTTGTCGTTGGGGGCGGAAGAATACCGCTCGGACAACGAAATCGTCACTGTTCCCACCAACCGGTTTACCTTCCTTGGGGTGAACCGTTCCAAGGGAGAACTGGCCGACGTGAATTTCTCCAAGGGCCTGACCTATCTGATTGACCGGAACGATTTGATAACAAAATCTCTAAACGGTTTTGCCACCCCCGTCTGGACGCCCCTGAATCCGGCGTGGAGTGTGACCAAGCAGGCCAATCTGAACCCGGATATTACCTCCTCGGTCTCTGCGGGTGAGGCCTTTACCAAGGCCGGTTTCGTCTTAGACGGCTCGGTGCGAACCTACCGGGGAAAAGCTGTGACGTTGCGGATTTTGGTGAACCGGGAAAATGCTTCGAGGGTAAAAGCCGCCAAAGCCGTGGCAGAGTATCTGACCGCCGCCGGATTCACGGTAGAAGTGGTTCAGGCCACTTGGGACCGATACCAGACGGCACTGAAAAACCTTGATTTTGATTTGTATTTGGGGGAAGTGAATCTCCCCGACAATTTGGACCTGTCCGCCCTGTTTTCCCCTTCGGTCTGCCAGAACGGACAGCCCGCCGGAACCTACGAAGGGTTGAAGGGGGAGGCGGTCTCGGTGTGGAACACCACGGGGGATGTGCGGACCTTCGCCAGCAGTTTTCAGAACGCATTGCCCTTCGTCCCTCTGTACTATTCCCTGGACGCCCTTGCGGTGAGTATGGACGTGACGGGGACCTTTGGAGGGTCGGCGAATGAATTTTATGCCGGCATTGAACATTGGGTCTTTACCGACCGATAAAAGGAGTTGTTTGAATGGAACGTTTTACTTTTGATACCATCGAATACAAGCGCCCCGACGTGGCGGCGGTGCAAGCGGAAATGGAAAAGCTGACCGAAGAGTTGCGAAATGCTACGTCTTACCAACAGGTCAAGCAGATTCTGCTCCGCGCCGACGAGGCGACGGAAGAAATGGAAACGATGCTGACCGTGGCTCATATCCGCAATACCCTGAACACCACCGACCCTTTCTATGAAGAAGAAATGGCGTGGATTCAACAGACGATGCCCTTGGTCCAGATGTCCTTTATCGCCCTTGAAAAAGAGTTGGTTCAATCTCCTTTTGTTTCTGAGATTGACGCAGATTTTGGGAAAGAATACTTGACTGCCGTTCGCAGAGAATTAGCTTCCTTCAATGAAAAATTGGTTCCCTATTTGCAGAAGCAAGCGGCGTTGACCACGGAATATCAGAAGTTAATGGCTACGGCCCAAATTTCCTTCGACGGCAAGGTCTTGAATTTGTTCGGAATCCAAAAATATTTTGAGCACCCCGACCGGGAGATGCGGCGCAAGGCCTTCGCCAAATATTCCGAGTTTTACGCCTCCAACGAAGCACGGATGGAAGAAATCTTTGATGAATTGGTTCAAATCCGTACGGCGATGGGGAAGGAAGTCGGGTTTGACACCTTCACCCCGCTGGGATATCTGAACCAAGGTCGAAGCGATTACGGCCCCAAGGAAGTGGCGGCATTCCGTGAGCAGGTGTTGACCGAGATCGTACCTCTTTGCGAAAAATTATATCAGGCCCAGGCCAAACGCATCGGAGTGGACACCCTTCACGTATACGATGAGAAATTCATTTTCCCCGACGGGAACGCCGAACCGAAAGGGGATGCGGAATTTATGGTGGCGCAGGCCCGGGAAATGTATCGGGATTTGTCCGCTGAGACCGGGGAATTCATCGACTTTATGATAGAGCACCGTTTGATGGACCTGGAAAACAAGCCCAACAAAGCGGCTACCGGTTATATGACGTCCCTTCCCACCTTCAAGGCCCCCTTCGTGTTCAGTTGTTTTAACCATACCATTTATGATATGCAGGTAATGTCCCACGAGTTGGGGCACGCCTTTGCCGGATACCGTGCAATGCGGCATCAACCGGTGCGTCAGTATTGGGGGGTAAGCACCGATATCGCGGAGATTCATTCGATGTCGATGGAGCAGTTTTGCTATCCTTATGCGGAGCGGTTCTTCGGGGAAGATGCCGACAAATTCCGGTTTGCCCATCTTCAAGAAGCCATTACCTTCGTTCCCTTCGGCGTTGCGGTGGATGAGTTCCAGCACATTATTTACGAAAACCCCAACCTGACTCCCAAAGAACGTACTTACGAGTGGCATAAGTTGGAAGAAAAATATATGCCTTGGAGAAAATACACCGACGACCCCTTTATGGATCGCGGCGGATACTGGTATCATAAGTTGCATATTTTCCTGTACCCCTTCTATTACATCAACTACACGTTGACGACGATGGGGGCAATGGAATTTAAAAAGCGCCACGCGGAAGACCGGGAAAAAGCCTGGGCAGACTATCTCGCCCTGTGTAACGCCGGCGGAAGTGAAAGTTATTTGGGGCTTCTGAACGTGGCGGGACTCCGGGTCCCCTTTGAAGAGGGAAGCGTTGCCGAGGCAATCTCTTACGCCAAGGAAATTCTGCTTGACGCCATTTCCAAAGAGGCAAACTGAGACAGAATATGGATTTTGTGTCCTGAAATATGAAAAAATCTCCTTGATTCCCCGAAGGGAATTGTATTGGACGAAGAATTGTGCTATCCTTGTCTTATCAACGGCATCGGTTGTGCCGACGAAAAGGAGTAAATACGATGGAATACGGACTTCAATTGTTCAGCGTCCGGGACGCTGCGGCTCAGGATTTTGATGCAACGCTGTCCCAGGTGGCAAAACAAGGCTATGCCTTTGTGGAAACTGCGGGATTTCATAAGAAAACCGCGGAAGAGTTTAACGAAATGATGGCGAAGTACGGACTTCGTCTGATTGCTACCCACACGGGGTTGAAAGAGTTGGTTCAGGATTACGAAGGCACGGTTGCCTATCATAAAGCCATAAAAAATCCCCGTTACGTCATCCCGGGACACGACCTTAGCAGTCAGGAAAAAATTGACGATTTCGTGGAAAAGGTCAACTACTATCAGCCGAAATTGGAAGGGGAAGGAATCACCCTTGCCTTCCATAACCACTACGCGGAATTTCAGGCCAATCCCGACGGTTCCGTTCCGATGGAGCAGATTTTACTGCGGACTAATTTGAAATTGGAAGTGGACACGTTTTGGGCTTATTACGGCTTGAAGACTAATCCCATTCCCTTTTTGGAGCGCATCAGCGACCGGCTGATTTTGGTTCATATCAAGGACGGATTTTCCGACGGACACGGAAAACCCCTGGGACAGGGGGAAGCCCCCGTTGCAGAAGTTTGCCGTTGGGTGATGGAACACGGAATTCCGATGGTTGTGGAAAGTGAGACCCAAGACCCCGACGGTCTTACGGAATCTGCAATTTGCAGCGAATATCTGAAAAACCTTAACTAAACATAAAACGGAGAAGTTCAACTTCTCCGTTTTTTTATCATTTTTTCTGTTCTGCAAAGACCATCGGAAGTTCCAAAGCTTCTAACTTGCGGCAGAAGTCTGCCACCCGTTGGGGAAGATAATCTTCCACCCGATGTCCGTCAAAGCCCACCGACAGTTTGACCCCGGAATCCCGGACGATGGCTTGCTGTTCTTCGTTGCAGAAAAATTCCAGCATATATTCGTGTTCTTTGTATCCGTGGATGCTGTCGTAGGATACGTTCATTTCCCAAAAGATATTTTCGTCGGCCATTCGCTTGAAATAGTCGGAAGGATTCCATCCGTTCTTTTGAATAAATCCAAACAGGTCGGTGTGGGCAACTCCCTTGACGGGGCAACCGCACCGCTTGGCAAAGGAAAACAAATCTCCGTCGGTGATGGTGTCGTCGTAGTCCAAATTTTCAATAAGGCAGTAGTCGAAAAAGGAAACGTCCACGCCTTGGGGAAGGGCGGCGTGAAGATAGCACCGCTGGGTATTGAGCTCGATTCCCCGCATCAGCGTGATTTTGTCGGCGTATTTCTCTTTCAGCAGATTGATGTGGTCAAAATACCGGGTCAGCGTGCGGCCGTAATCCGCAAAGGTTACTCCGTCCTGGGCGGCCTTGTAGACTTCCTTTCGTCCGTGACCGACGCCGTGGGCGTGGTCGGTGATTCCGAATACTTCAATGCCTCCGGCAATGGCGGCTTCAATGATTTGTTCCGGTTTGTCCTTCCCGCAGAAGGAATAATAGGTGTGGGAATGAAGGTCCTGAATCATTCTTGTTATGTGTCCTTTCTGTTTTTGAGGGTATAGAGTAAGCATTTGCGATAGACCTTTGCCCGGAAGGCGTCTGCTGCACGGTAGCAGTCTTCCTCTAATTTTGCAATCGTAGCAAGAATTTCATCGTCTGTATCGGTCGCCCGGTCAGGGTACGACCAAGCGGCGGTGCGGGGCGGAATACGGGATCCCATTCCGGGAAAGATGTTCAGCCCGTCGGGAGTGTTTTCTCCGAAAATGGTGCGGTTCAGAGCAAGGTCGTATTCTTCGCCGTAGGGAAGTACGTCCCCATTCCACAGTTTGTCCCCCATCAGGGCGATGGTGGTGGGCAACGTGCGGTCGTGGAAGATGAATTTGGGGTTCTCATCCCCATAGTTCCAGGCACACATTTCCCCTCCGAGAATGTTTTTCTTGTTCTCTTCCGAACAGTTGGGCCGTTCGTCCCAACGCCAGGTGCGGATCTTTTCATCGTTCATATAGACTTCTTCATCAATGTACGTTTCGGGATAATAGGAATTGACTAATTGATATCCCATATTCAGTTGTTCGTTAAAAGAGCATCCGTCGTAAGGTCCGCGGCCGGGGGCGGCGATGCGCCAGAACTGCATCAGAATATCGGTGGAAAGACCCACGGGGCGGGCACAGTCGATCTGGTCACTCCACATAATCATTCGGCGGCCCCGCCGTTTGACCATTTCATTGATGCGGTTTGCAAAGTAATAATACTGTTCGGCGCGGTCCCGAAGGCCGTGTTGCTTGCGAAATTCTTTACACTTGGAGCAGACCGTCCAATGGCAGAGACTGTTGGAACGCTTGTGGGCAATATCCGCAAATTCCAATTCATCCCCTCCCATATGAAAATATCGACCATTGGGGAACAGGTCCAGCACTTCATCAATAATTTTCTCGTAAAGGGCGTAAGTTTCTTCCGTGCCGGTACAGATCGCCCAGGTGCTTTGGGGGGTATCTTCCGGGGGATCACAGGCAAGATGGGGAAAATATTCGATCAACTTCGTGGCGTGGGCGGGCATATCGAATTCGGGCACGATCTCCAATCCCAAAACGCCGCACAATTCGTTCAGTTCCCGTACCTGAGCCTTTGTGTAATAATTCTTGTAGAGATACTCCCGGGGCAGGCAGTCCATTTCAATACTCAGCCATTGATGTTCCACCAGATGAAAATGGAAGAGATTCATTTTGCATTTTGCCGCGAGAATCAGCACGTTGCAAAATTCCGCAAAAGGCGGATTCCCCCGGGCGGGGTCGAGCAGTATCCCCCGATATTGGCAGGCGGGAGCATCTTCGATTTCGGTTTCGGGCAACGTCAATACGTTTCCTTCCAGCCGAACGGACAGAGACAGGGTGGACAACGCATTGCGAAGTCCCAAATAATCCCCGTATGCGATACGGATAGCACCGTCTTTTGCCCAAAGCCGGTAACATTCGCTATCCAGATTCTCTTTTGTGGCGGTAATGATTGCATTTTTACTCACCGTCACGGTGCAATGGGGGAGGAAATACTCCAACGCCTTTGCGGCCTTTTCACCGTATTCCCCGGCGGACAACGTAAGTTTTACGGGAAGTGTGACAAGGGTCTTTCCTTGATTTTCGGATTTGACGCGAGGAATAATCATAAAGCATACACCTCAATCTTGTTCAGTCTTGTTTGGACGGATTGCTTGCAATAGCGCTTAATTCGTGGATGAGTTTTTTAAAGAAATCCCTTTCTTCGGGGAAAAAGGAGGGGGAAAATCCGTATTCGTTCAAAATGCCGTTTGCCGTGATTGCCGCTTCCCGCAGGGAGGACAATTCTTCTTCCGTAGGGGTTCTGTCTTCTTTTTTCAGCCTTACGTTCAAGGCTAAGGCGGTGCATAATACCCGGTATTCCTTCCACAGGTCGGCCCGTCGGGGTTGGGGAATCTGAGCCATTTTTTCCGAAAAAAGCATTGAAAATCCTCTCCTGAATGGGTGATGTTTCTTATTGCTATTCTAACACACCCACCGGCGGTTGTCAAGAGTTTTTCACGGTTTTTTTACGATTTTCCGAAGATACTTTACAAACGGTAAAAAAAATGCTATAATATAACGTAAACTGTTTTTGCGAGGTGATGAGGATGTATACTCCTTTGCCGGCTCGGTTGCGGCCGGAAGTGTTGGACGATATGCTGGGGCAACGGCACCTGTTGGGGCCGGGAAAACCCTTGCGGAATATTATCGAGAGCGGAAATATTCCCAATATGATTTTTTACGGTCCTGCGGGTATTGGCAAGACCACCCTCGCCCAGATTATTGCAAAACAGACGGAAAAAACGTTATACAAACTCAACGCCACCACTGCGAATACCGACAATATCAAAGAAATTATCAATCAGATCGGGGCGTTGGGCAACGACCGGGGTATCATTCTGTATTTGGACGAGATGCAGTATTTTACCAAGAAGCAACAGCAGATTCTTTTGGAATTTATTGAAAACGGGTCGATTACCCTCATTGCATCTACCTCGGAAAATCCCTATTTTTACATTTACGGAGCCATTATTTCCCGTTGCACCGTCTTTGAATTCCGGCCCTTAGAAAAATCCGATTTGCAGACCGCCGTTCAGCGGGGTTTTGCGGCGATGAAAGAACCGGGGATTGAAATGACGGTGGAAGAAGGCGTTGCTTCCCACATCGCATCCACGTGCGGGGGAGACGTGCGGAAGGCCTTGAACACCGTCGAGGTGCTTTGTACCCGTAAGCCGGGGCAAAAGCAGATTACGGTAACGATGGAATCTGCCAAGGAAGTTTCTAAAAAGAGCAGTATGCGATATGACCGGGACGGGGATTCCCATTACGATATTTTGTCTGCTTTTCAAAAATCCATCCGAGGGTCGGACCCGGATGCCTCCGTGCATTATTTGGCCCGGCTGGTTCTGGCAGAAGACCTTCCGTCTATTTGCCGTCGGCTTTTGGTGATTGCCGCGGAAGACGTAGGGCTTGCCTATCCTCAGGCCATTACCGTGGTAAAATCCTGTGTGGATGCGGCTTTGCAGTTGGGCTTCCCGGAAGCCCGGATTCCTTTGGCGGAGGCAACGCTGTTGCTTGCAACTTCTCCCAAATCCAACAGTGCGATTTGTGCCATTGACGAGGCGATGGAGACGATTCGCTCTTCCGGTGCGGGGGATATTCCTTCTCACTTGCAAGACAGCCACTACGGAGGTGCGGAAAAATTGGCCCACGGGGTTGGATATCTGTATCCCCATTCCTTCCCCGGCCACTACGTGAAACAGCAGTACCTTCCCGATTCCCACAAAAAGGACAAGTACTATACATTCGGAGATAACAAGACCGAACAATTGGCCAAGCAGTATTGGGACCATATTAAGGGGGATGGAAAATGAAACCGGATTATACCGCCATTTCCACCCGCCTGTTTGCCCACTACCCCGTGTTGAAATGTGCTTTGAATTTCCGAAACGCCTATGAATTGTTGGTCGCCTCCCGGCTTTCCGCCCAATGCACCGACAAGCGGGTGAACATCGTCTGCGAAGAATTGTTTCGCCGTTGGCCCGACGCAAGCTCCTTGGCGCGAGCGGACCTTTCCCACGTGGAATCGGTGGTGCGCCCTTGCGGTCTGTATCGGATGAAATCCAAGGATATCGTAGCGATGGCAAAGCAGTTGGAGATTTCCGGAATCCCCGATACGTTGGAAGGTTTTTTGGAATTGCCCGGAGTGGGGCGGAAGATTGCCAATCTTTTGATGGGGGAATTGTACGACGCGCCCGGCGTGATTGTGGCAGACACCCATTGTATTCGTCTGTCTAACCGGCTGGGTTTCGTCGATTCCAAAGACCCGTGGAAGGTGGAACAGGCCCTTCGCAAGGTGGTTCCCCCCGCAGAAAGTATGCGGTTTTGCCACGCTTTGGTGCATCACGGCCGAGAATGCTGCGATGCCCGTAATCCCCGGTGTGAAGACTGTTTTTTGTCCGACCTTTGCCGGGAATATCAGAAAAAAGGATAATACGACGATGGAATATATTGAAGTAACGCTTACCCTTCCTTCTCAATCCGCCCAGACGGCGATGGATATTGCGGAAATGACCGATATCGGCGGCATCTATCTGGAAGATTATTCCGATATGATGGACTGTGAACTGGTCAAGGCCATCAATCTGGTGGACGAAGATTTGATGAACAAGGATAAAACCACCGCGGTTTTGCATATTTATTTTGAAAAGGATTCCAACCTTGCCGGAGCGATGGAATACATTGAAGGCCGGCTGGGAGCAGAAGGAATTTCTTATCAGGTCTCTTATGCACAAGTGGAAGATACCGATTGGTTGAACGGCTGGAAGAAGTATTATCATCCTCTGCCCGTGGGGCCCGTTACCATCGTACCCGCTTGGCAGGTGGAGGAATACGCTCCCCGTGAAGATGAAAAACTGTTGATTATCGACCCCGGTTTGGCCTTCGGCACCGGCTCTCACGAAACGACGGCCTCTTGCATCGAAGCCTTGGCCGACTGCGTCGTTCCCGGAGACCGGGTCTTGGACGTGGGGTGCGGAAGCGGAATTTTGTCCATTGCCGCGCTGTTGTGCGGCGCTTCTACGGCGTTGGGGATCGATATCGACCCCGCCGCCGCCCGTGTTTCCAAAGAAAACGCGGCTCTCAATCCCTTCCCCGGGCAGTTTGATGCCCTTGCGGGAAACATTTTGGAAGAAGATTCCGACCCGGTATTGAAGGATGCCCTTGCCGGGCAGAAATTTGACCTGGTGGTAGCCAACATCGTCGCTGACGTTATCATTCCCCTGTCGGGGCAGATTCGCCGGCATCTGAAAGACGGGGGCTATTTTATCACCTCGGGAATTCTGTCCCCCCGGGCCGAGGCAGTCCGCTCCGCATTGGAATCCAACGGATTTACCGTCTGCCAGACCAAACGGAAGAAGGAATGGGTCTGCTTCGTTTGTAAGGCATAAAAAAATTCCCCGGCATCCTACCGGGGAAGTCTTTGATTAAATTTGAGGAAGTTCTTCTGGAGCGGGAACTTCGTTCGTAATAGAAATTTCTTCCGTCATCGGTTGAAGTTCTTCCGCAGGGCGTTTCTTTTTCCGCTTTTTCATCAATTTCAGCATTTGAGAGAGCATCAACGCGGTAATACAACCGTCGGCGAGAAACCCAAACAGGTCAAAGGGTATGGCGTAGGGGTTGCCGGGAATCAGGAACAGAACGCCGTCTGCCAAACGCACTGCCATCAACACTGTCATCAGACAGGTGAACAGGATGAAGAATTTTCGGCCGAACAACCGGGCGAGAATCTTGGAAAAATTGATTCCCACAGCGGCGGCAATCCCATAAAAACAAATCATATAAATGCCGTAGGAACGGGAGAAAACGATGCTCAGATCCTGGAAATTCATCAAAAGCAGGAAGATGTAATAAACGGTCAGAGACAGGGACATTACCCGCCAAAGGTTTTGTTTCGCACTCTTTTTGGGGTAGGTCACGAAGAAAATCAAAAAGACGGCAGACAGGACCGCAAGAATCAACTGCCAAAGGGCAGGATGAACGACAAGCGTTTTGTTCAGGGCGATGGTTCCGGCGGCAACGGCACTGAAAAAGCGATATAACGCCGCGGTAATCAACAAGACCGACCCTAAGATGCCGAAGACGGTATCAAAAATGCTGGCTCGGTACAGCCGGACCACGGTGGGTTTGGGTTCTTTTCGCATCAGCAAAACCGAACAGAAGAAGGCCGATACCAAAATCAGGAATCCGTCAAAAATAAAGGGAAGGACCGACCCCGATACGAAATATCCGGTTTTGGGGTCGATGGCCACAATCAATTCCACCGCCCGAAACAAAAAGGCGGCAAGACAGATGGGGACCAAGGCGATTCCGTAATGTTTTAATCTCATCGGCATAAACTCCTTCCGGCGTTCCGGATATACGATATAGTTATATATACATTATACCATTATTTTAGAAAAAGTCAAGTATTTTTTTCTTGGAAACTGCAACGAGCGAGAAAATTGCAGGGAAAGGACGGTTATGACCCCACAAATTTTGATGAAACGCCGGTTGAATACCGCATTTTTGGTGATGTGTCTCACCTTGGCCGTGCAATCGGTCAACAGCGTATTTTCCGTGTTCGGATTGATTCTTTCCCAGATGGGAATTCCTCTGCCGACCTATTATACCGAGTTTGTGTTGTTGCAGTTTTTGTATCCCATTTCCACCTGTATTTTGGTGTTGATCGCCCTTCGAATCATTCGCATCCCCGTCCGTTCCGTGGCGGCGGTAAAGCCTTTGAAGGGAGATTTTATTCCCTGGCTCGGCCTCTTTTTAGGGGTGTCGGTGGGGATGAATTATGCCGTTAACGGCCTGTTGTGGGTCCTGGAACAAATGGGAATAACCGTTCCCGGTGCATTTGACTCTTACGACCCTCAAAATCTGCCTCAGGCAGTTTGCTATTTTATCGTCTTGGCGATCTTACCCCCCATTTGCGAAGAATTGCTCTGTCGGGCAGGCATCACGGGACTTTTGAAGCATTTTCACCCCTGGGCGGCGGTCTTGGTTTCCGCTTACGCTTTTGGGATGATGCACGGGAATCTGCAACAGATTCCCTTTGCCTTCGTTTTGGGTATCGTTTTAGGGTTTGTGTACGTGAAAACTGGGAATCTGCTCTATCCCATTCTGCTTCATTTCGCCAACAACGCCTGGGCCTGCGCGATGACCTTCGTTTCGGTCTTTGGGGGAGAAGAATGGACGAATTGGTTGGGCTACGGGTCAGATATCGTGTTCTTCCTGTTTGGAATCGGGTCGTTTGTCTGGCTTTTGGCAAAAAAGAAATTTACTTTGGAGGAAATTCCTCATTCTCTTACCGGAGATGAGGCGAGAAGCGTCTTGGTGAAGACCCCTTGTTTCTGGATTTTTACCGGATTGTATTCCGGAATTACTTTGATGAATATGGGAATGGCCGTTTTACAGGAAACGGAAATTATCCCGCTGTAAGATACGAATTGGAGTTATTATGACAGACTGCATTTACGTGGTGGTGACTCAGACGGGTACGGTGTTGTCCCGGATCTTGAAGGTCATTACCAAGGCGGACTACAATCACGTTTCCCTGTCCGTCGACCCGACCCTTAATACAATGTATTCCTTCGGACGAAAGAATCCGTACAACCCCTTTTGGGGCGGCTACGTGATGGAATCGCCCCATTTCGGAACGTTTCAGCGGTTTTCCGAGACCGAAGCCGTTGTTCTTGCGGTTCCCGTTCCCCGGGAAACGAAAGCCGCGTTGCAGTTGCGGTTGGAAACGATGTATCGGGAACGGAAGCATTACCGGTACGACACGTTGGGGCTTCTGCTTGCGTGGGCCCAAATTCTTTACGTGCGGAAAAACGCCTACTATTGCTCCACCTTCGCCCGGGATATTCTGAAAGAATTCGGGTTGACCGACGACGGAATTTTCAGTCGCTTCCCCAAGCCGGTGGAATTCTTGCAGCTGCGGGACGGCGTGGAACTCTATCGGGGAAAGCTCCGGTGTTACCAAAAAGAAAGAAATTAAGTGATAAAAGAGGTGCCGTGAGGCATCTCTTTTTTTTGCACCGTTTCGACAGTCTTTTCATAGAATGAACTGACGGACGAAATCCGTCCGCCGGAAATTGAGAAAGGAACTGATAAAATGATTCGGGATTTTTTAAGTACCGATGACCTTCTGGAAGAGGCCGTCGAAACGGGAATCCTTCTCCCCAGACCCCCCGCTCCGAAGCCGGAGGTTTGCAATTGTGATTTAAGTTGCGTTGACAATCTGCCCGTAGGGTCGATGTATGCCCCGATGCAGGTCTTCCGCAATCTGTACTGTCCGGAGGATGCTTTGGACAACGGCACGTTGTTCTGCGAGCTGAATCTTCCGTTTTTGGGAGGGCAAAGACGATGAACGACCGGGAAAAAATGCTGCGTAAACTGTCGGAACAACAGTTTGCCGCTTGGGAGGCGTCCCTTTTTTTGGATACGCACCCCAACTGTGAAGCCGCTCTGAAAGCTCAGCGGGAATACACCGCCGCCGCCAACGAGTGGAAGAAAAAATACAACGAATCCTACGGAATGCTCACCCACAGCTGTCCCAATACCGGAGACAAATGGCAATGGGTCTGCGATCCTTGGCCTTGGGATAAGGATTGAAAGGAAAGGATAGAGACCTATGTTTGTATATGAAAAAAAATTACAGTACCCCGTAAAGATTAAGACCCCCAACGCGGCAATGGCAAAATTTATCATTGCCCAATACGGCGGGCCTTCCGGCGAAGCCGGTGCCGCTATGCGGTATTTGTCCCAACGGTTTTCGATGCCTTACCCGGAATTGAAAGCCGTCTATACCGACGTCGGAACCGAAGAACTCGGACACCTGGAAATCGTGGGGACCATCGTTCACCAGCTGACCAAAGGCCTGAGCGAAGAGGAATTGAAAAAGCAAGGATTTTCCGATTACTTCGTGGAACACACCACCGGCGTGTATCCTCAATCCGCTGCCGGCGACCCCTTCTCCGCGGCGACGTTGAACGTAAAAGGCGACCTGTTCGGCGACTTGGCAGAATCCCTCGGAGCAGAACAAAAAGCCCGGGTGACCTACGATAACATTCTTCGCTTGGTCGACGACCCCGACGTGCGGGACCCTATCAAATTCCTGCGGGCCAGAGAGATCGTGCACTATCAACGCTTCGCAGAATGCCAGCGCATCGCCCAGGAAAAGATGAACTGCAAGAATTATTATATGTATAATCCTTCCTTTGACGGTGTAAAAAGATAACGTCATTTTTAGACCGCGAATTTCTTGAAAATACAACAAAAACCGCCTCTGTTTTGCAAAAATAGAGGCGGTTTTTTAGTCCGATACGGTTTAGGATTTTAGAATAATTTCACAGTTGGTTTCTATTACGGAATCTTCCAGGACGATTTCTCCGATGGCGTCTGCGACGATTTTCCCCGCGGCGGGATTCTTGACCGAATCAATAGAGCCGAGAACCGTGGCATTCACGGAGGAGTATTCGAATGCCAGGTCGGTTTGCTCCATCGTGCAGTCAATCAGCGTCAGATTTTTGCAGTAACACAGCGGCTGGGTTCCCATAATTTTGCAGTTGACCAGCGTCAGATTTTCCGAATACCAACCTAGATATTCACCCTTGACGGTGCAGTTTTTGACGGTAACGTTCTTGCTGTGCCAGAAGGCGTCTTTCGTGTCTAAATTACAGTTTTCCACCGTCAAATCTTCCGTATACTGGAAGGAATATTTCCCCTTCAACGCCACGTTGTTCAACCGGCCGCCTTTGGTTTCGAAAAGAAAGTATTGGGACGTAACGTCGCAATTGTCCAGGGTGACGTTTTTACAACGCCAGCCGAACTCGTCGGAAACAACGGAACTATGGGAGAATGACACGTCTTCACATTCCCGCAACGCCTTTATCCCGTTGAGGGTGCAATGGGAAATCGTTCCCCGTTTTGCATACCAAAGTGACGCCCGCACGCCTTCGTCCATCGTGGAATGTTCCACCGAAAAATCTTCCGTGTGCCAAAAGGGATACCGGAGGGAGAAGGTGCAATCTGTTACGGTTACGTTCCGGGCTTCCTTCAATGCCGATTCCCCGTCGGCGGGTCCGGCAAAGGTGCAATGCTCCACCGTCGCATCCCGCAGAGCGTACAGAGCCCGTTCTTCATCCATTACTTGATGAGAAATATATTTCAAAACAAATTCCTCGACTTTTTCTGTATTTTTTACAGTATATCACAGTTGTCGAAAAATGTCAAGAACGTGGGTGTTAACGGTTGAAAGTATCTTTTTTATTTTGATTTAATACGTTTAAAGTATGTGCTACGTGAAGAACGGCACTTTCGTAGTCGGGCGGGAGATTTCGCACGTTTTGTATCAATTCTGTACATTCCAGCATTCCCATTTTTCCGGTCAAAAATATTCCGGACTAATGTGCAAATGCTGACAAATTTTTTGCATTTGAGAAATGGAAAATTCCATTCTGCCTTGTTCCATTTTCGTATAGGTACAAATCGAGATGCCTAAAAATTCGGAAATTGCCTTTTTGCTGAGCCTAAGTTCTTTTCTTCTTTTTACAATTCGTGTTCCGATTTCTGTCCAATCTTGTAAATTCATTTGTTTATCCTTTCGTTTTATCTATAAAAAAGTGCGTAGCATAAAAGCTACGCACTCGAAAAATGCACGCTCGTATGCTGCGACACAATCTTTTGACACCATACAGTATGCAAAAGTGAGCATGCATTTTTACCGAAAGTAAAAATACATACCGCAGGTGTCCGTATTTGATTGTGTCGCAGTAGTATTATATCACATTTTTTTCAATTTGTAAACCCCCAAATTCTCCGGCACAAGAATTGTGCCGAACTTGGCTTTTTTCTTTGGTTCTTTCTTTTTTCTCTTGAAAAAAGAAAGAACGCCGTTCCGTTCCATTCATTATTCCCCGTCTGTTGGCGTATGATAAAAGAGTGAAAGGGGGAGACGGTATGCGGATGGTGGTCAGCGGTCGGAAAGGGGTTCTTGCGGTGATTGGGGCTTTGGTGTTGTTGTCGTTGCTGATTTCGGCCTGTTGCGTGCACGTGTCCTGTGTGGCGTCCCAAGGGGCTCCGGTCCCCATTTTGATGTATCACAGTGTGGGGTACAATAACCGGGTGCAGTCTCCGTATATTCTGACGCCGGAAGTTTTTGAAGAAGATATGAAGTGGCTGTCCGACCACGGTTATACCGCGGTGTTCGTATCGGACCTGGTTCATTACGTATTACATAAAACGGCTCTGCCTGATAAGCCTGTCGTTATCACGTTGGACGACGGGTTTCTCAACAACCGCACTTACGTGCTTCCGATTTTGGAGAAATACGGAATGCGGGCGGTGATTTCGGTGGTGGGCAGTTTTTGTGAGGATTTCAGTTTGCATCCCGACCCCGACCCGTCCTATGCCTATTTGACTTGGGAAGACGTTTCCGACCTTGCCCGGTCCGGACTTGTGGAAATCGGAAATCATACCTATAATATGCACTCGGTGGGGGAGCGGAAGGGGTGTATGAAATTGGCTGGGGAGTCGGTCGAAGCCTATTCCGCGACACTTTCCAACGATTTGAGTAAATTGCAAACGATGTTGACTGAAAAATCCGGAGTGACCCCAACGGTGTTTGCGTATCCTTACGGCGCGGTCAGCGGCGAGGCAGTGTTCGTGTTGCAGTCTTTGGGATTTTCCGCCGCGTTGACCTGCGCGGAAAAAGTGAATTTTCTATCTCCCGACGAGCCGGAGAAATTGTATCATTTAGGGCGGTTTAACCGTCCTTCGGGGGAGTCTACGCCGGATTTTATGAGGCGGGTATTGGGAGAAGGGTGATTTTGTCAGATTGACCAAAAACCTTGATGGGATAAGGGGTTCTTCGGGTCAAGTGGACAAATTTGCTTTTTAAATTGTTTCAAAAATGTGGAAAGTCTTGACATTTTTGTAGAAATGGTCTATAATGAACCCGTAGCGAAAACCACGCTGCGGAATATGGAAAAGAGGTTAATCCCAATGTACGAAGACAAGACTTTGGTCTGCAAAGATTGCGGACAGGAATTCACTTTCACTGCCGGTGAGCAGGAATTTTACGCCGAAAAGGGCTTCACCAACGAACCCCAACGTTGTAAAAACTGCCGTCAGGCTCGCAAAACCGCTCGCGGAGAAGGTACGCAGCGTCAGATGTATGATGCCGTTTGTGCTTCTTGCGGCAAAGAATGCAAGGTTCCCTTTGAACCCCACGATGACCGTCCGGTCTATTGCAGCGAATGCTTCCGCAGCCAGAAGTAATTTGAATTCAACACTCAGAACCGGAAGCTTGCCTTCCGGTTCTTTCTTCACAACAGAAAGGACAGGCTTATGAATATTTGGCACGACATTGACCCCAAACGTATCAATCCCGAGGATTTCGTTTCGGTCGTGGAGATTTCCAAGGGCAGTAAGAAAAAATATGAGTTGGATAAAGAGACCGGCCTGATTATGCTGGACCGAATTTTGTATACTGCCACCCACTATCCCGCTAACTACGGCTTTATTCCCCGCTCCTTTGGGGATGACGGGGACCCCTTGGACGTGCTTATCATTTGTTCAGAAGCGTTGGAACCGTTGACCTTGGCCCGTTGTTATCCTATCGGTTATATTTCGATGTTGGACGACGGACGGAACGACGAAAAGATCATTGCCATTCCCTTTGCGGACCCCAACTACAATCAATACAAAGACATTTCCGAATTGCCTGCTCATATTTTCGACGAAATGCGGCACTTCTTTAAGGTCTACAAGGCCTTGGAAGACAAAGAGACCGTTGCCGGCGAAGTCCACGGCCGGGAAGACGCTATCAAGGTCATTGCCGCCGCGTTGGACAACTATATTGAAACGTTTTGTAAATAAAAAATGGGCCTTTCCCCTCGGAAAGGCCCATTTTTTTTATTCTGTTTAAGAGAAAAACATATGCTCCACGAAAATCTTAATTCCGATGGCAATCAGGATGACGCCCCCGAACAGGGCGGCTTTGTCCTTCATCAATGCTCCGAATTTTTTTCCGGCAAATGCGCCGAACAGACAGCACAGAGCGGTGACGGTTCCGATGAGGGCAACGGCGAAATAGGGGTTTGTGTGAGGGAAGGCTACCGCTAAGGTGACACCCGCCGCCAACGCGTCGATGCTGGTTGCTACCGATTGGGTCACGATAAGTCTGTACGTAAAGGAAACGGGACAGGATTCGCCTTCGGGGTGGCGGAGATTCTGAATGGCTTCTATCAGCATTTTCCCCCCTAAAAATCCCAGCAAAACCAAGGCGATCCAATGGTCCACGATTTCTACGTAGGTGCTGAACGTGGTCCCTGCCAAATACCCCAACAGGGGCATCAGAGCCTGAAACACGCCGAAACTGACCGCGGCGACGACCAGCTTCTTTTTCTCATTCTGATAGCAGATTCCGTCGGAGACCGACACGGCGAAGGCGTCCATCGACAGACCTAACGCCAGTAAAAATACTTGAATCAATTCTCCCATAAAGACCTCTTAACGCTGTTCTTTCACTAATAATTTGGCTAACCACGTCCGCTTGACTTTCAGGGCTCCCTTGGGGCAAAATTCCTGACAGCAGAAACAACGGATGCAGTCTTTTCGGTGAATAACCGGTTTTTTGTCCACCATTTCGATGGCTTTTGCCGGGCAAATTTTAAAACATTCTTTGCAGCCAATACATTCGTCGGGGTTCAGAACCGGACGGGAGGCTAACGCCTTGTCGATGAACACCGAGGAAATGCGGCCGAAGAAGGTGTGGGAATCTTTATTGAACCGCAGACTATGGGTGGTCTCTACCCGATGATAATCGGGGACGATGAAGGATTTCCAGTCTCCTGCCACGTCCAACTCTTCCGGGGTCTTGGGAATCAATCCCCGACGGTAGGCGGCATTGAGGGTTGGAACGTCTTCGGTGGTAAGGCCTATAAGGTCTGCTCCCACCAAATCGGCGGCGTGGGGGGAGTCCGATGCGATAAGTACGCCGATTTTTCGGGGGGTTCCCGCCGTGGGGCCGTTCCCTTCCATTCCCACGACTCCGTCGGTGATGGAAAGAACGGGTTTGCAATAGTCGTTTAAGTCGATGATCATATCCGCGAACCGGTCGGGGTCGGGATAGCGATAATGGTATTCGGGTTTTGCGGTGCCGGGAATGACGCCGAACAGGTTTTTCGCGGCCCCGCTCATTGCCATCATTCCGTGGGTTTTCAGCTTGCAGAAATCAATGATGGCGTCGGCTTTGTCCAACCAGGCAGTGTAGGTGAAGCGTTTTGCTTCTTTTCCTTCGGGGAAGTCCACTTCCCGGACATCAAAATCCCAATTCAACTCGCCGCCCGCCCGCTCTACGGCTTTCATCCCCGTAGCGGCATAGATACGGTCTAAGTAAACTTTGGTATAAAGCCCCCCGGGGCTGTCGCCCACGATGACGCGGGCCCCCTTTTCTTTCAATAGTTTTACCAAGGCACAGAGTAAGACCGGGTGGGTGGTTGCCGCCGCTTCGGGTTTTAAAAAGGTGACCAGATTCGCTTTTACGGCAACGGTCATCTCCGGTTTGACCCAATCCAATCCCCCCAAGGGGGCAAGGACCTTCCGCAGGGCGTCTTCGGCCTGTTGCGGTTGATAACTGTCGCAGGGAACAACAGAGACTTTCATAACATCGCTCCTTTTTATGTCTCCCTATTATAGCATACTTTTTCGCTCTTGTCTACCGAATTATGGGGGATACTTTTTAAATTGCATAATTATAATGTATAATTTGATGTAAAATTGAATTTTCCCCAAAAGGTAGTGTATATCGTGAAAAAAGACACATTTATTTTACAAACACCCTCTTGACAAACCCAATATGATGTGTTATAATACCCCCATAAAAGCTGTGACGAGGACGGTTTGGAGTCCCTTGCTTTGAGAGAGCCGGCGGTTGGTGCGAGCCGGAAGCGAGCCTCCTTGTAACCCATCACCTCCGAGCCGGAAGCCCGAAAGCCGTTGGCGAGTAGACGTTTCCCGTGATTGCTGCGTGAATGCATAGGGATTGTTGGATCCCAAGAGTGGCGAAAATCATTTTCGCAATTTGAGTGGTACCGCGAGTGAACCTGTAAGTGTCACCCGTCTCAAAGGACTTTCTTTGGGACGGGTTTGTTTTTTTTATGGGCACAATCCCTGTCCCCCAACGAACCGATGCTCATAAAATTATCGTAGGAGGAAAATCTTATGCCTAACACCGTTGAAACCGTAAAACTGTTGGAAGTGGCCGCCCGTATTCGGGAAATGCGGGAGATTTCGGGGATTTCCGTGGAAGAAATGGCGGAAAAGACCGAAGTGACGGCGGCGGAGTACGTTCGCTATGAAAAAGGGGAGACCGATTTCCCCTTCTCCTTTATCCACAAATGTTCTTTGGTGTTTGATATCGGTATTTCCGATTTGCTGGAAGGGAAATCCGCGAATCTTTCGTCGTACACCGTGACCCGGAAAGGACAGGGGCAAGAAACGGCCAAAGAAGACGGGATTACCATTCAGAACCTGGCACCGATGTTTCGGAAAAAGATTGCCGAGCCTTATTGGGTCCGGTATGAATACGATCCGGCTCAGCAGAACAAACCCATCCATCTTGCCACCCACTCCGGTCAGGAATTCGACCTGGTCATCAGCGGTAAACTGAAAGTTCAGGTGGGGAGTCATACGGAGATTCTCGGGGAAGGGGACAGCATCTACTACAATTCTTCCACTCCCCACGGAATGATTGCCGTAGACGGCGAAGATTGTGTTTTCTGTGCGGTGGTCCTGCCCGGGGAAGACGTGAAAGAAGAGACCGTTCGGGCGAGCATCGTCACGGCAAAATCCTCCGAACCCTTGGTCTGTGAGAAGTTCGTTCAGACCGAGGAAGACGAAAACGGCGGATTGAAAAATATTCGCTTTACCAATACCGATACCTTTAACTTCGGCTTTGACGTGGTGGATGAGATTGCCGCCCGTTACCCCGAAAAATTGGCAATGCTCCATTTGGACGTGAACCGCACCGAGCGTCGGTTCACCTTTAAGGATATCAAGCAATATTCCAATCAGTGCGCCAACTACTTTACCTCCCTGGGCATCAAACGGGGGGATAAGGTAATGCTGGTGCTGAAACGGCACTATCAGTTCTGGTTTGCGATGGTTGCCCTGCACAAGTTGGGGGCGGTTGCCATCCCGGCTACGAATCAGCTGAAACAACACGATTTTGAATATCGGTTCAATGCCGCCGGCGTTTCTGCCATCGTCTGTACCGCCGACGGGGACACCGCCGATATCGCCACGTCCGCCGCGGAAAACTGTCCTCAGGTGACCACCAAAATTTTGGTGGGGGGCACCAAGGACGGCTGGCATAATTTCGATGAAGAATTCAAACTGTTCTCCCGGAAATATTCCCGTCCGGAAGATGCTTCCGCCGGGGACGAAACGGCCCTGATGTTCTTTACCTCCGGAACCACCGGAAATCCCAAAATGGCAGCCCACAAGCATACTTACGCTCTGGGGCATTACGTGACTGCAAAGTATTGGCATTGCTGTGAACGGGACGGATTGCATCTGACCATTTCCGATACGGGTTGGGGAAAATCCCTGTGGGGCAAACTGTACGGCCAATGGCTGTGTGAAGGGGCCGTGTTCGTGTACGACTTTGACCGTTTTGACGAAAACGACATTCTCCCGATGTTTGCAAAATACAATATCACTACCTTCTGTGCGCCTCCCACGATGCTGCGGATGTTGATTCGGGGCGACCTTTCCAAATACGACCTTTCTTCCATTCACCATATGACCACCGCCGGAGAAGCTTTGAATCCGGAAGTGTTCAAGAAATTCAAAGAAGCCACCGGATTGGAGATTATGGAAGGATTCGGTCAGACCGAAACCACGCTGGCCATCGCCAATTTGGTGGGAACGGCTCCCAAAATCGGGTCGATGGGGAAGGCTTCCCCCCAATTCGATTTGGATATCGTGGACCCCGACGGAAACAGCGTTGCCAACGGGGAGGTGGGGGAAATCGTCATTCACACCGACGCATCGGTCCCCTGCGGTCTGTTCCGGGAATATTATCTTGATACGGAAAAGACCAACGAAGCCTGGCACGATGGGATGTACCATACCGGAGACACGGCTTGGAGAGACGAAGACGGCTATTTCTGGTACGTCGGCCGGGTGGACGACGTCATCAAATCGTCGGGCTACCGCATCGGGCCTTTCGAGATTGAAAGTGTGATTATGGAACTGCCCTACGTTCTGGAATGTGGCGTTTCCGCCGCTCCCGACGAGGTCCGGGGACAGGTGGTCAAAGCGTCTATCGTTTTGACGAAGGGAACCGAACCTACGGAAGAACTGAAAAAAGAAATTCAGAACTACGTCAAACAACATACCGCTCCCTACAAATACCCCCGTATCGTGGTCTTCCGGGATTCTCTGCCCAAGACCATCAGCGGCAAGATTCAGCGAAATAAATTGTAAAGGAATGTTTTTGTGAAACTGTCGCTTTCGTCCTGTACCGTCGCTCCCTATTTGAAGTCTGGCGTTGATCCCAGGGAGGTGTTCGACACCTTTCGGGAAACGGGGTTTCGGTGTGTGGATTTTGAGATTCTTCCCGAATTTCTTTCCGAGGATCCGGAGGGGCAGGGCGCCGAATGGAGGTCTCTGCTCGATTCCTGTGATATCGCCGTGACCCAGACCCACGCCCCGATGCTGAATCCCTTTCAGACTCCCGAATCCTTTGTGCCGGCGGTACAGTCCGCAGAAGTGGCGCTCCGGTTCTGTCAGGGGGGCGGATTTGCCCATACGGTGGTGCATCCCGGGGCCCGGGAAGGGGATACCCGGGAGGAATTCTTCGAAAACAATCTGAAATTCTACCGTTCTTTGATCCCTACGATGGAGGAGACCGGCGTCGGCGTTCTGATTGAGAATATCGGTCAGTATATGGATCCTTATTTCTTCTGGTCCGCTTCGGATCTGCTGGAAATCGTCGATGCGCTGGATCACCCTCTTTTCGGTGTCTGTTGGGATATCGGACACGCCAACCATTTCGAATACCTTCACGCCAACGGCTCTCCCTACGACGCCATCATGACTTTGGGGGATAAACTGACCGCCATTCACGCCCACGAGAACGTGGGGTTTTTCCCCGATCCCAAGCCTCGGAAACGGATGGATATGCACATGATGCCCTATTCCTCCTACTATTCCACCGTCAATTGGGATGCGGTACTGCAGGGGCTGAAGGACGCAAATTACGGCGGCACCTTTAACTTTGAGTCCATGACCCCCTCCCCCCAGAGCGGAAGACCGGAATTCCGGTACGGCGGCGAGGTGGTCCGCACGCTGGAGATGGTTCCTCTTTCGGTATGGAAGTCGGTTACGGCGTCCCTGTATGAGATTGGAAAATTCATGCTGGAAGCCTACGGATTGTACGAGGAATAAGGGTCGACGGTATCATCTCCCACTGTCTGCATTCAATTAAAGGGTTGGTTCTTTTTTCCCGGACGAAGAGAGTTTGGCGAAAAAAATAGGAAGAAAAAGTGAAAAAATCAAGGTTTTTTGCAAAAAAATAGGAAAAAGGTATTGACAAATCTCCAAAGTTATGATAGAATAATACTATTCATTTAATAATGGCTTTGACGAAGAGGGTATAAGACCGGTCAACGCAGAGAGAAATGGCGGTTGGTGCGAGCCATCGGAGACTTCTTATACTTGTCACTTCCGAGCCGGGAGAAAGAGGGCCTTTGGGTCGGTAGAATCTCCCCGTGATTGCTGCGTGAAGGCATAGAAGTTGTTGGACTTCAAGAGAGGCGGTTTTTCCGCAATTTGAGTGGTACCGCGGGTGTATTGAAACAAACACTCGTCTCAAAGTTTTATCAGCTTTGGGACGGGTGTGTTTTTATTTTCGTCCCGGATAGGAGAAAAACTATGGAACAAATGACCGGACTGGATTTTAAGATTCAGGAAATGGCCGGCCGTATTCGCGAGCTACGGGAATTGGAAGGTCTGTCTACGGCCGAGATGGCAGAAAAGACCGGAGTTTCCGAAGAAGAATACCTGCAATGCGAAGCAGGAAAAAGCGACCTGAACTTTGCTTTTATCTACCGTTGTGCAATGGTGCTTCGGGTCAACGTCACCGATATTATCGAAGGACAGTCCCCCAAGCTGAAATCCTACACCGTCACCCGGAAGGGCGCGGGACAGGAAGTTTCCAAAGCCCACGGAATGACCTATTACAACTTAGCCTACGCCTTCCGGGACCGTATTGCCGAGCCTTTATACGTGCGAAGCATCTACGATCCTGAGGCCCTGCAAAAGGACATTGAACTGACCACCCACGCCGGCCAGGAATGTGACCTTATCATCGAAGGAAATCTGATGGTGCAGGTGGGGGAACACAAAGAAGTGTTAGGCCCTGGGGACAGTATTTATTTTGACTCCGACGTTCCCCACGGGATGATTGCCGTCAACGGACAGGACTGCGTGTTCTACGCCATCGTTCTGAACCCCACCGGCGAACCCATCCCCGAACTGACCGAAGTAAAGCCGGTCGCCGAGAAGCGGGTGCTGACCGCCGATACCAAAGACCGCATCTACCGGCAGTTCATCGATACCGTGGAAGACGAAAACGGAACGCCCACGGAAATCAAGTTCAAAAACACCGACCGATTTAACTTTGCCTTTGACCTGGTGGACGCTTTGGCGGACAAAGAGCCGGAAAAATTGGCGATGCTTCACATTTCCAGAGACAAGACCCTTCGCCGGATTACCTTCAAGGACGTGAAAAAGGCATCCAATCAGTGTGCCAACTACTTTAAGTCTCTTGGCATCAAGAAGGGCGACCGGGTGATGCTGGTGTTGAAACGCCATTATCAATTCTGGTTTGCGATGATGGGCTTGAACAAATTGGGCGCCATCGCTATCCCCGCCACCAATCAGTTGCAGGAGCACGATTTTGAATATCGGTTCCGGTGTGCCGGCGTTTCGGCGATTCTTTGCACTGCCGATGGGGATACGGCCCATCAGGTGGACGTGGCCGCAGAAAAGTGCCCCGATTTGAAGCATAAGATCTTGGTCAACGGCAGCCGGGAAGGCTGGCGGACCTTTGATGAAGAATATCCTTTGTACAGCACCCATTTCAACCGCACCGAGGATTCTCCTTGCGGCGACGATTTGATGTTGATGTTCTTCACCTCCGGAACTTCCGGGTATCCCAAACTTGCGGCGCATAATTACAAGTATCCCCTCGGGCACTTCCATACCGCCCGGTATTGGCATAACGTAGACCCCGACGGTCTGCACTTTACCATTTCCGATACGGGATGGGCCAAATCGATGTGGGGCAAGCTGTACGGCCAATGGCTGTGCGAAGCGGCAATTTTTGTGTACGACTTTGACCGTTTTGACGCCGCCGACATTCTGCCGATGTTTGCGGAACATCAGATTACCACCTTCTGCGCACCGCCCACGATGTTGCGGATGATGGTCAAACAGGATATTTCCAAATACGATTTCTCTTCGGTCAAGCATATGACCACTGCCGGGGAAGCTCTGAACCCCGAAGTCTACCGTCAATTTGAAAAAGCCACCGGCTTGCAGATCATCGAAGGGTTCGGCCAAACCGAAAGTACGATGATTATCGGTAATATGGTGGGGGCACCTCACAAGATCGGCTCGATGGGCAAACAGGTTCCGGTCTACGACGTGGAATTGCACGACGCGGACGGCAATCAGGTTCCCGTCGGGGAAACCGGAGAAATCGTGGTCAATCTGAAAAACGGTCATCCTTGCGGGCTTGCGATAGGGTACTACGGCGATGAAGAAAAGACTGCTGAGAATTGGCACGACGGATATTATCACACCGGAGACGTGGCCTGGAAGGACGAAGACGGATTCTTCTGGTACGTGGGACGGGCGGACGACGTTATCAAATCGTCGGGATACCGCATCGGACCCTTTGAAATCGAAAGCGTCATTATGGAATTGCCCTACGTTCTGGAATGTGGCGTTTCTGCCGAACCGGACGAGGTTCGCGGTCAGGTGGTCAAGGCTTCCATCGTTTTGGTGGACGGAACCGAACCTACCGAGGAACTGAAAAAGGAAATTCAGAATTACGTCAAGCAAAAAACCGCACCGTACAAATATCCCCGTATCGTGGTCTTCCGGGACGCGTTACCCAAATCGGTCAGCGGTAAGATTCAACGGAACAAACTGTAATACTTATGAGAGATTTTAAGCGTATCACCTTGCTTTGCGGACATTACGGAAGCGGGAAGACCAACGTGGCGGTCAATCTGGCGGAAGCTCTTCGGGAGCGCTACGACCGGGTGGCCGTGGCGGATTTGGATATCGTCAATCCCTATTTCCGTTCCAAAGACAGCCGGGGGCGATTGGAAGATTTGGGCATCCGTCTGATTTGTTCTGAATACGCCAACACCAACGTGGATATTCCGGCTCTGCCCCAGGATATGTACGCCGTCACCGACGATAAAGACCTTCGGGTGGTTATCGACGTGGGGGGCGACGACCGGGGAGCTTTGGCGCTGGGGCGGTTGACTGGCCCCATCGTGTCTGAAAACGATTACGAAATGCTTGCCGTGGTCAACGCGGCCCGTCCTTTGACCCGAACGCCCGAAGATACGGTAGAGGTCTTGCGGGAAATCGAAGGAGCCTGCTCCCTTCGGTTTACCGGCATCGTTAACAATACCAATTTGGGCCGGGAGACCGACGAGGATGTGGTTTTGAATTCGGTTTCTTATGCCGAAACGGTTTCAAAACAAATGGGAATTCCGGTGGTTATGACTACGGTTCCCGTGGAATTATTCCCAAAATTGCAAGGAAAAATAGAAAATCTGTTCCCTCTGGAACTTCAAAAAAAATTATAATCCCGAATTTGCCGGGATACCCCAATTGAACGGAGATGTACTTATGGCAAAATTAACCTTTAAGACCGACTCCTGCAAAGGATGCGGACTGTGCGTGGACGCCTGCCCGAAGCATCTGTTGCAGTTAGCTCCGGACCAAATCAACAAAAAAGGACACCACCCCGCCGTTATCACCGACGAGAGTGCTTGCATCGGCTGTGCGTTCTGCGCTACGATGTGTCCCGATTGCGTTATCAAAGTGGAAAGGTGAGTGAACGCTGTGTCTGATAAAGTTTTGATGAAAGGCAATGAAGCGATTGCGGAAGCCGCAATTATCGCCGGATGCCGTCACTATTTCGGCTATCCCATCACCCCCCAAACGGAAGTGGCCGCCTATATGGCAAAGCGGATGCCCAAAATCGGCGGATGCTTCTTGCAGGCGGAAAGTGAAATCGCCGCCATCAATATGGTCTACGGTGTTTCTTCCACCGGCAAACGGGTTATGACGTCTTCGTCCAGCCCGGGAATCGCCCTGAAAAGCGAAGGACTTTCCTATCTTGCCGGGGCAGATTTGCCCGCCCTTGTGGTCAACGTGCAGAGAGGTGGTCCCGGTCTCGGTGGGATTCAGCCCAGCCAGTCGGATTATTTTCAGGCGACCCGAGCCGGCGGTCACGGGGATTTTCGGATGATCGTTCTTGCCCCCGCTTCCATTCAGGAAATGGCAGAACTAACCGTGAAAGGCTTTGAACTTGCGGATAAATACCGGATGACCACGATGCTTTTGGCTGACGGTACGATGGGACAGATGATGGAGCCTGTGGCGTTGGATGAATTGAAGGTCAACGCTTCCATTGAAAAACCCTGGGCAACCACCGGCACGAAGATGGAACGGGAGCACAACATCGTAAACTCCCTGTTCCTGGACCCCGCCGCTCTGGAACAGACCAACTTTGAACGGTTTGAACGGTACAAAGTCATCGAAGAAAACGAGACGATGTGCGAAGAATATCTGATGGACGACGCGGAAATCGCCATTGCCGCCTTCGGTATTGCCGCCCGTGTCTCCAAAAACGCAATTGACGAAGCCCGGAAAGAAGGCATTAAGGTGGGGATGATTCGTCCCATTACCCTGTGGCCCTTCCCCGTGGCTCCCTTTAAGAAGGCCGCACAACAGGTCAAGGCGATGATTTCCGTGGAACTGTCGATGGGACAGATGATCGAAGACGTCCGCCTTGCTACCGAATGTAAAGTTCCCGTTACCCTGTGCAATCGGGTCGGCGGGATGATTCCTTCCCCCGAACAGGTGCTGGAATCCATCCGTGCTGCCGCTGCAAAAATCGGAGGTGCTAACTAATGGTCGTATTTGATAAACCCCACGCTTTGACCGATGCTCCTATGCATTACTGCCCCGGCTGTACCCACGGTATCGTTCACCGTCTGGTGGCCGAGGTCATCGACGAATTGGGCATCGAAGGAAAGACCATCGGCGTTGCCCCTGTCGGTTGCTCCGTTATGGCCTACAATTACTTTGCTTGCGATATGATCGAAGCGGCTCACGGCCGTGCTCCCGCCGTTGCGACCGGTGTAAAGCGGGCAGACCCGGAAAACCACGTGGTTTTCACCTATCAAGGGGACGGTGACTTAGCTTCCATCGGGATGGCGGAAACGGTTCACGCTGCTGCCCGGAATGAAAACATTACCGTTATCTTCATCAACAACGCCATTTACGGTATGACCGGCGGTCAGATGGCTCCCACCTCTCTGCCCGGTCAGGTCACCCAGACCTCTCCCTACGGACGGGATACCAATCATTGCGGATTCCCCATTAAGGTCTGCGAATTGCTGTCCGAATTGGACGGCCCCGAATATCTGACCCGAGTTACCGTGAACAGCGTAAAGAACATCAAAGCCGCCAAGGTCGCCATCAAAAAAGCCTTCCAGAATCAGTTGGACGGCAAAGGCTTCTCTTTGGTGGAAGTGCTTTCTTCCTGCCCCACCAACTGGGGGATGACGCCTCAAAAGGCTCTGGAATGGATTGACGAAAAGATGATTCCCTATTACCCCTTGGGAGTTTATAAAGACAGAAGTGCCGCAAAGGAGGAGACGAAATGAGTACGAAACAGTTTTTGTTCTCCGGCTTCGGCGGTCAAGGGATTCTGTTCGCCGGAAAATTCATTGCCTATAAAGGGTTGATGGATGGAAAAAACGTCAGCTGGCTCCCTTCTTACGGTCCTGAAATGCGGGGCGGCACCGCTTCTTGCGGTGTTATCGTAGGGGACGAATCGGTAGGCTCTCCCATCGTTTCCCGGCCCGACGTTCTTGTGGCGATGAACCTTCCTTCCCTGGATAAATACGAGTCTTCCGTGGCTCCCGGCGGTATCATTTTCGTGGACTCCACGCTGGTCTCCCGGGATGTGAAACGTACCGACGTTACCGTGTATCCCATTCCCGCCACCCAGATGGCCAGCGACAACGGAACCCCCACTCTTGCCAATATGATTCTTGTAGGCAAGATTCTGAACGTTCTTAACGACTTTGACGAAACCAGCGTACGCACCGCTTTGGGCAAAGTAATTTCCGCCAAGCGGGCCGATATGTTGGAAGTGAACCTCAACGCTATGAAATTGGGCGCTGAGTATTGAAAGGAAACGGTTATGTTGAATATCTCTGTTACCAAAACCACCGCACCCAAGGAAAAGCCCGAAGCTTCCACCCTTGGTTTCGGAAAATATTTTACCGACCATATGTTTATGATGGACTACTCCCGGGAAAAGGGGTGGTACGATGCCCGCATCGTTCCCTTCGGGAATTTGTCGTTGCATCCCGCTTCCACCGTGCTTCATTACGGTTCTGAAATCTTTGAAGGCTTGAAGGCTTACCGCCGGGCCGACGGAAAGGTTCAGTTGTTCCGGCCGATGGAAAATATCCGCCGTCTGAACAATTCTGCGGAACGTCTCTGCCTGCCCCAAATCCCCGAAGAAGATGCTTTCCAGGCGTTGAAGACCTTCGTGGAAATGGAACAGGATTGGACGCCTTCCGCTCCCGGAACGTCGTTGTATCTCCGTCCCTATCTGTTCGGAAACGACGAAACGTTGGGGGTTCACGCCGTTCATAACGCTACCTTCGTTATCATTGCTTCTCCCGTGGGAAGTTATTACAAAGAAGGCATTAACCCCGTCCGGATTATGATTGAAGACCAAGACGTCCGTGCCGTCCGTGGCGGTACCGGTTATGCAAAATGCGGCGGAAACTATGCCGCCAGCAACCGTGCCGGAGAACGGGCCGAGAAAAAGGGATATTCCCAGGTTCTTTGGTTGGACGGTGTGGAACGCAAATATATTGAAGAAGTCGGAGCGATGAACGTAATGTTCAAGATTGCCGGCGAAATTGTCACGCCGATGCTTTCCGGCTCCATCCTACCCGGCATTACCCGGAAATCCTGCCTGGAAGTCCTTCGTAAGGAAGGGTACAAGGTCAGCGAACGACTATTGAGCGTTGACGAATTGGCAGAAGCTTTGGCGAACGGAACCTTGGAAGAAGCCTGGGGTTGCGGTACTGCCGCCGTGGTTTCTCCCATCGGTGAGCTATGCTATAAAGATACCAAATATATTATCAACGACGGTAAAATCGGCGCCGTCACTCAGCACCTGTACGACACCCTGACCGGAATCCAGTGGGGTAAAATCGAAGATTGCTTCGGTTGGACCTGCCCCATTGACTAATATTGGGAATTGATTGGATATCCGCAGTCCCGGAGTCGGTGTATGCCGACCCCGGGGCTTTGTACTTACTTTTTTGAAAATTACGTTAAAATAGGCGAACAAGTAAAAAAGCAAAGGAGAAAACCCTTATGAAACATATTGTCATTTCCGACACGACTCTCTGCAAAGAAGGTAGTGGGTATACCTTTAAAGAGAAGATTGAGATTGCCCGCCAGCTGGAACGTTTGAAGGTGGACGTCATTGAACTTCCTCAAATTTTGAATGGCAAAACCGATATTCTACTTGTTCGTACGCTAACTTCTTTTGTAAAGAATTCCATTCTCTCTCTTGCGGTAGGTGTGGCTCCCGACAGTTTGAGTAACGCCTTGGAGGCATTGAAAGGGGCATCTCATCCCCGGATTCGGGTGGAAGTTCCCGTATCGCCCGTGGGGATGGAGTATTTGAGCCATAAAAAGCCCCCCAAGATGTTGGAATTTATTTCCGCCACCGTGGCCGCCGCCAAGGCAGAATGTTCGGACGTGGAATTCTGTGCTTTGGATGCCACGCGGGCAGAACCGGACTTTTTGAAACAGGCGGTTCAGACTGCCGTTTCCGCCGGGGCAACCTGCATCGGAATTTATGACAGCGCCGCAGAAAAAATGCCCGACGATTTTGCCGCCTTTGCCTCTGAGGTCAAAAAATACGCTTCCGTTCCCGTGAGTGTGTTCTGCGATGACAAGAACGGCCTTGCCTGTGCGTCCGCCATCCTCGCGGTCCGGGCCGGAGCTGACTGCGTGAAGACCTGCGTGGAATCCAACGGCGTTTCCCTTCTCACTCTTGGGGATATGATTAAGAACTGCGGAAATACCTACGGTTTTGCAACTTCCGTCCGGGTGACGGAACTGCACCGGGGTGTGGGGCAGATTCGCTGGATTGCCGGCAATTCCAAAAACGACCGGACCGCCGTTTCCGTTTCTTCCGCCGCCGACGAGTCCATTCGCCTGGATAAGAGCGACGACCAAGCCGCCGTTTGCGCTGCCGTTGCAAAATTAGGATACGAGTTGTCGGAAGAGGATAACGGCAAGGTCTACGAAGAATTTTTGCGGGTAGCCGACCGGAAAACGGTGGGAGCCAAGGAACTGGACGCCATCGTGGCCAGCGTTGCTTTGCAGGTGCCCGCCGCTTATAAATTGAAGAGTTACGTGATCAACAACGGAAATATTATCTCTTCCAGTGCTCAGATTACCTTGGAGCGGGATGGGAAGGAAATTCCCGGCATTTGCATCGGGGACGGTCCGGTGGATGCCGCCTTTAAGGCCATTGAGCAGATTATCGGTTGTCATTACGAATTGGATGATTTCCAGATTCAATCGGTCACCGAAGGGAAAGAAGCGATGGGTTCGGCCCTGGTCAAACTTCGCTCCAACGGAAAACTGTATTCGGGGAACGGGATTTCTACCGACATTATGGGGGCGAGTATTCGTGCCTATATTAACGCCGTGAATAAAATCGTATACGAGGAGGCGTAACCGATGAAATTATCTTTCTCCACCCGCGGGTGGCACGAAAATACCTTTGAAGAATTTTGCGATATTGCCGCGGATTTATCCTTTGGCGGAATCGAACTTCATAATATCAACAACCGCCTCTTTACCGACCGGGACGGGGCGTTTCACGATTATGCCGCCGCGGCAACGCTCCGCCGGTTGTATGAGAAGAAATTGCAGATTCCCTGTATTGATACCTTGTGCGACCTGTCCGACGCTTCCGCAGAAGAGGAGACGTTAGACGAGATTCGCCGTTGTATGACCATTGCCGGAAATCTGCATATCCCCAATATCCGTTTGAAGGCGCTGTCCGCCGACGAATCGGTTTTGGACGGGATTGCCGACCGCATTGCCCAGGTGTTGCCTGAGGCGGAAGAAAAGGGAATTACGTTGCTTTTGGAAACGTCGGGAATCTTTGCGGACACGTCGGTGCTTCGTCAGATGCTCAATCGGTTTGCCAGTGATCATCTGGCCGCTTTGTGGAACCTGTCCGCCGCGTTCTTTACGGTGGGGGAATCTGCCGAGCAGATTATTCAGAATTTGGGAGCGTACCTGAAACACGTACAATTCAGCGACGGAGTCCGGACCGATGCGGGGATCGAATACCGCCTTGCCGGAGAGGGAGACCTTCCCGTGGCGGAAATGATGCTGGCTCTTCGTTCGGTGAACTACGACGGCTTTATTTCTTTGGTCTGGGACCCGAAATGGTTCCCCGAATTGGACGATATGGAGATTATCTTTACCCAATTCGTCAACTATATGAAGCAGTACAACGATACTTCCCGCAACGAAAAGACCTTGTATTACAATCGGGCACGGACCGGGAAATTTATCTGGAAAAAGGATCTGCTGATTGATTTGACCTTTTCTCAGGTGTTGGACCGGATGGTGGAAGAATTCCCCGACCAATACGCTTTTAAATATACGACCTTGGATTACACCCGGACGTATAGCGAATTCCGGGACGACGTGGATACCTTCGCCCGGTCGCTGATCGCAATGGGCGTTCGCGCCGGCCATCACGTGGCGGTGTGGTGCTCCAACGTGCCTCAATGGTATATTGCATTCTGGGCTACGGTGAAGATCGGTGCAGTTCTCGTTACCGTCAATACCGCTTATAAGATTGCCGAGGTGGAATACCTTCTGCGGCAGTCGGATACCCATACGCTGATTTTGACCGAAGGCGGGAAAGACAACCATTACGGACAGATTATCGGTCAACTGTGCCCCGAATTGGAACAGATGAAATCGGGAGATTCTCTCCACGCCAAACGCCTGCCCTTCCTCCGTAACGTCATTACCGTGGGCTTTAAGCAAAAGGGTTGTATGACGTGGGAAGATGCCCTCGCCCGGGCCCATCGGGTTCCCGTGGAAGAAGTGTACCGGATGGCGGCCCAGGTGAATAAAGACGACGTTTGCAATATGCAATACACCTCCGGCACCACCGGGTTCCCCAAAGGCGTTATGCTGACCCACTATAACGTGGTAAATAACGGAAAATACATCGGGGACCATATGGACCTTTCCACCGCCGACCGGATGATGATTCAGGTCCCGATGTTTCATTGCTTCGGGATGGTTCTTTCGATGACCGCATCGATGACCCACGGAACGACGATGTATCCTTTGCCCTACTTCTCTCCCAAACCGGCGTTGGCCTGTGTTCATAACGAGCATATTACCGCCTTCAACGGGGTTCCTACGATGTTTATTGCGATGATGCAGCACGAGGATTTCAAAAAGACCGATTTCTCATATATGCGTATCGGGATTATGGCGGGGGCCAACTGTCCCGCCGATTTGATGAAACAAGCCACCCAGCCGGACAATATGAATATGAAGGAAATCGTTTCGGTCTACGGTCAAACCGAGGCTTCTCCCGGTTGTACGATGTCCAGTTATTACGATTCTCTGGCCGTTCGTACCGAAACGGTAGGCTCCGCTTTTGCCAACGTGGAATGTAAGATCGTAGACCCGGAGACGGGAGAGGATTGTCCCGACGGCGTGAACGGGGAGTTTGTTGCCCGGGGATACAACATTATGAAGGGGTATTATAAAATGCCCAAGGCGACCGCAGCGGCCATCGACAAAGACGGTTGGTTGCATACGGGTGACCTGGCGTGCCGGACCCCCGAAGGAAATTACAACATCACCGGCCGCTTGAAGGATATGATCATCCGCGGCGGGGAAAACATTTATCCCAAGGAAATTGAAGAATTTATCTATACCCATCCCAAAGTCCGGGACGTTCAAGTCATCGGTGTACCCGACAAGCAGTACGGGGAAGAGATTATGGCTTGTATCATCCTGAAAGAAGGGGAGACGATGACCGCGGACGAGATGAAGGCCTATATCAACGCCAATATGGCTCGTCATAAGGTCCCCCGGTACGTGGATTTTGTGGATAACTTCCCGATGAATGCCGCCGGAAAGATTCTTAAATATAAAATGCGAGAAGAAGCGGTGGAAAAATTGGGGTTAAAGAAGGACTAACCAATGGTAAACGGAAGTTTTGTAATTGATGCCCACTGCCATATTTACCCCGAGAAGATCGCCGCCCGGGCCGTTGCCGGAACCGATGCTTTTTACGGAACTACGGCCCGTTGCCCCCAAGGAACGGTGGCAGAACTTCTGGACGTAGGCAAAAAGGCGGGAACCGACCATTTTATCGTGCAGTCGGTGGCCACCACCCCCAAACAAGTGCGGTCTATCAACGAATTTATTGCTTCTTCGGTGGCAAACGCCGGAGGGAAATTGACCGGTCTTGGGACGATGCACCCGGAATGTGAGGATATTCCCGGAGAAATCGCCCACTTACAGGAATTGGGATTGAAGGGAATTAAAATTCATCCGGATATTCAAGCCCGGCCCCTGGACCACCCCGGATTTTTGGAAATGTACGCGTGTTGTCAGGATGTGGGGCTTCCGGTGCTGATGCATACGGGAGATTATCGGTACGATTATTCCAACCCCAATCGTTTGATTCCCGTGTTGGAGCAATTTCCCCGGCTGACCGTCATCGGTGCGCATTTCGGCGGCTGGTCTATCTGGGAAGAAGCCACGGAGAAAATGGCGAAGTACCAGAACCTGTACGTGGACTGCTCTTCCAGTTTGCCCTTTATGAAGCACCCGGAAATTGCCGCGGAATTGGTGCACAAATACGGCGTGCATCGGGTCCTTTACGGGACGGATTTCCCGATGTGGTCTCCGGTGGAAGAGTTGGAACATTTCTTGGCGCTCAATCTCACCGACGACGAGCGGCAGCAGATTTTCTGGAAAAACGCCAAGAATCTCTTTTCTTTGCCCGACTCGATTTTTTAAACCGAAACGGTTTAAAAAGAACGATATTCTTTTTTCCTTTTCAGGAGAAAAGAAAGAAAAAACAAGAAAAAAATCCAAAAACGCCGCCTAAATATTTGGGCGGCGTGGTTTATTTTAAGGAAAAATTATTCTTTGCTGGAATTCCAATTGTCGATGAGGTGTAAAACGTTGTTTCGGAAATTTTCGTCCATACTTTGGACGTGGCGGAGCAGGTCGGAATATTCCACGATTCCCATTTGTCCGGTGAGAAAATACTCCGGGCTGAACTGTAACAGGTTGCAAAGTGTCAGCATCTCTTCCAGAGAAATCATCCGCTTCCCTTTTTCTATTTTTACATATTCTTGCGGAGTCAGATGTAGCGGTCCTGCCATCTCTTTCGTGGTGTAGTGCTTTGCCGTCCGCCGCTGATAAATACGGTATCCGATTTCTTTCAAGGGTGCTTTTTCCATTTTGCTCTCCGTCAATTTGTTTTTTTTGCATTAAAAAAGTGCGCAGCATAAAGCCGCGCACTCGAAAAACACACGCTCTATGCTGCGACGCAATCCTTTGATACAAAACAGTATGCAAAAGAGAGTATGTGTTTTTACCAAAAGGCAAAAATACATACTGTTATGTATCCAATATTTGATTACGTCGCAATCCTATTATAGCACATTTTTTTCGATTTGTAAACCCCAAAATCAAAAAAGCACCGGAAGATTCCGGTGCTATTTTACGTTTTAAATCAAGTCGGCGGGGATTTTGCGGTTTTTGAAGTAATATTCCCGGTCGTGTTCGCCGATTTCCCGCAGTACCCGGCAGGGGTTTCCCACGGCGACAACGTTTGCCGGGATGTCTTTTGTGACCACGCTTCCGGCACCGATGACGGTATTGTCTCCGATGGAGACTCCGGGGAGGAGAATGGCACCGGCACCGATCCAGCAGTTTTTTCCGATTCGCACGGGGATATTATACTGATAGATCTGTTCCCGCAGTTCCGGTAGTATGGGGTGTCCTGCCGTGGCAACGGTGACGTTTGGCCCGAACATCGTGTTGTCTGCTACGTAAATGTGGGTATCGTCCACCATTGTTAAATGAAAGTTGCAGTAGACGTTGTTCCCGAAATGCACGTGGGCGCCGCCCCAATTGGCATAAAAGGGAGGTTCAACGTAGCACCCTTCTCCGATTTCGGCAAACATTTTCTTTAACAGTTCTTCCCGCTTTTTCCCTTCCGAAGGTCGGGTATGATTGTAGTCGTACAGCAGTTCCAGGCATTGCGCCTGTTCCTTTAACAGTGTTTCGTCGGCGCAAACGTAAAGTTCGCCCGATTGCATTACTTCTTTGGGATTGCGCATACGTTCTCCTTATCGTTCCGGTTTTAGTCTGTCGTGAAGGGAGGATTCCCACAGGAGTGAAAACCGCCAACGGCCTTCCGGCTGCGTAAAAATCAGTTCGTCATTTTTTCTTGTTTGACTTTTTTATCAATCACGTGGCGGGAGGCCAACTCGTCGTGAATCTCTTCCAGGGAAATTCCCATTTCAATCATCATCACCATTACGTGATAGGTCAGATCGGCGATTTCGTAGACGGTTTCTTTTTTGTCATCTGCTTTGCCGGCGATGATGACTTCGGTACATTCTTCTCCAACTTTTTTCAGAATCTTGTCGATGCCTTTTTCAAAAAGATAAGTGGTGTAAGACCCTTCTTTTTTCTCGGTCTTCCGGCCTTCGATGAGGGTCATCAAAGACTGCAATGAGAAGGCGCGTCTTTCGTCGCTTTCGTAGACGGGATTGTGGAAACAGGACTCTTCTCCCAGATGACAGGCAGGGCCGTCTTTTTCCACCAGGACCGTCAGTGCGTCTTTGTCGCAATCGGCGGTAATGGAGACGATGTGCTGATAATTCCCCGAGGTTTCGCCCTTTCGCCAGAGTTCGTTCCGGGAGCGGGACCAAAAGCAGGTTTTCCCTTCTTTGATGCTGATGGAAAGGCTTTCCTTGTTCATATAGGCAAGCGTCAGTACGTCTTTTGTCTTTGCATCCACCACAATGGCGGGAATCAAGCCTTTTTCGTCAAATTTCAATTCGTTAATATCCATTGTTATCTCCTTACAGGAATGCCCTGTTTGTGTAATTCTTCTTTCAAATCGGCAATGGCGACCTCTCCGAAATGGAAGATGGAAGCTGCTAATCCGGCGTCAATGGTGGGAATGGCGCGGAACAGTTGGGTGAAATGGTCGATTCCTCCGGCGCCTCCGGAGGCGATAATGGGAACGTTAACTGCATCGGACACCGCTTGAAGCATTTCGACGTCAAATCCGTTTTTCACGCCGTCGGTGTCAATGGAATTGACGACCACTTCCCCGGCCCCGGCGTCTACGCCCCGTTTGATCCATTCAATGGCTTCCATTCCGGTGTTTTCCCGTCCGCCTTTGGCAAAGACCCGGAACACACCGTCCACCCTCTTTACGTCTACGGAAAGGACCACGCATTGGTCTCCGTACCGCTTAGCCGCTTCTCCGATAAGAGAAGGATTGCGGATGGCTCCGGAATTGACGCTGACTTTGTCTGCGCCGCATTTCAAGACCCGGTCAAAGTCGGCCAGTGTATTGATGCCGCCTCCTACGGTGAGGGGGATAAAGATCGTGCTTGCCACCTCTGTGAGAATGTCGGTGAACAACGCACGACCTTCGGAAGAGGCGGTAATATCGTAAAAAACCAATTCGTCCGCCCCGCAGTCGCTGTAATACTTCGCCAGAGACACGGGAGAAGAGACGTCGGCAAGACCAAGAAAATTCACGCCCTTGACCACTCTGCCGTTTTTTACGTCCAGACAGGGGATAATGCGTTTGGTAATCATAATAAGGCGATGGCCTCCTTTAAGTCGATGGCTCCGGTGTAATAGGCTTTTCCGATAATGGCTCCGTACAATCCCATTTCGTTGAGAGCCTTCACGTCGTCCAGGGAAGACACGCCTCCCGATGCAATGACGTTCATCGAAAAGGTTTTGGAAAGGGTCTGATACAGTTCCCGGTTGGTGCCCTGCATCATTCCGTCTTTGGAAATGTCGGTGCAGATTAAGGTGGAAACTCCGATGGTCTGCATCGTTTTACAGAAGTCAAAGGCGTCGATACCGGAAGATTCGGTCCATCCTTTGATGGCCACGCAGCCGTCTTTGATATCCACGCCCACGGCAATTTTGTCTCCGTGTTTTGCAACGGCTTGTTGTACAAACCCTTCTTCGGTCACCGCCGCCGTCCCCAAAATGACCCGGCCCACGCCGGCGTTCAGGTAGCGGTCGATGACTTCCATACTCCGGATACCGCCCCCCACCTCCGCAAACAGGTCGGTTTTGGACAGAATGGTCTTAATGGTTTCCAGATTGGGGGTCTGGCCGGTTTTTGCTCCTTCCAAATCCACTAAGTGAATGTGTTTTGCGCCGGCTTTTTGGAATTGTTCCGCAATTTCGGAAGGGTTGTTGCTGTATACCGTCATTTGATTATAGTCGCCCCGTAACAGGCGGACGGCTTTCCCGTCATACAGGTCAATGGCAGGGAATAAAAACATAATGTGCTCCTTATTCTTCGTATTCCACCGGGGTAACGATGGGATGTCCCGTGGCATCCATCAGCACCGTCAGTCCGCCGGAATATCCGCTCTGCACGTAAAGATAATTTACGCCGGTTTTTTTATCCACCAAAACGTAAGAGCCGAAGGAAAATCCGCTTTGCTGTTCTTTTATGAGAAACCGTTTGTCTTTTTTAGGTTTTGCCATAACCGTACTCCTTATAATTGGCAGAAGTTCTTCAAAATCTTCAATCCTACGTTCCCGCTTTTTTCCGGGTGAAATTGGCATCCTATCACGTTTCCTTTTGCCACCGCCGCCGTCAAGGTTCCGCCGTATTCGGTGGTTGCCGCGGTATGCTCGACGCAGTCGGTGCCGTGGTAAGAGTGGACGAAATAAACGTGGTCTCCATCCTTAATATCCTGGAAAACCGGGTGTTTTTCTTGGGGGAAGTGTAATTCATTCCAGCCGATGTGAGGGATTTTTAAATCCTTTTCAATCGTTTCCCCAATAAAACGGATGGCACCCGGAATCAGCCCCAAACCGTCGTGTTCTCCGTATTCATAGCCTTTTTCCAAAAGAAGTTGCATCCCAAGGCAAATCCCAAGCAAGGGTTTTCCTTGGTTTGCTTCGTGGATAATTACGTCAAACAATCCGGATTCCCGTAACTTTTTTGCCGCATCTCCGAAAGCACCCACCCCCGGAAGAATAATTTTATCAGCGGCTCGCAAGGTGTCCGCGTCGTTTGTGACCACAACGTCGGCGCCCACTGCCACCAGGGAACTTTTCAGGGAAAACAGGTTGCCCACGCCGTAATCTACGATGGCAATCATCAAAGAACTCCCTTCGTGGAAGGAATCTCATCGGCGGCGTCGGGGTCTACCGCTACGGCCTGCCGCAAGACCCGTCCGAAGGCCTTGAAAGAGCCTTCGATAATGTGGTGGGAATTTTCGCCGGCCAGCTGTTTTAAATGCAACGTACAGGCGGCTTGACGGGTAAAGGCCATAAAGAATTCTTTGACCAGTTCCGTGTCGAAGGTCCCCACTTTTTCGGTGGGAATGACTAAGTCAAATCCAAGATAACTCCGCCCGGAAAGGTCCAGCGCGGCGGCGATCAGCGCTTCGTCCATCGGAAGCAGCATCGAACCGTACCGATTGATACCCCGTTTTTCTTCCAGGGCTTCGGCCAAGGCCTGTCCCAGGCAGATTCCGATGTCTTCCACGGTGTGGTGGTCGTCCACGTCGGTGTCTCCCTTGCAGGTGACCGACAGGTCCATTCTCCCGTGGCGGGCCAACAGGGTGAGCATATGGTCCAAAAATCCGCAACCAGTGTTAATATCGGTCATCCCCGTGCCGTCCAGGGTCAGGGATAAGGTGATGTCGGTTTCCGCCGTCGTCCGGCGTACGGTAGCGTTTCTCATTTCAGTTCCTCCAAAAGTTCGTTGATGGTTTGAATCAAAACGTTCATTTGCTCTTCCGTTCCTACGGTGATGCGGTTGTATTGGCAGATGCGCTCTTTGTCAAAATGCCGGACCAGGATTCCTCGGTCTTTTAACTTCAAATACAATTCCTTGCCGTCAATCTTCGGGTGTTTTGCAAAAATAAAGTTGGCGGAAGAATCGGTCGTTTCAAAGCCCAGGTCTGCAAGTTTTTTGACGGTGGCCTGTCTTGTTTTGATAATTCTTTCACAGTTCTTTGCGGCGATATCATCGGTTTTCAGTGTCGCGATCCCCGCCGCCATCGTCATCCGGTTGATGTTGTAGGGATTGGTGGAATAGCGAATGGTGTTCAGGTCCCGAATCAGGTCCTTACAACCGATGCCGAACCCCAATCGAGCTCCGGCCATCGACCGGGACTTGGAAAAGGTTTGGGTCACCAACAGATTGTCGTATTTGTGAATCAAGGGAATACAACTCTCGCCCCCGAAATCCACGTAGGCTTCGTCGATGACCACTAAATTATCCGGGTTGGATGCGACGATTTTTTCAATCACCCTCACCGGTAACGCAATGCCCGTGGGGGCGTTGGGATTTGCAAGGAAAATATTTTTCCCGATGCCCATATACGCTTCCGGATTGACCGACAAATCGTCTTCCAAGGGAATTTCTTCGTAAGGAACGTGATTTAAGTCGGCAAAGACCGGATAAAAGCCGTAGGTGATGTCGGGGAAGACTGCCGGCTTGGTTTCATCGCAAAAAGCCATAAAGGCGAAATTGAGAATCTCATCCGAGCCGTTAACGGGAATTACTTCCTCTGGGTCTACCTGCCACCGGGCCGCAAAGGCTTTGCACAGTTCCGAGCAGGTTGGGTCGGGATATAAGTGAAGCCGCCTGGCCTCTTCTTCTGCCGCCGCCACCGTTTCCGGGGTGGGGGGATAGGGAGATTCGTTGGTGTTCAGTTTGATAAGATTCAACACCTTCGGCTGTTCTCCGGGGGTGTAGGGAATCAGTTGTTTCTGCTTTTCTATAAGAAAGCGGCTCATAATTCTTCCTCAATACGGACGATGGCGCTTTTCGCGTGGGCGGTAAGACCTTCCTGCCGTGCAAAGTAGGCCACCTTGTCCGCCACCTTATTCAGGGCGTCCTTGGTGTAGTATGTATATTGGGTCTTCTTCACAAAATCGTCCACCGACAGGGGATTGGAAAATTTCGCAGTTCCGCTGGTAGGCAGGGTGTGGTTGGGACCGGCAAAATAGTCTCCCAATGCTTCGGGACAGTTGCGACCCATAAAGATAGACCCGGCGTGACGGATCTTGTCCAGCCAATCGAAGGGGTTGTCTACGCACAGTTCCAGATGCTCCGGAGCAATCTCGTTGGAAATATCCACCGCCACCAAAAGGTCGGGAGCCACAATGATTTTGCCGTTTTTATCGATGGAAGCCCGGGCAATCTCCGACCGTTCCAATTGAGGAATCTGTACTTCCAATTCTGCCTGAACGGCTTTTGCCAATTCTTCGGATTCGGTGACCAATACCGCCGAGGCCAATTTGTCGTGTTCTGCCTGGGACAGAAGGTCCGCCGCCACGTGACGGGGATTGGACCCGCCGTCGGCCACGATAAGAATCTCGCTGGGGCCGGCAATCATATCAATGGAGACCTGGCCAAAGACCTGCTTTTTTGCCTCTGCTACAAAGGCGTTGCCGGGGCCCACGATTTTGTCCACCCTGGGAACCGTTTCCGTTCCGTAGGCCAACGCGGCGATGGCTTGGGCACCGCCCAATTTAAAAATTTTATCTACCCCGGCAATCTTAGCCGCCGCTAAAATAACGGGATTTACCTTGCCGTCTTTTCCCGGGGGAGTGGTGATGACCACTTCTTTGCACCCGGCAATTTTGGCGGGAATGGAATCCATCAAAACCGTAGACGGATACGCCGCCGTGCCGCCGGGAACGTACAATCCCGCCCGGTCTACGGGGATGATTTTTTGTCCCACAACAACACCGTCCTGGTCGTTGATGATAAAACTGTTCCGAACCTGCTTTTCGTGGAATTTACGGATGTTTTTTGCCGCCTCTTCCAGAATTTCCAAAAATTTGGGTTCTACGGCCGCCACCGCTTCGTCGATTTCTTCGGGGGAGACCAGCAGAGAAGACAGTTTTGCACCGTCGAATTTTTCACAATAGGCAAACAACGCCTTATCTCCGTCCTTGCGGACGGTTGCAATGATTTCGGCTACCGTTTCTTCTACGTTGATTTCGGGGACGACCCGGGCGAAGATATCGCTGTTTTCCACTTCGCCGTATTTCAGAATCCGAATCATTTCGATTCCTCCGTCTGGGATGCAAGGCCGGTCATAACCGCCTGTATCATCTCGTTTTTGAATTTAAAGCCCGTTTTGTTGGCAATCAGCCGGGCACTGATGGGAACGATGGTTTCGATGACTTCCAACTGATTTTCTTTCAGGGTGGTTCCCGTTTCCACGATATCCACAATAACGTCGGACAGACCCAGAATTGGGGCGATCTCAATGGAGCCGTTCAGATGGATAATATCAATATCTCTCCCTTTGGAGGTGTAGTGGTCGAGGGCGATGTTGGTAAATTTCGTGGCGACTTTCAAGGTCCGGTTGGGATTGTCCCGAAATTCTTTTTTCGCCGCTACCGCCATCCGGCATTTTCCCATATTCAGATCCAGCAGTTCGTAGACCTCCGGACGGTATTCCAACAAAATATCCTTTCCCGCAACGCCGATGTCCGCCGCTCCCCGTTCCACGTAAATGGCCACGTCAGAAGGCTTGACCCAGAAATATCGGACGCCCTTTTCCGGATTTTCAAAAATCAGTTTCCGGTTGTTTTCTTTAATGGAGGGACATTCAAAGCCGGCCGCTTCGAACATTGCATAGACCTTTTCCCCCAGCCGACCCTTGGGGAGGGCTACGTTGAGCATTTTATCCACGGTCCGCCACCTCCTTTAAGGTCACCAGGGTCTTGTATTTCAGGTCGGGAATTTGCGTAACCGCCGTGACGGAACCCTGTTTGGAAAGGAAAGCAACGGCGCGAAGAACGTCGGAAGGAGAGTCAGTTTCGTTGTAAAGAAGCACCGTGTCCACGTCGTATTCGTCCACGTCGTTGAATTGTTCCAGCAAATCCAAGTAAACGGCAAAGCCGATGGCGCGGGATTTCCGGCCTAACTTTTTCATCATCTTATCGTACTGGCCGCCCGACAGAATCCCCGTGGGAATCCCCTTGACAAATCCCCGAAAGACGATACCGTTGTAATACCGCATATCGTTGATGACGGAAAAATCAATGCGGATCCCGGAAACGCCGTTTTGATTCAGCGCCGAAATCAAGGCTTCCAGTTGGTCCAGACTTTCACCTCCGGCGGGCAAGGTTTTCAGTACCGGAAGGACGGTTTCCGGGGTGCCGTAGGTGGTGATCAAGGTGCGAATAGCATCGGTCCAACGGAGGGTAATCCCCTCTTTTTGACAGATTTCCAGCGCGCCGTGAAGGTTCTTCTCGCCCAAAAAAGCAAGGATTTCTTTTTGGCCCCCGTTGGAAAGACCGGACTGTTCCAATACGTCGGAAACGATCCCCAAGTGGGAAATATCCAAAACGCTTTCATCGGAAATCTGATTCAGGCTTTTCGCCGCAAGGGTCAGAACTTCCAGAATCCGGAAATCATCCACGTTGCCAATACATTCCAGACCCACTTGCATAATTTCTTTATAGCAATGGGTCCCTTTGGAGATGCGATATACGTTTTCGTTATAATAGACCTTTTCCACTCCGTCTCCGTCTTTTCCGTTTTTGATAATGGAAAGGGTTACGTCGGGTTTTAACGCCATCAGCCGGCCGTTGGTATCGGTGAAGGTGATGACGTGGTCCGAAACCAAGAAATCCTTGTTGCGGACGTACAGGTCGTATTCTTCAAATTTGCTCATTTTGTAGGGGAGATACCCATAACTGCGGTACAACTCCCGTAAGCCGAAGGCGGCTTTTTCGTCCCGATTCAAAACGTTTGCATAGGGGGTCATTGGTCTTATCCTTTCCCGTTAGTCTTTTGCAAGGCGTTCCGGTAGCCACCCGTTCCGTAATTCAGGCATTTGTTTACTCTGCCGATGGTGGCGGTGGAAGCTCCGGTTTTTGCAGAGATCTGCACGTAACTCTGCCCATCGTGAAGCAGGGCGGCCACTTCCAGCCGCTGAGACATATCCTGCACCTCTTTAATGGTACAAAGGTCTTCAAAAAAGTCGTAGCAGTCATCCAACGTTTTCAAGTTAAGAATGGCTTGGAACAGATTGTCCGTTGCCTCGGTATGAAGCGGTTTCATAATGCCGGGTCATTCCTTTCTGTAAAATACTTTCACATTATACCACTTTACTGCGTTAAAGTCAAGGGGTTTTTGTTACATATTTGAAACATCTTTTTTCTTTTTTCCAAAAAAGGAAACAAGGCGCTTTTTCAAGAAAAAAAGCACCTTGTTTTTGATTTTTTCATTTCCGGCAGATACGCGGTTTTCCGTTCCTTCCGCGAATTCTTTTAGTGGCAGTTCCCGCCGCAATGATGTGTTCCGCAACCGTGGCTTCCGCAGGAGTGCCCTTCTTCGTGATGATGTTCTCCGTGGTGGTTGCATTTTACGTTGGGATTAAAATTCAGACATCCGTTTACAAAGGCGCTGACCGCTTGGTCTGCATCCCCGGAAACGCCGCCGAACAGACGGATTCCGGCTTGCTGCAACGCCATTTGTGCGCCTCCGCCAATGCCCCCGCAGATGAGCACTTCCACTCCGAGAAGTTGCAAAAATCCTGCCAAAGCTCCGTGGCCGCTGCCGTTGGTATCAACGACGGTGGCGTTGACGACGGCGTTGTTTTCAATTTCATAAATTTTAAACTGTTCGGTATGACCGAAATGTTGAAAAATTTGTCCGTTCTGATAGGTAACTGCAATTTTCATACTGTTTTTCCTCCGGGAAACATAATATATTGTAAAGATATTATATCACTTTTATTTCTCAAAGTCAAGGGCACCGCATTGACAAAATCAGTGTTTTGTATTATAATGGAATCACGAATCTAAGAAAGGTTTGATTCTATGGCGACGAGTCCGGAATATTATGCGTTCCTCTCCGAACAACTGTCTCATCTTTCCGAGATTTCCTTTCGTCCTATGATGGGGGAATACGTTGTGTATTATCGGGGGAAGGTCATCGGCGGTATTTATGACGATCGGTTTCTGGTGAAGTCTGTTTCCGAGGCAAAGAGAATGATGCCCGACGCTCCGTCCGTGCGTCCTTATCCGGGGGCGGCGGTACAGTTGTTGGTGGAGAATGTGGAAGACCGCGACTTTTTGGAATCGTTGGTGTTTGCCCTGTTCCGGTCGTTGCCCGAACCAAAACCTGGGAAGAAAAGGAGTTAATTATGAAAAAAGCGGCGCGGAAATGTTTTCTTTTGGCAGGAGTGTTCCTGTTCTTGTTTCTGCTTCTTACCTTTTTGGTGATGAAGGTAGACGTTCAGCCCATCGGCCCCAACGGTTCGACGGTGGGATTGGCGACAATCAACGGTGCGGTCTTTGAATCTTGCGGTTCTAATCCGATATGGTATACCGTCTCGGAGGGGATGGGCATCGTTTCCCTGTTGGTGGCCGCCGGCTTTGCCGGGCTTGCTCTTTGGCAGTGGATTTCCCGAAAAAGCCTGAAAAAAGTAGACTTAAATCTGTATTTGCTGGCCGCTCTCTACGTGGTTATGATGGCCTGTTACGTTCTGTTTGAAATCGTCGTCATCAATTGTCGTCCGATTTTGATGGACGGAGTTTTGGAAGCATCGTACCCGTCGTCTCATACCATATTGGTTTGCGTAATTATGCTTTCTGCCGTATTCCAAATCAAATTCCGGGTAAAAAATCGTCCGTTGCGGTTCGGTTTGCAGGCCGGGTGTTGCGTTGTATTGATTCTGACCGCCTTGGGTCGAATCCTTGCGGGAGTACATTGGTACACCGACGTTCTGGCTGCCATTCTGCTGAGCGGCTGTTTGGTCTTTGCCTATCAGGGACTGGTCATACAACTGTGGAAGAAGCAGTAACACTCAAATGATAAAAAAGGATGCCACCGATTTGGTGGCATCTTTTTTTGTTTTTCGAATATCAAAAATTACTTCTGAGCTTCTTCCACGGCCACGGCCACGGCGACGGTTGCGCCGACCATCGGGTTGTTACCCATACCGATCAGACCCATCATTTCTACGTGGGCGGGAACGGAAGAAGAACCGGCGAACTGAGCGTCACCGTGCATACGGCCCATCGTATCGGTCATACCGTAAGAAGCGGGGCCGGCAGCCATATTATCGGGATGCAGGGTACGGCCGGTACCACCGCCGGAAGCGACGGAGAAGTACTTCGCGCCGTTTTCGGTACACCATTTCTTGTAGGTGCCTGCAACGGGATGCTGGAAGCGGGTGGGGTTGGTGGAGTTCCCGGTGATGGAAACGCCGACATTTTCCAATCTCATAATAGCAACGCCTTCGGGAACGCTGTCAGCACCGTAGCAACGAACCTTGGCACGGTCGCCGTCAGAGTAAGGAGTTTCCTTAACGATCTTGACGGTTTCGGTGGCGGGGTCGAACTGGGTCTGCACGTAGGTGAAGCCGTTGATACGGGAGATGATGAAAGCGGCGTCTTTGCCAAGACCGTTCAGAATGACCCGGAGGGGCTTGACGCGGACTTTGTTGGCGTTCAAAGCGATTTTAATTGCACCTTCTGCGGCGGCAAAGGATTCGTGTCCGGCCAGGAAGCAGAAGCAGTCGGTATCTTCGGAAAGGAGCATTGCGCCCAGATTCCCGTGACCCAGACCGACCTGACGGTTTTCGGCAACGGAACCGGGGATGCAGAATGCCTGCAAGCCGATACCGATAGCGGCGGCGGCGTCAGAAGCTTTTTTGCAGCCTTTCTTAATGGCGATAGCAGCACCGACGGTGTAAGCCCAAACGGCGTTTTCAAAGCAAATGGGCTGGGTTTCGCGAACGATCTTATCGCAGTCGATGCCCAGGTCCATCGTAATCTTTTTGCATTCCTCAATGGAGGAGATGCCGTATTCTTTCAGGACTTCGTTGATTTTGTCAACGCGTCTTTCGTAACTTTCAAACAGAGCCATCTTTCGTTCCTCCTTAATTATTCTTTACGGGGGTCAATATACTTGACGGCACCGTCGAAACGGCCGTAAGTGCCCATAGCCTTGTTGTAAGCGGTGGTGGGGTCGTCGCCCTTCTTGATGAAATCGGTCATTTTGCCCAGGGAGACAAATTCGTAACCGATGACCTGGTCGTCGGCGTCGAGAGCCATACGGGTAACGTAGCCTTCGGCCATTTCCAGGTAGCGAACGCCCTTCGCCTTGGTGCTGTACATCGTACCGACCTGAGAGCGAGCGCCCTTACCCAGGTCTTCCATACCGGCACCGATGGGAAGTCCGTCTTCGGAGAAAGCAGACTGAGAACGGCCGTATACGATTTGCAGGAACAGTTCTCTCATCGCGGTGTTGATAGCATCGCACACAAGGTCCGTGTTCAATGCTTCCAGGATGGTTTTGCCGGGAAGAATTTCGGCAGCCATCGCGGCAGAGTGGGTCATACCGGAACATCCGATGGTTTCCACCAGAGCTTCTTCGATGATGCCTTCTTTGACGTTCAAAGTCAGTTTGCAGGTGCCCTGCTGAGGGGCACACCAGCCCACACCGTGGGTCAAAGCGGAGATGTCTTTAATCTCCTTCGCCTGAATCCATTTCCCTTCTTCGGGAATGGGTGCGGGACCGTGGTGCGGACCCTTGGCGACGATACACATGTTTTCGACTTCGTGGGAATAGATCATATTGTGTAACTCCTTTCAAAAATCCGGAATATGGTTTTCAACTCTATCATTATAATATAATTTTTTCCAATTTGCAAGTGGTTTTTGCGTCGGGGACAGGCTTTTAACAATTTTTTCGGAATTTCCGGATCGTTGCGGAGAGAAATCTTGAATTTTTTGTGAATTGGAGGAAATGTATAGCATTTTTTTTTGCTTTATGCTATAATGAACAAAGAAATTCGGCAACAGATTGGAGAGCCTTGTTATGAGATTTGAAATTGCTCGCGTCAATGCGGATTCTGTGATTGATTTTGCGGCCTTGGAACTGAAAAAATACTTGCGGATGATGATGCCCCGTTGCGGAGAAATCCCCGTGGTTTACCGTCCCGAGGCGAGAGACGGATTCCGTCTCGGTCTGATGTCGGATTTCGGGCTGGACCCTCAGGTGGAAGACGTGTCTTTGGACGACGTTATCTATTACGACTGTGATGCAACCGGCGGAATTATTGCAGGTTCCAATCCTCGCAGCGTGCTTCTGTCGGTGTACCGTTATTTGAAAAGCCAGGGATGTAATTGGCTTTTCCCCGGCCCGGACGGAGAATATATTCCCGCGGTGGAGGGGCTGACCCCCGTTTGCAACTGTTTTACGGCAGGGAATCGGTATCGGGGACAGTGTAACGAAGGGACTGAGACCCAGCCTACGATGCTGGACGCCATTGATTTTACCCCGAAGGTCGGCTTGAACATCTTTATGATAGAATTTGACGTTCCGAAATTCTATTATCAGCGGGCGTATGCCCACCAATACGGCAATATGCCGGCGGAAGCGGAATTGTCCGATATGACGATTCTTCAATGGAAACGGCAATGTGAAGCGGAAATTGCCCGCCGGGGGTTGCAGTTCCACGATATGGGACACGGCTGGACGGCGGAACCCTTCGGTTTCGATAGCAAAGCAGGGTGGAAACCGGGGGTTCTCAAAGGGGAAAACGCCAAGCATCTGGCAATGGTCAACGGCGTGCGGGAATTTTTCGGAGGAATTGCTTTGAATACGAATCTTTGTATGTCCAATCCCGAAACCCGTTCCATCGTAGCCGAGTATGTGGCCGATTACGCCGAAACGCAGAACAACGTGGATTTCCTTCACGTGTGGCTTGCAGATGATTCCAATAACCACTGCGAATGTGATGTCTGTTCTCAAAAAACGCCGTCGGATTGGTACGTGATGCTTCTGAATGATATCGACCGGGCGCTGACGGTCCGCAACCTGGACACGCACATTGTCTTTATTGCTTACGTGGATACCCTGTGGGGCCCTCTGACTGAGACGATTGAGAATGAAAAACGCTTTAAAATGCTGTTTGCTCCCATCACGCGCAAGTATACCGAGACGTATGGGGTAGATGCGGATTGTTCCCAAACGGTTCCCTACGCCCGCAATCAGCTCAACTTGCCCAAGGGAATGGCGGAAAACCTGGCGTACCTTGCCGAATGGAAGAAGTCCTGGAAAGGCGAATGTTTCTGTTACGAATACTATTTCTGGCAGGCGCAGTACGTGGATATCGGCTCCGTTTACTTGGCAAAGATTATTTACGAAGACGTAAAAGGCTTGAAAAAACACGGAATCTCCGGAATTGTGGAAGACGGTTCTCAGCGGTCGTTTTTCCCCACGGGATTTCCCTTCTACGTTTACGGAGAGACTTTGCTTGACCCCTCGAAATCCTTTGAGCAGTTGAAGGAAGAATATTTTTCCGCCGCCTTTGGCGACGACTGGAAGACCGTGTACGAATATTTGGAAAACCTTTCTTGCACTTCGGACTTCGGGTTCTGCAAGGGAGAGCGTTCTCCGGAAAACGGAACCTGTTATTACGCTCCGGAACTGCGTCCCCGTTTTGAAGAAGTTCTTCGGCAGATCGAAGCTTTTGAACCGGTCATTGAAGCACATCTTTCCCAGGCCGTTCGTACCCGGTACGTATCTTGGGAATTGTTGAAATGGCATACCAAATACGCCAAACATTACGCGAAGGCGCTGTCTTGTCTTTGCACGGGGGACACCGAAGGGTCGTCGAAATGTTTTTACGGTATGATAAAAGACCTTGCACCCCTGGAAAATCTCCGTCCCCAGGTTTATGACCACGAGCTTGCAATGACGATTCTCCGCCGGTCTCTGGATTCGGGAAACCGGGTGAGTTACAGCGAATTATTCGTGGAATAAGGAACCTGTGAGAAGCGCCTTGTGAAGGAAGATTATAACCTCACCGTTCGGGAAGTTGACTGAAATTTTCCCCTTTGCCTTTGGACGAAATGCTCTGGATTGTCGGTCCGGGGGCATCAAAAAAAGATTACAAGAGGAGAAATTTTATGAATTTGACGTGGTTCGGCCAGATGGAAGGGGTTGCGGAGCGGTTTCCCGTTTCGGTCCCGGGAAATATTCAGCGTGATTATGCCCTGTTTAAGAATTGGGGCGATATTAACTATGCCGACAATTGCGAAAAATACCTTAAAATCGAGGATGCCGTATGGTTTTACCATACCTCCTTTGATGTAAAAAAGAGCCCGGAGGAGCGGGTCTTTTTCGTGACGAAGGGCATCGACTACGAATATGACGTTCTTTTAAACGACAGCGTCTTATGTCATCACGAGGGGTTGTACACGCCTCTGGAAATTGATATTACGGACCTTGTGCAGGAACAAGAGAATCGGCTTTCCGTAAAAATTTACCGTCATCCCAAGCGGGCCGACGCTCCCGTCTGCCGCACGCAGGCCGACCGGGCGGTCAAGCCTCCGGTGGGATACGGATGGGACTGGCATCCTCGGGTCATCCCTTCGGGCATCTGGAACGATACGGATATCGTCGTGCGAAAGAAACATTATATCAAAGATCTGAACGTTACCGCCAATCTTTCCGAAGATTTTACACAGGGAGAGGTGTCCTTTGATTTTGCGTGTGACGGGACGACCGAAATCTGTTTGTTTGCCCCGGATGGGACCTGCGTTTACCGCGGGACCGACCGGAAGGTGGCAGTGGAAGATCCGCTGCTTTGGTGGTGTAACGGTCAGGGGGATGCGAATCTGTATACCTGGACCGTCGCCTCTTCCGGGGAAGAAAAGCGGGGCCGCGTTGGGTTCCGCCGCATTGAGCTGGTGATGGAGGATGCCCATTGGCTGGAACCTCACGGATTTCCGAAATCCCGCAGCAATCCTCCGGTAGAAATTCAACTGAATGGGCGGAAGATCTTTGCCAAAGGGTCCAATTTTGTGTCTCCTGAAATTTTCCCCGGCGTTTCCGATGAAAATACCTATCTTCCTTTGGTCCGCCTGGCTCAGCAAGCCAATATGAATATTTTCCGTATGTGGGGCGGGTCCGGGATCCAGAAAGACGTTTTCTTCGATCTTTGCGATGAATTCGGGATTATGGTGTGGCAGGAATTCCCCCTGGCCTGCAACGATTACAAAAACGATCCTCATTATCTTGCGGTCTTGGAGCAGGAAGCAACTGCCATCGTCCGCAACCTCCGTCAGCATCCCTCCGTGGTTCTGTGGTGCGGCGGAAACGAACTGTTCAACGGCTGGTCGAAGATGACCGATCAGCATCACGCCCTGCGGCTTTTGAATAAAATTTGCTACGATCTGGATCGCAATACCCCCTTCCTTGCCACTTCGCCCCTTTCGGGGATGGCCCACGGGTGCTATCTTTTCCGGTATAACGGGACAGAAGTCTATGAGATGTTCAACAATTCCCACTGCACCGCCTATACGGAATTCGGCGTGCCGTCCCTGCCTCCGGTGGAATACTTGAAGACCTTTATCCCCGAAGAGCAACTCTTCCCCCCGAAGCGGGAAAGCACCTGGAAAACGCATCACGCTTTCGATTCCTGGTGTGCGTGGGACACGTGGATATGTCTTAACATTATGGAGGATTATTTCGGAAAGATCTCTTCCCTGGAAGACCTTGTCCGTTACGGCGAGTGGCTTCAATGTGAAGGATATAAAGCCATTTTTGAGGAAGCAAGACGGCAGAAGCCCTATTGCTCTATGGCCATCAACTGGTGCTATAACGAGCCTTGGAAAACGGCGGCGAACAACTCTTTGCTTTGCTATCCCGCTTTGCCGAAGAAGGCCTATTACGCCGTTCAAAAGTCTCTGCAAAACATTGTTCCCTCCGCAAGACTTCAACGGTTCTCTTATCAGAGCGGCGACGTTTTTTCCGCAGAGCTGTGGCTTCTGAACGATGCCGACCAGTCTGTGGAGGACGAGGAGATCCGTGTTTCCGTGGAGATTGGAGGAAACGTGGTGGAGGTTCTGAATTGGAAGGTGGGCTTCTGTGAGAAGAATACCAATAAGCAGGGCCACGTAATTCAATACGTTCTTCCCAAAATTCAAGGGGTGGAGAGCTTCCGTCTCGTGTTGGAGTCGAAGCATCACGGCGTGAATTCCTACGACCTGCACTACCAATACAAAGGCAATGCACCGGTGCCGGAGATCCCGGTACTGAATATGTGATTTCCGTAAAATTTCATTTTCAGGAGAAGAGTTATGAAGGAATATTACGAGCTTACCGTGGCGGGTGTAACGCGCCGCCTTCCTATTTGCCCTTTAAACGAAACGCTTTGCATCGCCGGTTTCGTTATCTTCGGGGACGTGGAATTGACCCGTGCCTGTGCGGGGGAATTGCTGGCAAAAGCTCCGGAGTTTGACCTGTTGATTACTGCGGAATCCAAGGGGATTCCTTTGGCCCACGAAATGGCGGCCCAGGCGGGGATGAATAAGTACGTTCTTGCCCGAAAGGCTCCCAAGTTGTATATGAAAGACCCGGTGGCTGTGGAGGTCAAGTCCATTACCACCGCCGCCCGGCAGACGCTGTATTTGGACAAATTGGATATGGACGCGATGGCCGGAAAGCGGATTCTTATCGTAGACGACGTTATCTCCACCGGGGAATCGTTGGCGGCTTTGGAACAGCTGGTGCAAAAGGCCGGAGGCAACATTGTCGCAAAAATGGCGATTCTGGCGGAAGGGGATGCCAAGGACCGGGAGGATATTGTTTATTTGGAAGTTCTTCCTCTGTTTGATGCAGAAGGAAATCCCCTGTAATTTCTTTTAAAATTTGCAGAAAGGAGGAGAAGTATGGGAACGGTTTTACAGGCCGACGGTTTGACGAAATCCTATTCTACCCGGGTATTGTTTCACGACGTTTCGTTTAAGGTAAACGAAGGCGACCGGGTGGGTATCGTGGGCGTCAACGGGGCAGGAAAGACCACGTTGTTCCGGATTTTGACGGGAAAAGAAGAGTACGATTCCGGCTATTTGACCCGGGAAAAAGGCCTTACCGTGGCGTATATGGAGCAGTACTCGGAATTCACGTCGGGAAAGACCGCTTATGAAGAAGTTTTGACCCAATTCTCCTCTCTGCTGGAACAGGAAGCGGAATTGGAGCAGGTCAACGCCCGGTTGGAATCTTCCTCGGACGAAGGGTTGATTCGCCGCCAGTATACGCTGTTGGAATCCTTTGAGCAAAACGGCGGATTGACCTTCCGGGGCCGGGTCCGTTCCACGTTGTTGGGACTGGGACTGACCGAGACCGAGATATCCCTTCCGATGACGGCCCTCTCCGGAGGGCAGCGCACCCGGGTACTCTTGGCAAAAATCCTTTTATCCGGGGCAAAATTGCTGTTGTTGGACGAGCCTACGAACCATCTGGATATTCCCTCCATTGCTTGGTTGGAAGGGTTTTTGGCGGAATACCGCGGGTCGATTATCGTGGTGTCCCACGACCGGTTTTTCTTGGACCGGGTCACCAACCGAACTTTTGAATTGGAGCACGAACGAGTGACCGTCTATGATGGGAATTATTCTTATTACAAAGAAAAAAAGGCCTTCGACCGCTTGACCTTGGAGCGGGAATACGAAAAAAAGAAGAAGGAAATTGCCCGCATTGAGGGGATTATCGCTCAGCAAAAACACTTTGGACAGGAACGCAATTACGTCACGATTCGCAGCAAGCAAAAACAGATTGACCGCATCGCCGCAGACCTGCAAAAGCCGGAAGACGACCCGGAAAGTATCGGGTTTTCTTTCTGCGCCCAAACCGGGACGGGAAACGAAGTGGTAAAGATTGAGGGACTTGCGAAATCCTATGAAGACAAGCCTTTGTTCCGGAACGTGACCTGGACGTTATTTCAAGGGCAACACGCCTTTTTGGTGGGGCCCAACGGATGCGGAAAAACAACATTATTGAAAATTTTGATGGAACAGGAAATCCCCGAAGAAGGCCAGGCGCAATTCGGAGCCCGGGTCAAGGTGGGGTATTACGACCAGACCATCGGAGATCTGCACGAAGAAAAAACGGTATTCGAAGAGGTCAGCGACGCGTATCCCCAATTAGGAAACACCGTCGTACGAACCGCTTTGGGCGCGTTTCTGTTCCGGGGAGACGACGTTTTTAAGCAAATTTCCGTCCTTTCCGGGGGAGAACGGGCCCGTGTGGCGTTGACCAAGTTAATGCTGTCCGGGGCAAATTTGCTGATTCTCGACGAACCTACAAACCATTTGGATATTCCTTCCAAAGAAGCTTTGGAAGATGCTCTTTTGTCTTATGACGGAAGTCTTTTGGCTGTATCCCACGACCGGTATTTTATCAACCGTTTGGCCGACCGGATTTTAGAGTTGAACCGGGACGGAATCGCATCGGTTCCGGGGAATTACGACGATTACCTTGCTTTTTGCGAAAAACGAACTGTCCGACAGCAACCGGTGGGAGAGATAACGCCGGCGTCGTCCGTTCCGGCAAAGGAAAACGAGTACGTCAAAAAGAAAGCGGAACAGGCGGCTGCCCGGAAAAAGCAAGCCCGTCTGTCCCGGATTGAATCTGAAATCGCTCAAAACGAAGAAAAAATAGAAGAATTGTCCGCTCGGTTTTTGTTGCCGGAAATTGCCGCAGATTATGAAAAAGTAGCGGAAATTTCCGGAGAATTGGAGCAATTGAAGGCCGCAACCGATGCCCTTTACAGCGAATGGGAAGCGTTGTCCGTCGATTGAAGATACGGATTGGTGCATCCCCCGCCTGCTTCGCAGATGGTCCGCTCGGTGCACTCTTCTTCGCTTTGTTCTCCGAAATACACTTTCACAATGACGTTTTTGCCGAGAGACGGGCAATATTTCTTCCGAATCTCGTATTCGTTTTCGTTTAATATCATAAAAATCACTCCTTACGGGACAGTATATCCGCAAGGAGTGTTTTTTATGTTCTTTTTTCATAGTTTTCGAAAAATCGGCTTTGTCAACCGTTTGTAAAAGAATTTACGGTGAGTGTGAAGATTTTTTAAACTAACTGAAACTTCTTTGAAAAACCTGTTGCATTCCAAGGGGGAAAGTGGTATAATATTTTACAGAATATAAATATAGATGTAAATAACGGCGTGAGCGCATTGAACACACGACATCATCGAGAGAGGAGGTTCAGAATGAAGAAAACGCTCAACGTGGTAAAGACCGTCCTGGTATGGCTGGTGGTTGCCCTTGCGGTATTTATGATGATTTTCACCGTCGTTTCCGTGACGACTTTTGACCGGAACGACCGCAATCTGTTCGGATACCGGGCCTACATTGTCAAATCGGATTCTATGGCGGCCACGGACTTTAACGCCGGCGATTTGATTTTCGTCAAACAGGTCAGCGACTTTTCTTCCTTGCAAGAGGGCGATATCATCTCTTACGTTTCCCAGGATACGGAGAATTTCGGGGAAACGGTGACCCATAAGATTCGTCGGAAGACGACGGATGCCAACGGGAATCCCGGATTTGTTACCTACGGTACCACCACCGGGACCGACGATAAACTCGTGGTAACGTTCCCCTACATCTTAGGGAAATACGAAGGGAAGGTGCCTGGGCTCGGACATTTCTTCAATTTCTTACGGACGCCCCAAGGATATCTGGTTTGTATTTTCGTTCCTTTTATGCTTTTGATTTTATATCAGGGAATCAATTGTATTCGTCTGTTCCGTCGGTATAAGAAGGAGCAGATGGAAGCTTTGGAAGCAGAGAAGGCGGAAATTGAGGCGGAACGGGCGGAAAGTGCCCGGGTACTTGCGGAATTGCAGGCATTGAAGGCTCAATTGGAACAAACGCCCTCCACTCCCGCTCCGGAGGAACCGAAGCCGGAGGTGGAAGAATGAAATCGCTGAAAAAGATCTGGAACGTTGTTTCTACGGTCCTGGTCGTTCTCGTCGTTTTGTGTGCCGTCTTCCTGGTCGGCTCCCGACTGTTCGGCTTTCAGGTCTATAACGTAATTTCCGGGTCAATGGAACCGGAATACAGCGTGGGAGACCTTATCTACGTAAAAAAGGTGGATGTGAATACCATTCAAAAAGGCGACGTTATTACCTTCGTCTTAAACGAAGACCTGGTCGTCGCCACCCACCGAGTCGAGTCCGTGGATGAAGAAAAGCAATGCTTTTACACCAAAGGGGATGCCAACGATACCCAAGACGCGGCTCCCGTGCATTTCAAAAACGTGATCGGCGTTCCCCGGTTCCGTATCCCCCTGTTGGGGTACGTCTCCGATTTTATTCAGAATCCTCCGGGAACGTACATTACCATCGCTGTCGGTGCGGTTTTGATTGTACTCGTGTTTTTCCCCGACTTGTTCGGTAAAAAGAAAAAAGAAAATTCAGCAGAAATATCATCCCCAAGAAATCGTAATAAAGAGGAGAATCCCCAATGAAAAAGAAACTTTTGGTTATTTCTCTCGCGGTTGCCCTGGTTGCGCTGATCGCCGGCGGGTCCCTTGCTTATTTTATGGACACCGATGACGCTACCAACGTATTTACCGTGGGAAGCATTGACATCGAACAGCACGAAGTGTTTGTACAGAACGCTCAGCTGCTCCCCGTTGTAGGGACCGACCCTGCGGATGCTAACGATAACTACGTGGAAAAGAAGGTAACCGTGGAGAACATCGGAATCAACGAAGCCTACGTCAGAACCTTCGTTGCCGTCCCCGCCGTTTTGGACAACAACGGGATCTTAAAACTGTACAACGGCGACCTTGCCACGAAGAAATGGAGCGCTCCTCAGCAGGTTGCTACCGGAGTCACCATTGAAAACGAAGCGTACAACGTTTATTTGTATACTTATGCGGAAGCGTTGGCGCCCCAAGCCACCACGGCAGCTTGTCTGGAATACGTTTACGTTGACAGTTCCATCGACCTAAACGTGAAGGCGAGAGATAACAACGGAACCGCCACCACTGCTTATTTCGTTGCAAACGGAGTGGAAGTGACCGATTTTAACGTTGCTACCGACCCGCTGAACGTATACGTTGCCACCCAGGCTGTTCAGGTGCGGGGCTTTGCGGATATGAACGCCGCCTTCACCGGAGCTTTCCCCAACCATCCTTGGGCAAGCAACTGAATCGAATCTGAAAAAAGAACCTTACGGTTTTAACATAAATTTAATTGAGAAAGGAATATGCGAAAATGAAACTGAACAAAAGAAAGATTTTCGTCATTGCCATCGCTCTTTGCCTGACGGCAATTCTGTCTTTTAGCACGTTGGCTTGGTTTACTGCGAACGATTCCGTAACCAACGAATTCCTGTTTGCAGACAGCGACGATGACGGAAACGTGGATTTCTCCATCGACGTATGGGAAACCGTTGACCCCGAACGAGACGGTACTACTGCGGAGGTCGGTAAGGGCGTTCGCGATTCTGACGAACCCACCGTTACCTACGAAGAAGTTCTTCCCGGCGATGAATTGGTAAAAACCGCACACATTACCAACACCAGTTCCAGCGAAAGATATTCTCAGTACGTTCGTGCCACCATCATCCTCAAAGACCCCGCCGGTGCCTGGAAGAAGGCTTTTGACGAGGGAAGAATCGGTTTGAACGCTCAGGGAAGACCTTCTGCCCTGGACCTGCTGAACGAAATGTTTAAGACGGTGGATTACTCTAACACCTGGACCATCGTTCCCGGCAACGATTCTTGCGGCTACAATGACACCGATAAGTGCTTCTACTGGACCTTCTATTACAATGCCAACAATGGCATCCTGGAAAAAGGTCAAACCGTAGAACTCTTTGACAAGGTGTTCATTCCCACCGGACTGTTGGTGGAAGATGCTAACGGAATGTCCAGCACCTTTGAAATCGACGTAAAGGCAGAAGCAATCCAGGCGGAAAGCTTGAATCTGAGCTACCCCAATGCAAACAACGCCTTTAAGTTGGTAGGTTGATTTTAAATAGTTTTTTGTTCCACCAGCAATTGTTTATAGGAGACTATTTGATATGAAAAATACAAAACAGGCATTGATTTTCAGTGTTCTTGCACTGATCGTATGCTGTTCGATGTTTGTGGGAACCACCTTCGCGTGGTTCACCGACACTGTCACCTCCGGTTCCAACCAGATTCAGGCCGGGAATTTGAAGGTTGATATTGTGGACGAAGCAGGTACTTCTCTTGTGGGGAGCGGTCTTGCGTTCCAGAACAAAAACGGCGAAACCGATATCCTGTGGGAACCCGGTGCAACCTTCCGCACCCAGGCGTTCAAAATTAAGAACGCGGGCAGCTTGGCGTTGAAATACCGTCTCGCCCTTACCGGTGTTACCGGCAATGCGGAATTGTTGGACGTCATCTCCTTCTCCATTGTGAAGGCAGACGGAACGGCCATCGACCTTGCGGATTTTGAAGCGACGCTGAATGAAAGCGACGATCTGAGCGAAGCTCTTTACATTGAAGGTAAAATGGCGTCTTCCGCCACCAATACCTATCAGAATAAGACCTTGGACGGCATCGGCGTTACCGTGGTTGCCGGCCAGGCAATGCACGAAGACGACAGCTTCGGCAATACCTACGACCAGTTTGCCGAATATCCCACGACCAATCAGCCCCAGACTCCCACCTTTACCGTGAGCACCGCAGCTCAGTTGCAGGCGGCAATGACCCCCACCGTTTCTAACGATAAGGTTATCGTGAACCTGGCGGATGACGTGGAACTTGCCGACGGCGAAGTCTGGACTCCGCTGAATCTGGAAGCATACAGCGGCAACGCCCGTAATATTGTTATCAACGGCAACGGCCACACCATCAAAGGGTTGAACGCTCCTCTAATTGGAATTGCATTCTTTGGGAATACCAGCGTGGAGATCAACGACCTTACGTTGGAAGAATGTGACGTCACCAGTTCTACGGACTATGCCGGAGCCTTTGCGGCTTACGTGGATAACTGTGCTTCTGTCAAATTATCCAACTGCCACTTGAAGAATTCTACGGTGGTAGGTGCTTCTTCCAGTTATGTCGGTGGGTTGATCGGTTATAGTTCCAGCCCCGTTACGATGGAAGACTGCTCCGTGATCGGTTGCGAAATTACCGGTGCCGGCAGCGTAGGTGCTTTGGCCGGAATGTTGTCCGTAGGTCAGACCGGGGACGTTGCTACCATCAGCAAGGTTTCCGTGATCGGAAATACTCTGACCTCTACGAAGAACGGTTCTTACCGTATCGGTGAATTGTTCGGAACGACCAATATTCCCACCGTTAATCTGAGTAATATTACCACCGATGCAAACTCCTGCACCCAGAGTGGAAGCAACGGATTTGAAGGAACTGCCTCCAAGTGGATCGGTCGCAATCTCAGTACGGTAAACGGGGACACTTCCGCAAGCATCAATTAACAAAATTTTTGTCCGTCCTATCCCTCTTTTCGAGGGATGGGCGGCGTTCAAAGAACGGAAGGCCTTTATATAATAAGGAAAACTTGTGTTCTTTGACCGTCGAAATACTTACTGTCAAACGAAAGGAGGAACGGCGTTATGGGAAGAATAAAATGGAAATTTTTGACCATTTCCCTCGTTGCGATGATTTTAACTTTGCTTATGAATCCTACCCAGGCTTATTATACCACCGTGGGGAAAGCCACCAACGTTGTGACCTCCGGTGAGATTCAGTTTGTGATTCACGAAAAGACCTCCAACGGTGCGGATTTCCCCAAGGAAGGAGTCTTCGTGATGCCCGGTGATGTTGTCGGCAAACGGGTCTACGTTGAGAATACTTGTACCCACCCCTTCTACCTTCGGGTGAAGCTGGTGTACGGGATCGATGCAGAAGATCTCCCCTCCGAAGAATGTCTCCGTCTGAATATTAACGACGAAGAGTGGAATTATGTAGACGGATGGTATTATTACAGAGGCGTCGTTGCTCCCGGTACCGTGACCCCCGAGGTGTTCTCCCGGGTGGAGATTATCGGTTCCAAAGTGGATAACGCTTATTTGGGAAAAACCCTGTCGATTACGATAGATGCCCAAGCGGTGCAGAGTGAAAACAATCCGGTAGAAGGAACGGCCACGCATACTGCTTCCGGCTGGCCCCAGAAAGAAGGTGTCGGCCAATGAGAAAGATGTTGATTGGAATCCTTGCATTGGTTCTGTCCTTCGCTTGGGTCTTTCCCGGTGTTGCGGCAGAAAGCAACGTTTTATACGATGGGGATGCGGAAAAATTTATTTTCCTTCCGGGAAGTGAAGAATCCCCCACCGACTTGTTTTCCGCGTTTAAAGACGTAATGCCCGGAGACCGTATCGTTCAGCAAATTACCGTGAAAAACGATACGAAGCACAATAAAAAGGTAAAAATTTATCTTCGTTCTTTGGGTGCCGTGGAAGATGCGGAATTCTTGTCGAAGTTGAAATTGCAGGTGAAAAAATCTGCAACCAACGAGATGGATTTTATGTTTGACGCTTCCGCCGACCAAACCGCACAACTGACCGACTGGGTTTACTTGGGAACGCTGTATTCCGGCGGCCGGGTCAATCTGGACGTAATTTTGGAAGTTCCGGTGGAATTGGATAATCGTTACAGTTCCCGCCTCGGGACCTTGGATTGGGAATTTAAGGTGGAAGGGTTTGAAATCGAACCCACCGACCCGGAACCGGATAACCCCGGAACCGATGCTCGGGCGATATTGCCCTGGTGTGCCGGAGGCCTGTTGGCACTTTCGGGCGTTCTTTGGATTTCTCTGCGCAGAAAACAGCGCGTATAACATTCCCTAAGGGGAAGAAAGGAGGGGAAAAGTGTGTTTCCCGTTCGAAAAACCTATACGAAAATCGCTTTGACCCTCAGTATCTTTTTGCTGATTTTGTGGGCCGTTCTGGGGACCGGAACCTCCCTTGCCTGGTTTACCGATACGACCCCTGTGGCGAAAAACACGTTCTTGGTCGGGGATTTGGATTTGACCGTTTCCCTTCGGGACCAGGACGGAAATTATACCCCCATTGATGAAGATACCAACGTGTTCGGAGATTCTGCTTTATACGAACCGGGATACGTGCAGCGGGTGATTTTAGAAGTGAAAAACGACGGCGACGTGCCCTTTGAATATCGTTTTTCCGTGGACGTAAATTCCGTTACCGTCGTGTCCGGTGTTTTGGGAAATGATATCTATCTTCCCGATTATCTTCGCTACGGCGTGATTTTTGCCGATACCGACAGGGAATTGCTCAATGGGTTTGACCGGCCCGACGGCGTGGATGCCTCCCAAGAGTCTTTCCCCAACCAAGGGCAGAATTATCCGTTGAATACCTACTCTCAGGCAGATTCTGTGACCCTTCAACCCGGCGATTGTCGGTATATTGCCCTGATCGTCCGGATGCCGGAGGAGATCGGAAATCTGGCGAATCACCGGGGGGATAAAGCTCCCGACGTGACCCTTGGAATTACGGTGTTTGCAACCCAGGAAGGGACAATGTAATTCATTTTTAAATAAAAAGAAAGGAGAAGATGACAATGAAACGATGGCTGCGGGAATTTTTCTACGTTCCCAAGCACGGCAAACTGCCCGAAAAAGTGTTGTTGACCCGCATCGGCCTGTCGATAGGTATAATGGTCACCTGTTTGATCGCATTGAGTTTGTCCGCTGTTGCATACTTCTCCTGCGATATTACTTCGATGGTGCAACCGCTGAAATCGGCGACGTTCCAACTGGACGTTTCGACCACAACGGCAGAAGCCTTGCCCAACGGTTCCTACCTTATGGATAATTCCGGAGAGACGACGGCGAACGATTTCTTGTTTACGCTGACTCTTCCTCCGCCTCCGCAATCCAATGCCACTACGGGCTTCTGTACGATCTGGGTGCAGACCGAAGAATCCGGTCCCCATCAAGAATTGTACACGGAACCCTTCGGCACGTTTGACGGTGCCCAACAACCGGTGACCGAGCAGATTGTGTCGATTACCGTTCCCGCCGGAAAACAAGCGTGGATTTCCTTCCATCCCCAATGGGGAAGCCTTTCCGACAGTTACAGTGCCATTCCCCAGGTGGGTGGCGTCGTAGATTTGAACGGTTACGTTCCCTTCTCCGAAGTGATTCCTTCCGGTCCCATTCCCGGCACGGAAAACGACCCGGTTTCTCCCCCTGAGGACGAACCCGAGATTGACTCTGAGCTTGCCCCCGACGATGGCTTGGCGGATGACTTGCCCTTGGGTCCCGAGGAAGAACCGAACCTTTCGACGGATTCTTCAACGGAGCAGACCCAGTCCATAGAACAGTCCGACGTTACGGATGCCGGAAGCACGGACGTTACGGACACGGGAAACAATTCCGATACGGGAAGTGATTCGTCTTCCCAGACTACCGATACACAAGACGTTACCGACGTCTCTGATTCTTCTGATAATACGACAGAACTTTCTGACGAAGCATAAAATTAAGCCCCTTCCATTGGAAGGGGCGTTTTTGTTGCATCTTTATGGTGTTTTTAGGCTTCTTCCACCGTTCCGGTGCGGACGGCTTCGAAGTCTTCTTCAACCTCTTTTGCGGGCTTTTTGGTGAGCAGAGATACGACCAGGATGCAAAGGCTGGAAAAGAGGAATGCGGGGAGCAGTTCGTAGATGGCGAATACGCCGCCCAGCGTGCTGATGACCAATTTCCACAGGAAGACCATTCCGGCTCCACTCACCATTCCGGCGATGGCACCGGCCTTGGTGGTGCGTTTCCAGAACAGAGAGAACAGAACCAGCGGTCCGAAGGTTGCGCCGAATCCTGCCCAAGCAAAGGAAACGATGGAGAAGATAACGCTGTCTTCATCCAAGGCAATGACAACGCCGATGATGGCTAAAACCAAGAGGGTGATTCTGGAAATCCACATTACCTTTTTATCGGAAGCCTTCTTATTGAAGATGCCTTGATAAATGTTTTTGGCAAAGGCGGACGCGGCGATAAGCAAATACGAGTCGGAAGAGCTGATGGTTGCCGCCAAAATTCCGGCCATTACAAACCCGGCAAGAATGGCGGGCAGAGAGGAGGTTGCAAGGGTAATAAAGATATTTTCCGCGGAGGCTTTGGTCAGATGGGCAACGGGGAAGAGCTGACGGCCCATAATTCCGATGAAGACTGCTACGGCCAGAGAAAGCACGACCCAGACCATTGCGATTCTCCGGGACTGTTTCAGTTCCTTTTCTTTGCGAATCGCCATAAAGCGGAGAAGAACTTGGGGCATTCCGAAATATCCAAGTCCCCAAGCCATCATCGAAAAGACGTTCAAAAGCCCGTATTCTGCGGCGGCACCGAAGACCGGTTTTCCGGCTTCTACCAATTGGACCTTGTCAACCGTTTCCGGCGTGGCAAGACCGAAAAATTCCAAAAATCCGGGAATCTGGTTTGCGTTTTCAATTACGGCACCCAGACCGCCGGCGTTTATCGTACCGAGGGTAACGATAACTCCCAAGGCGACAATCATTACGATAGCCTGCATAAAGTCCGAAGCGCTTTCCGCCAGGAATCCTCCCAGCAAAGTGTACAGAAGAACGAAAACCGCTCCCAAAATCATCATCGTTACGTAGGGTGCTCCAAAAAGGGTGGAGAACAATTTTCCGCAGGTGACAAAGCAGCTTGCCGCGTAGACCGTAAAGAAAATAAGGATAAACGCCGCGGAAATGAAAAGGATGGTTTTCTTCTTTTCCCGGAACCGGTTGGAGAAGAATTCCGGCAAGGTTATGGAATTGTTGGCCCGGATACTGTACCGACGCAACCGCTTCGATACGATAAGCCAGTTGAAATACGTTCCCACCGCCAATCCGATGGCCGTCCAGGCCGCATCGGCAAGACCGCACCAATAGGCGACGCCGGGTAACCCCATCAAAAGCCAGCCGCTCATATCCGAGGCTCCGGCACTCATTGCCGTGACCCAGGGACCAAGGGAACGGCCGCCCAAAAAGTATGCTTCGGAGTTTTTGTTGGCCCGTTTTGCATAAAGAATACCGATTCCGATAACGACTGCCATATAAATAACCATCGCAATCAGAATTTGTACCGTGTTTCCATTCATATGAAACCTCCCGTTTTTTGCATAATATTGCAATACTTATCTATTATACCATAGATTTCTCCCATTGTCAATGTGTAATTTGCAAAAATTATTCAAAATGTATCATCCTTTTTATGAAGAGTTCATTGCGATAGCTCGGTTTTTTTGTTCAATATCTTTTAAAATTCTTCATTATGTTGTGGTTTTGCAAAAAACAGTAGCCGAAAAGATAAAAACTTTATCTGTTTTTATATTGATTTATGAAAAAAAATATGCTATAATGAATTTAAGATGGCGATAAGCCAAAAAAAGAGGAGGAATAGTATGTATACCGTTCTTGCCATTTCCGCACATCCCGATGATGTTGAAATCGCTTGTGCCGGAACGCTTTTGAAATGCAAACAGCGGGGAGACCGGGTCGTGGTGTGTCATTTGAGTGACGGAGACCACGGTCACGTTATTATCCCCAAGGAGGAACTTTCCGTAATGCGCCAGGGGGAAGCCAAACGTGCCGGGGCGATGGGAGGGTTTGACGAAGTTATCTGGGGCGGTTTTCACGACCTTCAAATCTTTGACAACAACAAAGAAGCCCGGGATAAGGTGGTAGACGTTATTAAGCGAGTCAACCCCGATTTTATCATCACCCACAATCCTGACGACTATATGCCCGACCACACTGCCACGTCCCGGTTGGTTTTCGACGCGTGCTTTACCGCAACGTTGCCCAACTACGTTTCCGGCGTGACCGGAAATGCCAAGATGGTTCCCGTTTATTATATGGATACCTTGGCCGGGGTCAACTTTAACCCCACCGAATACGTAGACGTAAGCCCCTTTATCGACAAAAAATTGGAAATGCTGGAATGTCACGAGTCCCAAATCGTATGGATGCGGGACCACGACCACATTGATTTTCCCGATATGGTGAAGACTTGCAGCCGGTACCGCGGTTATCAGTGCGGCGCCGATTACGCCGAAGGCTTCCGTCAATGCCAGGTCTATCTGAAAGGTACCACCAAGCGTTATCTCCCCTGAATGTGAACATTATTTATCTATATAAAAAAGGAGACTTGTTATGAACTTCAACGATACCGTAAAAGGCTCTGCTCTGGAAGGCTTCTATCCCGAAGGATGGGATTTTGCCAAAATTGACGCCTGCATCGGAGACCCTGCTACCATCACCGACCGCCAGCCCCATTGGAACCCCGGCTTTACTCCTGTTCGGTGCAACAGCCTGGGCGAATTTGAAACCTATATGGGCCACGAAATGGCAATGCAGATTCGTCTTGCCAAGGAACGGGGCGAAAAATTGGCGATGATTCTTCCCGTAGGTCCTATGGGAATGTACAAATGGGTGGTTTACTTCTTGAAAGAATGGAAGGTTGCCTGCGACCACGTATATACCTTTAATATGGACGAATGGGCCGACGGCGACGGAAATACCCTGTCTCCCGAAGATTCCGGTTCCTTCAAATACGCGATGGAAAACGCGCTGTTCAACCCCCTGGGTGAACTGACCGTTCCCGAAAATCAGCGGAACTTCGCCACCAAAGAAAATCTTCCCACCTATCCCGGCAAGATTGCCGCGTTGAAGGCGGAAGGTGCGAAATTGGTTCTGGTTTACGGAATCGGCAGAATGTGTCACATCGCCTTCTGGGAACCCACCTTCGCCGCGGATTATGCTACCGCCGCCGAATGGGAAAAGGTTCCCTACCGTCTGGGCGCGAAGATTCATCCTCTGACCGTGGAACAGAATGCTCTGACCAGCTTCAAATCCCGTACTACCCTCGTTCCTTGCCGCGCCAACACCATCGGTCCCGGTCTGTTCTTGCAGGCAGACTATGCCATCGGCGGTGCGGACGGGATTCTTGGCCGCGGGATGCAGTGGCAGGGGATGTCTTTGTGGATGACCCTTCGTCACGAAACCACGCCCTGGATTACTTCTACCTATATCCCCACCCTCGCCGGCAGACTTTTCTTCCTGGACGAATTGGCCGGTCCGTTGGTGGCTGAGTGTAACTGATTATGCAAGACCGGAAAGGAATTGCCGTTGTCGGCACGTTGTTGGTCGATAACATTTACGAAATCTCCGCCTATCCCGAAGAAGGGGAATTGACTCAGATTCGCTCGGTCCAACGGGCCTGCGGCGGGCTTGTTCCCAACAACGGAATCGGTCTGAAAAAAATTGCTCCCCATCTGCCCATCTATGCGGTGGGCAAGGTGGGTCCCGACGACAGTGGGAAATACGCTCTTGACCTGATGAAGAATGCCGGTCTTGATATTTCCGCGGTGAAGATTGCGGAAGGAGAGAGGACCAGTTTTACCGACGTGATGAGCGTCCCCGGAGCTCAGCGGACCTTCTTTACCTATCCCGGCGCTTGCGCCACTTTCGGGGTAGACGATATCGATTGGGACCGCTTGCCCTGTAAGATGCTTCATTTGGGGTATTTTCTTCTGTTGGAAAAAGTGGACGGGGGCGACGGATTGAAGATTCTGCAAGAGGCGAAAGCTCGGGGAATCGAAACCTCCATCGACCTTGTCAGTGAAAACAGCGACCGGTACTCTTTGGTAATTCCCTGTCTTCCGTACGTAGACAATCTTATCATTAACGAGACCGAGGCCGGAAAACTCTGCGGAATGGACCCCACGCCGGACAATCTCCCTACAATTGCGGAGAAATTGTTGGAAATGGGAGTCCGCCAACGGGTCATTATCCATATGCCGTCTTTGGGGCTTTGCAAGACCCGGGATTTCTTGGTGACCCTTCCGTCCGTGGCTCTGCCCAAAGGATATATCAAGGGCAAGACCGGGGCGGGCGACGCCTTCTGTTCCGGGGCGTTGATTGCCATCGAACGGGGGGCTGCCCCGGAGGAGATCCTGGAATTGGCCGAAGCGTCTGCCGTGGCTTCCCTCACCGCGCCCGATGCGGTCAGCGGAATTGGAAAAGAAGCCGAAATTCTTGAAAATATCAGAAAATTCAGTAGGTAATAATTATGTTAGTAAATTTGAAAGAAATTCTTGAAATTGCTCAGCGGGACAATATCGCCATCGGGATGTTCAACGCCACCGGATTTGACAGCCTTCAAGCCGTCATCGCCGCTGCGGAAGAATTGAATCAGCCGGTCATTATTGCCCACGCGGAAGTCCATAACGTGTACAACGATATCTCCATCGTCGGCCCTGCGATGGTTGCCGCCGCAAAGAACGCAAAGGTTCCCGTCTGCGTCCATCTGGACCACGGGGTTACGATGGAAATGATTTACCGTGCCCTCCGCATCGGCTTTACTTCCGTAATGATTGACGCCTCCGCCCTTCCTTACGAAGAAAACCTGGCCCTCACCAAGCAGGTGGTGGAAATGTCCCACGCGATGGGCGTCAGCGTAGAAGCGGAGTTGGGTCGTCTGGTCACCGGAGAAGCGGGAAGTAAGGAAGAAACCGACCCCACGATGAAGGCGGAAGATTTTTACACCGACCCCGCCGAAGCGGAAGCCTTCTGCAAAGAGACCGGCGTGGATGCGCTTGCCATCGCCTTCGGGACTGCCCACGGGTTCTACAACGCTCAGCCCAAACTGGACTTTGACGTGGTAAAGAACGTGGCCGCTGCCACCGGTCTTCCTTTGGTAATGCACGGAGGAAGCGGTGTGTCCGAAGAAGGCTTTAAGAACGCCATCGCCAACGGAATCCGCAAAGTCAATTATTATTCTTATATGTCCAAAGCCGGTTATGAAGCCGCCAAGGCGGAGATCAAAGCCGGAAACAGCAGTTATCTTCACGACGTGGAATTCGCCGCAATGAAAGCGATGAAGGAAGACGTTAAACAAGCCATTCGGGTATTTGCAAACCTGAAATAATTTTCAGAGGAGAGGACAGATATGAAAAAAGGTATCAGCATTTGGTCTTTCCCCGGACAAAGCCTGGAAAAGAATTTTGCGTTGGCAAAAGACGCAGGGTTTGACGGGGTGGAAGTGGCCTTCCACGAGGACGGGGAAGTGAGTGTTCATTCCACGGAAAAAGATCTCCTTGCTGTGAAAAAGTCTGCGGAAAACAACGGGATTGAGTTGTACAGTGTGGCCGGTGGCGTCTATTGGGACCATTGGTTGACTTCCGACGATAAGAAAGAACGGGATTTTACCAAAGACTTGGTGCGCAAACATTTGTACTGCGCCAAGGTCTTAGGGTGTGATACCATTCTCGTCGTTCCCGGTTCGGTCAACGCAGAATTTGTCGCCCCCGGGAGAGTCGTCGATTATCAAGATGCCTACGACCGCAGTCTGGAAGCTTTCCGGGAATTGAAGGAAGAAGCGGAAAAATTGCAGGTCAACATCGGCATTGAAAACGTGTGGAACCGGTTCCTGGTTTCCCCCATTGAAATGAAGGAATTTATCGACAAGATCGACAGCCCTTACGTGGGTAGTTATTTCGACGTGGGCAACGTTCTGTTCAACGGATTCCCCGAGCACTGGATCAAGATTCTGGGCAATCGCATCAAGAAGGTGCATTTCAAGGATTATCGGGTGGCCGCCGGCGGATTGCACGGCTTTGTGGATCTGTTGGCCGGAGACGTGAATTATCCCGCGGTAACCGAGGCTTTGAAGGCCATCGGATACGACGGTTGGGTCTCCGCAGAAATGATTCCCAATTATACTCACTATACTGAAACCATCATCTATAACACGTCCAATGCAATGGACCGGATTTTGGGGAGAAAATGATATGCTGAAAGTAGGACTTATTGGGTGCGGCTTTATGGGAAGTATGCACGCGAACTGTTATAACAATATTCCAGATGCCAAGGTTGTGGCCGTGGCAGACCTTCGCCGGGAAAAGGCCGAGGAGTTGGCCAAAATTTCCGGTGCTGACATTTACGAAACCGGAAAAGAATTGATTGAAAAAGCCGACGTGGACGTGATCGACATCTGCCTTCCCACGTATCTTCACGCGGAACACGCTCTTCTGGCGATGGATAAGGTAAAATATGTGTTTGTGGAAAAACCCGTCACGTTGACCTTGGACGAAGGAAACGCCCTCATCGAAAAGGCTGCCGCCACCGGTGCTCAGGTACAGGTAGGACAGGTCATTCGGTTCTGGGATGAATACGTGGAATTGGCTAAAATCGTTTCTTCCGGAAAATACGGAAAAATTGTCAACGCCAACTTCCGCCGCATCAGCCCCCTTCCCACCTGGGGATGGGAAAGCTGGCTTTTGGATATTTCCAAATCCGGCGGCGCCGGCCAGGACCTGCACATCCACGACGTTGACTACGTTCTCTCCATTCTGGGAGAACCGAAGAAATTCTATTCGGTGAAAACGCCCAACAACGGCTACGTGAACACGGTGATGCAGTACGATGATTGTGTGGTTGGCGTGGAAGGTACTTGGGATTTGCCTGAAAACCACCCCTTCCAGGCGACCTTCCGGGTGGTCTTTGAAAAGGCTGTTATCGAAAACGCCGACGGAAAGTTTATGTGCTACACCGACGCCGGTGCGGAAGAAATCAAAATCGAGAAGGTCGAGGTCAAGGGCGACGGCTACAAGGGCGGAAACGTGTCTGATTTGGGCGGATATTATAACGAATTGGTTTATTTCTGCCAGAAGGCAAATGCCGGACAGTCCATCGAAAAAGCGACCGTTAAGGATGCAGTCGCTTCTCTGGAATTCCTGCTTCGGGAATTGAACTTCCAAGGTTAATCAAAAAAAATAGTCCAAAATCTCCGGAATTTTTTCCGGAGATTTTTTTATACCGTTTTGGCTTATTTTAGGGTTCTGTTTTGAATTCGCGGAAATTCCCTCGTAACGTTGAACTACAATGGAAATTTTATATCTATTTGAAGGGCACGTAGACTTGTACGGGACGTTCCCCTGCGGCATAGCAGATTATATAATACATAGCTTTTGAGGAAGTGAATATGATGAGCAGATGGAATTTTTATAATAGCGATAATAACTGTAATAAAAACGATAATAGGAAGAACCGGCAGAAGGATTGTGACGATGATAAATGGTCTTGTGGTTACGGCTGCAAAAAAGATTCTTGCGCGGATGAATGCCCCCGTGACGGAAATCGTTTAAACTGTCCCCCGGGACTCCAAGGCCCTGCCGGAGAAACCGGTCCTGCTGGTCCTCAGGGCCCCGCCGGAGAACCCGGTCCTATCGGCCCCCAGGGTCCTGCCGGTGGTGTGCTTAATTATGCAGATTTTTATGCACTGATGCCACCCGATAATGCGGCAACGGTAGCCCCGGGAACCGACGTTAGCTTCCCACAAGATGGTCCTAATAGCGGATCTGATATTTCCAGAACCGGGCCGGATTCATTTAATCTGGCACAGATCGGAACTTATCAGATTCTGTTTGAGGTGAGTGTAGATGAGGCAGGTCAATTGATATTGACTTTGAACGGAGAGGATTTGGCATATACTGTGGTAGGAAGAGCCACGGGTGCCTCACAAATTGTGGGGATGGCTATTGTAACAACAACGGTTATCAACTCGATTCTGACCGTTCGAAATCCCGCAGGGAATGCGGCCGCATTAACCATTACTCCCCTTGCAGGAGGAACACGGCCCGTTTCTGCACATCTCGTTATTACGCAGATTGGATATTTTTTTGCAGACAAACTGAATTCTCAGTCGAAGGCACATTTCACTTTTTGGAATGTGCCTTTGCTTTTGTGCGGATAAAAATGCAAAAACGCAATCTGCTTATTGTTATGGAAATAGGAAACGCCTTGTAAATCCGATCGTTTCCCGGATAATCGGGTCCTCAAAAAGTCGCAAGATCTTGGGGAAAGAGGCGCAAAAAAATGTCAGAGCAAAGTTCACTTTGCTCTGACACGTTGGCGGAGAGTTAGGGATTCGAACCCTAGGTACATTTCTGTACACGACATTTCGAGCAGCTGTAAAGCAAGCTCTCTCTGTCCCTCACTATCCCTAATTTCCGCAAATTTTAGCGAATTAGTGACCGCTTTATTGCCCCTTCCGAGAAAAATGCACGGCTAATGCAAGGCCAAAGGGACGGGCGGTCACTATTCAATTATCTAAGTTTTTTCAGATATTCCTCAACATTCAAATATTGGATGTCGTTTGCTACATCAGTTTCGCCACGGTAAATTACATACTTTCCAGTAATTGTTCCAAAACGGTGTTCTGTTTCGGCACACTTTCTTTCGTCGATTAAATGTTGAATCTGCTTAGGATGCTTTTCTGTGCTGTGTTTGATTTCATAAATCGAACAAGATGCTGCGTCGGGATCAAAAACAACCATATCAAATTCACCGGATGCAAAGGTGAGCTGAAAAACCTCGCACTTGGGTTTTGCAAGTTTTGTTTCGAGTAAGACGATATCTTCCATCATCCGTCCTCGAATATCTGTCAGAATTCGCTCTGTCACGCGGTTTCGCTCGGCAAGAGAAAGCATACGGAACACATCGTCCCGCATCAGCGTTTTAACCAAAGCCTCCGCCTGTGCGTAACGCATACCGGGCTGTGAAAAAGCCGTACGGCTCTTCTTCAGATTCAAATCTGTCATGGTCACGATATCAAGCTCTACGGTAAGATCAAGCATATCCAGATACTCTCGGATTTCTGTGCGGTGAGCATCACGGATCGTGACACTCTGTTCCGATTTGTTCTTGATCTCCAGCAGTTCACGCAAGCGGTCATTCAGTGCATCCGAATCAATCTGATACAGAATGTCACTCGGCCGATCTTTGTCCCGGATCAGATTTTTGGCAGAGCGAGAAATATCTCCGGATTTGAAATCCCGAGTCAGAACTTCAATTGTAAAACGGTGGTTTATGTCCTCCACTACACGATTGATTGCGCTGGTAAGCTCTTTGGCATCATACAGTTCAATCAGACTCCTGAAGCGTTCACCGTCGGCGTAGTTTTTCAAAGAGTGCTGAATATTCTGAGCGATTGCGCTGTCGACATATTCGTCCGTACTTTGCGCTGTTGCAAAGGTCATACCGTCCGCATTGTAATTAACACCGCCAAGGCTCATTGTTCCGCCATAACGAATATATTCGTCTATCCCTTTGATTCCCAGAACATTTTCAAACTCTGCATAGGGAATAAATGTTGTGTGTACCATAAAACAGCGGTCATAGAGTTCACGTTCTCTTGAAAATAGGAATCCAAGAGAGTCTGTTCCTGACAGAACTATTTTTATGCCCTCGGACGCGTACACATCGGAAAACAAAGCAGCACAATCGATAAAATCGTTCATCATAGTGACCTCATCGATAAACATATAGCGGTATCCCTGCTTTGAAAGCTGTTTCAGATCGATATTGATTTTCGCGAGATCTATGGTCTGATTGATTTGGATAAAAGCTGTTTTCATCAGCATATCCTCAGTCATATCAGCAATTAACTGACGGATCAAGGTTGTTTTACCAGTGCGTCTCAGACCATATAGAATAAACACTCTGTCACGACTTTGACCGTATACGTAGTTATGAAGTTCTTCATAACAGGATCTTTTTTTTAGATCTTTTACCGCTTCTGCATATTGGAAAAGCTCACTTCCTACTTTAACTGAAGAAAAATAGAAGTTATCGGAAAGAATATCCTCGGTTGCTCCTGCTTCCTTCAGCTTCTTCTCCAAATCTTTACGATTGGCGATTTTTTCTGAAAGTTCCTGCAATTCATCCGGTTTTACAATCCGAGCATGCTGCTTTCCGTTTTCGGTCCATTGATAGTAAGGATATCTTTTTCCTTTAATCGTTTTATAGGTAATGTTGCCTGAAGGAAGTTGTGAAATCCATTCCTTGATATATCTGATTCGAACGGTATCCATAAATACACCTCCATGATTCTTGGTGATTTTATTATAACACAGTTAACTTAATTAGTCAAGATAACAAGTTAACTTTTTGATGAAACTTTACAGATTATTTATAAAATTGTTCCCTGTATCATATTATTCATCCCGATTCTCTCTGGACTTTACGTTTCTTTGTGATATCCTTTGTGCTGACAAAACGGAAAGGAGTCACACGATGACAACCGAAGAAAAGATAAAAGGGCTGGAACACCTACTCCGCAAATGCCCCGACGTGATCACCGCACTCCAAGCGTCAAGGCTGATCCACGTGAGCAAGAATACTATTCACGCGGCGATCAACGAGGGCAAGCTCATTGCATATGCCTACCGAGGCAAACGGCTGATCAGCAAAGCCGACTTCATCGATTACCTCGCCGCCACCACCGACGACGAAACCGCATGGCAAAGACGACAGCGGGAGAGGATGAGCCATGACGAATAAAGCAAAGAAGGACGAAAAGCTCTCCGCCGAAGAGATCTGCAAGATATTACATATCAGCAAACGCAAGTGCGCCTGGATGCTCCAAAACGGAATGATCCCCTGCAAGGACTCCGGCAAGAAAACCCGCCGCTACACCGTCCTGCGAAAAGACCTCGACGCGTACATAAAGGACAGCACCGCGCACCCCGAAAAGTATTTCATCCCCGTCACCTTTACCTCGAATAACCCCGGCAAACGGGAGTCCGATAAGTACTACCTCTATCCGCATCAGGTCCCCGAAGACTTCCGCCCGTGGCTCGACGATCAGTGGTACGACCTGCCCGACGTCATCACGCCCAAAGATGTAGAAACCATCCTCGGCTACGAACACGAATCCGTCCGCCGATGGATCAACCGCGGCTGGCTCAAGATTACCAAAGCCCATAACTTTGAAATCGTCCCACGCGAATGGCTCATCGACTTCACCTGCGACTACGCCTTCCGCATCGCGAGGAAAAGCCAAACCCACCGCGAACTGCTGGATAAATATTTCGGTTAATGCATATCACCCTTCGAGAACACCACTCCCGAAGGGCTTTTCTTTTCGGTTTACAATCTCAATCGTTCACGATTGTTTACTAAAATATCAAAATTAAATGCAGTTATCGCTTCATCGCCCTCTTGAATTTTTCGACATTTTGTGATATAATAAAAAAATAGCAAAATCATAACATGCGGGGGATATTATGCTTAATGGTAAATATGTAATTATTAAAAAAGATGGTCAATATACGGGTAAGACTGAAATAAGTGATGAAGAATATAACAAATTGTTGAATGCGGCAAATATTTTAGAAGACTTTAACTACCTATTTTTTTTAGGATGCAATTATGAATACGCAAAAGAAGCATTTCTGAAATATGATTTCTCTCAATTCGGAGTAAGAGAAATTGATTTATTTGCAGTAATACATAATGCGCTGAATGCTATTACAACGAATCTTAACATGTGGGAAACTTACTTAAAACGTAAATATAAAGAAGACAAGGATATTTTCCCCTTTCAAAACGATCAAACACTTGGTAAATCATATTTAGGATTAAGAGATTCTGAATACTACGACAATAATGTTGAGTATGTAGTTACCAAAGCACTGAGAAATATGGCGGCTCATTCTGAGAAACCTTTCTCGGAAATTTGGTATGATGACAATTACAAACGACATTTTGCTATCCATACGGATCATCTTCTGAAAAACGATAATTTGAATAAATCTGGAAAGGAAATAGTTTCTAATAGCGGCAAAGATTACTTTGATGTAATTGAAGTAATTAAGCGTTCATATGAAATAATAGATGAGTTAAACATTGATTTGGTTAATTTTTTGCTAAAAAAAGAATGGATAAACTTTTATTCGAGTCGCATCACCGTGCGTGAAATTATTGGAATCGAATGGGATGGGGCATACCTTGTCTCTGAAAATATAAAATATCCCAAAGACCACATGATGCGCTTGACCACAACCGAAATATCTAAAAACGCAATGCGAAAAATACTGTCGATCGTAGCTAAAAGCTTATAAAGAAATAGACGGATTGATAAAATCCACTTCTTGTTCCACAATTTCGAAAGTAACCAGGAGTTCAAAATTCAAGTTAAAACTCACATCATGCATATCACCCTTCGAGAGCACCACTCCCGAAGGGCTTTTCTTTTCAGTTTATAATCTCAATCGTTCACGATTGTTTACTAAAATATCAAAATTAAATGCAGTTATCGCTTCATCACCCTCTTGAAATTTTCGACATTTTATGATATAATATACCTGTTGAATTATATTCATTTATAAAGAGGTGCAATTATGGCTGTCAGCTATAAAAAACTTTGGAAGCTTTTGATCGACCACGATATGAAAAAGAAAGACCTCGCGAAAGCGGCGGATATCAGTAACTATACCATCACCAAGATGAGCAAGGGCGAAAACGTCACCGTCGAAACTCTCGGCAAGATCTGCAAAGTCCTCGGCTGCGGTGTGGATGATATTATGGAATTTGTTCCGGAAAGCGAGGAAAAGTAATATGGCAATTAGTAAAAAGCTTGAAATTATATATCACAACGGCCAGCCCGATGGAATTCGTTCTATTCGTAGGCATCTCTCCACGATGACAACCTATGTTATTCCTCGTCCTTTGCTGTCGGAAGCCAAGAAACTTTCGGGCATCAATCGCCCCGGAATTTACTATCTGATCAGCGAGAACGACGATAATAAGATTGCCCAGATTTATATCGGCCAGACAAGAAACGGTGTTGTTCGTCTTGATGATCATAATCGCTCAAAGGACTTTTGGAACAAAGCGATTATGTTCTTGGCAGACAATAAAACTTTCTCTCTTGATATGATAAGCGGTCTTGTAGCTTATGCTATCGGCAAGGCGCACGATGCCAAGCGCTATAAGGTAGAAAACTCGGTAAATCCTAAATACGAGATTGATGAATATGACCTTCCCTTGATCGAGGAAGTGTATGAAGAAATTCAGTTCATCATGGCAACTCAGGGTTACAAAATGGCGAATACTAAGAACACCCTAAACGAAGCTAATACATTACATACTACCCGTAACGGCGTTCTTGCCTTTGGTGTTTATGACGGTGAACACTTTGAGGTTTTGGAAGGTTCAGAAATTGATATGAATCGTAAATGCCATTCCGCAACGATGGAAAAGCAACGCCAAACAGCACTTGTTAACGGCAATATAGTTTGCATAGATGGGAAGTATAAATTAACTGTTTCCGTATCTTTCAATTCACCAAGCTCTGCTGGACAATTTGTTTTAGGCGGAAGCATCAACGGTTGGGTTGAGTGGAAAGATAAAGACGGAAAAACATTAGACGAGCTTTATAGAAAATGATTAAAGGAGGCTGTTTATGAAATCAAATTTTGAATTTCTGAACCGATATTGGCCGGCATTGGCGCAGATCGGTGAAACAGCAGAACATTACCTATATTCAGACCCGAATGCGTGCATATTCAAAATCGGGCTTTTTGCCGAGCGTTTGGTTCAGGAAATCCTTGTGTTCGAAAGAATGTCAGAACCCGAAGTGGATAACACGCATGCCAATCGCATTCGTATATTGAAGCGTGCAGGTCTGTTGCCTCATGAAATAGATAATACTTTGTATTTGCTTCGTAAGACACGCAATTCTGCCGTTCACGCAGGCGCAGACTCGGTGGATGAGGCAAAGACGCTTCTTTCGATGACATATAATCTTGCTGTCTGGTTTATGGAAACCTACGGCGATTGGGGATATATTGCCTCTGATTTCGTCATGCCCGAAGAAGTAGCTCATCCCGATTTTGAAGCACTCATTGCTGAACAGGAAAAGAAGATTGCAGAACTCTCAAAGCAGCTTGCGGCAGTAACCACAACTGTTTCGGGCACAACGCAGAAAGAACGTGCAAAGCAGTCCGAAAAGGTTTCTTCTATGATGAACTGGACGGAAGCTCAAACCCGGTGCCTTATTGACGAGCAGTTGCAGAAAGCAGGTTGGGAAGCCGATACCAAGCATCTTCGATTCAGCAAGGGTACACGCCCTGTTAAGGGTAGAAATATCGCTATCGCTGAATGGCCTACTGATTCCGCCTTCTATAAAAACGGATACGTGGACTATGCCTTCTTCATTGGTGAAAAGCTTGTGGCTGTTATGGATGCCAAGAAAGCCTCTGAAGATGTGGCTTCGACTATCGACGTTCAGGTAAAAGACTATGCCACACATATCAAAGCCGAAGATTTGAAGTACACGGTCGGCACTTGGGGAGCATATCAAGTTCCTTTTCTGTTCGCTTCAAACGGTCGCTCCTACATTGAGCAGCTTCGTACTAAATCTGGTATTTGGTTCTTGGATGCGAGAAATTCAGCCAATCAGCCTTATCCTATCCGAAATTGGTTCAGTCCGAGCGATCTGCTCGAAAAGTTAGGTCAGAATATCGAAGAAGCGAACGAAGCTCTTGTAACCGCTGACGATTCCTTTATGACCGATCCTACGGGTCTTAATTTGAGAGATTATCAGATCAGAGCCATTAACAAAGCAACCGAAGCCATCGTTGGCGGTAAATCCACCGCACTTTTGGCAATGGCAACAGGAACAGGTAAAACCCGTACCGTCCTTGGACTTATTTACAAGATGCTTGAATCCAAGCGTTTCAGACGAATTCTGTTCCTCGTTGACCGTGTTTCGCTCGGTGAACAGGCAATGGATACTTTTAAGGATGTCAAGCTCAAAGAGCTTATGACTCTTGATCAAATCTATGAGCTGAAAGCCATTGACGATAACGATATCAACCTCGAAACCAAGGTTAGCGTATCTACCGTGCAGGGCCTGCTCAAGCGTACTGTTCTTTCGGACACTCCCGATTTGATGCCCGGCGCCTTCGACTTGATTATCGTTGACGAGGCGCACAGAGGATACATTCTTGACCGAGAGATGACAGATGAAGAAATCCTCTATGATAACCAAGAGGATTACATGAGCAAATATAAGCAGGTTATCGAGTATTTCGATGCGGTAAAGATCGCTCTGACCGCCACACCTGCGCTTCACACCACGCAGATTTTCGGCGAACCCGTGTTCACATACAGCTACCGCGAGGCTGTTATTGACGGTTGGCTCGTTGACCATGATCCTCCTTATATCATCAATACCGACTTTATTCAGAACAAGGCAAAATTCGCAAAGGGCGAAACCTTGGCGCAGTTCGATCCCAATACAAACGAGCTTTTGAATGGCGCAGTGCTTGAGGATGAGCTTGATTTTGATGTTTCGGAGTTTAACAGAAAGATTGTCCTTCCCGATAACACCCGTAAGGTGCTTGAAGAAATCTCGTCTTACCTCAACCCCGAAAGCGGAGAAAAGACCCTGATTTTTGCTGTAAACGATGCCCATGCGGATACGATTGTAGATATGCTTCGTGACATTTACAAGGAATACGGCATTTCGTATGAAGCCATTATGAAAATAACTGGCAAGACCGCCGGAGGTAACAAGAAGAAGGTATTGCAGGTTATCAAGCAATTCAAGAACAATCAGTATCCCAATATTGCCGTTACGGTCGATCTTTTGACCACGGGTATTGACGTGCCTGCAATTTGCAACCTTGTATTCATGCGCAAGATCAACAGCCGTATTCTGTTTGAGCAGATGCTCGGCCGTGCAACCCGTCTCTGCCCCGAAATCGGCAAGACACATTTCAACATCTTTGATGCCGTCAGAGTATATGAGGACTTGGACTCCACATCCGGTATGAAGTCGGTATCGGTCAGCAAGACGATGCCCGAGCTTCTTGAAGATCTCTTCCGTCCGAGTGATACAAGCAAACAACCTATCAAGGATCGCATCTTAGCTCGTTTGCAGAGAAAGAATAATCATCTCACCGCAGAACAGAAATACGAGGTTTCCGAGCGTTTGAACGGTAGCGATTTGAAAGCCTATGTCAAGGAACTCAAAACCTATACAGAGGAAGCTTTCATCGAACGATGCCATAAGGACACCGATTTTCTCCTTTGGGTGGACAACCTCAAGGGCAAGAAGCGCGGTCACTACTACTCCGATAAGGAAGATACGCTTCTCGAAACCACGCGCGGTTACGGTGATACCGAAAAGCCCGAAGATTATCTCGAAGCATTCGCAAAGTTTGTGAATGAGAATAAGGACACCATCGAGGCAATTCGTATCGCATGTACCAAGCCGAGTGATATGACGAGAGCACAACTGAAGGAGTTGAAGCTCGCGCTTGATAAGCAGAACTTCACCGAAAGCAATCTCAATCAGGCAATCAGCACCGTCAAAAACGAAGAAATCGTTGCAGACATTATCGCACACGTTCGCCGTGCGGTATTGCATACACCGATCCGCAATCACGAGGAAAAGGTAAAGCTGGCGTTCAAGAAACTGATTGATGAAAACAGCTTTAACAAGATGCAGCTTGATCTTTTGGAGAAGATTAAGACCTATATGCTTCACGAAAGCCTTTTGAATGTAGAAACCTTTGAAGCACCTGCATTCAAGATGGAGGGTGGATATGCAAGATTTGATAAGAAATTTGCTGGTCGCCTTGCGGAAATCATCCGTCAGATCAACACTTATATTTATGAAGGAGTCGCATAATGAGCACGCAAGATATTGTACAAAAACTTTGGAATCTCTGTAACGTATTGCGCGATGATGGTATTACCTATCATCAGTACGTTACCGAGCTGACTTATATTCTTTTCCTCAAGATGTTGGAAGAAACTGGCGAGGAGAGTGCATTGCAGAAAGAAGTCGAACAGGCATATAAAAAGCGCCTCGAACAGTATGCAAAAAGCAAAGAAAAAACGGTTGACGAGTTAACTGAAGAAGAAAAAGAAGGTAGACAAAATGCACTTCACAATTATTCGTGGAAATATCTCACATCTTTAACTGGACTTGCACTGAAAAAATACTACAATGCTATCCTTGCAGAACTGGGAAAGACATCTCTTCCTAAGGTCAGTAGCATATATGCCAAGGCTGTTTCAAGTATTGAGGAACCCAAAAACCTTGAAAAAATCATTGTTGAAATTAACAAGCTTGATTGGTTTGAAGCAAAAAAAGAGGGGCTTGGCGATCTGTATGAGGGTTTGCTTGCCAAAAATGCAGATGAAAAGAAGTCTGGCGCAGGTCAATACTTTACCCCTCGTGTTTTGATTGATGTAATGACTGAGTTGATAGATCCCCAATTTGGCGAAAGATGTTTTGACCCTGCGTGCGGAACTTTCGGATTCATGATTTCTGCATATCAACATGCAACAAAAAATACGAATTTATATGCGCTTACAGATAGCGAAGTTAATGCTTTTCAGGACTCATTTAGTGGTGTTGAGCTGGTACATGATGCACACCGTTTGGCATTAATGAACGCATATTTGCATGGTGTTCCAGCAAAGATCTACTGTGAAGATTCGTTGGCTCCTGGAGCAAAGAGATTAAAAGAGTATGATGTAATTCTCACCAACCCTCCTTTCGGTACAAAAAAAGGTGGCGAGCAAGCCAAACGCGATGATATTTCATTCCAAACTCAGAATAAACAGTTAAACTTCTTGCAGGTAATCTATCGCAGCTTAAAAACTAACGGCGAAGCTCGTTGTGCTGTCGTTCTGCCCGATAACGTACTTTTTGCAGGCGGTGACGGTACAAGTGTGCGCCGTGAGTTAATGGAGTTCTGTGACCTCCATACCATTCTGCGTCTTCCTACCGGTATTTTCTATGCACAAGGTGTAAAGACCAACGTGCTGTTCTTTACGCGAGGAAAGACAGAAAAAGGCAATACTATCGAAGTTTCTTTCTATGATCTGCGTACCAATATGGAGGGATTTGGAAAGACTCGTCCTCTTCGCCACAGTGATTTTGATGAATTTGCGAAAGGATATAACGATTCCACTAAGCGTACAGGAGAACGTTGGAGCAAGTTCACTCGTGAAGAAATCGAAACCACATATGGAGATAGCCTTGATCTCGGCTTGATTAAGGACGATTCTATTATTGATGCTGAGGAGCTTCCGGATCCTATCGAAAGCGGAGAGGACGCCATCGCACAGCTTGAAGAAGCAGTAGATCTGCTGAAAAGCGTTGTTCGCGAACTGAAAGCATTGAACTCGGAGGAATAAGTATGGCTAAGAAAACAAAAGATTCCAACCTTTCACTTGAAGAAAGATTGGAACAGGCGTTGATTCCTAACTGGGATGAGCCATATAAATTACCACAAAATTGGTGTTGGGCAAAATTTTTGTGTTGTTCAAACATAAGAACAGGAAAAAAAGATGCTAACTATGGTTCCGAAAATGGTGAATATCCATTTTTCACATGTGCTGCTGATCCAATAAGATGTAATGGTTATTCATTTGACTGTCATGCTATTCTATTGGCAGGCAATGGAGATATAGGCAATATCTCAATTTATGATGGTAAATTTGAAGCATATCAGAGAACTTATGTTGTAGAAACAGTTGGAGATATTGACACAAGATATGCTTATTATTATTTTAAATATAAGTGGGAAGATTACAACAAAGATAAGATGTTTGGAACTGCTATACCTTATATTCGCTTGGGTAATCTACAAGATTTTCCTTTTCCAATAGCTCCAATGTCAGAACAAGAACGTATAGTGAAGCAAATAGAATCTCTTTTTGCAAAACTCGATGAAGCCAAAGAAAAAGCTCAAGAGGTTGTAGATGGATTTGAAACTCGCAAAGCGGCTATTCTTCACAAGGCGTTTTCAGGTGAACTGACGGCGAAATGGAGAGAGGAAAACGATGTTGCTTTAACAAGTTGGTTACCATGTGCGTATTCAGAACTTGGAACTTCAAAATTAGGCAAAATGCTCGACAAATCCAAAAATTCAGGAAGACAAGTTCCTTACCTAAGAAATGTAAACGTTAGATGGTTTGGATTTGATTTGTCAGATGTTTCACAGATGCTTGCATCAGAGGAAGAAATTAAGTTGTTATCTGTAAAACGTGGAGATGTGTTTATTTGCGAAGGTGGGGAACCTGGACGATGTGCGATTTGGAGAGATTCTGATAGCAATATGATTTTTCAAAAGGCACTACATCGTTTTAGACCTAATGATAAAATCATTGGTGATTTCTTGTGTTATTATCTCTATTTTTTGAGTGTAAATGGAGCACTTGAAAAATATTTTACCGGTTCTACAATAAAGCATTTAACGGGACAATCCTTAGCAAAGATAATCATTTCTGTTCCCACTATCAATGAACAAAAAGAAATAGTCGATATACTTGATCGAATGTTATTAAAAGAACAACAGGCGAAAGAAACCGCCGAGGCTGTTATCGAGCAAATCGACACAATGAAAAAAGCAATCCTTGCTCGTGCTTTCCGTGGTGAACTTGGCACAAATGATCCGAGCGAAGAAAGTGCGGTGGAGTTACTTAAAAGTGTATTAATGGGAAATACTAATCAACAGGAACCTCAAAAATCCAGCAAGAAAAGTATAAGTATTCCCAATCATATCGAAGCAGCATTACTTACAAAGTTAGAGAAAAAAATTATAAGCTTGTTTTATGCTACTGAAAGCAAGGTCGTTTCTGTTGATGAAATTATGTCGGTTAGTTCCAAGAAAATTGATATAATTGATACTCTCATCAAGCTTGAACAACGCGGGATTCTTATAAGACTTAATAATTCTTGTTACCGTATTAAGGAGTAATAACATGCAAATTCGTAGACTCGCAATTGATAATTATAACTGTTTGGTAAATTTCGAAATAGGGTTCAATATTTCTCAAAACGAAGGAAGTTCCACTATTTTAATTGGTGAGAACGGTACTGGCAAAAGCACGCTTTTGGAAAGAATTATTGAAATTTTGATGTCTTTTCGTGTTGACTCTATAGAAGAAACTATCAATTACGGCTACGAGTTGGAGTATCTCTATAAAGGCAGTAATATCACTATTCATCAGTTTGCACATCATTATAAAATTGATATTGACAATCAAAACGTTTGCATGGGAAAAATTCAAACCGTAAGACGATATATCAAGGATGGCAAAATATCTATTCTGCCAGAGAGAATCAGTTATTTTTATTCTGGATTGAACAACAAAGTCCTTCGGAATATTAAAAAGATGGATTCTCTCTACAAGGCAGAATGTATTGCCACTGTTGCAGAGTATTGGAGAGCAACTGTATGGGCAGGGCAAGAGTATCGCAAGCAGTTTCCTAAGCGAAGATACAATTATTGCGAAGATTCTTTGACTGAAATCTATTTGCTTTCAATTCTTGGTGGTAATAATTCTACAGAACAGGATTATTTGCATAATCAATGCCATATGGGCAAAATTGATTCGATTGCTATAGAGTTAGACACAGAAAAAATGCGTATCTCTTTAGCAGATGATGTGACAAACGAAAACCTTTCTTGGTTTTTTGAGATTACTGAATTCATTGACAATGATTTATCTCCAGTGCTTGAAAGTGGATTTGTTCATGCTGTTGGCAATAAACTTTATTTCAGAATTGAAAACGTTGAAAGTTTTGAAAAAGATTCCATCGCGGTCTTTAATTTCTTTGAGAAACTTGCAACAATTTTTGATGCAGATTACAGCGTAACAATTTCTATAGGAAATTCAAGTGTTAATTGTAATGACTTGAGTGAAGGTCAGCGACAGTTGATCAAAATGTTGGGAATGCTTGGCGTCTGCAAAACGGAAGATAGCCTCGTTCTTATGGATGAGCCGGATGCTCATATGAATCCTAAATGGAAATATGAGATCAAAGAAACAATTGATCGTTCTTTGGAAGAAGCTGTGAATACCCAAGCCCTGATAGCAACACACGATCCCCTTGTCATTAATGGTGTACCCAAGGAATTTATACGAATCTTTACGCACAATCAAATCTTGATAACGGATGCGGGTTATTATCACACCCAAGTAATCGTTCCTACCGAAGATACAGAGGGTATGGGTATTGATGGACTGTTGCAGAGTGAATATTATCGTTTGAAAACCTCTTACGATAAAAAAGCAACAGATAAGTTTTTGCGCCGACAAGAGCTTTATGAAAAACTTATCAAGAGAGATATCTCTGATGAAGAAAAAGCGGAACTCCGTGCGCTAACAAAAGAAATAGGCTCAATGCAGATGTCAAGAAACTCTATTGACTTTTTATATGATGATTTTATCAAAGTTTTTCGTCAAACCGATTATTACACGAAAGAATATTTGTCATTTGATGAAATGCAGGAACGCCGTGACAAAATAAAGGAAATAATCAAAGCGCTTTATGAGGGGCAAGTATGAGATTTATAGATTTGCCAAAATTATTAAAGAAACGTTATCGATGGGGTAACCGAGATGAATTGTGGAAGAATTCAAAGCTTCAATCGGATTTTCGAGAATATGGCCACAATAAATGTTGGTATACAGAAGTTAAATTGGCTGGACATGATGCTCCTGTAGACCACCATCGCCCCAAGGCTGAAATTAAACCATATGAAAATTATAACTACAACAAGCCACTTCAAACTCAAGGATATTACTGGCTAAGGCGTGATCCTAACAATTATCGCTTGAGTTGTACATATGCTAACCGCAAAACGGGTGAAGGTGGCAAGGGATGTTTCTTTCCTTTGTCAGACGATAGCGACTACCTCACACCAAATGGAACAGAAACCGAAGCACCCTTATTACTTGATCCATGTAATGCGGATGATGTAAAGTTAATATCTTTTCTTGTAAATGAAGTCGTGGCAGCCAGTACTGACGAATATGAAAAAACAAGAGTTAAAGTCTCGGCAGAAATATATAATTTGCGCGATCCTTATATTAAAGCAGAACGTGGCAAAGTATGGGATGAAGTAGATAAAACTTTGGCTGAATATGCTTCTCATGACATAACCAAAAGTGCATGCGTTAGAAGGTTAAAATTATATGTGAGCCGTGATAGTCAATTTTCGGCATGTGCGATTGCATGTGTGAATTCGTTGGCTCCCGATGATATAATTGCGGAATTAGATTTAACATTATGACAAACAAAAGAACTCAAATTGATACAGCACTCCTAACTCGGGAAAACAGTAAAAGGACGTTGAAAAATATGGATTTAAGCAAATGTCAGATATTCACCCCGCCACATATTGTAAAATATATGCTTGATAAAATTGATTACACAAGCAATGTTTTTGGAAAAAAGATAATAGATAATTCATGCGGTACGGGGAATATTTTGGTTGAAGTAGTTGAGAGATTTATTATGGATGCCAAAAAATCAAGAAAACATAAAAAGACCATAAAAAAAGAATTGGAATCATGCATATTTGGCTATGACATAGATCCTAAAATGGTTGATAACTGTATTAAAAATTTGAATAATATGGCACTACGTTTTGGCTTTTCAAATATTCAGTGGAACATCCATTGTCAAGACGGTCTTTACATTGAGGGTGAGTTTGACTTTGTTATCGGCAATCCACCATACATTTCATATTTGGATCTTGGTCAGGCTACGCGCTCAAAAACCAAGGAAAATTTCAAATCTTGCAGTATTGGTAAATTCGACTATTCATACGCATTTATAGAAAAGGGACTACAGATTCTAAAAACTAATGGAAAAATGGCAATGATAACTCCTGCAAATATGTTTAAAACAGTATTTGCTGAAACATTGAGAACCACTATCAAGTCTGAATTGACACACATTGTCGATTGCTCTGCTGCAAATGTTTTCGACGAGGTATTAACGACTCCTGCTATTACTCTCTATGAAAAAGGTAATGAATCAAATGTTTTGATCTATCAGGAGATGAATGAAAACCAAATAACAAACGAAACGGTTATTTACAAGCAAATGTTGTCTGGCAAATGGAATTTCACCTCTTACATTGAATCAGGAGAGCGTCGATTTGGAGACTCTTTTAAGGTGTCTAATTGTATAGCGACTTTGGCAAATAAAATTTTCATTCATACTGTTAATGACAAAGGGGATTTGGATATTGATGTTGAAGATGAAGCTCTAAAAGAAACAAAGAGTCCTAAATCAGAACAGTTTGGAATAAAGCAAAAAATAATTTTTCCATATTACTACGAGAATGACGAGCTAAAGAATCATACAGAAAATGAGATCACCCAAAAGTATCCCAAATTAATGGCGTTTATGTCTTCAAAAAAGGAAGCTCTCACCAGTAGGGATTCAGACAAAAATGCACAGTGGTATGAATATGGACGCTCTCAGGCGTTAAGGCATATCAATCAACGAAAATTAATGATTTCCACGATAATAACTAAAGTTGTAAGAGTGTATGACTTGGATAGTAGTGTTGTACCGTATTCAGGAATATATATCATTCCTCGTGACAAAGCTTCATTAGATGACGCAAAGTTGATATTGCAGACAAAAAGATTCTATGAATATCTGTTGACAAAAGGCGTAAAAGTTAGCGGTGATTCCATTAGAATTTCTTCCAAAGATGTAGAAGAATATAGATATTAAGGAGATTTTATATGGCTAAAATACCTTTTAATGTTGATGCAAATACTGCCAGATTGATTGGACGAGAAAATGTTTCTAAATCGGATGGCGCCATTATTGAAATAATAAAAAACGCCTATGACGCTGATGCTACCCTTTGCGCTCTCTATTATGATGTAAATAATCAAAAGTTATGGATTGTAGATAACGGTTGCGGAATGGATGAGGACATTGTCAAAAAGCACTGGATGTCCATAGGATTCTCCGATAAAGATGTTGAACTCAAATCTGAAAAAGGCAGAATAAAGACTGGTGCTAAAGGTATCGGAAGATTCGCATTAGATAGATTAGGTGCGGATTGCACCATGTATACATATAATGGCGGTAATCATATAGTTTGGCATGTAAACTGGGAACAATTTGTCCGAGGCGTAAACATTAATGATGTATACGCTGATTTGGAAAATTCGAATTTTGTAGAAAGCGGACTTTTCGAAAAAATAGAAAACAATGATTTCAAAGATCTTGTTGTGAATAGTTTCAAAACTGGAACAGTTTTTGAAATTAGCGAATTGCGCGACACTTGGGATGAAACATTTTTTAAAAGATTAAAAAACAATTTGTCATCATTAATCCCACCAAGTCTTAGCAATTCGTTCAAGGTATACTTGTACAACAAAGAAACTACAACTGATGAAGCTCGAATTGTTTCCGAACTGCTGACATCCTATGATTATGCCGTAGACTTTGATGTTTCAAAAAATGGCGATGTTAAAATAAGAGTATTTAGAAACGAAGTGGAATTCGGTGCAAAATTTGATTACGTTATCAACAATGCCGGATTTAATGACAAGGATAAGGATTATTTTAATGGTGAACCTATAGTTTTTCACGAAAACGTAAAAAAACTCCATGTGGGTATTACTGAAGACATTCCATATAGGTTGGGGGCTTTCTCCGGTAAAATTTGCTTCTATAAAATCGTAGCTCAGGAAAAAAATGAGCAAAAGTATTATTACAAGCCTTTTGAGCATCGTAAGTCTTTAATAAAAAAATACGGAGGAATAAAAATTTACAGAGATGGATTCCGCGTTAGACCTTACGGTGAAAGCGGGACTCCTCAATTTGATTGGCTTCTTTTATCTGCGCGTCATTATGTTTCGGCCTATCCTGTAGGTTCAAAGTTTGGTAACTGGACAGTCGATTCTTCGCAAGTTATTGGTGAAATCAATATTTCTCGCCTTAATGAAACATTGAATGATCAGGCTAACAGAGAAGGCATTTTTGAGGATAAAGATTTTGAGCTTTTCAAAAAACTAATTGTTAGCATTCTCTCATATTTGGAGTCAGATCGTCAAAGCGTTATGCGCAAATTAAGCGATTTGTGGGACAAGGATAATCAGTCTCAAAAGGCAGAAAATGATATCAAGGACAAATATGAAAGATATAAAAAATCAAAAGAAGAAAATGCAGAAAAAGAAGGAGCAAAATCAGAAAGGGCAGAACAAGATGATGAATATGTTCACGTAGAGGATGCTCAGAAAGCCATAGAGGGCAAAGAGGCTCAAATCAACGATTTGGAAGATGAAAATAGGCTTTTGCGCTCATTGGCAACAACGGGTATTGCAATAAACACATATATGCATGAAATTAGGGCTTTGATTCATGATCTCAAGATGAACTCAAAAAGGGCAAGCGAAGCATATAGAATTAGAAACAATATCGAAGAAGCAGTTGCTTCCATAAATGAAGTGCGTAGTGTTACCAAGGACTTTGAATCTTGGTTCCAAGTTACTATTGGAAGTACTCGCGCTGATAAACGTACTCGTCAGAAAGTGAATGTAGTCGATCTCATATCCAAATGTATTGAGTCATGGAAAAAATCTTTAGGTAATGATATTGAATTTGACCCCCTTTTTAGCGAAGATGAAATATATTTGGTTTGCTTCCCATATGAAATCGAATCCATTCTTCATAATCTGATTTCCAATTCGTTTAAATCATTCAAGCGAGGAAATACTACAAACAAAAAAATATCTGTAACTGTAACACTTGCTGACGAAAAAATAAAAATTAGTTATAGTGATAACGGGGAGGGATTATTGCCCGAATTTAAGAAAAATCCGGATATCATTTTAAAACAAATGGTAACAGGAGATATTGTAAATGGTCAAAAACAAGGCACTGGCTTAGGCATGTGGATTGTTAACAACATAATTTCGGATTACAAGGGAAAAATAGATTTAACTAAAAATATAAAATCCGAGAGTGGTTTCTATATTGATATAATAATTTAAGGGTGAGGTTTATGTGTATGTATCGAATCGGTTATCTTGATGATGAAAATCGAGAATACGATAACTATAGAGTTGACTTCGAGTACCATGATATCGAACTGGTCAAAGTGTCCGATATTGAAACAAAAGCACAACTAAGGGAATATATTCTTAGCGAAAAGTTGGATGCAATAATTATTGATTATGATCTGTCAAAGATTCATCATGAGGAGTTAGTAGACGGGAATTCTCTTGTTAGATATTTGAATATTGAAATACCTGATTTTCCCTCCATCATTTTGACGAGTTTTGCTGCAGATAGTAGAAATGAAAATACAGTAATTAATGCACTTATATTAGATAGAGATATAATGACCAATGATGTTGATGGTGCGGAGTATGCGGATTTCATTAAAACTATTGTTAATTTGATTACCGTTTTTCACAAACGACTTTCGCTCAATGTAGATGAATATCAATCTCTGATATTCAAGCGCAATAATTGCGAAAGATTGACGCCTATTGAAGAGCAACGGTTGATCAATCTTTATAAAATTTTATTTGCATATGATTTGATCGATGAGATTAATCCGATGCTTTTAACCCCTTCTTTGGGTGAAAAGCTTGATAAGGTTTTGGATAGCATAAAGAAGCTGACCGAGGAACAATAAAAATATGAGAGTACACGGGACGTTAAAAATCAAAAGAAGATTCTTAGAAATTACAGACTGGAAAATGCACAAGGCTGAATTAGAGGAAGACTTTTTCGGTATTTGCGGATACTGCGGAAAGCATTTTAAGGCAACACTTTGCGATAGCCAAATAGAACACTTTATACCCAAAAAGAAATATCCCGAATATGAAAATAAGTATAGCAATCTGATTTTGGCGTGCAAGGTTTGCAATAACAAAAAAAGAAGCGATTGGCCAAGTAACGATCCTTTGAAAAACATTACCGACGACAGCCAAAAAGGATATGTAGATCCTGCTTTAGATGAGTTTGATAATCATTTAGAGAGATTATCTGACGGGAATATAGTCGGAAAATCGGAGGTCGGGAAATACATGGCAAAACGCTTTGGTTTTAGCTATCGGCCAATAAGTGAAAATCAAAAAATTAAAGAATTATATGATGCTGTCCAATTGCTTAGGTCAAAAAAGGAGCAAGGAGATTCTTCATATGATCCAGAACAATTGGCCGAATTGCTGTTGAATTGCGAGGATTTAAGGCAACAAATACATATGAAAAAGGAGTAGCCTCCTTAATCAATTTATAACCATACGTTTTGAATAAGAAACATTATAACGAAAAATAAAATAATCTCTGGACATTCCCTCGCTTCTGTGATATTGTGTGTGCTACCACGAAAAGGAGGTAGTACATATGGTACGGAAGAAACAAGTAAATAACAAACACGGAGCGGTTCTGAATCGGGATTTCCCGAGGCGGGACCGCTCTCTCATTATGGTGCCGGAGGAGCTAAAAAGGCTTTACCCCACCGCCAAGCCGGAGCATATCGAAATGGCGCTGGAGCGGTATGAACGATGCGAACGCGACGAGGGTGAGAGCAAAATCGAGCTGTTCGGCGAGGTGCTGGCGGCGGTGATCATCGACGAAAGCATCGGGAAGCGAGGTGGGAAGCATGGGAATTCTTGAAGAGCTGTGGTACGGTAACATCAGTCCGTGCGAGAGGGACTTCAAGCGAGGCAGTACATATTCGGAGCTGCTGGGGTACATCGTCAGGCACGAAGAAGACCTGCAAAAACGGCTGAACGATGAAGAAAAAGAGCTCTTTGAAAAGTTCACCGAGTGCACCAACGAAATGTACGGCATCGCGGAGCGCGAGGCCTTCGTGAGAGGTTTCACGCTCGGAGCCAGAATCATCATCGAAATAATGAATACGGAAATCGAATAACAGAAAGGAATTACATAAATGAAAAAGTTAATCACCATCATCCTCGCACTTATTATGATGTTCTTTAGCGCACCGCAAAAGGGTGCAGATCAACCGCACGTGACCATCGAAAAACCGCCACAGACGGCGATAACGACAACGGTGGAGCAAGTGCCCGAAGAAAGCGAAAAGCCCGCAGAAACGGCGTTTGTGGGCGAGGTGACGGAGGCAGAAACAACAACCGAATCATCAAAGAAAGAAGTACCCGCAGTTATGGAAACGGTTACGGAAGACTGCACCGAGCTCATGGAAGAAATCATTGCCAAAACTGAAGAAGACACCGTCGAATGCATCGACGAAGGCGATCAGAGCCTTGCAGAATACAAGCCACATATCGGCGGGCAGCCGAATCCGTTTGAGAATGACATACTCACCGAGATCGATGACCGACCGGTGGAGGACTACGCCGGCGAAGGCGAAGATCGCCCAGGCGAGGGAAAACACTTCTGACGTTCGAAAGGTGGGCGCAAATACGCCCACCTTTTTGCGACTTCATAAAACCCTATTGAAAACGCAAAGTCGTTCGTGTATAATATGCTCACAGGGCTCGAAGCAGTAAAAATTTTCCTTCAGCTTACATACTTCAACATAATTCTCGGTTAGCATTTGATATAATACTGTCGAGGAAACTCAAAAGACAATAAAATAGTTTATGTATCGTACATAGCATCCATCCGCCGGACACGCTGATCTCTGATCAGTAAAGCAAGCCGGAAAAGAGCTTATATCCACCCGCAAGGGTGAGAACACTGACCATCGAGATAGGGCATGACATACACTGATTTTTCAGTGGTATCGTCATGCCCTTTTTTAGTTGTCATTTTTCAGTTTAGGTGTTTCAAAGTAAACAATTTGTAAAATGTCAAAAAAATTGGTGGTCAAATCTCAAAAAAATGCCCAATAGAGGATGGAGGGGTTCTTCAGTAAACAAATTGTAAATTCGTAAAAAACAAGGTAGTCAAATCGTAAAAAAGTCAGCAATAAAGGATAGAAGTACATTCCTAAAAATTGCAAAAAAGTGTGGGATATAAAGAGAGGGGTATAAAAAGAACTTTCTCGCTGGCTACTACTTAGAGGGATCTTTTTCTCAAAGATAAAAATACATCAATAAAACTAAGGAGGTAAACAAATGGACAAACAAATGAAACTGGTCTCGATCTCCGAGATCGAACTGCAGGAGGTGGAATGGTTATGGTACCCGTACATTCCGTTCGGGAAGATCACGATCATCCAGGGTGATCCAGGCGAGGGCAAAACGACGCTCGGGCTACGGCTTGCGGCGGCGTGCTCCAACGGACACGGCTTTCCCGGCATGGAGGAACGCGCACCCATCAGCGTGATCTATCAGACTGCCGAGGACGGTCTGGGCGACACGGTGAAGCCGAGGCTGATGGAAGCAAAGGCGAATGAGAACCTCATCTTCAACATCAGCGAAGAAACCGACGTACTGACACTGAAGGACGAGCGCATCGAAGCCGCGATCAAAGCAACGGGTGCGAAGCTGATGATCTTCGATCCCATCCAAGGTTACGTTGGTGAAGACACCGACATCAACCGGGCAAACGAGATCCGCACCGTGATGCGCGGCATCGCAAGGATTGCGGAGAAAACGGGTTGCGCCATTGTGTTCGTGGGGCATCTGAACAAGATGAAAGGAACGAACAGCGCATACCGCGGGCTCGGTACGATTGACTTCCGTGCATCGGCGCGAAGTGTTCTTCTCGTCGGTAGACTTCGAAAGATGCCAAACGTGCGCGTGATCGTTCACGACAAGTCATCCCTTGCGCCCGAAGGAAAATCCATGGCGTTCAATCTCGGTAACAACGAGGGCTTCAAATGGCTTGACGGTTATGACAAAATCACGGCGGACGAGCTTCTCGGCGGCGGTGAAGCTGAAACAAAAACCGACCAGGCAGAGGACTTGATTCTCGATATGCTTTCCTCGGGTGAGTTCGTTCCCGCCGAAAAGATCTTCGAAAAAGCAAAGGAGCGCAACATTTCACAGCGCACAGTTAACGAGGCTAAGCTGAAGAACAAAAGCATCGTTACGAAGAAGATCGGCAAGCGTTGGTTTTGGGCGATCCCCGATAGCGCCGAAGAAACGGCATGAAGATTGTAACATTGCA
>JAZQKK010000019.1:0-200090 GCA_045542115.1 Eubacteriales bacterium
ATACCTTGCCATTTCCTCCCCATACCTCCGTTCTACGCGTCTTCTTTTGGGGGGACGGCAGCCGTTGTGAGGGATGCGAGTCACGTCTTTGATCATGGCGACGTCCAGACCGGCGGTCTGCAAGGCACGGATGGCGGATTCGCGGCCAGTGCCAGGTCCTTTAACGTAAACTTCAACGGTCTTCAAACCGTGTTCCATAGCAGCCTTGGCAGCGGTTTCAGCCGCAGTCTGAGCAGCGAAGGGAGTGGATTTCTTGGAGCCGCGGAACCCGAGTTCGCCGGCGGAAGCCCAAGAAAGGGTGTTCCCGTTTACGTCAGTAATGGTGACGATGGTATTGTTGAAGCTGGAGCAGATATGAGCAGCACCTTTTTCAATGTTCTTTCTGTCCTTGCGTCTTTTGATCGCAACTTTTTTCGCAGATTTCTGCTGAGCCATTCTGATATCCTCCTAACTACAATTATTTCTTCTTGTTCGCAACGGTCTTTACGGGACCTTTACGGGTTCTGGCGTTGGTCTTGGTGCGCTGACCGTGAACGGGCAGGCTCTTTCTATGACGAACGCCTTTGTAGCATCCGATTTCGACCATACGCTTGATGTTCATCGCAACTTCTCTGCGAAGGTCACCTTCGACGGAGAGGTTCTTGTCGATGTATTCACGGAGCAAGCCGATTTCAGCTTCGGTCAGATCCTTGACACGGGTGTCGGGATTGATGCCGGTTTCAGCGAGGATGACTTTGGAAGTGTTAATGCCGATGCCATAGATGTAGGTCAAACCAACTTCGACCCGCTTGGCGTTGGGCAAATCCACACCGGAAATTCTTGCCATTTCAAATTACCTCCAATTTCGATTAACCCTGAGTTTGCTTATGCTTGGGGTCAGAGCAAATAACCATAACTTTGCCTTTACGCTTGATGACCTTGCATTTTTCACACATAGGTTTAACAGAAGGACGTACCTTCATATTGAACTACCTCCTTTAATGAAGCGATTGAGTTCAGTTCGAACCAACGGGTTTCCGGGGACCGGCGTTCCGCCAGGTGATTCGACCTTTGGTCAAATCGTAGGGGGACATTTCGACGGTCACTTTGTCGCCCAGAAGGATTCGGATATTGTTGTCTCTCAGTCTGCCTGAGATATAAGCGGTGATTTTGTGTCCATTAGAAAGTTCAACGATGAACTTCGTGTTGGGAAGGGTCTCAACAACGACGCCTTCAATTTCGATGACACCATCTTTTGCCATTGAAAAACCTCCAGTATCAGGATTGAGATGTGAGTATTAACGGCTCATTGTCAGTGACGGCAACGGTATGCTCGTAGTGAGCCGACCATTTTCCGTCTTTGGTTACCACAGTCCATCCGTTCCGGTCGATTTGCCAGACCTCGTGAGACCCGGCGTTAATCATCGGTTCGATGGCAATGGTCATACCCTTTTGCAAGCGTAATCCCTTGCCGCGGACTCCGTAATTCGGAACGTCCGGTTCTTCGTGTAACTGTGTTCCCACGCCATGTCCGATATAATCCCGCACGACCGAAAAGCCGTTGCGGTGAGCGTACGTGCTAATCGCGTTTCCTACGTCGCCCAACCGACAGCCGGGACGAACGTGTTGCAATCCTTCGTAAAAGCACTGCCTGGTCACGTCAATCAGCTTTTGTGCTTCGGGGGACACGGTCCCGCAGGGGAAGGTGGCCGCCGTATCGGAATGGTAGCCGTTAAGCAGAACACCGACATCAATACTCACGATATCTCCATCGGTGAGCAAACGCCCCGACGGGATCCCGTGAATGACCTCATCGTTGACCGATATACAGGCCACGGCCGGAAAACCGCCGTATCCCAGAAACGAGGGGGTTGCGTTCTTGCTCTTTAAAAACTTGTGCATTACGTCGTTGATATGCTTTGTGGTCACGCCGGGACGAACTGCTTCGCCTCCGATTTGCAGTACCTGGGCAGCAAGCTCGCCGGCACGACGCATCATATCAATTTCCCGCTGTGATTTCAATGTAACAGACATTACATTAACCTCTCTTACAGAACGAGGGCTTTTTCCATCAGAGCGGTGGTGTCGGCCAGTTCTTCCTGACCTTCCACAAGTCTGAGTTTATTCTGCTGAGCGTAGTAGTTTTTCAGAGGCGCGGTCTGCTTTTCATAAACCGCGAGACGGTCGCGAACGACCTCTTCTCTGTCGTCTTTACGAACGGTAAGCGATGCTCCGCACTTGTCGCAGTTTTCGCCTTTGGAAGAAGGCTTATAAACCACGTGATAGGTTGCTCCGCAAGCGGGGCAGGTGCGGCGTCCACCCATTCGGGTAACGATTTTCTCGGGATCCACTTCCAGGCTGACGGCCAGGTCGATGGCAATGCCCATTTCTTTGAGCATCACGTCGAGGGCTTCTGCCTGAGGAATGGTCCGAGGGAACCCGTCCAGAATAAAACCGTTCGCGCAGTCGGGCTGCTGGAACCGTTCCTTCACCAAGGCGATAACGTCTTCGTCGGAAACAAGGCCGCCGGACTGCATAACCTTTTCCACTTTCTTCCCCAGAGGGGTCTGTTCTGCAACGGCCGCACGAAGGATGGCTCCGGTGGAAATCTGAGGAATGTTGAATTTCTCGGAGATGATTTCCGCCTGAGTCCCCTTCCCGGCACCGGGGGCACCTAAAAGAATCAATCTCATAGGTAGACCTCCGTCAATCCAGAACACTGGGCATATTGCGCTGAATCATCTGAGCTTCCAGAACCTTGACAGTTTCAAGGGCAACGGAAACGAGAATCATCATCGAAGTACCGCCCAAAGCGATGTTGGTAAGGTCGGTGGGGAAAATTGCCTGCAAGATATAGGGGAAGATTGCGATAACGCCCAGGTAGATGGCCCCGAAGAGGGTAATCTTGTTCACCGTATTCATAATGAATTCCACGGTGGGGCGTCCGGGACGGATCCCGGGGATAGTACCGCCGTTTTCCCGCAACTGCTTGGCAATGTCGGAAGCATTGTACTGAATTGCGATATAGAAATAGTTAAACGCAATGATCAGAGCAAAGCTGATGAGCATATAAGCAATGCTGGTCTGGCCGAAGTATTTCTCCGTCCACTTTACAAAACCGTTATCGGTGGGCAGAAATGCCGCGATGGTAGCGGGGAGAGAGGTGATGGCGAAGGCGAAAATGATAGGCATAACGCCGGTCATACAAACCTTGATGGGAAGCTGCTGCTTCTGTCCGCCATAGACCTTGCGGCCCACTTGACGTTTTGCGTACTGGATGGTGATGCGGCGTTCTGCACTGTCCATAAAGACGATAAGGCCGAACATAGCCACAGCCAGAATGACGATGATGATGGCCAACCACCACTTACCGCCTTCCGAGAACGCATTGATGACGTAGGTCAACAGGTCGGGAGCACGGGAAACGATGGAGGCAAACAAGATCATAGAGATACCGTTGCCGATGCCCTTTTCGTCGATGGCTTCACCCAGCCACTGAACCAAGGAAGAACCTGCGGTCAGGGTCAGAATGATACAAGCGGCGACCAGGAGCAATTCCCAAGAGAACTTGTCGGCTTCCACGATGGTGATAGCGCCTGCGGATCGCAGAATCTGGAAGTATCCAAAGGATTGGAGCAGAGCGATACCGATGGTGGTGTACCGGGTAATCTTGTTCAGTTTCTTGCGACCCTTCTTTTCGGCGCTGTCGTCTTTGGCGAGGCGTTCAAAGTAGGGGATTGCAACGGTAAGAAGCTGGACAATAATGCTTGCGTTAATGTAGGGCTGAATGGTCAGTGCAAAAAGCGTACCGACCGACAGAGCATTACCGGAAAGCATATTCATATACCCAAGAAGGGTATTTCCGCTGGTGAAATACGAAGAGATCGCAGCAGCGTCGAGGAAAGGAACAGGAATGCTTGCGCCGATCCGGAAGAGAACGATGATCATCAGCGTGAAAAGGATCTTCTTTCTCAGATCAGCGATTTTCCATGCGTTCCGGAGGGTCGTGAGGATTCCCATACCTTACAGCACCTCAGCTTTCCCGCCTGCGGCTTCAATCTTCTGAACTGCGGAAGCAGAGAACTTCGCAGCCTTAACGGTGAGACCTTTCACTTCCAGTTCACCGTCACCGAGGAACTTAACGGGAGCAGCCACATCAGAGATGAGACCCTTCTTCAACAGTTCTTCGGAAGTAATTACGGCGTTTTCAGCAAAATCGTTGAGAGCGCCGACGTTTACGACCTGATAGGTCTTCGTGAAGCGAATGTTGTTAAAACCACGCTTCGGAAGTCTTCTGTAAATGGGCATCTGACCGCCTTCAAAGCCGACACGGACACCGCCGCCGGAGCGAGCGTTTTGACCCTTGTGGCCCTTGCCTGCGGTTTTGCCGTTTCCGCTGCCGGCACCTCTACCCTTGCGCTTTGCAACTTTGGTAGAGCCGTAAGCGGGAGCCAAATCAGACAATTTCATCTGTGCTACCTCCTTTTCAGTCTTCTACTTTGATAAGATAAGAGATCTGAGCGATCTTGCCTTTGGTAGCAGCATTGTCAGGCTGCTCGCAAACGTCACCGATCTTTTTCAGATTCATAGACTTCGCAGTCTTGACGTGATCGGGATGTCTGCCGATCAGGCTCTTTACGAGGGTAATTTTCATCGTCATTACCTCCTCAACCCAGGATTTCCTGAACGGTCTTGCCGCGGGTTTCCGCAACTTCGGCAGCAGTCCGCAGGGACTTCAAACCGACGATGGTAGCGTTGGCAAGGTTCTGGGGATTACGGGAACGCAGAGCTTTGGTACGAACGTCTTTGACGCCGGCAGCTTGCAGAATATCACGGACGGCACCGCCTGCGATAACCCCGGTACCGGGGGCAGCGGGCTTCATAATAACCTGAGAAGCTCCGAACGTAGCAACGACTTCGTGGGGGATGGTGGTGCCTTTCAGAGAGACACGGACCAAATTTTTCTTCGCGTCTTCGATGCCTTTGTTGACAGCATCGGGAATTTCAACGGATTTGCCAAGGCCGATACCGACAATGCCGTTGCCGTCGCCGACAACCATCAGAGCGGTGAACTTGAATTTCCGGCCGCCCTTAACGGTTTTGGAAACGCGGCTCAGACAAATCATTTTTTCCGTCAACGACAAGGTGGACGCATCAATTTTTTCGATCATAATTTCTGTTATCCTCCTTGAAAACTTAGAAGTTCAGGCCAGCTTCTCTGGCGCCTTCGGCTAATTCCTTCACACGTCCGTGATACAGGTAACCGCCACGGTCAAAGACAACGTCCTTGATGCCTTTTTCGAGAGCAAGCTTTGCGATGGTCTCGCCGACCTTCTTCGCTGCGGCCTTGTTTCCGCCGTATTCAGAGAAGTTCTTACCGACGGTAGACGCGGCAACCAGGGTGGTACCGGTGGTATCGTCAATAATCTGAGCGTAGATATTTTTCAAAGATCTGTAAACATTCAGACGGGGGCATTCCGCCGTTCCGGAGATCTTACCGCGGACACGGGCGTGACGCTTCTTTCTGAGGATGTTCGCATCTTTTCTGCTGATCATATTGTGTTATCCTCCTATATGATTGAATGATTAAGCGGCGGGTCTATTATTTACCCTTACCAGCCTTACCTTCCTTCTGGCGGACGTATTCGCCCAGATAGCGAACGCCCTTGCCGTGGTAGGGTTCGGGAGGCTTAATACCGCGGATTTCAGCGGCAACCTGTCCGACGCGCTGTTTGTCAGCACCGGAAACAACGATGAGGTTGGGCTGAGGAACTTCCAGGCTGATGCCTTCGGTTTCTTCAACGGATACGGGGTGAGAGAAGCCCAGGGTCAGGTTCACGGCCTTGCCCTGCTTTGCTGCTCTGTAACCCACACCCTGGATTTCCAGGGTCTTGGAATAACCGGCGGTGACGCCTTCAATCATATTGGCGATCAAGGTTCTGGTCAGTCCGTGAAGAGAGCGGTTGAGCTTCTCATCGTCGGGACGGGTAACCAGAATCGTTTCACCTTCCACAGTTACGGTCATTGCGGGATGAATATCTCTTTCGAGGGTTCCCTTGGGACCTTTAACGGTGATGTGGTTGGTTTCGGGCACCAATGTTACGGTAACACCGGCGGGTATATTTATAGGCTTTCTACCAATTCTTGACATTGCGTGACTTTCCTTTCACTATAGTTTGTCATCTTGCCTTTTCGGGGAACAACACAACTTACCAAACGTAAGCGAGAACTTCGCCGCCGACATTCAGACGACGGGCAGCCTTATCGGTCATAACTCCCTTGGAAGTAGAGACGATGGCAATACCCATACCGCGAATGACTTTGGGCATTTCTTCGCTGGACGCGTAAACCCGCAGACCGGGCTTGGAAACACGTTTGATTCCCTGGATGACTTTTGCCTTATTCTGGCCGTATTTCAGGGTGATGTTAATCATACCCTGTTTGCCGTCTTCGGTCACGGAAAACGCCTTGATGTACCCTTCATCCACCAGAATCTGGGCAATCGCCTTCTTCATATTGGAAGCGGGAACTTCAACACTTTCGTGCTTTGCATCGTTAGCGTTCCGGATACGAGTGAGCATATCGGCAACGGGATCGGTAATATGCATACTAAAACCTCCTTTTCCTTCTTTACCTGATTACCAGCTGGCCTTGCGGACGCCGGGAATCTGGCCTTTGTAAGCCAGTTCACGGAAGCAGATACGGCAGATGCCGTACTTTCTCAGGTAAGCGTGAGGTCTTCCGCAGATCTTGCATCTGTTGTAAGCACGGACAGAGTACTTTGCAGGTCTCTGCTGTTTTGCAATCATAGACTTCTTAGCCATAAGTTCTTCCTCCTTACTTGCTGAACGGCGCGCCCATCAGAGAGAGAAGTTCTTTCGCTTCTTCGTCGGTGGAGGCGGTGGTGACGAACATAATATCCATACCACGGATGGCATCGATCTTTTCATATTCGATTTCGGGGAAGATGAGCTGTTCCTTCAAGCCGAAGGCGTAGTTGCCGCGGCCGTCGAAGGCGTTGGGATTGATCCCACGGAAGTCTCTAACACGGGGCAGAGCCACATTGAAGAGACGGTCTACGAATTCGTACATTCTTTCACCGCGCAGAGTGACCTTTACGCCGATAGGCATTCCCTGACGGACTTTGAAGTTCGCCACGGATTTGCGAGCCTTACAAGCGATGGCCTTCTGACCGGTGATGGTAGCAAGGTCAGTGGAGACAGATTCAATAATCTTGGTGTTGTCCTTGGCATCGCCGCAGGCAACGTTGATTACGACTTTGTCCAGCTTGGGAATCTGCATAACGCTCTTGTAGTTGTACTTGTTCATCAAGGCAGGAGCGACTTCTTTTTTGTAAAGTTCTTTCAAATTAGACATCGTTTCTCTCCTCCTTAAAATTCTTTCTGGCACTTTTTGCAGTATCTGACTTTCTTGCCGTCAACTACTTTGATGCCGGTACGGACAGCTTTGTCGCACTTGGGGCAAACAGCCATAACCTTGCAGGCGTAAAGAGCGCCTTCGGTTTTGATGATGCCGCCCTGCTGATGCTGACCGCGGGGTTTCAGGTGCTTGGAAACCATATTAACACCTTCTACCATAACTTTACCTTCGGAAGGAGCGGTGGCGACGACTTTGCCACGCTGGCCTTTGCAACGGCCGGAGATAACTTCAACGTTATCGCCTTTTTTAATGTGCAACGTATTCATCGTTCACGTCCTCCTTTACAGTACTTCGGGAGCCAGAGAAAGGATCTTGGTGAATTCCTTTTCTCTCAGTTCACGAGCGATGGGCCCAAAGATACGGGTCCCTCTGGGGTTCTTATCTTCCTTGATAATAACTGCCGCATTCTCATCGAAACGGATGTAAGATCCGTCGGCACGACGGACACCGCTCTTGGAGCGAACGACGACAGCCTTGACAACTTCACCCTTCTTCACGTTACCGCCGGGGATGGCTTTCTTCACGGAGCAGACGATGACGTCGCCAATGTTGGCATATCTTCTCCCGGTTCCGCCAAGGACACGGATGCACATCAATTCTTTTGCACCGGTGTTGTCGGCAACCTGCAGGAAAGTTTGCTGTTGAATCATACTCTAACTCTCCTTTATTTCGCTTTTTCGATGATCTCAACGAATCTCCATCTCTTGTCCTTGGACAGGGGACGGGTTTCCATAATGAGGATTTTATCACCGATATGGCACTCGTTATTTTCGTCGTGAACCTTCAATTTCGCGGTTCTCTTCATAACCTTGCCGTACATAGGATGACGAACGTTTTCCTTAATAGCAACGACAACGGTCTTATCCATTTTGTCGGAAACAACGAGACCGGTTCTGGTTTTTCTCAAATCTCTTTCCATTGTTCTGCCTCCTGCTCTCAGCCTTTGATTTCGTTTTCACGAAGTACGGTCTTCACCCGAGCAATGTCTTTGCGAACATCGGCAATGCGGATGGGGTTTTCGAGCTGGTTGGTTGCGTGCTGAAAACGAAGAGCGAACAGTTCCGCTTTCAAATCAGCCAACTTCTTTTCCAGGTCGGCGGGAGCCATAGCTCTGAGTTCTTTTGCGGTCATTAGTTAGCACCTCCGTCAACGATAGCGTCAAGATCGGCCTTGTTGTAGAACTTGCACTTCACGGGAAGCTTGTGGCTAGCAAGACGCATAGCTTCACGAGCAACTTCTTCGGAAACGCCAGCCATTTCGAACATAACCCGGCCGGGCTTAACTACTGCAACCCAGTATTCGGGAGAACCTTTACCGGAACCCATTCGGGTTTCAGCGGGCTTCTCGGTTACCGGCTTGTCGGGGAAAATCTTAACCCATACTTTACCACCACGTTTGGTGTAACGGGTCATAGCGATACGGGCAGCTTCAATCTGATTGCTGGTAATCCAGGCGGGTTCGGTGGTGACAAGACCATATTCACCGCTGGTGACACGGTTGCCGCGATAGGCCTTACCCTTTAAACGGCCGCGATGAACGCGTCTGTACTTAACCCTTTTTGGCATTAACATGGCGTTTGTCCTCCTTAACCACAGATTTTTTCAGGACTTCACCCTTATAAATCCAAACTTTGATACCGATACGGCCGTAGGTGGTCTTCGCTTCGGCGAAACCGTAGTCGATGTCGGCTCTCAGAGTTTGCAGGGGAATAGTTCCTTCGTGATAATGTTCGGTACGTGCAATTTCAGCACCGCCCAGACGGCCGCTGGCATTTACTTTAATACCCTTGGCGCCGGCCTTCATCGTGCTGTCGATGGCTTTGCGCATCGCACGACGGAAGGAAACGCGTTTTTCCAGGTCAGCAGCAATGCGTTCTGCAACCAGAGTAGCGTTCATATCGGGGCGTTTTTCTTCTACGATGGTGAGAGCGACGGTCTTACCGATCAACTTCTCAACAGCGAGACGAAGTTTTTCAATATCCTGGCCACCCTTACCGATGACAACACCGGGACGGGCGCAGTGGATAAAGATGCGGACACGCTTGGAGGCGTCGCGTTCGATCTCGATCTGAGGAACGCCAGCCTGAGCGATCTGCTTTTTGATGAATTTTCTGATTTTATCGTCTTCTACAACCAGGTCGCCGAAGTCTTCGTCACGAACGAACCAACGGGAATCCCAATCTTTGATGACGCCTACACGGAAACCGTGAGGATTAACTTTTTGTCCCATATTGACCCTCCCTTATTCTTTCTCAGCGAGAACGATGGTAACCTGAGACGTTCTCTTGAGGATAGTATCGGCGGAACCGCGTGCACGGGGCATCATCCGCTTCATCGTGGGGCCGGGGCCTACGAAACATTCCTTAACGTACAACTTGGAAACATCCATTCCGTGGTTATTTTCCGCATTGGCAGCCGCAGATTTGAGCAGCTTCAAACAAGGAGCGCTGGCAGCCTTCGGCGTATGGGTGAGGATCGCAGCTGCGGTCCCAAGGGGTTTATTCCGGATCAGGTCCAGAACGATCTTGACCTTTCTGGGGGTGATACGGAGACCTCTCAAATAAGCTCTTGCTTCCATATTATTTCAGTAACCTCCGTTATTTCGATGTGTTCGACGCTTTGGAACCGGAGTGACCTTTGAAGGTACGAGTGGGAGCGAATTCGCCCAACTTGTGACCAACCATATCTTCGGTAACATAAACGGGAACGTGCTTTCTGCCATCGTGAACCGCAAAGGTGTGGCCAACGAAGTCAGGGAAAATGGTGGAGGCGCGAGACCAGGTCTTCACAACTCTCTTTTCACCTTTTTCATTCATATCGAGAACTTTCTTCATCAGAGAAGCTTCGACGTAGGGTCCTTTTTTAACACTTCTGCCCATCTGTCACACCTCCATTATTTCGCATTTCTGCGTTTTACGATGAACTTATCGGACTTGTTCTTCTTCTTGCGGGTCTTGTAGCCCAGAGCGGGTTTACCCCAAGGAGTAACAGGACCGGAACGACCGATGGGAGCGCGGCCCTCACCACCACCGTGGGGGTGGTCGCAGGGGTTCATAACAGAACCGCGAACGGTGGGACGGATGCCCATATGGCGTTTCTTACCGGCTTTACCGAGGTTAATGTTTTCGTGGTCCTGGTTGCCCACCGTACCGATGGTGGCCTTGCAACGCAGGGAAACGAGGCGAACTTCACCGGAGGGGAGGCGGACCTGAGCGTATCCGTTTTCCTTTGCCATCAGCTGAGCACCGGCGCCGGCAGAACGGACCATCTGAGCACCCTTACCGGGATGCAACTCGATGTTGTGGATATAGGTACCCGTGGGGATGTTCTCCAAGGGCAGGCAGTTACCGACTTTGATATCGGCAGCAGCACCGGAATAGATGGTGTCGCCGACGTTCAGGTTCTGAGGAGCCAGGACGTAAGCCTTGGTGCCGTCTTCATACTGAACAAGAGCAATGTTGGCGGTGCGGTTGGGGTCGTACTCAATGGTAAGAACCTTGGCAGCAGCATCAACGGTGTTTCTCTTGAAGTCGATAATTCTGTACTTTCTGCGGTTGCCGCCGCCGCGATGACGGACAGTGATGCGACCGTAGCTGTTACGACCGGAATATTTCTTCAGAGAAGTGAGAAGAGAGCGTTCCGGTTTGTTGGTGGTAATCTCTTCATAGGTAGAGACGACCATAGTTCTCCGAGACGGAGTCGTAGGTTTAAATCTTCTGGTAGGCATTCTTGTCACTCTCCTCTTACATCAAGCCGTCGAAGAATTCGATGGTCTTGGAGTCTGCGGTCAGGGTGACGATGGCTTTCTTGAAGGAAGCGGTAGCACCGCGGGTGTAACCCATTCTCTTCATCTTACCGTCGCAGTTGATCACGTTGACGGCGGAAACCTTGACCTTGAACAGTTCTTCGACTGCTTTTGCGATTTCGATTTTGTTAGCGTCCTTTGCAACTTTGAACGTGTACTTCTTCTGATTACGAGCCAGATCCATACTGTTCTCGGTGATGACGGGAGTGAGGATGATATCCTGTGCGAATTTCATCAGTTGTACACCTCCTCAACTTTGTTGACAGCCTCTTTGGTAATGATGAACTTGTCGTGCTTGACAATGTCATATACGTTCAGAGTGTTCACGCAAGCGGTCTTCACGCCTTCAATATTCCGAGCGGATTTGATGACGACGGCGTCGGGAGCGGGCATAACCACGAGGGCTTTGTCAGCTACGTTCAGAGCCTTCAAAACGTTGACCATATTCTTGGTCTTGATTTCATCAAATGCCAGGGTATCGAGAACGATGAGATTGCCTTCCGCAACCTTGGCAGACAGAGCGGACTTCATCGCAACTCTCTTCGCCTTCTTGTTAACGGAGTATCTGTACTTGCGGGGCTTGGGACCGAGGGCGATACCGCCGTGAGTCCACTGAGGAGAACGGGTAGAACCCTGACGGGCACGGCCGGTTCCCTTCTGACGCCAGGGCTTCTTGCCGCCGCCGCTGACTTCGGAACGGGTCAGGGTGGACTGGGTGCCGTGACGCTGATTTGCCAGATAGTTCTTCACCATTTCGTGCATCAGAGGAACGTTGATCTGTGCCCCGAAAATGCTGTCGGAAAGTTCCATTTCGCCGGCTTCGTTGCCGAGCATATCGTAAACCTTAATTTTCATTTCACTTTCCTCCTATCTTATTTCTTGATGGCGGTCTTAACAACGACCAAACCACCGTTGGGGCCGGGGATGGCACCCTTGATGGCGATGAGATTGTTTTCCGCATCGACCTTGACAACGCTCAGGTTCTGAATGGTAACCTGTTCGCTACCCATATGACCGGGCATACCCTTACCCTTCATAACTTTGGAAGGAGTGGAGTTTGCACCCATAGAACCTTGATGTCTGTGGTAACCGGAGGTACCGTGGGTCATACGCTGTCTGTGGAAACCGAGGCGTTTGACAGTGCCCTGGTATCCTTTACCCTTAGAGATGCCGGTAACGTCTACAACGTCGCCGGAAGCAAAGACGTCAGCCTTGATAACGTCGCCGACGTTCATCGCATCGCTGTTGTCCAGCTTAAATTCTTTCAGAACGCGCTTGTAAGCGACTTCTGCTTTGTCATAGTGACCTTTGAGGGGTTTGACAACCAGCTTTTCCCGGATGTCTTCAAAACCCAACTGTACGGCGTTGTAGCCGTCGTTGTCTACCGTCTTCTTCTGAACGACGGTGCAGGGGCCGGCTTCCACAACCGTTACGGGAACTACGTTACCGTTTTCCGTAAACAGCTGGGTCATACCGATCTTTCTGCCGATAATTCCTTTTTCCATTTTGAAAATCTCCTTTCGGTTATTGGTTGATTTCGGAAAGGGAAATCAACTTGACCGTATACCATATTATAATGGTACGGAATGACTTCTTTCCGCTGAGGCAAGTCATTGTTTCCTCGTGCATGGCTGAATTGAAATTAAAGTTTAACTTCGATTTCGACGCCTGCGGGAAGGTCCACGCTCATCAGAGCTTCAACGACCTTCTGAGAGGGCTTGATGATGTCGATAACACGCTTATGAGTGCGGGTTTCGAACTGTTCGCGGGAGTCCTTATATTTATGGACTGCGCGCAGGATCGTGATGATTTCCTTTTCGGTGGGCAGGGGAACGGGTCCGGAAACCTTGGCTCCCATACGGGTCGCAGTAGCGACAATCTTTTCACAAGCCTGATCGACCAGGTGATGGTCATAGGATTTCAGCCGAATTCTCATCTTTTCAGTTGCCATTTCTTTTCGCCTCCTTAAGTATTTGGGAAGAGTTTGATCGGACAAGTTATCCGATCAAGACTTGGGCGATGAAAAACCGAACACTGCACCGTGTGTTTCACGGTCCGGACATAAAAATCGGATCAGGGCAAGCTGATCCAATCGACCGGACAGAAGGTGTCCTTGGACACACTCCGTCAGAAACGTGTGCTGAGAGGTAAAGACTTCGCCTTACGTCAACTAAGTTCGGTTTCATCCAATTTGAAATCGGATACGGCTCCCCCGGAACTACCTGCCGCCCAAATGCGGATTTCAGCAACCTCCGGGATCATAGCCACTTTGCCATGCTTTGCTATTATACCATACACGACCCCGTGTGTCAAGCATTATTTTAAAAAAAATATTGAACTTTTTGTAAACTTTTACCTTTTTTAATTTTACTTTCACTTTTTTTGCCTTTTCCCCCTTTTTCCTGTTGACATTTCCTTGTTTTTCGTGTAAAATAGAAGCAGAAACCAAAAATTCAAGAAACGAGGTATAAAACAATGGAAGAAAGAGATGATATTCTCGCGTTGACCGACGAAGACGGCAACGAAGTCAATTTTGAAATTATCGACGCTGTGGAACACGAGGGCAAGACCTACGTTCTTCTTACTCCCGCCGAAGCTGGCGAAGAAGATGAAGTGGAAGTCATTATGCTCCGCGTAGAAGACGACGGAGACGAAGACGTTCTGGTCACAGTAGACGACGAAGACGAATTTAACACCGTTGCCGCGCTGTTTGACCAGAAAGCGGAAGAATATGATCTGGAAGCAGAAGACGGTTGCCATCACGAAGGATGCGACTGCGGCTGCGACCACTGCCACGAATAATTTCCCACATCTTCCTGTTTTATTTTACGCATCCGCGTATATATTATAATAGGAAGACAAAAATCAGTCTTCGCTTATTTCCTGCGAAATACGAGCCCTATGATTTTTCAGTTAAAACCTACACCTTTACTAAGGGAATCACTCTTCCCGTGTGGGGATGCAGGCCTCCCGCCCCGGACTGCCTTCGCGCCTCCGGTCAGCGGACGTTGGAAGCACAAAGCACGGGAGTGGATTTTACCCGTCCTGCTGTCAAGCAGGTTTACGAAGTCATAACGTCTCCCCCGAGACGGAACGGAAACCGGTTTTGCGGGATTTCCCCGAGCATTCGCTCGGGGGTTTTTTATAGGGAAACGGCCTTCCTTTCTTTTTAGAAGAAGAGAATGAAAGCGAAAGAAAAGCCAGGGCCGGCGGATTCCATCCGCCGGGGAATTATTTATAGTAATCTAAAAAAACAAGACCGGCACGCTCCCTCGTGTCGGTCTTAAAGCATCATATAAAACTTCCGCCGTTGCAAGAACTGCAAAGGCCTTCGCTTTTCTTTCTTTTTGGCTCTTTTCTTTCTTTTCACGTGAAAAGAAAGAAAAGAACACCCCGTCATCACTTATCTCACGTAATCCGTGGGCTGGTCGCCGGTTTTCCGGCGTTCTTCGGGCGAAATTTTGGAGTGAGGACAGGTCAATTCCACGGTGCAGTTGGGGGCCGCCCAATAGACGCCGTTGGTGATAATTTTTTGAATATGTTGATTTTTAAAGGTGGGGAAGGTCTCGTGGCCCGGTTGTACGTACAAGATTCGTCCCAACCCCCGGGTGAAGGTGCAGACGGAACGGAATACCTCGCCGCCGGAATACCAACCGATCATCAAAAGGTCGTCAGGGGTAGGAATATCGAACCGTTCCCCGTAGGTCTCTTCCCCGTCCAATTCAAAATATTCGGGGACGCCCTTCATCACCGGATGATTGGGCGCAATATTCCAAAGCCGTTCATAATCTCTCGATTCCCGCCATTGCAGATTCCCCGTTGTTCCCATCAACTTCCGGAAAATCTTGGAATGATGGGCAGAATGAAGGGCAATGAACCCCATCCCGGCCTGAACGCGGTTGTAAATTTTTTCCACCCATTCGTCAGGAACGTCATTGTGACGGATGTGTGCCCACCAAATCAGAACGTCGGTATTTTCCAGAATTTCGTCGGAAAGGCCGATGTTTTCCTGATCCAAGGTGGCGGTACGAATCAAAAACTCCTCGTTACTTCCGAGAAATTCTCTAATACAATTATGAATTCCGTCAGGATAGATAGCCTTTACGTTTTCATTGGTTTGTTCGTGACAAAATTCGTTCCAAATCAAAACTCGAATCATAACAAAAGACTCCTTTTTATTCGTTTTCTTCAAACCATTGAAGAATCTGTTCTGCAAGACCGGGATGGACTCCTTTCACCTTGCACAATTCTTCCACGGTGGCTTTTCGTATTTTGTCGATGGACTTAAAATGCAAAAACAATGCTTTCGCCTTCGCCTTTCCGACTCCGGGAATGGACTCTAACTGAGATTGTTGCATTGCCTTTTGCCGCAAATTCTTGTGATAAGAAATGGCGACCCGGTGCACCTCTTCCTGTAACCGTCCGCAAAACGAGAAGACCTCGGGAACAGAAGCAAGCAGTTTTTCACTGCCGTCGGAAAAGACCAAGGATTTGGTCCGATGGCGGCTGTCTTTTTTCAGTCCCAACACCGGAAGAGAGATTCCCGCAGCCTGCAAGACGTTTTCCACAGCGTGAATCTGGGCCAATCCTCCGTCGCAAAGAATGACGTCTGGCAAGGGAGTAAACCCTTCGTCCCCTTCCCGGTATCGGGCGATACGCCGCTGCACCGCTTCTTTCATATAATCCGTATCCCCTCGGCCTAAAACCTGTTTGATACGGTACTTTTTGTATTTTTTTCGGTCGGGAACCCCGTCCCGGACCGAAATACTACCGCAGACTACGTCACTTCCCGCCGTTTGGCTGATGTCGTAGACTTCCATCAAGCCCACTTTCCGAAGGCCGGAAAACTCCGCAAAGGCATCCAGTTGCCGTTGAATTCGGGCGGTTTTTCCTTCGTATTGCAACATTCTCTCTCCGGCGTTCCGGTCGGCAAGAGACCGCAAGCGAAGGTCCTGCTCGTAGGTGGGAACGGTAATTTTCCCTTTCAGCCACTGGTTGAGAAGCGGCGTCCATTCGTACTCTTCGGGAAGATATATCTTCCCCGGAGGAAGGGTGTCTTCGGTATAAAACCGCTCTAAATACTGGCGTAGAAGGTCGGGGGTAAAATCTTCCTCAAAAACGTCGCACCGTTCCCCCACCACGTATCCGTTGCGCAGGCGCAACAAAAAGATACAGCATCGACCGTCCCCCTCTTTGTATCCGAAATAGTCGGCGTGGCGGTTTTGCGACAGGACCGGACGTTGCTTTTTGGAAATCATTCCCAAAGACTTACGGCGGTCCCGCAGGCGGGCCGCTTCCTCAAAATCCAGCCGAGCGGCGGCGGCTTCCATTTCTGCCGTCAGTTCCGCCTCTACCGTATCGGTCTTTCCTTCCAGGATGGCACAAATGGAATCGTAGGCCTTTTTCAGGTCTTCTTCTTTTGCCTTCCCGGCACAAAAACCGTTGCACCGCCCCATATCGTATTCCAAACAAGGTTTGGGACGGGGTTTATAATTGCACGACGGCAATTTGTAAGCCTCGTTCAAATATCCGATGATGTGGGAAACGTTTTGAAGATAGGCGTAAGGCCCAAAACATCTCCCTCCTGCCGGGCGGGTGTATTCCGACCGCACCCGGGGACACCCGTCTACGGTAGACACGCAGATAAAGGGATAGCCGTGACCGGATTTCAGCTTAATGTTATAAAAGGGATTGTGCTGTTTAATCAGGCTACATTCGGTAATCAACGCGTCCAATTCGTTTTCGCAGAGAATCACCGAAAAACGGTCCACCCGTTCAATCATCCGCTCCACCTTCGGCTCGTGGGGAATATTGCGAAAATAGGAGGTGACCCGGTTGCGAAGCTTGACCGCTTTTCCCACATATATAACGACCCCCGAGGTGTCGTACATCGTATACACCCCGGGAGAGTCCGGTAATTCATTTGCTTTTTTTAATAATTCAGCGCGGGTCATTATTCCATAACGAAATTGCTCTGAATCAGAGCGACCAGTCCTTCGATGGCTTCCTGTTCATCCGGACCGTTGGCAATCAGTTGAATCTCGGTGTCCTTGGTGATTCCAAGAGACAGGATGCCCAACAAAGATTTCGCATTGACACGACGGTCGTCCTTTTCCACGGAAATGGAAGACTTGTATTCGTTGGCCTTCTGGGTGAAATAGGTAGCGGGACGGGCGTGCAGGCCCACGGGATTGGTTACTTTTACGGTTTTATTCAGCATTTTCGTTTCTCCTGTGTTCGATAATAAATTTTGATAGTGTACAGGGGTTCGTTTATTATATATCGACAAATATATTATACAACGAAATACGAAAAAAGTCAACAGAAAAAAAGATACAAAAAATTCCTCTTACTTTCTTGATTTTCTGTTATTTTGCACGATTTTGACTTGTTTCCACCGTTTAAACCTTCCTGTTTTCCCCTCAGAATGTAAATTCTGAACCGGATATTTGCTTGTCGCGGAGAAAAAATGATAGAGAAAGACCTTTGATTTTTTTAACGGTCTTAACCTTTCAGAAAGGAGGTTTATCCAATGCAGCACAAACGAGGCATACCTTATTATATGCAAAAATTCGGATTTTTTGCAATCTTTGCATTGACGGTGGCGCTGGGCTTGACCCGAGCAGACTCCCGTACAACGGTGGTCCAGGGGAAATGGAATGAATCGGACCTTCCGAAAACGAGTCATTTTCTGGTCTTGCCTGCGGCAAAGACCGACCCAAACACCATCCGGGAAGTTTTACCTGGGGGCAACGCCGTGGCGGTGCGGCTCACATCTCAGGGGGTCATCGTTTTGGGGTTTACCGATGAATCCAAAGAAAATCCGGCCCGGACGGCGGGTTTAAAAAAAGCAGACCGCATCCTTCGCATCGCAGACCGGGAAATCACCTGTAACGAAGATTTGGCGGATGCGTTAAACCGGCACGGCGGAAATCCCGTCACAGTCACCTACGTTCGGGGGGAAAAGGAACACGAGACCACCCTCTGTCCCCGAAAGAATCAAGAAGGAAATTGGCAAATCGGCGTTTTGGTCAAAGATTCCACCGCTGGAATCGGAACGATGACCTATATTTTACCCGATACGGGGGAGTACGGATGTCTGGGCCACGGCATTTCCGACCCGGATACCGATACTTTATTTTGTGTATCCAAAGGGGATTTATTCCCTGCCGAAATCACAAATTTGCGAAAAGGACAATGCGGTTCTCCGGGGGAATTGCAGGGAACGTTCTGTTCGCCGGTGTTGGGGAATTGCACAAAGAACTGTGAATGTGGATTGTTCGGGCATCTGGACGCGACCCGCTTGGAAGGTCGCAACACCGTTCCCATTGCCTTAAAACAAGAAGTCCGGGAAGGCGACGCAGTGATTCGATGTACCGTAGACGGAGAAGGCGTCCGGGAATACGCCATCGAAATCGTCCGCATCTACCGCACCTTCGGCGGTCCCACGAAAAATATGCTGATTCGAGTCACCGACCCGGTACTGTTGGAAAAGACCGGCGGCATCGTTCAAGGGATGTCCGGTTCTCCCATTCTTCAAAACGGAAAACTCGTGGGAGCTGTCACCCACGTTCTTATCAATGACCCCACGGCGGGATACGGAATTTTTATTGAAAATATGCTGCAAGCCGCAGCGTAAATAAACACGAAGCCGGGAGCAGAAATACTGCTCCCGGTTTTTTTTGGAGAATCCTTGATGCCGGGAGCATCGGTATCCCCTATCACAAATTTGAAAAAATCCTAAACTATTAGGGAAAAGCGTTGCATTTTTAGGCCAGCCGTGTTATGATAAAAAAAAATGCAAAGGAGTCTTTCCTATGATTCATCTGATTCCATCGGTCAAAGTATATAAAAAATGGGGCGGAACCTTAGAAGTTCCCGCCGTATGCTACGCTCCGGAAACGCTGGACCCCCGCTTGGTCCGGTTGTTGGAACAACTTCCCTGTGCTCCCAACGGGACCCGGGTCACCGTGGAGACGAAAGGTGATTCGGGGGAAGGTTATACACTGGATCTGACCACCCACTTCATCAACATCGAAGCGGAAGGTCCCGCCGGTGCATTCTACGCCGTTCAGACCTTGCGGCAGATTTTTGCCAACGGAACGCCTGTCCCCTGCCTCCATATTGAGGACAAGCCGGATTTCCCCTATCGGGGATTTTATCACGACGTCACCCGGGGGCGGATTCCCACGGTGGAGACCATCAAAGGCCTTATCGACCAAATGGCGTATTACAAACTCAATTCGTTGCAATTGTACGTGGAACACGTATTTGATTTTGAACAGACCAAAGATTTGACGCCCCATACCGGGTGTCTGACCGGAGCGGAATTGGAAGAAATCGACGCTTACTGCAAGGAAAATTTCATTGATTTCATTCCCTCCCTCTCCACCTTCGGCCATCTTTACGAACTGCTGGAACAGCCTCAATATCAGCACTTGCGGGTCTTGAACGACTTTGAAAAAGTCCCCAACTTCTGGGATTCCCGAATGCTCCACCACACCATCGACCCGGAACAGGAAGAAAGCATTGCCCTTATCCGCAGTCTTATCGACCAATACGCGCCCCATTTCACCTCGGACACCTTTAATATTTGCTGCGACGAGACTTTTGACCTTACGCTGCACAAAAATCAAGAAGCGGACAAGGGTCAGATGTACGTGGATTTTGTGAAAAAAATCATTGACCACGTAAAAAACAAAGACAAAACGGTGATGATGTGGGCGGATATTTTGCTAAAACACCCCGAAACCATTACCCAACTGCCGGAAGACACGGTCTTCCTGAACTGGATGTATTCCGCCGATCCCGACGAAGAAAAAATTAAACGATTCGCCGCCCTGAACCGCCCGCAAATCGTTTGTCCCGGAACCACGTCTTGGAGCCGTTTCATCGAAGGTATAGACGTGGAAGAGCAAAATATCTCCAAAATGGCGGAATACGGCTATAAGCACGGAGCCTTGGGCGTTCTGAATACCAACTGGGGGGATTGGGGAAATCCTTGCAGTATCGAATTAGCCCTCTACGGACTTGCGCTGGGCGCGGAAAAATCCTGGTCAACCGCCACCCCCGTAGGCGACGCGTTCCATCAAGCGGCAGACACTTTGATTTACGGAAAAGACGGAGCCTTTGACTTGGTCCGAACTGTCAGCCGGCTGCAAGACAAGTTAGGCCGCAACTGGAACAACTTTATCAAAGCCTATTTCACCTACCGCAACGGTCAATCTCCGGAAAATCTTCCCTCGGAAGAAATCTGCCGGGAAATCATCGACGGATGCGACGGCTTGATGAAGCCTCTCCGTTCCCGCTGGGGCAACGACGCCTGCCGCCGGGAATTGGTGCTGGCCGTCAAAGGAATTCGCGTATTAGCGGAAATGACTGCCAAAATGGGCAACTACCCCCTCGACCGCAACGGCGACACCTCCCTCTTCCTCGCCCAATACGCCGATATGTGGCGAATGAAGAACAAAGAAAGCGAAATCGAGAAGATCATCGAAATATTTACATATCTGGAAAACAATTGAATTACCAAAAATAAAAAAGAGGATTGGATGAATTTCCAATCCTCTTTTGTCTACGTAATATTGATAACTCTCTTCTTTTTTCGCTCTGCCGTTTTCTTCATTTCAATAGAATTTCCCACGGGAAAAATTGCGTGTGTAATAACAACGTCCGATTGCGATAGCATCCAATCGTTTCGTTTACAAATCGCAAACCGCCTTGGCACAAATTCTAATCCTTCCGGATAAATGGTTCCCAAAACGTCTACGTCCATCCCCTTTTCTTTCGGCAAATAGGCAAGAACGATAAAGATTTGAATATGTGGATATTTCTCTTGCAGACGGAACAAAATCGATTGAACCATTTTATCAAAGTTTCCTTCCTTTCCCACATAAAAGACATCTGCCTGTTCTTGTTCTATCAATTGAATTAGAACGCGCTCCAATTTTAATTCAATTTCTTGTCTCGCATCTCGATGTCCAAAAAAGCTACCGTCAATTTCCACACCCCCAATCCCCTCTCGGTTCTCTCATTATAGCACATCTTTTTCTCGAAGTCAACAGTAATAAGTATAATTATAGTTATTACTTTCTTCATAATTGAAGTTATTACTGTTATAATACCTGTGAGGTGATAGAAATGACTGTGGATTATCGTTTGATTGGAATGAGAATTCGGGATGCTCGAAAAGCGAAACAAATGACCCAAGACAATTTGGCGGAACGATTGGACGTTTCCGTGGGATACGTAAGCCAAGTGGAGCGGGGCGTCACGAAAATCAGCTTGGAACTATTAGGGTCTCTTTCCACGATTCTCGAAAAGGATTTAGCCTATTTTATTCAAGAGGCCGGAACCGAATCTCCTCATTATCTTATCAATGAACTCAGCAAAGAGCTCCAACTTCTTTCAGAAGAAAACCGACGGATTGTGGAATCTACCATTCAAGCAATGCTGCGGGAACAAAATTAAAGTCATAAAAATAGCTCCTTATTTCACATCGAACTCGAAGTTGAAATAAGGAGCAAATTTTGTATTTTCAGATTAGCCTTCGGCGTCCCGTTTGGCGTCTTCCAACATCCAACGCTTTACGCCGGCGGGGGTGAGGGCGATTTCAAGGCCGGTGAAATCCAAAATCCGGTCGCCTTCCCGGGGAATACGTTTATTGTGGAGGTTGGTAATCTCCGCGAAATCCTGTTCGGTCAAATCGCTTAAAATGGTCTGCAAATTTGTCGTATCAACGCCATCGGCTTTCATTCGTTCTTTCAATTCGGGCAAAGTGCTGACCCCTTCCGCCAGCAGGTCTACCACTTTTTCTTCCGGTGTCATCGTAAACATCCTCTTTCGGGTTTTCTTTTATTGTACCACGAACCGAAAAAAATGTCAAGCAAAAAGACCGTATTCCCTGTTGAAATACGGTCTTTTCGTCGTTTTTCCTTATCGGTCGAGGGCGTCGCTGACTTCGTGCCGCATAGGACGAAACAGCAAAGAGATTGCCCAAACACCGGCGATACCCACCAGCGTAAAGACGATTTTGGTCAGAATAGAATCCGAACCGCCCAACAACCAGGAGACGAAATCGAAGCCAAACAGCCCGATGCTCCCCCAGTTCAACGCCCCCACGGTGACCAACAGGATGGCAAGCTTATCAAGAAAGGACATAATGCAAACCTCCGTCCGTGAATTAAAATGAAAAGACGATTCTTTTCGCAAACAGTTTGTCCGAAAATAAAAAATTTATACGGCCTTGTCAAAAATTTTCCGTTGACAAAAACAAGAAAATGAGGTATAATAAAATTATCAAAAGGAAAGGCGTGGGTTTATGCGAAAAAGTTTGCTTGGGATATTGTGTTTGATGCTGGCGCTGTGTTGTACCGGATGTTTTCAAATGCCGCAAATCCTTCTGCCGGGCACCGACACCGGAACGGGAACAACGCCGGGAAGCAGCGTGATGCAATCTGCCGGCGGAGCCTCTGTCACCGATACCGAGACCTCTGATAAAACCACCGATACGGATATTCCTGCCCCCCACGACATTTTAAAAACGCCCATCGGTCAACTGACGGCCGACGAGCAAAAGGAATTGGCGGATTACTTATTTGAAACCTACGTCCCCTGCGTTTCGGGGCTGTTTGCCGACGGAACGAAGGTGTCGTCTTCCGCGGTATGGCTCTCGGTCAATGCCCTGAATAAGGCCGTGGACAACGACGAATCCGAACAATCCCGGACCCTGGATAAGGTATTGGAAAAGGTGAAGATTTATTACCCTGACGCCACCTTTACCCCCCAATCGGTCCCCCTGTACGACGAAGGGACGAAAACCTTCCGTGCTCCCGCCGGAGAAGAAAAAGAATACGAATTGCTTTCTTATGAAGTGAAAGAAAATACCGTCACCCTGTATTATCAGGACAAACCCAACGAAGCGTCGTTCAACACGCCGATGCAATACGCCGTTACGTTAAAAAATGCTTCCACCCCGGGATATTTCGCCTTCGTATCGTCGGTGAAATCCGGCGCGGTGGGTTGAGAGGTAGCCTATGAGTCCCATTGAATTTGCCAGAAATCTGTTTTTGCTCCGCCGGGAGCATAAAATGACCGCCGAGGAATTGGCGGATGCAATGGAAGTAACCCCGGAATTGATTTGTGAATGGGAATGTGCCAAAACATCCCCCACCTTAGAGCAGATTACCCGCCTTGCAAAAGTCTACGGCATCTCTCCGGCAGATATGGTCCGCACCCCCAAAACCGCAGATCTTCCGGAAGAAGCATTCCCCGCTCCCGCCCCCGAGCCCCAACCGGAACCGGAAGAAGACCTTCCCGCCCCCTCCGTCGAGCCGGAGATTGGGAAAAAGAAAAAGGTCCTTTGGTGGGAAATCGTCATTATCCTGCTGTTGTTGCTGATCATCGCCGCCGCGGCAGTCTTTCTCATCAAACCCGAATGGTTTCCTTTAAAGACCATTTTAGGGAATTGGATTTTCCCGGGGCTGAACCGGATTTTATAAAAAACTTACTTCCGCAGGGGAAACTCTGCGGAAAGATTTTGCAAATTATTCACATACGACCCTTGCATTTTGCAAAAAAATATGGTATACTATTATAGCAATTTCATAGGGGGACATAGCTCAGCCGGTTAGAGCGCTCGCTTCACATGCGAGAGGTCATGGGTTCGAGTCCCTTTGTCCCCACCAAAACGAAAATCCTGTTGACTTTTATCGATGGGATTTTTGTTTTGTATTATTTATTTTTCATTATTCAATATTCATCATTCATTAAAACGGATTTTCGCAATGAATAATGAAGTCGCTTACGCTGATAAATAATAAATAATTTTGGTGTCGGCATTGACGACAAATTATAAATAATGTGTAGGAGTTCAAACATATAGGGCAAAAGTTCAAAGAGGTTTGAATTTGTGCACCCTTTTCAAAGAAGACCTTGTCGAAAGACACGGTCTTTTTTCTTACCGTCGCCTCGGGGATAGACGGATTTCCGTTTTTCCAAAAGTTCCGAATTTTGCCCTTGCATTGGTCGGAAAAACGAGGTATAATAATATTGTAATCATCGCATACACGATGGATATGTCCATCATATCAGTCGCATAAACGATGGATACACCTTCCAAAATCATCGCATAAACGACGGATAAAAAAGGAGCAGGTTATGAATTACATTAAATCTTCCCAGGCGGCGACTCTGTGGGGGATTTCGGTCCATCGGGTGCAGGAATACTGTAAACAGGGCAGAATCGAAGGTGCGACCCGGTTTGGCAACAGTTGGATGATTCCGGAACATACACCACGCCCGGCGGACGGGCGGCGAAAAGAGACCCGGCTGTCTCATCCCGAAAATCTTCCAATGCCCCGCCGCAGTCCTTTTTTGAATATGACCGACCTCTATCAAATCCCGGGAAGTGCGGAACGGGTGGCACTTTCCCTCAGGGCAAATCCTGAGGCCAAAGAATTATTTCAAGCGCAAATCGCCTATTGCCAGGGGAAATTAGATAAAGTTTACGACGATGCCCACTACTTTTTGAATCATCACACGGGATTTTACGCAGTGGTAGGGTCTGGGATCCTGCTTTCCTTTTGCGCCATTTGGCGGGGAGACGCGCGGTTGTGGCACGAAGCAAAGCGCCATATTTCCACCGCCCCCTGTAAAAACGACTCCGACCGGGAAATCCTTGCCCTTTCTTTGGCAGCGGCGGACAGTTCTATTTTTGACTTCAAGACCTTCCCTGCGTGGTTTGAAAAAGGGTGTTTCGACCTTCTTTTGCCTGACGCCCACCCTGCGGCGAAGGTCTTTTACGGAAAATTGCTTTATATGGTGGCCTACGGCGTAGCATCCAAACAACATAACGTCCCGGGCGTACAGGGATTGGCACTGATGCGAATCATTCCGGCCACGCTGGAACCGTTGATTTCTCAGGCAATGGTGGATAAAACGATCATTCCGGAAATTCACCTGCGGCTGACCTGTGCCACCGCGTACCACAACGCCGGAGACCGGGAATCTGCCGTTGCGCACATCGACAAAGCCATCGCCCTTGCACAGCCCGACCGTCTGTATGGGATTCTGGCGGAACATTGGCGGCAGCTGGACCTGCTTCTGGAAGACCGGCTGAATCTTTTGATTCCCGACGACGTCCGGGAGATTCGCGATTTAGCAAAGCAATACACAACCGGGCACGCCCGTCTAAGAAGTGCGGTTCGCAATCGTTATATTGCATTGAATCTTACCTCTCGGGAACGGGAAGTTGCAAAATGGGTCGCCTTTGGCTTTACATCAAAAGAAATTGCCGCAAAACTTCACATTGCAGAATCTACCGTCAAGCAGGCAGTTTTAAAGGTAATGCAGAAGACGGGACTCAACGACCGAAACGATTTCGTATATATTCTTTAACCCCGAAAAAAGAACACTGTCTTCCCCGAAAAGAATGTGCTAAGTTTTTTCTTTTCGGGGATATTTTTTTGCGTTGTTTCGTTGTATAATAAAATTAATCAGAAAGACAACCCAAGGAGGGCTGCCTATGAACAAACCGATGGAAGGAGATATCTATAAGGTTATCTCCCTGCACGGAAAAGAATTTACCATTCGCTACGGCTACTACGCCGACTACGAACGGGAAAATCACAAAAACGACCCCATCCCCATCTACCCCGACTTTGAGAAGACTCCGGTCTACACCGACGAAGGATACCCCTTCGTCACCCAGATACAAGACCTGTGTCCTCACGGAGAAAGTCTGCAAAAAGAAGCCTTCTGTATCGATTGCCCCCACTTCAACCACGGGGAAGAACTGATAGGCATCTGCAAAAACCACAAGCGCAAAAGAAAGGAACCGCCACTATGAAAACTATGATTTTGAACGGGAAGAAACTTTTATCTCTGGTAATCGCGCTGGCGTTGACGCTTTCCCTGATTTCCGCGATGGGATTGGTAACCTTCGCCGCATCTTCCAATTATAATAAAATAGCGGACCCCCCCACCCTGGACGGTTGGAAGGAATACTTCGGAGCAAGCCATCCCTCCACCGAGAACGCCGGGGCCGTCTGGACCGATAAATCGGTCTTTGCAAACACCTCCGCCTTTACGGGATTGAAGGATGCCAACGGCGATGACGTTACCCTGTCTCTTTCCGACAACAGTTTTTTGGTGGCCCTGTCCGCCATCGCTTCCAACAAATCCATCGTAGGATATTCCCACATTCCCACCGACACCTTCCTGGTGCTGGATATGTCTAACTCAATGGGCCCGGGCTGGGGATTCAACGATGCTGTGGATGAATTGGTGATGGCCGCCAACGCCGCCGTAGACACCCTTCTGAATCTGAACCAGAACAACCGGGTAGGCGTGGTACTCTACGCCGGCTCCTCTTCCGGAGCCTTCCTGCCGATGGACCGGTACACCGCAACCCAGACCGTGTCGTACAATAACCGCACCATCGGAAAATACTTTGAAACCAATTCCAGCCGCAATACCTTCCGCATCGCCCAAGGCGTTTCCAACAGCCAAGGTCCCGTGAGCGTAAAATCGCAAAACAATTCCACCGGAACGTATATTCAAGGGGGGCTTGCCGCGGCGGAACAGTGCTTTGCAGAATTGGCACGGAACAACGACACCGTTGTCAAAGGCGACGGATTCCAAGGAGGAACCAAGCGGAAACCCGTGGTTATCCTGATGAGCGACGGTGCCCCCACCGTAGGGAACACCGATTATTCCAAACCGAACCCCACCGGCTCGAACATTTCCCTGAACGGCGTTTCAGACGAAGCCTTTGCCTTTTTGACCCAACTGACCGGGGCATCGATGCGGAAAAAGATTTCCGAGCACTACGGAAACGAAGTGATGCTCTATACCCTGGGAATGAACGTAGGCAACACCTCCGTTGCCCGCAGCGTTCTCGACCCTCGAAATTCCATTCCCGCCATTCAGACCCTTTGGAATAATTACAATTCCGCCTCCACCGGGGCTTCTTATCAAATCGAACAACGATTATCCATCACCAAGACCGGCCTTGTTACCGATATCAATTATACCGACGGTTATTATGGTGCAAGCTCCGCCTCGAATCTGTTCCAGGCCTTTGACGATATCGTAGCCGAAATCATCATTCAATCCCTGTACCGTCCTACCTTGGTGGAACAAAACAACGCTCATATGGAAGGATACGTGGAATTCATCGACGATATCGGCGACTATATGGACGTGCGGAAAATCGACGGTATCTTGATTGGAAAAACCCTTTATTCCGGCGAAAAGCTGGCTCAGAACTTCCGTCCCGGCGGCGGAACGCTCGGAACGGTAGCATCCCCCAACGAATTGGGAGATAACCTTATCTGGGCCGTAAAGGAACGCTTGGGAATCTCCGATACCAAGACTGCCCAGGCACTGGTCACTCTGGCCTACGAACACGGACAGTTAAGTTACACCAACAAAACGAACTATTCCAATTATATCGGCTGGTACGCCGATGAACACGGCAAATATCTTGGGTTCTGGGATGAAAAGACCCACACCTACGATATGGCTCCCGCCGGTGCAAAGTTTGTCAACAAATCCTACGGAATGCTGGGCACCGTGGTGGACGGCCATAACGAAAGCGATTTGATGTACACCTCCATTCAGGTCCACACCGAACTGGTGGATAAAGCAACCGCGCAGGCCAACGGAAACGACCGTTTGAAGACCGGCCACTGTCAATTGATTTTCCGGATTCCCGCCGCCCTGATTCCGATGGTCACGTACGACGTGTCTCTGGAAGGCACCGGCTATGACGATGCAAAGAATATTGAAATGACCATCAGAGAATCCAACCCCATTCGCCTGCTGTTTGAAGTGGGGCTTCGCAAGGATTTGAACGAATACAACATCGAAGAAGTGTTGGGCAACAACTACCGGAACGGCGACGGAACGTACACGCTGTATACCAATGCGTGGAGCAGCCAGCAGTTTGACAAAAACAACACGGGATACGTGGAGCCTACAAAAGCCATCAATACCGTGGCGTACTTCGAACCCAGTTTGGAAAACGAAAGATACTACTACACCGAGCCCACCCCCGTTTACGTGCAACAGCCCGACGGGTCGATGGTCAAGTACTCTTCGGACACCAAACCGACGAAGACGGACGGCAACCACTATTTCCGGCAAATCAACGTCTTTGAACTGACGGCGGCCGCCAACGACGGCAATGCGGCGGTGCATAATAAGACCTATGAGAAGATTTCCGACGCAGCGCTGGGGCAGGTCGTGAAGAGCGACACCAACGGCGGCTGGAATATTCCCAAAAACGTCGTTCACCGGACCTACGACCACGTGGAACGGGAAAAAGGCCCCAACGACAACCTCACCGGAACATTGGACTATTCCTTCTTCCCCTCGGTGGAACAAATTGAAGGCGTTCACTATTACGCCGATGCAATTCTCGGAAACAACGGGAAATTAAACGTCACCCCCGTTACCGGTCTTAAAATCACCAAGACCGTAGACGAAACTCTGGCAGGGTATAACCACCCCTTTACCTTTACCGTCACGGTAGATAACGCAAATGGAACCTATCCCGCAGTAAAAGAATCCGAAAACGGAGCGTTGACGCAACTCCCCAACGGAGTTTCCTTTGCCAACGGTACCGCCACCGTGGAACTTAACGCCGGAGAATCCATTTATCTGACCGGACTGCCCGCGGGGAATTACACCGTGAGTGAAAATACGAACGGAAAAGAATATAAAGTCAAAACCGATTCGGGGAACACGTCCGGAACCATCACAGAAAACAGACTGCAATACGTTTCCTTCGTCAACACCTTGAAAGAAGAAGGATATGTGGTCATCACAAAGCAGGTGATTCATCCCTTTGCCACCGACCCCGCAGTCCTGTCCCAAAAAGAATTCAAGTTCGACGTGACCCTGACGGGGAACGGAAGCGTATATCCCGCAAATAAGGTATCCTACCACTATGCGTCCAATCCCTCGCAGGTGTACCAAGCCGACGTCAACGGTCTTCTCATTGCGGGTCTTACCGTTCACGCCAACGAATCTCTGATTTTGGAAATCGAAGAAGGCTGGACAGTAGCCGTCACCGAACGGACCAACGATATGCCCGCCGGATTTACCCAGAAGTCCGTGTCGTCTACCAATGACAAGACTGTCACCACGACTCACAACGTCGCCTTCACCTTTGTCAATGAATACACTCCGCAACCGGCAAAATTCGACGGAAATCTGTCCCTGAATTTCTCCAAGAATTTCACCGGCCGGCCTTGGACGCAAAATGATAAATTCATCTTCTTGCTCCAACGGTACGACCCTGCAACCGCATCCTACGCAACCGTTCACCGGGAGGAAGTTTCCGCCCCCGCCGCCGGAACGGTGGCAACCTTCGGAGACTTGCTGACCGCGGCCCTGTCCGTGGAACGTTTCGCCCAGGTTGGGACCTATCACTACTCCGTGACAGAAGCCATTCCCGCCGAAACCAAGGGAATCACCTACGACCGGGGAGCAAGAGACTTTAACGTCGTCGTTACCGATAACGATATGGACGGCAAGTTGGAAATTTCCGATATTACCCCGGCAAAGAACGTCACCGTCACAAAAGAAAACAACGTATTCACCGTGACCGGAAATCAATTCAACAACCGCTACCAAGCCGAAGGAATTGCCGAAATCGGGGTTCAGATTGAAAAAATCGTAGACGCCCCCCAAGGCGTGATTTACAGCCCCGCCGGTTTTGAATTCACCCTGTACGACAAAGCCACCGGTAAAATCATCGGAGACCCCGGCGTCACCGACGAAAACGGACATCTCCGCTTCTTGCTGGCCTACGACGCAAAAGACGTGACTTGGAATCAAAATAAAGAGTACACCTACCTTATCAAGGAAACCAAGGGCAACCTCCCCGGAATGACCTATGCCGGCGATATTGAACTTACCGTCACCGTAAAAGACAATCTGGACGGAACCATCTTCGCCGAAGCAAAGAACACCACCGGAAACGTGAAAGTCACCTTTATCAACGTCTACAATCCCGCAGACACCACGGCGGACGTTACCGTAAACGTAACTAAAACCGTAGAAAACAAAGGAACGGCGGTCATCGGACCGGAAAACTTTGAATTCGTTCTCGTGGGAGCCAACAACGAAACCAATTTCCCCGAATTGAAGAAAAAGACCGACCTGGACGGCAAAGTCTCCTTCGCGCTGAACTACACGGCAGACGACGTCGGTAAGACCTACGTCTACACCCTGAAAGAAGTGGCGGGCAACGTTGCAAACGTTCAGTACAGCGATAAAGTTTACACGCTGACCGTTACCGTATCCCTGAACGAAAACAACAAGGTCGTGGCAGAAGTTTTGGTCAACGGAGAAAAAGATTCCGACAATACCGTTCAAGCCTCCTTCGTCAACGTCCACACCGGGAATCTCCCCGAACCTCAGCCCCAACCTCAACCCCAGCCCGAACCGCAACCCCAACCCGAACCGCAACCCCAGCCTCAGCCGCAGCCCACGCCGGTTCCCGAAAACCCCTCCACCTCGGACTTCCTCTGGATTCCCCTTGCGGTACTGTTGACCGTCAGTCTGATTCCCGTGGGATATCTGATGTGGAAACGCTGGAAAGAACAATAATCACAAAGCGTGACCGTGACCCGAAGCCTCCCGAAAACCCGGGAGGCTTCGCAACAAAGTGTGATTTTTCCCCGAAATCCCTTGCAATTTCTTCTCTGGTGTATTATAATAAAAACAGAAACCCTCTTATCAAAAAAAGGAACGGAGAATTTCTATGTTACAGGTCATCAATCTTACCAAAGTCTACAAAACAAAGCACGGGGCCGATACCCGGGCTCTGGACGGCGTTACCCTGCAATTTCCCGAAAAGGGAATGGTCTTCCTTTTGGGGAAATCGGGGAGCGGGAAATCCACCCTTTTGAACGTGTGCGGCGGCTTGGACAATCCTACGTCGGGGGAAATCATCGTCAAGGGAAGAAGCAGTAAAAACTTCTCTCAAAGCGATTTTGACTCCTACCGCAACACCTTTATCGGATTTATTTTCCAAGAATACAATATTCTCAACGAATTTTCCGTAGAAGACAACATTGCCCTTGCCCTGGAACTGCAAGGAAAGGGAAAAGATAAAAAAGCCATTGCAAAACTGCTGGACGACGTGGATTTGTCCGGGTTTGCCAAGCGGAAGCCCAACACCCTGTCCGGCGGTCAGAAGCAGAGAATCGCCATCGCCCGGGCGCTGATTAAAAATCCCGAAATCATTATGGCCGACGAACCCACCGGAGCGTTGGACTCCAACACGGGCAAACAGGTCTTTGACACTCTGAAAAAACTGTCTCAGGATAAGTTGGTCATCGTCGTCTCCCACGACCGGGAATTTGCGGAACTGTACGGGGACCGCATCATTGAATTGAAAGACGGAAAAATTCTGTCCGACGTATCCAAGACCCAACAGCAGCAACAGGCTCTGACCCAAAACGTCAACGCCGTGGGCAACGTTTTGAGTATGAAGACGGGAGCCGACCTGACCGATGCGGACTTTGAACAGATCAAGGCCTTTTTGAAAAAGGCTTCCGGCAGCGTGGTGATCGCCTCGGGAGAAAAGGACGTTCAAAACTTTAAGAAGGTCAGCCGCATCAACGATTCGGGGGAACAGGAAATCTTTGCGGACACCGATGAATCCAGGTTGGAGAAAAAGACCTACACCAAGGAAGACAGTCGCTTTATCCGGTCCAAACTCCCCGGACGCCACGCGGTAAAAATCGGCCTTTCCGGGCTGAAAAGAAAACCCTTCCGTCTGTTTATGACCATCCTTCTGTGCACCGTTTCCTTCGTGATGTTCGGGCTTCTGTCCACGTTGAATTTCTACGACAGCGAACAGACCTTCCGGGAGACGCTGACCCTTTCCGCTCCGGAATTTCTGAAAGCCGACAAGAGTTATCAAGCCAACGTCACCTGGTTCTCCTTCGGGCAGGAAGAACATTCCTATGACACCCTTTACCGGGCAAGATTCTCCGACGACGACATCGCAAAACTGAAAGCATCCACCGGGGACCGCATTTTCGGTGGCGTGGAAGCCTATTTTACACTGAACGTGCGGAACACTTCCCAATACTGGGCTCCCCGCATCTCCACCGTGGCAACCTTGCCGGAAGGGCACCCGCTGCGCAACCGTATTACCGGTGCGTACCCCACAAACGCGGATGAAATCGTGCTTACTACTTATCTTGCCGACCTTACCGTGGCTTGCCAGACCTACGACGCCAACGGAAAACCCATTGAAATCTCCAAGCCCGAAGACTTGATTGGGAAGAAGATTTCCATCGACGGAACCACGTATACCGTCACCGGTCTGTTTGATTGCGGCGCCGTCGACCCGAAATACGATATCCTCAAAGATTCCTCAGAACGCAACGACCGTCTGCAAATGGAATTGGAACAGTATCTCAACGACGGTCAGTTCCAGTTCGTCTTCGTCAACGCGGAACAGTTGCGGAAAATTTCCGACCGCTACGAGCAATACGGTGGGGAAAAATCCTATCATTACCGGTCCGTTACTTCCGACCTTCATCTGCAAAATGAAGAGGCGGAATATCCGGAATGGGGGTCTGCGTATTACCTCTCCCCCGCCGAAGTCAACGCCTCTTGGACCTATTATCCCTTGGGAGATAAGAATACTCCGGCAGACAACGAAGTCATCGTGACCTCTTCCGTATACTATCGGACGCTGTCCGACTTCATCTATCAGGACGTCAATAAACTGCAAGAACAAGAACGTTACGATGAAGCAGAAAAGCTATATTCCATCGCCGAAGCCTGCGGACATTTGTCCAACGGAAGAAAATGGGTGGAATCCGACGACGGAAAAGGCACGGAAATTATTCTGACCGAAGCCGAAAAAGAGGCTTATCGCACGCAGATTGCTCCCATCGAAAGCAAGTACGCCGAAAAACTGACCCTTTCGCTGAAACTCTTTAACAACGCCAATCAGGCCGCCGTGGGCGACGGAAAGAGTTATACCGTTATCGGCCATTACGATATCGGCGAGGAATACCAGGAATATCTGATTTTGTCCGAAGCCCAGGTCAAGGTTCTGTGGGACGAACAAAAGACCCAGACCGAATACTATGAAGAAATTTCCAGCAAATACGTTGCCCCCGCAAACGCGGTGTACGATTATTTGTACCTGCCTTACGACCAATCCGAAGTCCAAAAGGACCTGTATTGGGATATGTACAGCGTGGAAGATTTTGCAGAAGACGGAAGCCAAGTCACGTTGGTGGGGTCTTTTGTCAGCGACCTGCGGTTTGCCGATGAAATCGTCAAGACCCTGTCTACCGTGTTCCTGTACGTGGGATTGGTCCTGTTGGTCTTTGCCGTGCTTCTCTTCTCCAACTTTATCGCTACTTCCATCTCTCAGAAAAAGCGGGATATCGGAATTCTGAGAGCCGTCGGAGCCAGAAGTTTCGACGTGTTCAAAATCTTCTTCTCCGAATCCTTCTTTATCTCCGCCTTGTGCAGTGTAATCTCCCTAGCAGGATGCTTTATTATCTGTCACTTTATCAATCAACTGTTGGCAACCAGCTTGGGAGCATCCCTTCTGGTCTTCGGAATCCCGTCCATCGCGATTCTGTTGGCCGTTGCCTTCCTGACCGCCGTGGTATCTACCTTCCTGCCGGTCTATAACGCCGCCAAGAAGAAACCCGTTGACTCCATTCGGGCGATTTAAGGGATATTTGCGTGTGGTGGTACTGTTCTTTCTTTTCACGAGAAAAGAAGGAACAGCAAAAAACGGCGGAATCCTTCCGCCGTGGAAAAAATAAAATAATAATAATGCGCGGAAGAAAATCTTCCGCGCTAAACTTTTTTCTTCCTCTCCGCCGAATGTAATTCGACGACCTCAGCGTTTCTTTGGTTCTTTCTCTTCGCGAAAAGAAAGAACACCCGTGCTCTTTAATACTCCTCGGTCACAATGGCACCTTGGCGGTCGATTTCGGGGGACAAGACCTTCCAGCCCCGCTCCGTCTCGTTGCGCAGGCGGGCGGAAAGACGGCCGGCAAAGTTCCGGTCATCGGTCAGCGCCAACAGGGTAGGTCCGGCTCCGGAAATACAAAAGGCGATGGCTCCCGATTCGGTGGCAAGACGGTGTACTGTTTCGTATTCGGGAATCAGAGAAAAGCGATACGGCTGGTGCAACCGGTCGTTCAACGCCCGGGAAATTACGGGAACGTTCCCCGTTTCCAAGGCCTTCAACAACACCGCTCCGTGGGAGATATTGTAGACCGCATCGGCCCGGGTATACATCTCCGGCAAAGCTTTGCGCGCCTGTGCGGTGGGCAATTCAAAGGTGGGGATGCAGACCACGAACCGCAGACCTTCCGCCATCTGATAGGTCACCGTGTCGGGAACGCCGTCGTTCATCATCGAAGCGGTCAGCCCTCCGTAAAAGGCGGGAGCAAGGTTGTCGGGATGTCCCTCGATGCGCGTGGCCAATTCCAACATTTTCCGGTTATCAAAGGGGTATCCGGCTTCTGCGTTGGCAGCCACGACGCCGGCAACGATCATTGCCGCGGAAGACCCCAACCCCCGGGACACGGGAATCTGAGTCTCCAACATTTCCATCCGAAGTCCCGTATAGGGGACTCCGGCTTCTTTCAGGGTCATTTCATAGGCCCGCACCGCCAGATTTTTCGGATTGCAGTATTTTTCTTCACATCCGAAAATCTCCAAACCACCGTCAATGGCTTCAAAGGTGTAGGTGTTATACAACCCCAAAGCACAGCCGAAGGAGTCGAATCCCGGCCCTAAATTTGCGGTGGATGCGGGAACGCGAACGGTACGCTTCATACTTCTACCTTCTTCAACACATAATCAAGGATGGAATCTTTGGCAATCACGTCGGTGTGGCGAACGATCTTTTCTTTTAACCCGGCCAATCCGGCAGGAATGGGCACGTTGGTGCGCGCGTAGAGTTGGTCCATCACCTTAAATTCGTCTTCGTCGGGAGTTTCGCCCAAAGCGGAGAGCACCGCTACGGGGAATTTATAGGGGGATGCGGTAGAAAGAATAATCACCGCTCCCTGCACCGGGGCAGTTTTAAACTGTTCCGCCACGTTTACCGCAACGGCAGTGTGGGTGTCACACAGATATCCGTAGGTCTCGTAGGTCTTTCCGATGGTTTCCAAGGTCTCGCCCTCGGAACAGCACCCGGCAAAGAACACGTCCTTCAACCGGGCGAGCAGAGAAGCGTCGACCGTATATTCGCCCACTTCATTCAACTGCTTCATATAACCGGCAATGGCTTGACAATCTCCGCCGGAGGCGAGATACAGCATCCGTTCCAGATTGCTGGACACCAAAATATCCATCGAGGGAGAATTGGTGCGATGGAAGACCCGGCGACGGTCGTATCGGCCGGTGTTTAAAAATTCCGTCAGAACGTCGTTCTGATTGGAAGCACAAATCAGTTTCTTGACCGGCAAGCCCAGGCATTTTGCAAAATACCCCGCCAGAATGTCTCCAAAGTTGCCGGTGGGAACGACGAAGCTCACTTCATCCCCCATTGCAATCTCTCCGGCGGCAACCAAATCACAGTAAGATTTGTAATAATACACGATTTGAGGCGCCAGGCGGCCGATATTGATGGAATTTGCACTGGAAAGCATTACGCCGTATTGTTTTAAATCTTTTCCCGCACAGGCGGCAAAGGTGTTTTTCACACCGGTCTGAGCGTCGTCAAAATTTCCGTCGATGGCACAAACGGTCACGTTGCTCCCTTCCTGGGTCACCATCTGGGCCTTTTGCACCGCAGACACGCCCCCGTTGGGGTAAAACACGATGATTCCCGTGCCGTCTACGTCGTGGAATCCTTCCAGGGCGGCTTTTCCGGTGTCGCCGCTGGTGGCGGTGAGAATCATAATTTTTTCGGTGATTCCCAATTTCTTCTTGGCTTCGGTAATCAATACGGGAAGCATCGACAGCGCCACGTCTTTAAAGGCGGACGTGGGACCGCGGAACAGTTCCAAAACGTAATCGTTTCCGACTTTTACGGTGGGAGTCACGTCTTCGGTCTCAAATTTATTGCCGTAGGCCCGATGGACCATCTCCGCCATTTCCGCTTCGGTAAATTCATCAAACAGCGTCCGCAAAATGATTGCGGCCATTTCTTCAAAGGACTTGTCCGCCAAATTCTGAGGCAATACCTTCAAGGACGTCAAATCCACGGGCAGATACAGTCCCCCGTCGGGAGCAATACCTTCCAGGATGGCTTGCAGGGAATTGACGGTGTGGCGGGAACGGGTGCTTTGATATAACATAACTGATTCCTCCGTAGAATCCAATTAAAGTAAGCGTAAATAATATATAATTATAACACCAAATCCCCGGTTTGTCAATGACAGGACAAGAAATGGAACGGGAAAATTGTTTCAAAACTATGAAATTTGATTTTTTTTCAAAAAACCCTTGCATTTTTCCAAACAATGTGCTATAATAAAATGCAATGTAATCAATTTGTGCCTTTTCGGCACACTCGGAAAGGAATGAAAATAGATGAAGGACGGAATTCATCCCGTTTACAAAGACACGACCATCACTTGTGTTTGCGGTAACGTAATCCACACCCGCTCCACCAAGGAAGACATCCGCGTTGAAATTTGCTCCGCCTGCCATCCTTACTACACCGGCAAGCAGAAGCTGGTTGATACCGGCGGCCGCGTTGACCGTTTCAAGAAGAGATTCAACCTGAAATAATTCGGGACTTTTCAAGAAGCAATCAAAGGACGAATCGTTTTGGTTCGTCCTTTTTTATTGTAAAAAAGCGAAACACATACTGCGTTTCGCTTTTTCTTTTTTCTCTTATTTCCGATTGTGAATAGCGTCCAGATATGCCTGAACCGATTCTTTGGAAGGCGCGTAATCGGGATGGGAACTGCAAGGAAGGGTGGGTTCTTCCCCGTTGGGACCGAAGAAGGGGGTCAGCGTGTCGTTTTCCCATTTTACCCGGTCTTCTTCCTTGCGGAAGTCGGGAACATCGTAAGGAACGCCCCGTTCCAACTGAGACCGATGGGCCAAAATACCAACCGCCGCCATCCGGGTGGCGAAGTATACGTCAAAGGGAGGTTCGGTGTCGTTTCTCACGCAATTCAAAAATTCCTGAATTACCAAGAAGTCTCCGCCGCCGTGGCCTTCTTTTTCAATCAAGGCTTCGTCTTTATGGTTCCATTTCGCCTCGTACTGATTTTTCTGTTCCATTCCTTCGGGCGTACTCCACTTGTTGTATTGGAGCATCATCTGGTCTTTCATTCCCCGAAGGTTTTCAATCTGGCCGTTTTCACCGCAGACCCGGTAATTATTTCCGTGGGCGCCGAAGCCGGCGTTGGCAGTAAATTTAAAGACCGAATCATTGTCGTTGAGGGTGGTGATGATCGTGGCACGGTCTCCGCAACGAGTTCCGGTGACCGGCATTCCATCCCGCAACGGTGCAAAAATCGGCATCGCCGTCACCCGAATGGGAGTCGCCCCGGTTGCATACATAATGGGAGCAAGGGAGTGGGTGACGTAGTAGGTTCGGGGAAGATAATTCCGCCAATGCTCGGGATAGGGCTTGTATTTCTGAACAAACCATACGTCATCTTCCGCCACCGGATGATTGTATTCCCCTTCGGCATAGAGAATTTTTCCCAAGGTTCCTTCGTCGCAGACCCGTTTGATTTCCCGATTGAACTTCATAAACGGATAGTTCTCGCAGAGCATATATTTTGCATTCGACCGCTCTGCTGCCCGAACCAACTGAACGCATTCCGCCATCGTACTTGCGGCGGTACATTCACTCAGGACGTGAATTCCCTTTTCCAAGCAACGAATGGCAAAGGGGGTGTGTTCGTTGAAATAGTTGGCCAAAAGCACTGCGTCCATCGGATGTTCCAAAAACGCATCGAAGGACGTGTAATAGGCCGTGCCGTCCCCTAGACGTTCTTTGGCTTTGTCCAGCCAATATTCGTCTTTGTCGCAAACGGCAACGATTTCTCCATTGTTCGCCAAAATGCTGTTGATGTAATCCGCACCGCGATTGATTCCAAAGATGCCAATTTTAATCTGTTTCATAAAAAACTCCTTTATTCAACTTTTACCAAGGTAATGCGACTAATAACAAAATCCCAACGAAGGACAATCCCACGGCAATCCATTGCTTTTTGGTAGGTTTGTCTTTGGTAAAGCAGGCGATAACGGTGGACACGATCATCGTGCCCCCGGTCACCATCGGATATTGTACCGAAGCGGGCACCTGCAACAATGCAATGAGCAACAGGTAATTTGCCAACTGATTCAAAAGTCCGCCCCCGAACCCGAAGGCCGCGGAATCGAAACGAAGGAATTTTTTATATCCGGGGAAGAACAATAAGGCCAGCACTCCCGCCACCAAAAACAAACAAACGGCACAGAGCAACGAATACCCGGAAGAGGAGATTTTGGGGAGGTCGGCTGACTGATATACCTTCGCAAAGACCCCCGACATTCCGTTGAGTACAAACACCCCGGCGTAATAAATCAAACCGCCTTTGACCTGAGATTTTTCCACCGTTACCAGCAATGCCGCAAGAATAAAGAGATAACACACCCCTTTTGCGACGGTCATCCCCTCGTCAAAGAACAAGACCCCGGCCACGGAGGGCAATACCATCCCGCCCAGCATCAAAAACAAAGAATATAGGGACAAATTGACCTTCCCCAGCATTTTCAACCCGCAAAAAGAAAGCACCAGGCTGTTCACCGCCGTTAAAAGGGCCATTGCAAAGGGAAACCATTCGAACTCAAACCGAAAACCGTTGATGGGAAATAATGCTAAAATCCCGGCACAGGATGTCAAGGTCGTCAAAAGAAACGCGGGGAAAAATCCGCTTCCCATTCCTTTTTGATAGGCACGGTTGAGGGCAAAATTTCCCCCAAACAACAAAACGCTTATCAAAATCATTCCATAATACATCCAATTCACCTCGCCTTCATTATAGCACCTGCCGTTTCTCTTGTAAATGGAAAATTTCCATCTATTTATGGAAAAAATCCTTGACAACGGATGAGAATTATGATATGATGGGACTGAGGTGATGTAAAATGGCTCAAAATATGTGTAAATTTATCCTCGACACGCCTGTCTCGGAATTGCAGACCATCAATTTCGTCTTGGAATGTAACCCCGAAGCCCAACGAACCCGCCACCGCTTGACCCACCATCAGATGATTTTGGTATCCAGGGGAACGGGGACGTTTTCCATCGGACAAGCCCGGGTCCCCGGCACCTGCGGAGATTTGATTTTTGCTTTTGCATCGGAAGAATTTTTCGCCGAAGGCACGGGATTGGAATACTTCTACGTAACCTTTCGGGGACAACGGGCCAACGAATTGTTTTTGCGGTTCGGCATTACATCCCAAAACCGGACGTTTCAACAACACGAAGGGCTGGTTCCTTTTTTTCGGGAAAATCTCTCCCGAGCCACGGAAGAAAATTTGGACATTCTCTCCGAATGTGTTTTAATGTACGCCTTTTCCCGGCTGACCCCGGTATCCGAACAAAAAAACGACGTTACCCTGCGGCTGATTCGCCACGCGGAGACCCACTTTTCCGACCCCGGACTGTCCCTTGCTTCCATTGGGGAAGAATGGGGGTACAGCGCGAAATATCTCTCCGATTCTTTTAAAAGGCGGATGGGCATCGGTTTTTCCCGGTATTTAAAAACGATGCGAATCAACCACGCCGTCTTTTTGATGGAACACGGGGTGGAATCGGTAAAAAACGTAGCCTTCCTGTGCGGATTTCAAGACCCCCTGTATTTTTCCAAAGTCTTCCGGGATGAATTGGGATTCCCTCCCACGGAATACCAAAAGAGAAATAAATAAAAAAGCTCCCCGGCGAAACCATCTTCGCCGGGGATTTTCCTATTTTTATGATACTACCGTTTCTTCCGCTTTCTTTTTTGCCGCTTTCTTTTTCCGATACCGGCGAATGGGCAGATAAATTGCCAGGAAAATAATGCCGCCGGGAATCACTACGAACACCCCAAGATAGGGCAACGCGGAAACCAACACAACAAACAGATTCCGGAAGAACGTTCCGATAAATTCCATACTGTCCGACAAATTCTGACCGATTTCTTCCCAGACCGTGGGGTCTTTTTCGGGAATCGGCTCGGTGGTTTCGGTAACGTAGAGGGAAACGGTGGCATAGTCCACCTGGTTATCATACTTCCGCAAAGTAGATTCACAGGATTCAATCTGGTACCGCACGTTGGACAGACGGTCTTGCAGGGAAATGATATCGCTTACCGACTTGGCCGACTCCAACAGAGTCAGAAGGCTGGTCTCTTCCGCCCGCAAGGCCTTCAACCGGGATTGCGTATCTACGTATTGTAACGTAACGTCGCTCATCTGCTCCGTCTTCCGGGTCACCTGCCCCAGCGTCCCGATGGTCTCCAACACGCCGTCGGTCTCCCCTACGGGAATCCGCAAGGTCATCGAGGCGAAACGAGAGGTCTTCGTGGGAGTGTTTTCGGAAGAACGCTCAATATATCCGCCGCAAGACAGAACTTTTTCCCGCACCTGAACGATGAATTTATCAAATTCCTCGGTCCGTGCTTCCATATCCACCGTGCGAATCAACTTCCGGTCGTTGCTGATGGGAGCGTTAGGAATGGAACTCATCGAACCCGAAGCATCTCCGTCCAGGGACGGTTTCGACATTGCCGAGTCATTCTGTTCAAAGGAATCCCCCGAGGAGGCCCAATAATTTCCCCCGCCGTCTGCGGTGGGATTCCGGTCGTCCTTGACGTCGGCGGAAGCTCCGCACCCAACAAACAAGGCAAGAACCAGAACCAACGACAACAGAATCAATCCAATTTTTCGAGTCATAGTTTCAACCCCTTTTTTTTCAGTATATCATAAAAAAATCAATTTGAAAAGATTTTTTCAAAAATTTCTATAAAAAATTTGCATTTACCCTCTTGACAACCGGCCAAAAATGTATTATAATAGTTAGGCGATTGATAAGCAGGTGTAGTTCAATGGTAGAACTCCAGCCTTCCAAGCTGGCCACGGGGGTTCGATTCCCCTCACCTGCTCCATTTTTTTATTGAGATTCTTTTTGCCACTAAGTTTTCATTTCTTCGTGCAAAAACCGGAATCGAGAACAACTTTGACTTGGGGGTTTAGCTCAGTTGGTAGAGCGCCTGCTCCGCAAGCAGGAGGTCACGGGTTCGACTCCCGTAATCTCCACCAATAACAATAAGACCCACCCTTCACGGGTGGGTCTTATTGTTATCTGATCGAAGAGATGGAGGGAGTCGAAGCCCGAGGGGGTGAATGAGGCTCCGGGGGAGCCTCAGAGCCGAGGGCCGCCCGAGCCGCAGCGAGGGAGACGACCGTAATCTCCGCGGAAATGGATATCCTTGTTTTTTATTCGGGGATTCTATTTCGCACCGTTGATCAGATCGTCCATAGCCAAACGGACGTCCTCGTAGTCGGCTTTGGGTAAGAGATACGAATGCTTTCCGCCCTCCGTCCGATGCCAATGGGTGACGAAATCCTTGTCCACCGTGATTTTCCCAAATTCGTGATAGTTCCAATATACTCCGGGGCGCACTGCCTCCAACATAGCCACCTGATCCCAACTGCAACGGCCTTTTCCCTGATTATGCAATTCGTAGGCAAGCCCCACAGGATGGTCGAGGCCTACCCGCGCGGAATATCCCACCATCGTGCGAAGATAGGAGCCCAACTCATAACTGGCAAAAATCAATTCCCCGGGCCATTCATCGCAGACGGTCTGCGGGACCCCCGGCCCGCTGAATTTTACGTTCCATTCCCAGGTTACGGGATTCCCTTTCGTTCCCCCGTCGGGGTAGATGGTCATTGGCCAGGATTCAAAAAAGCGTCCCCCCATTACTACGGTACGGGCAATTTTCCGGGCGATCAATTCCTTTCCGGTCAAGGGGGAGATTTCGTCCGCCGGACTCGTCACCAGACGGGCCATAGACTGTAAGGAGCCGGTTACCACGAAGGTAATCTCCCCGTCTTTGGAAGCGGCAAGGGCTTTCCGCAGAACCGTCACCGTATCGGGAGCCGCCTTTTCGGTTCCGTAGACCGATGCCGGATAGCGGTTTGGGAAACGGTCGCACAAATCCCCTGCATAAACGCCCCGGTCGTCCGTTCCGTGGTCGTCTTCGTAATTGATTCCCACGGGGACCACCCGATGATAATAGTGATTGATTGCGTCGATGCACCCGGCAACGTAGGGCGTGGAATAGCAGTGGGTCACAGCCAACAGCTCCGCTTCGCCCAGCTCACACAATCGATGCAGCATAGCCATAGTTCCTGCATCGTCACAGTCTCCTCCTATGTCCGTGTCGTAAATGATCTTAACCGGCTTTTTTACATTCATCCGTTCCCACTCCTTCCGCTTTTTATTATATCATATTCTCCGCCGTGATACAAGTACGAAAACCAGGAATTTTCCCGGAAAAACGACCCGTAAGCAGTTTTTTGCCTGCAATCGTTCCACGCCCTTTTTCGGTCTGCGGGGCAGAAGATCCGCGCGGGGGTACTTGACATTTCGCGGATGCGTGCTATAATAGAGTTATTATTTAAAGTGAAAGGTGTTTCAATATGAAGCGGATGCTCCTTCTTTTTCTGTCCGGTTTGTTTCTTCCCGTAACCTTGGTAGCCTGCGCTCCGGTGCCGTCGCAAACGCCGACCGATTCTGCTTCGGATCTTCCTTCCGATCCGAAGACGGAGGCTTCTTCCAATCTCTCGACGGATTCTTCTACCGATTCCGAAACGGATGCTTCCACCTCCACCCGGGTCACCTACGAGGATCCGCAGGATATGCTGGAGGCAACGCCCCATCTGGTGGGATTGACCGATCAAAAGAACGGCAGGTTGATCGTCCGGGATCTTGCGGTGGAGGATTGGAGCGACGATTCCTCGGTGGTTTGGGAGTTCAACGATCCCCGTGCCGCCGCCGCTGCCGGGATCAAATTCCGCAATAACGAGCTGTTCGGTGGAGAGATCGTTCTTTTCTGCGGACCGAAGGGAGCGGGAATCATTTCCTATCAGACCAAAGAAGTTCTTTACTTTACCTCGAAGGTCGGAGTCAATCCCCACGCCGTGGAGTTGCTGCCCGACGGCACCTTCGTCGTGGGCTCGACCACGGACAATAAGGTCAACGTATTTGACGCGGCAAGCGGGAATACGGATCCCATTCAGACCCTTTCCTACGAGAACGTTCACGGCGTTTTGTGGGATCCGGAATACGAGGTGGTCTGGATGGCCGGGAGAACCAAGCTCAGCGCCTTTACGGTTTTCAGCAGAAACGGAAAAATCAACCTGGCTCCCATCTCCGATATGGTTTACACCACCGACGATTGGCTCCACGATCTAACGCCCTGCTACGGAACTCCCGAGGCCCTGTTCGTCACCACCGGAAAAGGTATTTATCTTTTCAATAAAGAAAAGGGAAGATTCTCCACGACCTATCCCTGCTCCAAGATTGCCGCGAAGATCTCTACCTCTCCCTCCGTGGGAAATTTCCCCGATAACGTGATGGCGCTGATTGCCGTGGTTTCCGGAAAAACCGTCTATCGGGAATGGTGTATGAACGAAATCACGGTTCTGGTTCCTCTGGGGAACTCCACCGTTCGCACGATTACCCGGGTCGCACCCGACGATGCCTATTATAAAGTGCGGGTCTGGATCCCCGATTATCAGTAATTTTTCTTTACTTTTTTGGCATCAAAACGCTTTGGGGAATTTTAAAAATTCGCACAAAAAAGAAGGAATTTTGGGTTGCATTTTTTGAAAATATAGGGTATAATGGACTCAGCACAAAAAGAAAGGAATTGCAGAATATGTTTGATATTTTTTCGTTGCCCGACGTGAAGATGCCCGAGGGATTTTTATGGGGCGCGGGATACGCCGGACATCAGGTGGAGGGAAACAACGTCCACTCCCAGCGTTGGGCGTGGGAAGAAGCCGGAAAATACGAAGAAAAATCCGGAATGGCCTGCAACAGTTACGAATTGTGGGAGCGGGATGTTGAAATTGCTCAGGAATGTGGACTTCAGGCTTTTCGCACGTCGGTGGAATGGAGCCGCATCGAGCCTCGGGAAGGGGAATTTTGCAAAGATGCCCTGGACCACTACGTGAAATTTTTCGCCACCTTGAAAGAAAAAGGAATCCAGGTCTTCGCCACGATGGTTCATTTTACCGAACCGTTGTGGTTCAACGAAAAGGGCGGATTTGAAAATATCGATAATCTCCGCTATTTTGAGCGGTATTTGGATTACGTCGTTCCCGCAATCGCTCCTTACGTGGATTTTTGGAACGTCATCAACGAATTTAATCTCCGCTCTGCGAAATTTAAGTTAGGTTCCCTTCGGTATCACGCTTTGGGGTATCACACCATCAAAAAATATTCCGACAAACCCATCTCCTCCGCCCACGCTTTGGTGATGTACGCGCCCAAGCGTCCCCGGGACAAATTTGACCAGGTGATGGCGGAATACAACGATATCTGCAATCACGAATTTTTCTTCCACGGCATCCGCACCGGAGAAATCGTATTTCCTTATACGGAGGGTGCCTATTGCCCGGAACTGAAAGGTGCCGCAGATTTCTGGTCGGTCAACACCTACGTCCGCGATGTCATCGACGCGCGCCGTCCCAACTCCAGGGGTGTGCGGTATGATTTTACCCGGATGCAGATGATTGACAAAGAGTTCTATTTGGAAGAATTCAATCCCGAATGTATTTTGACCAACCTGGGGCGGCTTCACGACAAGCCCATCTACATCACCGAAAACGGCGTTGCCTGTAAAGACGACCGGTTCCGCATCGTCTTTTTGGCGGAATATTTGTCGGCTATTCAAGAGGCAATGCGATTCGGCGCCGACGTTCGCGGCTATCTGTATTGGTCGATGTTGGACAACTTCGAATGGGGCAGTTTCAAGCCTACCTTCGGGCTGTATGGGGTCAATTTTGAGACCTTCGAGCGCACCGCCAAGCCCAGCGCTTCGTTCTATCGGGAAATCATTGAAAACAACGGCGTTAATGCAGAATTGATTCAAAAATATCTCAAAGAAATGCCGTCTTTGAAACAATAAAAAAACACCGTACGACCGAGCTTTCGGTCGTACGGTATTTTTATTTGATTCTTACATCTCACCCAATGGTGAGAACAACCTTTCCGACGTTTTCTCCCCGATAGAGAATATCGTGGGCAGCCTCGGCCTGCTGGATGGGGAGAACTTTGTAAACCGTGGGTTTCACTTCCCCGGAAGACACCTTCGGCCACACGTGTTTTACCAAGTCCGCCAAAATCTTCGCCTTAACTTCCGGGGGACGGGAACGAAGGGTGGACCCGATGATACGCACGTTTCGCACGTAGATGTTTTTCAGGTCGATTTCGGTCTTCGTTCCAGCCAATGCGGCAATCATAATCCACCGGGCGCCGTGTCGGAGATAATGGATACACTGCCCCATAATCTCGCCGCCCAGACAGTCAATGGCCACGTCCACGGGATGACCGGCATCCATTTCTTCTTTCAGCACGTGGGCAATGTTTTCTTTCGTGGTATTCACCACTCGGTCGGCCTTCAAATGGGAAATGGATGCGGCAATTTCATCGGAAAGAACCGTGGTAATCACCCGGGCACCGAAGGCTTTGGCCATCGGAATGACCACACTTGCAAGGCCACTTGCCCCGGCGTTCATCAGAAGGGTATCTCCGGCCTTTAACCCCCCTTCGATAAAAAGATTCAGATACGCGGTGGCGAAGGCTTCGGGAATGGCCGCGGCTTCTACCACGGAACAGTTTTCGGGAATAGGCATCAGCATATCGTATTTCACGTTGACGTATTGAGCGTAACCGCCGCCCCCTAATAAGGCGCAGACCTTGTCTCCCACCTTCCAGGAAGAGCGTTTTGCCGCTTCGGAGCCTACTTCCGTAATCGTACCGGCAATTTCCAATCCCATCCAATCCGGACAACCGGGAGGCGGAGGATAATCCCCTTCCCGTTGCATCAAATCCGCCCGGTTCAGGGCCGCCGCTTCAATTTTGACCATACAATCTTCCGGACCGCATACCGGGTCGGGCACGTTATCCCACCGCAGAGAGCGGTCGCCGTTTACTAAAATTGCTTTCATTTTTTATTCTCCTTAAAAACCTAAGTCATCCCGGACCGCCTTGGCCTGGGGTAAAAGCGGCTGGGCTGGGGTGGTATAATCGTCGTGTTCGTACACGCAAAGAGACATTCCGCACCCCAAATGTATTCCCACGCGGCGAAGGATACTGCTGTTTCCTCCCGCCAAAAACAGAAAAGGAACGTCCAGATTCTTCTTCAAAAGGGTGACGGTTTTCAGATTTTCCGCTTCTTCTTCCGGCGTGTTGGCAAAGGTCACGATCTTGACCACGTCTGCCCCTCGCCGCCGTTGTTCCAAAGCAATCTTCAACACGTCCTCTCCCGGCAAAAATTTCAAAACGTGGGCTGACATCAGAACTTCCTTTCCTCTGGCGTGGAGTTGTTCAATCAATTCCATCTGCTTCCGAATCGCTTCGGGACGTTCCGTCACCTCTCCGGGGGTAGGGTCGAAATAGTCCATCATCACGTCAAACAGAGTCCCGCCCATATCCGCATAGGCCAATAATTCCTCCGCAAGCTGCTCTTCGGTCTTTCCTTTGTTGTGTCCCGACCGATAGTGCGTCACGTAAACCGGAAACCCTTTTGTTTCCGTTATCAGTTCTCGGTAAAGGTTGGGAGTCTGCACCGACAAAGGAAACGCTTCCATTTGAAGCCCGAAGGCTTCCGCCCCCAAGGGAATGGACTTACGGATGCGGGCCACGGCGTTTTCCGGACTGGGAGTCTGAATCATCACCGTCAAAAGAGGCTTTTCGTATTGCAAAAACGTAGGTTTCATTTTTATTTCCTCCCCATAGCGTTGCGGCCATTGTTAATCACAATATTTTTCCATCAATAAACTGTCCCCTTATCGGAGGCCGGGCAATTCTTTTAGCCAATGCCGTAGCCACAGGGGATGATATCCGCTCATCTGGGTTTCCACGCTGATGATATCCCCCAATTCTCCGGCTTTGACCCGGCGAATCAGGTTGTTGACGGTGGGATTGTAGCGATACATATCCCCGGTGTGGAAGACGGTTCCCTTGGCACGGACGGTCTCGATCAGAACTTCAAATTCCCTAAGGTCGGCACCTGTTCAAGGGACAGTTCCGGATAATCTTTGAAATATTTCATCTTATCGGGAAGCCGTTCCCGTTCGTTTTCCGGAAGGACGTATCCCACGATCTCGAAAAGTTCGGAATGAGTTTTCAGCATCTCGAAAATCTGGGGACCGTGGCTGTTGGTATTGACGCCGATTTGGGCGATGCGGATAGGCCTCATTTCAAAAGTCTCCAATCAAACTGGTGAATAGGGAAGGATTTCTCCGTGGCAAGGCGCCGGAATACCTCGGGACATTCTTCGGGAGAATGGGTCTCTTCCACGAAAGAGGCCAGAGACAGTCGGCCGTATTGGGTCAATTTTTTGAGCGTGAGCATATCGTCTTGTTCGGTCCACCAGACGGGAGCAGATTCTTCTTCTGGACGGGCGTGGGTGTGCGCCCAGATCAACGTAATCCCGGGGCCGTGAACCTTGCGGTAGGAATCGACGGTAAAATCGCTGACGCGGGTGCATCCCAACAGAGCAACCCGGCCTTTCAAAGCCATACAATCCAAAATTCCGTTCAATCCGGCCCCAACGCCGGTGACTTCAATGCCCACGTTGGCACCGCCGTCGGTAACTTCTTTTACCTTTTTCGCAAAATCCGCATCGAAGGGGTCAAAGGCGTAATCCGCCCCCAATTCCAAGGCTCTTCTCCGTTTTTCCGGCATTGGGTCTACGGCAACCACGGGGACTGCGCCGGCAGCTTTCAGCAACGCCACGGCAAACTGTCCCAGGATCCCTTGCCCCATTACGATGGCACTCTCCCCGATCTCCAAGCGGCATTTTCGGATGGCAGCCAAAGGAAAGATCGAGATAAAGAAGGTCGCAGCCTCTTCAAAAGGAAGATCTCCGATATGGATCAGGTGATTTTCCTTGTAGGGGCAGTATTGACGGTATTGACCGAACGTCCCCGCGACTCGGTCGCCGATTTTGAATTTCGTAACCCCATCCCCCACGGCGACGACCGTTCCCGAAGAGCAATATCCCAAATGCTTGGGGAACAGGGATTCTTTCGGTGGGGACGTCCAATCCACCGTATCGCTTCCCAAGAGGTTTGCCCGTTCCGTCCCGCTGGACGTGGTAGACACCGCCAATTCCACCAGAACTTCATCCCGCTTTAATTCCGCCACGGGTTCGACAAGCAAGGCCGCCTTGCCCAACTGGGTAAATACAATATTTTTGCTTTCCATAATCAATGCACCTCAAAGGTCTTTTTTTCATTATACCATCTTGACAAAGGAATGAAAATATGCTATTCTATACAAAACAAGGTAAAATTCTACACGATTTCAGAGGAAAAACCCAATGCAAGAGATACTTTTCTCCAAATCCTTCCGTTTTTTGCGATTCCATTACGACAAGTATCATTTCACCGATTGCGAGCAGGGCGCCCCGTCCCATTACTTTGCTTATCTGGAACGAGGACGCTGTAAGATCGTTTCGGAACGGGGGACCCGGGAATTTTCCGCCGGAGACGTATTTTACATTCCGATGGGATTGAAATACCGGTCGTATTGGTACGGAGACCCGGAAGTTTCCTTTCTTTCCTTCGGATTTCTCTCCTTTCCCGATGCAGAACAGAAACATTACTGCCTGCAAAAAGTTCCCTGCTCCCCGGAAGATACGCAGGCGTTCCGTTCCCTGCCGGTGGGGATTCCGGTGGACTGCGAAATTTTAGGAAGATTTTACTCCGTGGTCTCCCGGGTCTTGCCCCGGATGCGGTCGGGGTCTTTTGACAGTGCAAAAAAAATCTACCGTGATGCCTTGGGATATCTGTATCAGAATCCTCAATGTACCGTGCCGGAGGTGGCGAAAGCCTGTAACGTGAGCCAATCGATGCTGTACGCCGTATTCAAGAAAGTCGCAAAAAAGTCTCCCAACGCCCTTCGGCAAGAACTTTTGACCGACCGGGCGATACAGATGCTGATAACCACCGACCGCCAGGTCCAGGAAATCAGCGACACCCTTGGATTTTCTTCTCCCTCTTATTTTCGAAAAGTGCTGAAAGAATACACCGGAAAAACCCCGTCGCAAATCCGCCGGGAGCATATGTCTCCATAATAAAAAAACGTTGGGCAGGCACCCCAAGACAGTGGTATTCAAGGTTCTGCAAAAACGCCTGCAAAGACTTGCAATTTAGAAAAAAATATGGTATGATATAGAAAAGATGCGTTGAAAGGAGTCATTTTATGGAATTCAGCATCAATCATCCGATTCTGTTCGTAATGGTGGGAATCATCGTTGCGGCGGTGTTGGGTCAATCGGTATTCTTCCTGGTCAAAGCCTGGAAACGGGGCGTTGCCATCGGAATGGACAAGAAAAAACTGCGGAGCATTGCCGTAACGGCGGGAGTCTTTACCGTCGCCCCGGCGGTCGCCATCGTCATCAGCGTAATTGCTCTGTCTAAAAAATTAGGGGTGGCTCTCCCCTGGCTTCGGCTGAGCGTGGTAGGGTCCCTTTCTTACGAAGCCATTGCGGCGGAAAACACCTCTCTGGCAATGGGCCTTTCGGGAAGCGCGTCGCCCAACGCATCCCAATTCGTTACCATCACCTTGGTTATGACCCTTTCCATTATGGTGGGCATCTGGCTGGTTCCCGTCATTTGCAAAAAACTGCAAAAAGGAATGGGGAACCTGGAAAAGCGGGATAAAAAGTGGGCGGACGTATTCCAATCCGCAATGTTTATCGGAATGATTGCCGCTTTCGTAGGATTCGTCTTCTGCGACGTTTCCGACGCCTTTTCCGGCAACTTCAAAGGATTGATTCCCGTATGCGTTATGGCGGTATCCGCGGTGGTGATGGCCATTTGCGGACTGTTGGCCGGAAAATTCAAAAAGATTCATTGGATTGCCGACTATGCCCTGCCCGTGTCGTTGATCGTGGGGATGGCAAGCGCCATTCCGCTGACCGCTTGGTTGTCGTAACAGGAGGGATTGAAGATGAAAAAAGAATTGACTTATATGGATAAAGTCCATCGTTGGGGGACGATCTGGAATCTTTCGATGATGGTTTTGCTTCTGGCCTTCCCCCTTGCGGTAGCCATTATCTTCCGCGCCTTCCCTGATATGAACGGCCTTTGGAAAGGGCTTTTGGCCACGGCACCAATGTATTGGGCGGTGGGCGTCATTGAAACGATTACGTATATCCCGATGTTGGGCGCCGGCGGGTCGTACCTCTCCTTCGTCACCGGAAATATCTCCAATTTGAAATTGCCCTGTGCCCTCAACGCCTTGGAACAGGCTAAGGTCAAGGCAAACTCGGAAGAAGGGGAAGTGGTCTCCACCATCGCCATCGCCGTATCGTCCATCGTCACCACGCTTATCATTATTTTGGGTGTCGTTCTCATCTCTCCCCTAACACCGGTCTTGGCCTCTCCCGTGCTGATCCCCGCCTTTGACCAGATGATTCCCGCCTTGTTCGGCGGTCTTGGGGTGGTGTTCGTCTCCCGGAACTGGAAGCTGGCCGTGGCACCCGTGATACTGATGCTGATTCTGTTCATCGCCGTTCCGGCTCTGAATGCGGGCACGGTGGGAATTATGGTTCCCGTCAGCGTGGTCTTTACCCTGATTATCAGCCGGATTATGTACAAGAAAAATTGGTTGTAAAAAGAAGGAAACGTCGCTATGATTGCTCTTTATATTATTTTAGGCCTGATTGCCGTATTTTTGGCGGTAATCCTGATTCGGGCGGCGGCATTCCGTCCCAAGACCCAACCGGTGACCGAAGCAGAACCGGTGGAATTCGACGGAGACAAAGCCGTTGCCGCTTTGCAGCAGTTGGTGCGGTGCAAAACCGTGTCTTATTACGATTCTTCCAAAGAAGACGATGCCGAATTTGAAAAACTCATCGGCCTTTTGCCGGAATTATACCCCAACGTATTCCGGGTCTGCACCCTGGAACGGCTGCCCGACCGGGCGTTGCTGTTCTGCTGGAAAGGAAAAGCCTCGGACCATCCGTCGGTGATGATGGCCCACTACGACGTGGTACCCGTCAACGCCGACCAATGGGACAAAGACCCCTTCTGCGGCGAGATTGAAAACGGCGTGTTGTGGGGCCGGGGAACCCTGGACACGAAAGTGACGATGAACGCCGTACTGTCGGCGGCAGACACCCTGATTTCCAAAGACTTTGTTCCGGAAAACGATATTTACTTTGCCTTCTCCGGGGGCGAAGAGGTCAACGGAAAAGGCGCTTCCAATATTGTAGATTGGTTTGAAGAGCGGAAAATGGATTTGGGACTGGTGGTAGACGAAGGGGGCGGCGTTGTGGAAAACGTCTTCCCCGGGGTCAAGGCCCCTTGCGGTGTTGTGGGAATTGCGGAAAAAGGAATGTTAAACGCCATCTTTACCGTCAAATCCCAAGGGGGACACGCCTCAGCTCCCAAGCCTCATACGCCGGTGGGAATCCTGTCGAAGGCCTGCGGCAAGATTGAAAACAATCCCTTTCCGATGCACGTTACCAAACCCGCGGCGGAAATGTTTGACACCTTGGGACGTCATTCCACCTTCCTTTACAAGGTCATCTTTGCCAATTTCGGCATTTTCAAGGGTGTTTTGGATTTGTTGGGGCGAAAGACCGGGGGAGAAATCAACGCATTGCTGCGCACGACCGTAGCCTTCACCCAAATGGAAGGCAGTACCGCCCCCAACGTGATTCCCCCCGAAGCGACGATGGTGGCAAATCTTCGCCTCAATCCTGCGGATACGGTGGAATCGGCAAAAGCCCGGCTGGAAAAGATTGTCGGTGACGAAAACGTTACCGTCACCGTGGGCAGTCATATGAATCCCAGCCGCATCTCCCAAACCGACTGCGACGCCTGGAAGAAGGTGGAAAAAGCGGTGGCGGAGACCTGGACGGGGTGTCTTGTGGCTCCCTATTTAATGGTACAATGCTCCGACAGCCGGCACTACGGCCGGATTTCCGATAAAGTTTATCGCTTTTCCGCAATGGACCTGACGGCGGAAGAACGGGCCACCATCCACGGCAACAACGAACGGATTCGTTTGGATGCGGCCAAACGGGCGGTGGAATTCTATCTGCGGCTGATGAAACAGTGCTAAATCAAAAATATCCGGGCAGTTTTTTGCCCGGATATTTTAATTCTTGACATTTTTGTAAGAATATGCTACAATAAAAGAAAGGTGTTCGCACCGAAAAAGGAGGAAAACGTTATGGGAAACAATGCAGTTCAAGAAATGATTGACTCCACGATGGGTATGGCCCGTCCGTACGATGGCGTGGGAGGCGGATTTGGAGTAGATGCCGGAAAAATCATCGGCATTATCCTTATCATCCTCGGGGCTCTGATTGCCGTTGCGGCCGTGGTGTTCTACGTCATTTGTTGGTGGAAACTTTACACAAAGGCCGGTCGTCCCGGCTGGGCGATTTTCGTCCCCGTATACTGCGCCATTGAATTGTTCAACATTACGTGGGGGAACGGCGTTTATTTTCTGTATATGCTCATTCCCGGCATCAACGTTCTGGTCATTCTCTGGTCGCTTCTGAAATTTTCCGAAGCCTACGGACACGGTGTGGGATATACTTTGGGATTGATTTTCCTTCCCTTCGTGTTCATCCCCGTGCTGGCGTTCGGGAAATCCAAGCACGTTCGCTACGAAGCAAAAAAAGCAAAACTGACACCCCCTGCTCCCGCTCCCGTTCCCGAAATTCCCGTTCCCGAAGTTCCGATGCCGTAACCGAATCAAAGGACAAAAAACTGCCTGATAAACGTCAGGCAGTTTTATTTTTTTTAACGGCGCAATTACCGTACTTTAACCAAGAACTTTTCCAGCAACGCACAGGGATGATAGGATAATTTTGCCGTACGAAGCCCCTCGTCCCCTGAATCGTCTTCCCGGTTCACGTAACGAATCGAAGCATCGGCAAACGCCTCGGTAAAGCGGGAGGCCAGCATCGGATAGATTCCCGGGAACTGCCGGTCCGCCTTTTCGGTGTGGACCATCAGCGTGTCCCCCACCCGTTCTCCCAAAGAAAACCCGGCGACTCTTCCCTGCACCGTCAGAATCCCGCACAGAAAATCATAGTCCGAAAAACGGTCGAAAATTTCTTCTATCTTTCGCTCCTCTTCTTTCCAGGACGGAGCCTCTTTTTGGTTCTCTTGGCGGAATCGGGCATAAAATTCCCGAAGACGGGGCACGTCGTCTTCCGTCCCCCGGAAAAATTCCCAATCGGGAACGGAGGCCCGGAATTTGTTGACGTGGTTTCGCTGGCCCCGTAACTTTTTTCCGGCGTAGGTAATCAAATCTTCTTTGCGGTAAAGATAGTCGAACCAATCCCGTTGCTCCTGAACGGAAACGCTGTCAAACAAGGAATAAAAGACATCCTTCCGCTCTCCGGGGACGAAGGTAAACCGACAGTCGGCTCCCGTTTCTTTGCAATGTTCCCAAATCCGCCGCAAAAGGTCGGGAGCGGGGTCTGCGGGCATCTGAAATGCGGTCGTCGCGTCGGGCAACCGGAGAGAATAAACCAGCGCCCCATCCACGTTCGCATATTGGACCTGTAAATAGTCCCGCCAAAGCAACGTTCCCCCCAGAGAATAGTCACAAGTCCGGGGGAGGTCACGGCACAGGTCTTGCCGCACCAACGAAAGACAGTCCAGCGTCAGCGGTTTGAAATCAAGCATAGGTTTTCCCCATTAAACACAATCAAAAATTACATTTAATTGTATCATATTTCTTTTTCAATGTCAAGAGACGGCGTGCTGAAAACTTGACAAAACCTGAAAGAAATGCTATACTTAATATTATAATAAAATCTAATTATTGATAGGGGGATTTGATATGCCGAGAAAGGCAGCATTGGTGACCGAAACGCTGGGCCATTTTGCCGTAGACTTTGCCTGCTTCTTTCTTTTGGCGGGGTCCTTTGCCCAAGGAGGAAAAACTTCGATTCTGCTGGGGGCAGGATATTTGATTTTCCTGCTTCTTTCTTACGGACTTCGCCCCGTTTTTGGAATGATTCTCGATGAATCGCCCCTACTTCACTCCCAGGCGCTGGGATGCCTGCTTGTGGCCATTGCATTGTTTCTTCCCTCCTCTTGGGGATGGGTGGCCCTGTTCCCCGCCGGCGTGGGCAGCGCCTTGTTTCACACCGGGGCGGTCGGAGAAGGGGTCTGCTTTGCCCGGGGGTACTTTTCCCGGATTGCAACCCTTATTTCCACCGGCGTGTTCGGTGCGGCAGCAGGAACGCTGGTTGCCCAGAGAACCGCATTGAAACCTTGGGTGGTAACCGTGGTTCTTTTGATTGTCGCCGTGGCTTGTTTCTTTTTTGCGGAAGCCCGGAAATATCCCCGAAAAATACGGTCCTTCCGTCACAGTGTCAACCGGGTCTTACCCGACGGATTGACCCTGGGGCTGACTTTGATTCCTCTTTTTGTAATCTCTCTTGTGACGGCATTACTCCCGGCGGATTGGGCCGAAGGTCCGCTTCGATTGATTCCCGCGGGAATCTGTATGTTAGGTAGAGCCGCCGGAGGAATTACCGCAGACCGATTCGGCCCCCGAAAGACCGCCTTGGTCTGCTTTGCAAGTGCCTTATTGTTGTTGACGGTCTTCCCCCATATTCCTTGGGTTTACTGCATTGGGCTGGGGGTGTTGTGCGTTCCCACCGCCCTTTGCTTCGGAACGGCCACCGCCGCCCTTCCCCAACGCCCCCATTTGGCTGTGGGGACCTGCTCTGTCGTCATCTTACTGGGGTCCTTTCCCGGCTTTTTCCGGAACGTTCCCACCGTTTCTCTGCGGCTGCTCTGCGGAGGGCTGATGATCGTAGCCCTGGCGGCCAGCGCCGTAGTATACACCGATTACTGCCGCCTGTTTGACCTGCGGGCCAAATTACACCTGCGGAAAGGAGCGAAGGGATGAGTTTTTTGGATATCATCATTTTCCCCTTGTCCCCGGGAGATTCCGCCGGAGCGATTCTTTTGGCGGGACTTCTGATAACCCTTCTTATCTGCGCCGGTACGGGCGTGGTGTTGTTTTTTCATTTCCGGAAAGAACAACGACGGGAAGACCGGCGGAAAGAAAAGCAGATGTTTCGAGACGAAGAATAAATCGGGTCCGCCCACGGGGTCCCGTGTTTGTATTTTTAAAGGTGCTTTTTAATCTCGTTCAAGGCATTTTTCTCCAAGCGGGAGACCTGTGCCTGAGAGATTCCGATCTCCGAGGCCACCTCGGTTTGGGTCTTGCCGGCGTAAAACCGCAAAGCCAAAATCCGTTTTTCCCGGTCGGTGAGACAGGAAATGGCCTGACGGAGAGAAATCTCTTCCACCCAGTTGGATTCGGTCTCGTGAATATCCCGAACCTGGTCCATCAGGTAAATGGTATCGCTGTCGTCGTTGTACACCGAATCGAACAACGAAACCGGATCTACGATGGCTTCCAGGGCGATAACCACCTCTTCCCGCTTCATTCCCAATTCCGAGGAAATCTCTTCAATGGTAGGTTCCCTGCCCAGGGCTGCCGTCAGCCCTTCTTTGGCCCCCAACGCCTTGTAAGCGGTGTCCCGCAAAGAACGGGAGACCCGGATGGAATTGTTATCCCGTAAATACCGGCGGATCTCACCGATGATCATTGGAACGGCGTAGGTGGAAAATTTTACCTGCTGGGATAAATCAAAATTGTCAATGGCCTTGATCAGACCGATACAGCCGATCTGAAACAGGTCGTCGGGGTCTTCTCCCCGGTTGGAAAACCGTTGGACCACGCTCAGTACCAATTTCAGATTTCCATTGACAAAAGCCGTTCTGGCCTGCTCGTCCCCCCGTTTAATGCGGTGCAACAGGGCCATTTTTTCGCTCTCGTTGAGCACCTTTAATTCCGACGTATTGATTCCGCATATCTCAACTTTATTCAACACAGATTCTTCATCCCCTTTGAACAAAGTATTTGTCCCCTTCGGAGGTTTTATGCAACGAAAACGCCTTTGGTTCCGGATTTTCCGCATCCTTCTCTACGTGGGGGTATTGGCGTTTTTTGTCTGGATGCCCTATGAAGCAACCCAACAGGGATTGTTCCGCTGTCCGGCAACCTTTTTGGGGTTGCAATGTCCCGGTTGCGGAGCCACCCGAGCCTTGTCTTTGCTCCTTCACGGCCGTTTTGGGGAGGCTTGGGAGATGAACGGTGTTTTTTGCGGCGTAGTGTTCCCGCTACTTCTATTAACGGCAATACAGGATACGGGAAGCATTTTGCTTGGGAAAAAGCAGTCGTTTTTGGAATATCTTTTGGGAATTTCATTGAGTAATTGAGGATACTATGAAGTTTTTCTTTTTAATTTTTACCATCCTGACAGGTTTTGCCTGGGGCGGAATTTCCTTTGGGAGATATCTTCTCTCCCGACAACAAAAGTCTTGCCCCAAATGGATGGTTCTTTTGCAATGGATTTTCGGTTGCACCTTTTTCGGAGGCTGGTTTTTGTGGAATCTGCTCCGGAATCTGGCGTAATGGGGGAAAGGAGACGAAACGATGCCTTTAACGTTGATTTTGGGCCGGGTAGGCTGTGGAAAGACCGCGTATATGGCGGATGAAATCCGTACCTTGATCGAGACCGGAACGGCCACGGGACAGATTACCTTATTGGTGCCGGACCAATATACCGTGGCCTCGGAACAATATTTTATGGACCGGGTAGGGGAAAAAAATTTCCGCCACCTCAACGTGACGTCTCTGAAATCCTTGGCCCGGACAGAATTTGCCCGCCACGGGATCCCTGCCCGCTTCTTGGGAGAAGGGGGCAAGACGGTCCTGCTGAAAAAGGCCTTCGACGCCGTCTCTCCTTCTCTGAAACATTATCTGCCAAACTACCGAAATCCCCGGTTTCTGGCCTTGCTTTTGGGGACGATAAAGGAACTGAAAGCCGCCGGCATTTCCGCTGACGAACTGATGCAGACCGCGAAAAAGGAGCAAAACGATAAACTTTACGACATTGCGATGATTCGCCAGGTCTACGAAGGATTTCTATCGGAAGGGTATTTTGACCCGGACGATGCCCCTGCCCGCCTGCGCAAATTGCTGGAAGAGACGGGGGATTTTGAAAACGAATTTGTTTTCGTAGCCAATTTCCGTACCTTTTACAACCGGGAAAGAAACATTCTTTTGCAGCTGGTGAAAAACGGCGCGAACGTTACCGTGGCCCTTCCCACCCAGACCGACGACCCGGACAAAGCCGGTCCTACGGCGGATGCGGCGGAAGAAGCCCGGAAATTGATTGCCTTCTGCCGGCGGATGGGAGAAGAATGCAGAGTTGTCAATCTGCAAAAAAACGCCTCTTTTTCTTCCGAAGAATTTGCCCTTTTGGAATCGGAATGGGCCTGTCCCACGGGAAAGACTTTGAACGAAACGCCGGAGCATCTGCATTTGTTTTGCGGAGCGGACCGGTTTGACGAGGTGGAAAACGCCGCCGCCGTCATTGCCCAAAAAGTCCGGGAGGAAGGCTATCGGTATTCGGATTTTACCGTCATCGTCCGTTCTTTGGAAGATTACGCCGGAATTCTCGACCCGGTCTTCGACCAATACGAGATCCCTTTGTTTTATCATCGAAAGACCCCCTTGCGGCAACGAAATCCCCTGCCCCTGATCGTGGCGTTGTTTTCCTTGGCCACGGAAGGGCTTTCCCGGGAATCGATGCTGTCCTTTGTAAAAAGCGGCTTTGTCTGCACCCCGGAAGAAGCCTCGCTGTTTGAACGGTACGTAAAGGTTTGGAGCATCAATTACAACCGCTTCCGCCTTCCCTTCACCCGTCCCATTTCCGGCCCCACGCAACAAGAATCGGACGGAGAAATCGCCTTGCGGGAAAAAGCGGAAACGGTGCGGGCAAAGGTGATCGCTACGGTAGACACCTTCGCGAACACCTGCAAAAACACCACGGTGCGGGGCATTTCCACCGCATTGTATGAGACTTTGGAAGCCTTGCGCGTAGCGGACACCTTAGAAAAGAACAGTGAATCCTATCGAGATTACGGAGAATACGAGTTGGCCTCCCGGCAAAAAAAGGTGTATGAGCAGTTGATTTTGGCTTTGGACGAAATAGTGCTCACCGCCGGAGATGATGCCGTAACGCTGAAAGAATACCGGGATTTGTTCTTTGCCGTCATCGATACCCACGACATTGCCATTCTGCCCACCTCCCTGGACGAAGTGACCGCCGGGTCGCCGGAGACCCTGCCAATGATTTCCCCCCGGTGCGTATTTGTTCTGGGACTGAACGAAGGGGTCTTTCCGAAAAACATTGACGACAATCGCCTCTTGACCGACCAAGACCGGGAGCAATTGTCCCCCTTTGGCATCGGAGAGACCACCGACGATAAGGTCTTGCACGAATTGTTTTACCTCTACCTCTCCCTCACCGCGCCCCGGGAAGAATTGTATCTTTCCTACGCCTCGGTGATCGGAGGAGAAGCCGCTCCCTCGTCGGCGGTAGAAAAGCTTCGCAAGATTTTCCCCCGGCTCACCGCCAACCGCTTCCGGGAGTCCGACCCCCATTCGCTACAACAACGGATCCAGCGGGAACGGGCGGCCTTTGGGTTGCATACCAAAACGCCGGTAGAAGAATTGGCGCGCTATTTTGAAGACCGTCCCGGCTACGGAGAATTACTGCAACACCGGGAAGAACTTGCGGGGCTTTCCCCCCATACCGCCCGGGCGTTGTACCCCGAACACCTCTACATCTCTGCTTCGCGGGCCGATAAATTCCATCAATGCCAATACGCCTATTTTCTTCGCTACGGCTTGGGAATCTCCCCCCGGCAAAAGGCCGACTTAAACGCCTTGAACCGCGGAAATATCGTTCACGACGCCTTGGAAAAAATCATCTCCCAGGGATTGGATTGTTCCGACGAAGAATTGCACGAACGGGTGGTGCGATTCGGGGAAAAGCAACTGTACTTTTTCTACGGAGACGAAGAACCCCCCGCCCCCGTGCGAAGTTATTTTGAAGCGTTGATGAAGAAGATCGAACGTCTTCTCCGGCTGTTTCGCAAGGAATTTGCCGCATCCCAATTTGTGCCCTACGCCTTTGAAGTCAACGTAGGCATCGGAGACAAAGCGGTAGAAGCGGTCAAAATTCCTTTGGAACAGGGAACCCTGTCGGTCATCGGGAAAGTGGACCGGGTGGACGTGTTCGAAAAAGACGGCGTTTCCTACCTTCGGGTAGTAGATTACAAAACGGGAGAAAAGACATTCTCCTTTGACTTGGTGCGCAACGGCATCGACATTCAGATGCTGATGTACCTTTACGCCCTGCAACAAAATTTGTTCCCCGGAAAAACCTGTCTCCCCGCAGGGGTACAGTACGTGGGAGCAAACCCCAAAACGGTGGCGGCCACCCGAAATCAGTCGCCGGAGGAATTGGTGTTGCAGTGGGAAAGAAATCTGCCCCGTTCGGGGGTCTATCTGAAAGACGCCTCGGTCATACAGGCGATGGACAACACCGAAGAACGGCTGTTTCTGAAAGTTCCTGCCGATTCCCCCTTCTTCATTACCCTGGAACGGTTCGGCAAATTGTTTGACGAGATTACCGAACTGTTAAAAACAATGGGGAATCAACTTCACGCCGGCGCCATTGCCAAAAACCCCATCAAGATACGAAGCCATTACAACAGTTGCCAATATTGTGATTTGAGGGATTATTGCCGCCATCCGGAAGAACGGGACGTGTTTGCTTCCGAACAAGGAAAGGAGAAAGACGATGTGTCCGTGGACTGAGGCTCAACAGAAAGCCATTGAGACCCGGGGAGAAAATCTTCTGGTCTCCGCCGCCGCAGGCTCGGGGAAAACCGCGGTTTTGTCCGCCCGCGTCGTGGATTTCGTCGCGTCGGGCCATTCTCTCGACCGGCTTTTAATCGTCACCTTCACCAACGCCGCCGCCGCAGAGATGCGGAGCCGCATTGCCCGGGATTTGGCCGCAAAATCCGCGGAAAATCCCTCGGACGCCCATCTGAGACGGCAGAGCTTGACCCTCTATAAAGCCAAAATTTGCACCATTGACAGTTACGGGATGGACCTGCTTCGCCGGAATTTTCAGCAGGCGGGCATCTCTCCCGATTTTACCGTTTTGGACGAGACGGAATTGGACGTCATCAAATCCGCGGTCTTGCAACGGATGATGGAAGAATATTACCGTACCATTCCCCAGGGCTTTTCGGAATTTGAAAGTCTGTTCGGCGGGGAATTGAACAGCCGAACGATGGAGACCGCCATTTCTTCCGTGGCACGAAAAATGGAATCCTTCCCCTTCGCAGACCAATGGTTGGAAGACCAAAAAGCCCGTCTTTCCGGCGCCGACGCCTGGTGCCGGGCGGCTTGTGATGCGGTATTTCCCATTTTGGAAGAATATCGGAATATCTTTGCTCAGATATTGGACAATTTCCCCTTTTCCGACAAAAAATTGGACCAGGTGCGAGAAGAGCATCTGCTCTTGACCGAATGTTGCGCCGCCTTGGAGCGGGGGGATTGGGACGAGGTCTGCCGGAGAGTCCGGGGGCATAAATTCGCCACTTCTCCGTCGGTGAAAGACACGTCGCCCAGAGAGGCCTGGCTCTACAAAGAATACCGAAACCGACTGAAAAGCTTTTTCAACACCGAACTTATCTTCACCCTGTCTTCCCGGCAATGCGAGGAAGATTTGACCCATCTTCGCCCCGGATTGGAATTTCTCTTTGACGCGGTCCACACCTTCCGCAAGCAAGTGCGGGAAGAGATGGACAAGCGCTCCGCCTATTCCTTCTCCGCCTTGGCGGAAATGGCGTTGCATCTGACGGTAAAAGAATATTCCCACAAAACGGGGGAATTTACCCCGTCGAAAACCGCATTGCAGGAGAGAAGTCACTACGAGGAAGTACTGATTGACGAATACCAGGACGTCAACGACCTGCAAGACCTGTTCTTCCGTGCAGTCAGTGACAACAACTGCTTTGCGGTGGGGGATATCAAACAGAGTATCTACGGCTTTCGGGGGTCCAATTCCGAGAATTTTCTCCGGAAAAAGGAGACCTGCAACGTCATTGCCTTAAATAAAAATTTCCGAAGTCGGAAAGGAATTTTGGACTTCGTCAACTTCCTGTGCCGGGGATTGTTTACCCGGGACCTGGGGGGCATTTGCTACGATGAAGAGGAAATGCTTTTTGCCGGCCGCCCCGAAGACGAAGCCTCCCCTTATCCCATCGACCAGACCCCCTCTCCCAACGTGGAACTGTTGCTTCTGCCGACGGCGGGGCAACGGAAGACGCTCCATTACCGGGAAGAAGCCCTGCTCTGTGCGAAATTGATTCGGGACGCCGTGGAAGGGGGAGCCACCGTATTCGACAAAGAAACCAAATCCCCTCGCCCGATGCGCTATTCCGACGTGGCGATTCTGATGCGGGCAATGTCGTCTACCTCCCTCTACGAAGAAGTGTTCCGGGAATGGGGGATTCCCCTGTTATCCTCGGATGGTGAAACCTTTTTGGATTCTCCGTCGGTCTGCGGCGTTTTGGCCTTTTTGCAGGCAATCGACGACCCCTGGGACGATATGGCCCTGTTTGTCACCCTGACGGGAAGCGTTTTTTCGCTGTCCGCGGAAGAGGTAGCGCTGGCGCGGCTGAAAAAGAAACAGGGAGCCTTATGGGAAGGGCTGGTGGAATACGCCAAAGAAAATCCGCGGGCGAACCACGCCCTTCACACCCTGCAAAAATTCCGGATCCTTGCGGAAAATCTTCCCCTTCCCAAACTGATTTGGGAAGTTTACACCGCCACGGATTATCTGGCGCTGGAATCGGCCACCGACCCCTCTGCCCGGAGCAATCTGATGAAATTTTACGCCTTCGCCCGGCGGTATTCCGCAAACAACGGTCTGTTTGACTTTTTGGAATTTACCCAGCGGGCCAAGGACGTAGGAAAAGTGAAAGAATCGGGGAGTGCGCCCGACGGGGACTTCGTCCGGCTGATGACCATTCACAAATCCAAGGGGTTGGAATACGCCTGGTGTATCATTCCGGAATTGGAACGCACCGGACGGGAGAACAACGATTCCGTCCGTGTAGACAAAGACTTTGGAGTCGCCCCCAAGGTGAAAAACGAAAGCGGAACGGCGGAATACACCACACTGATGCGGGAGTTGATACATTTTCGCAGTGACCGGAACGAAGTAGCGGAAGAGTTGCGGGTGCTGTACGTTGCCCTGACCCGCCCCCGGGATCGGCTGACGATGATAAGCCGCTGTTCCGACAAATTGGAAAAATTGGACCTGCACGGGCTTCATTCCGAACAGGGTATCGTTCGCCTTATCGACCGGTTGGAAATGAACAGTTTCCGTGCCCCGGTGTTGGACCGGACGGTAGCCCACCCCGACGCAAAAATCATCCAATCCGCCTGGCTTGCCCCCGAATCGGAAGAAGGGCATCTCCGGGTCGACTTTGGAGAGATTCCCGAGGAGGTTCCCCCGGCAAAAACGACGCAAAAAACCCGTTGTAATCTGTCCGACGAGGAATTGAACCGCCGGTTTTCCTTTGCCTATAACAACCGGCTTTCCACCGTTCCCGCCAAAGTCTCGGTCACGGAGATCTCCAAATCTCCCGCCGACCCGGACAGCGAACTTCTCCTGCGGGAACCTCCCGTATCCAAACCCGGTTTTCTGTCGAAGGAGTTGACGGGGGCAGAAGCGGGAACTGCCATCCATACTTATTGCCAATTTGCGGACTTTGACCGCCCTGTGGAGGAAGAGATTGCCCGGCTTTTGAACCAAGGACACCTGACCCAAGAGGGGGCGGCCGCGCTGAACCGCAAGGACCTGGAACAGTTTTTACAGAGCGATTTGATGCAACGGCTCCGAACGTCTTTGGGATACCAACGGGAGGTGCGGTTTACCTGTCGGATTCCCGTATCCTATTACACCGGAAATCCGGGAGACGAGGGAGAAATGCTGTTGCAAGGGGCGATGGACCTTCTGTGGGAGACCGAAGAAGGGTACTGGATCGTGGATTTCAAATCCGACCGGGCCTCGGAAGAAGAATTGCTGCAACGGTATTCCCGTCAGTTGAATCTCTACGCCGCCGCCGTGCGTCGCCTGTACGACAAGCCGGTGTTGGGGTGTAATATCTGGGCCTTCCGGTTAGGAAAAGCCCTTACCGTAAAGGAAGAAGAATTATAATGGAATTGCGCCTGTATTTACCTCAATATAACGAACTTGCCTTCCGGGAACAACTGCTTTCCGACCCGGAAACAATGGCGTTTAACCGCTTTAAAGAACCTTCCCCCGATTATCACCCAAACACCGGATGTATTGATTTTCCCCGGAATTATTGGGCGTTGTGGTACGGCTTCTGGATGGAGAAGGAACCGGAGAATTTTTACGCCGTCCTCGCCGACGGAAGAACGCCGGTGGGAGAAATCTCCTGGCATTTTGACGGCGAAAAATACAACGTGGGCATCATCCTTCTTGCCCGGCACCGGAAAAAGGGATATTGCGCCCCGGCCTTGGGTCTGTTGGCCCAAAGAGCCTTTGAAACCAACCATATCCCGGCCCTGACCGTCACCCTTTCCACGGCAAACACCGCCGCCGTCAAGGGATTTACCGCCGCCGGATTTCAACGGGTCCGCAGAGGCGGAGGAACCTGCGAATTGCAATTGACCAAAGAAGATTGGTTAAAAATCGTTAAATAATTTCTCCCGAAAGGAACTTTTCATGACGTTACAGCAACTTGCCTCTCAAATGGAACCCATCATCTGCTCCGCCGGAACTTACGTCAAAAGTGCCGTTCCGCAAAACGCCCAAGACAAGACCAGCCATCGGGACTTGGTCACGGAATATGACGTAAACACCCAGCGGATGTTGACCAAAGAACTCTCCGCCCTGCATCCCGACGCCAAATTTATGGGGGAAGAAGAGCATCTTCAAACCGATATTACCACCGGGGACTGCTTTGTGATCGACCCCATCGACGGCACCGCCAATTTCGTCAAGGGATTGAATCGGTCCTGTGTTTCCGTGGCGATGCTCCGGGACGGAAACCCGGTTATCGGGATCGTCTACAACCCCTTTGCCGACGAATATTTTTCTGCGGTGAAGGGATTTGGAAGTTTTTGCAACGGAAAACCCCTCTCCGTGCATCCTTGCCCTCTCAACGACAGCATCGTGGGGGTCGGCACCTGTCCTTACTATACAGACCTTACCCAACGGACGCTGCGGATTCTTTCCGGCCTGATGGAACAATGTATGGATATCCGCCGGATGGGGGCTGCCGCGCTGGATCTGTGCGACGTTGCCGCAAACCGCACGGGGGCATTTTTTGAATTGCTTCTCTCCCCTTGGGATTACGCCGCCGCCGGGCTGATTCTGACCGAAGCCGGAGGGATTTTCACCGACACCTGCGGCAACTCCGTATCCCTGGAACACCCCTGTCCCATCGTTGCCGGCAACCCTATCGCCCAAAAAGAATTGCTCCATATCATTGGCAACGTCGAATAAAGGAGGTCCCTTATGAAATTACACGAAATCAATATCCGAGACCCCTTCATCCTGCCCCATAACGGGAAATATTATCTGTACGGCTCCCGGGTCAGCGCTACGTTTGAAGCGTACCCTTGGGGGGTTCAGGACGGTTTTGACGTTTATATTTCCGACGATTTGGAACATTGGTCCGCTCCCAAGAGCATTTTTGAAGTATCCGACGATTTTTGGGGAGAGCGAGATGCTTGGGCGCCGGAAGTCCATAAGTACAAGGAAAAATTCTATCTGTTCGCCTCGTTTGCCGCGGAAGGCAAACGTCGAGGCACCCACATTCTGGTCTCCGACACCCCCGACGGACCGTTCAAACCTCTTTCCCCCCATCCCGCAACCCCCCTGGAATGGGAATGTCTGGACGGAACCTTCTACGTGGATAAGACCGGAAAGCCCTACATTGTCTTCTGCCACGAATGGACGCAGATCGGGGACGGCACCGTCTGCGCCGTTCAACTGTCCGACGACCTTTCGGCTCCGGTGTCCGAACCGGTTCTGCTCTGGAAGGCCAGCGACTATAAAGACGTCTGCGATGCCCGGGGCGGCAAAAAATCCCTGGTCACCGACGGCCCTTACCTGTATCGCAACGAAAACGGCGACCTTCTGGCCATCTGGTCGTCCTTCAACGCCCAGGGTTACACCGAGCTTGTCTGCAAGAGCGACAACGGTGATATTGACGGGAAGTGGACGGTCTTAGACCAGCCCCTTTCTGCGGAAAACGGCGGCCACGGAATGATTTTCAAAACCTTCGACGGCCGCGAATACTTCATTATGCACAAACCCAACAAGCCCGTCACCGCCGAACGCCCCGTCATTACGGAGTTGAAACACAACGGCGATACCATTTATATCTGAATACAAAAAAAGACAGAGAATACACGATTCTCTGTCTTTTTTGTCGATAAGCCGCCGGACTTCTGTAAGAAGTCCGGCTTTTCTATCCGTTATTTCTTTTTACAATGCTGAAAGTACGCCTCGTTCCAGGCGTCGCTGACGGCGGTCCAGGCGTCCTTTGCCGCCTGATATTCGTCCCACGCTTGGCGGGATGCGGCCTTGGATTTTGCCAAAACGCTCTTTTTTACCGGCATTGCGTAGGGACGGCTCAAAATCGAGACCGACGCAAATCCACCCAGGACGGTCACCATAAGGGTCCCGACCCAAAAGAGAATGGAATTTAACCGCAGAAGAGAGGAAACGAAGGCCAACGCAGACAAAAGCCACTTGGGAACGAAGAGAAGGAATTTTGGAATTACAGTCTCCGCCGATTGGAACCATTGCAACGTTTGGGCGGCAGGGTCCACTCCCATAAAATACCAAATCAGACTGAACACCAAAAAAGCCCCCGTCAGAATCGGAACCAAAAGGTAACAGGCCGATTTCAGAATCCCGATGATATCCCGGGTTCCCTGTTCCACGTGATATCGGCTGTCAATTTCCTTATATCGGTCCCACAACGCCTCAATTTCATCCGAGCTGGAAGGGGAACAGGTTATCTTTTGCCGCGTGGGAGTATTTCCCTCTTTGCGGTAGATTTTATGACCGGCGGGAGCGTAATCGGAGCCAAAGTAAGCGAAATAAAAATTCAGCGGTTCCCCATCCGGGCCGTTCTGACTGTGCTCCACCGAAATTCCCCGGGAATCCTCGGCCATCGGCCATTGGTCGATGACTCCGTCGTTTTCTTGAAGGAATTCCACCATCCGATTGTTGATTTTTTTCCGGCACCGCTGATAGGTCAGGTTCATCCGGTTGCAGACGTCCTTCATATGGTTATACTGCAATTTCCCTGCTCCGCGTTCGTGCCCGGTAATGATGTCCAGAGCCTCCATCCCGCTGTTGAACACATCCTTGACGGTGGTGCCCACGTAAGCGGGGGAACTGCCCAAATTACTCCGGATCTGTTCGTCCAGAACTTCCATAAAGGTCCGGCAAAAACTACCTTCGCTCCCCGGATAGGTGCCCAATTCGTGTTCCATATGATAATCAAACCAGGCATATTCCGGAGTCCCCTCCGGAGGGAATTTCAGTTCCATACGTATTTTCCTCCACAATCAAAAAAGGATAGCGGACCCCGAAAAGAAGTCCGCTTTGTAATTCACAACGTCGCTTATTCCGCCGTTTTATTCAACGATGACCTTCATATAAGCCTTTTTCCCGCGGCGGAAGACTTTTCCGTCGGCGAGGTCGGCTTTGGTGTAGGTGGTCTTGTTGTCGGTAACCTTTTCGCCGTCCACCGAAACGCCGCCTTGGTCTACGGCTCTGCGGGCTTCGGCGCGGGAAGGATTCAATCCGGCCTTCACGAGGATGCCCAAAATATCGATCGTTCCGTCGGTGAAATCCCCGTCAGTCAGCGTACAGGTGGGCATATTGGCACTGTCGCCCCCTTGGGAGAACAGAGCCTTTGCAGCGGCCTGCGCTTTGTCGGCTTCTTCGGTTCCGTGTACCAACTTGGTCAATTCATAGGCCAGAATTTCTTTGGCCTGATTCAACTGACTGCCCTCCCAGGCGTCCATCTTGTCGATTTCTTCCAGGGGCAGGAAGGTCAGCATCCGGATGCATTTGAGAACGTCCGCGTCTTCTACGTTCCGCCAATACTGATAGAAATCGAAGGGAGACGTCTTGTTGGGATCCAGCCACACGGCACCCTTGGCAGTTTTCCCCATCTTCTTGCCTTCGGAGTTGAGAAGCAGGGTGATGGTCATCGCGTGGGCGTCTTTGCCCAATTTCCGGCGAATCAGTTCGGTTCCGCCCAGCATATTGGACCACTGGTCGTTGCCGCCGAATTGGAGATTGCAATCGTAGTGCTGATACAAATGATAGAAGTCGTAGGACTGCATCGGCATATAGTTAAATTCCAAGAAGGACAGACCTTTTTCCATCCGTTGCTTGAAACATTCGGCGCGAAGCATATTGTTTACCGAGAAGCAACCGCCGATTTCCCGAATGAAATCCACGTAATTCAGGTTCAAAAGCCAATCGGCGTTATTCACCATCTGGGCCTTTCCTTCTCCGAATTCAATGAACCGTTCCATCTGCTTTTTAAAGCAGGCACAGTTATGGTCGATGGTTTCTTTGGTCATCATCGACCGCATATCGGTCCGGCCCGAGGGGTCGCCGATCATCGCCGTTCCCCCACCAATCAGAGCAATGGGACGGTTCCCGGCCATCTGCAAACGTTTCATCAGACACAGGGCCATAAAGTGTCCCACGTGAAGACTGTCGGCGGTGGGGTCAAAGCCGATATAGAAGGTTGCCTTGCCGTTGTTGACCAAATCCCGAATCTGTTCTTCGTCGGTCGTCTGCGCAATCAGGCCCCGAGCAACCAATTCTTCATAAATTTCCATAGTGATACTCCTATTGTAAAACTTCAATTTCTACCATTATATCATATATTCAACAAAAAATCAAGTCCCATCTTCTTTGATAAAGGGGGTATAAACGCCGTCTTTGACCACCTTGACCACCGCAGAACGGGTAGTTTCGCCGTCGGCCGTCCAGGACATCGTGCCCGTCACGCCGTTGACGGTGATTTTGGTCATCGCGGCCACCATTTTTCGGTGAAAATCATCGTTATCCACGTTTTCGGGGGTGATGCCCGCCTTTTTCATTGCCTCGGCCAGGGCGTACACGCCGTCGTAAGCCTCGGCGGCGTAACGGTCGGGGGCTTGCTGATACGCTTCCCGGTAAGCGGAAACGAAATTCTGAACCAACGGTGAGGTGTCGGCGCTGGAAAAGGGAGTTACGACCATCAATCCTTCAATCAAATCAGGGTTTTTGGTGGTCTGTACTGCGTATTCCATCCCGCTTCCCCCAAAGATCTTCACGGGAGAAAGAGACCCGTCCCAGGAATATTCCTGTAAAAACGCCCGGGACAGTTCGGGAGAGGTAGCAAGATAGATCATCGACGGAGGGGTTTGCTCCAAAGCGGTAAGAATGGGGGTAAAATCCGGCTCCGTTTCTCCGGAAATTTCGTACAGATCCGTAAATCCGCCCCGGGACGTAAAGGTGGAAACAAAGGCTTGCACCTGTTCGGTTCCCCCGAAAACATCATCGGACCAAATCACCGCTAACCGGTCGGTCAGGCGGTGGTCCGAAATAAAGTTAGCGGCAATCGTCCCGATGCGGGCGTCGGAATAACAGACCCGGAACAGATTTCCCCCGGTACTCAGCGGAGTCGATTGGGAAGCGGAAGACGTCAGAGTCAAAATCCCGTCCTTGGAAAGGTCGGAGAGCAGCGCTTCGGTCTCGTCGGAGAACACGCCCCCCAACAACACCTTCATATTGTTATCCATCAATTTATCATACAGCGCAGGGACGGTTTCCGGGTCTGCCTTGGAATCCTGATAATTCAGAACCAAGCGAAAACCGTTGACGCCCCCGGTGGCGTTGATTTCCTCCACCGCTAATTGGGCTCCCTGATAGACGGAAAGCCCATATTTCCCTCTCTCTTCGGTCAGAGGACCGATTCCCCCCACCACGAAGGGTTCCAATCCGGAACTGTCTACGCCGATGGGAGGCGTGATATTGCATCCAACCAAGGCCGACAGCATCAAAACGCTAAGGCACAGGCAAAGTATTTTTTTCATTCCAAATCTCCCCTTTCCAAGCGAACGCTTACTTCTCCGCTGTTCAACACCCGGACCTCTCCGCTTTCCAACCGCACCGTAAGGCCGGCGGAATCGTCGATTCCCAGCACCCGGGCAACCCCGGGGAAAGCTCCCGTGGGGGAAGTGACCTTTTTCCCGGTCAGCAAACTGCGGCTCCGGTATTCTTCCAAAATTTCATTCCGAGACTCCTGCAAGACCCTTTGCAATTCGTTCAGAAAGGCGGCGGCCAATCGGGGAGCATCGTTAGGGTCGAGGGTCTCGGACAACGCTCCGGCAATGGCGGAAATCTCTTCGGGGAATCCCCCTTCCGGGAGTACTAAATTAAAACCGATGCCGCACACGGCGTATTCTAACCTACCGGTCTTTCCGTCTACGCCGGCTTCGGTAAGGATTCCGCAGACTTTTTTCCCTTCCAAATATAAATCGTTGACCCATTTGATGGAAACGTCTTTTCCGAATACCGTCTTCACCCCCCGGGCGGCGGCCACTGCGGCCGACGTCGTGAGGAAAACGGATTCTTCCGGAAGGGCGTCGGGGCGAAGCAAGACCGAAAGATACAGACCCGTCCCTGGGGGGGAGTGGAATTTTCGTCCCATCCGTCCCCGGCCACCGGTCTGGCGAAGGGCAATCAAAACCGCCCCCGCAGGTTCTCCGGTCTCGGCGAGAGCTTTGATATCGTCGTTGGTGGATTGGGTCTGCGGCACCACCCGGACCCGGTAACAATCGGAAACTTGCTTTTGCACCAAAGCTTCAAAGGTCGTTGGATTCATAACAGACTCCTTTCCACGAGTAATCTATCTTATTTTACCATAAAAAAAAGCCTCTGTCAACCGACAGAGGCAAAAAATCAAAGGGCTTTTTTCCGTTTCCGTATGGGAGGCAACTGAGACAAGACCACGGCTACCAACATCAGAACGCATCCGAGATATTCCCGCAAGGACAATTTCTCTTGGAGCAACAAGGCTCCGGCCACGATACCGAAGATGGATTCTAACGAGAAAATCAGCGAAACCACCGTGGGGTTGGCGTCTTTTTGCGCCACGTTTTGCAGGGTGTAGGCAATACTGCTGGACATAATTCCCACGTACAGCAGGGGCAAAATCCACTGAGAAATCTGCTCCAAGGCCAATCCCCCTTCTTCTCCGAAGACGAAGTAGAATATCCCGGAAATGAGGGTGACGAAAATAAACTGCACCCACGATAGGGCGATTCCGTCCACCTTTTGAATAAAGTAGTCTACCGAAACCACCTGCAAAGCAAAGGCGATGGAACAGGCAATCAAATACAGGTCTGCCAAGGCGATGGTGAAATCGCCCTTCACGCAAAGAAGATACAGCCCAACCACCGTCAAGACCACCCCGGCCCACACGTTCAGTCCGTTTTTCTTTCCGAAAAACAAGGTGATTACCGGCACGAGGACCACGTAAGTCGCCGTGAGAAAGGATGCTTTTCCAGCACCGCTTCCGGCGGAAATGCCGAATTGTTGCAGATTGGAAGCCAAGGCCAAAAAGACCCCGCAAATCAATCCGCCCAGCCAAAGGGCCTTCGGGTCTTGTTTCCGATAGGTTCCCTTTTTCTTCTGAATGGCGCGGCGCACCAGCAAAAAGGCGCCGATACACACCACCGCAATCGCAGCACGCAACATACTAAACGCAAAAGGAGATAGGGCGGAGCACATATCCTGCCCCACAAAAGCCGTCCCCCAAATAAATGCACACAACAGGGCAATACCGTTCTGTTTCCACTGAAACTTCATCGCTCACAACTCCGCTTTTCCATTTTTTCGTTTTTCCGTACCATTATACTCCTTTTTTTCACAGTTGTCAAGCATTGTTTTCTTTTTATGCAAAAAATTTGCCCGGAAGGTTTTTCTCCTTCCGGGCAAGACACTGATTTAAAAATCAGTCAATATTCCATTTATCTTTCCAACGAATCAGTTCAACCTGGTTGGGCAGAATGTGCGTTTCAACGTCCTTTTCGATGGTGCCGGCATAACGCTTCACCAAAGAAGAAACGGAACCGGAAGAAAGCAGGTTGTTGGCCAGCTCACTCCAAACACCGTCAATGGTACCGTTGGGCCAGTAAGAATACTGGAGGGTAGCACCTTCACGAACCAGGCACTTCAAGTCGAGGTCGGAAGAGAAGTATTCTTCGCTGTAATAAGCAAGAACGTCGTCGTAGGTTTCTACCCCTTCCAGACCTTCAAACAGGTCAGCCATCAGGAATGCAGAATGTCTGACGTTCTGAGCAAAGACAGGGATAGCAACGGAGTAGACCTGTTCGTAGTAACCGGTCAGAGAGTTGACTTCGTCGCTGGCCCAGGTGGTAACACCGAACTGGAAGTCGGCGTCGATAACAACGGAACCGAACAGGTCGATGGGACGAGTCATAGCCATCGTGCAAAGACCTTCGTTGAAGGGAACCTGAGATTCCCAGGTAGTCCAGGTATTCTGACCGTTGTTGAAGCACTTCTTATAATTGGTCAGAGTGCTCTTCAACCAGGTCAGAGCTTCGATGGTTTCGGGGGAGTCGATACCGCCGGCCCATTCTACGCTTCCGTCGGCAGCGGGTTCGCCGTCGATGTTAACCAAAAGCTTACCGGTACCAAGGAAGGTGGCACGAACCATATGATAGTCGGTAGCGGTCATACCCCAAACGCCGGCGGATTCGTCGGTGGTTTCGGTGATGACGTCAACCATAGCATCGCGGTCCCATTCTTCATTTTCCCAGTATTCCTGAGGATCGGTGGCACCGGCTGCTTCTACCAGGTCCTTATTGTAAACGACTTGGTAGTAGGGCAGGGGAGTACAGTCAACCCACAGAGCGGGAGAAACGCCGTAGAAGGTACCGCCGGCCATCATAGATTCCCGAGCGGTAATGGTGCCCCATTTGTTGGCATCCCAGAAGTTGATGATATCGGTAACCTGCAACAGGTCAACCATCAGAGAAGTTTCGCCGCCGGTACCCAACGTCCGACGAAGTTGCGCGTTCTTGTTGGCGAAGACCATATCGCCGCCGTTTTCCGCGAACTGACGAGCCTGCATCTTGGAAGCAAAGGCAGAGTCTTCGTAAGACATCTGTTCAAATTCAATGGCACAACCGTAGGTTTCCATTACTTCGTCCAGACGGGTCTGGATGTTCATACCCATCTGAGAGTCCTGAGAGTAACCGAAGGGGTTTTCAATCTCAGAGTGCTGAATAATGATGTAGGTCTTGCCTTCGGTTTCGTCCGTAGGACGGTCGGGCATTACGAATCCGTCAACGACCTCGTCGATGCTGGGACCTTCACCACTCTGGTTGCCGCCCTGTGGTTCATTTCCGCCCTGATTGCCTCCCACATCGGTGTCCGGGGTGTCTCCACCGCAAGCGACCAACGCAAAGGCCATCATCAGAACGAGGAGCAGAGCAAGCAATCTTCTTGCAGTTTTCATAATCGTTACCTCTTTCCGAAAATTGGTTTTTGCCCGCAAAGGGGCTTTTGTATGTCTTATTATAACAGATAGAACGGGAGTTTGTCAAGACTTTCTTTCAACTCTTCCCGCCGTGTTCTCAACAATCGTCGCAATGACCAAAAATCTCTTTGGATTCTTGTGTAAATTGACGAAGAGATTTCAAACTTTTTTAACAACCAAAAACGAAATCTCAATACCCGGAATGTAATTCCAGAGACGAATCGTTTTCCACCCATTCCTTGACCACGTCGATCACCCGGTATTCGTCGTGGGTGTCCCGAATGACCACTTTGGAAATCCCAGCGTTGATGATCAGACGCTTACACATTGAGCAAGAGTTGGTCCCCGGCACGATTGACCCGTCTTTGGGGTCCCGGCAGACCATATACAAGGTGGCACCGATCATTTCTTCCCGGGGAGCGACGATAATGGCGTTGGCCTCGGCGTGGACCGACCGGCACAGTTCGTAACGTTCTCCGCTGGGAATGTTGTATTTTGCCCGAAGGCACCACCCCAAATCACAGCAATTCTGCCGTCCCCGGGGAGCACCGTTGTATCCGGTGGAGATGATGGTATCGTTTTTCACGATGACCGCCCCGTAGGTCTTCCGCAAGCAGGTGCTTCGCTCACAGGCGGTCGCGGCGATATCCAGATAATAATTTTCTTTGTCTCTGCGAATCATTTCAGGAAAACTCCTCTCCTCTTTTTTCTCATTATAACATACCGTAGGCGGAAAAATCAAGAAACCCGGGGAATCGTTGCAAAAAAGTTACAAAAAACCCTTGACGGACGGCAGATTTCGTGCGATAATAGAGGTAGGAAAGGAAGGACGTTCTATGGACCTGGATTTTTGCCACCGCATTAACGACTTTGTCACACGAATGACCGAAGGCTACCACCCCACCGCCACGGGAGAAAAGATTATTCACGACCCGATCTGGGGGTCGATGGTCTTTCACCCCTGGGAGGTACGGCTGATCGACTCTCCCCTGTTCCAACGGCTGCGGAACATCAACCAAGTGGGGTTGGCGGATTCCACCTATCCCGCAGCCCGGCATACCCGGTTTGAACACTCTTTGGGCACCACGGCCGTGGCTTCCCGGATGATGGAGCAGATGCACGCCGATGCCCGTCAGCGGGCCGACGTAAAGGACGTCATCGGAGAAGAGCAGATTCGTTTGGTTCGTCTTGCGGCGTTGTTGCACGATTTGGGACATTGTCCCTATTCCCATCTGTCCGAAGCGGTCTATGGGCCGATGCCGGAATTTGTGGCCGCCCGGGAAGACGTTATCCGGGAATCGGGGCAGTCCGTATCCCCTTCGCCCCACGAGACCTTCTCCTATCTTATCATTGTTTCCGACGCTTTCGTTTCCTTCTTTTTCCGAGAAATAAAGTATCCGGGAATCACCACCGAATCCCAAGCCAGAACCTTGCTTCAACAGGCGGCAAATTTGGTGATCGGAGCAATAAATACAGGGAAAGACGGAACGAAATATTCCTACTTAACCACCGTTATCAACGGAATTTTTGATGCGGACAAACTGGACTACACCCAGCGGGACAGCTATACCGCCGGCATTGCCCTGACCTACGGGGTGGAACGGTTTTTGCTGAAATTGGTGCTGTGCAAGACCGAAGACCGCGGGGTTGTCGACTATCGGCTCGCCATCACCGCCGACGCCCTTTCCACCGTGGAAGAATTGATTTTCAACCGCTCGATGCTCTATCACTATATGTACCGCCATCAAAAGATTCTGGCGGCGGAAGCCCAGATGCGGGATGCCATTTACGCCCTGGTGCGGGTGGGTATCGTAGAACATCCCTGCGACTTTTTGTATTTGAATAATCATCAGCTGGACGCGTTGTATCAAACGCAACAGACTCCTTTTGCCAACGAAAATTCTCCCAAAACCTTACAATCCCTCATTCAGGCCTTTCCCCGGCGGACCCTTTTGAAACGGGCGGCAGAATTTACGCCCGACAGTTTTGAAGCCTACCGTCTCCCCGACCGGGCGATGGAAGACACCTTGCAGGCCTTGAAGGGCTGCGATAACGGGGAGCAAAAGGCCGTTCTTTCCGACTTTTTACGTCAATGGCAGCGAAAAACCTTGTTCCCCAAAGGCATCGGGACCTACGTGGACTTTTTGAAAAACTGCACCACGGAAGAGTATTTGCAAGAACGGACGATTGTTGCCGACCGGCTGAAAAAAGCCTATGAGACCCACGGCCTTTCCGTGGATTTCGACCCCTTCGATTTGGCCATCTCCTTTCCCCCGCCCCTGACCACCGGGCTTCCCCTTACCGTGGTAGACAAATCCCGCCGCCCCATCGAAAAGGACGACGCCATCAAACGCATCGAGCAATGGACCGAGACGTTTAACCTCAGCAAATGGCGTGGGTATTTCTTCGTGGCTCCCCACATTAACCGGGAATTGGCGGGCAAGGTATTTGAAGAATACCTGGCAGAACGGTGCAAAGAAGAACTTCCCACCGCGAAAAACACATAAAACATCCGCCCGAAGGTCGATTCCTTCGGGCGGTTTTTCGCACAGTTTTACTTTTCCCGTTTCGTTCGGGGAGCACGGCCTTCCGACTCTTTGTAGACCCGGTTAAAATTCCGCACCGACTGAAATCCGCTGAGGTAGGCAATTTCGGTCAAGGAACGGCGACACCCCGGGTCGGACATCAACTGCAAGGCGTATTGGATGCGGTATTCGTTGATAAACTGCTTGAAATTTTTATCGAAATACCGATGGAAACACCGGGAGAGATAATGTTCTTCATACCCCAACGCCCGGGCCATTTCCGACAGGGTGATATTTTCGGTATAGTGGGCGGAAATAAAGGACAACATCCGATGCATCAGATCTTCTTTGTTCCGGGAAGCGGGGACCAGCCCTTCCCGTTCCTTTTCTTTGAGGTAGGCACCGCAGGCCAGGGAAAGACAGGCACAAATATCCATCCGATGGGGAGGCTGAACGGTCATTCGTTCCAAAAACAGATTCCGGTCCGATTCCGGCATTGAAAACCGTCCGGTTTTTCCCTCCCGGTCGCCAAGACAATTCCAAAATTCCCGCACGTATTCCTGGGAAAATACGATAACTCTTGTCTTGGAAACCTCCGGCGTTTCAAAGGAGTGGACCCGGTTGGGCAAAATTAAAAGAAATTCCCCCGCCGGGATAACCTCCGACCGGTCTTCGATATGTGCCACAACGCTCCCTTCCAGGACGCAAACAAGTTCCGGATTCCGGTGCAAATGAGGAATATAGGTAAAATTTTCGTAATCCACCGTGTCGTAATTATAGGGAATGGACGAATTGTGGTGTTGATATACAATCATAAGGGCACCTCAGAAAAAGATAACTTCTGTCTACTATTATACAACGTTTTGCTAGAAAAATCAAGAGGGATTTGTTATAATTAAGTTACAAAATAGCGAAAGGATGATTTTATGGACCTTCTCCGTTCTTACCTTGCGGAAGGAAAACACCGCATTTTCCGTCACGCCGTTCCGGATACGCTGGCGGCCGAATACCGTGCCCAAAACCTCTCCCCCCGGGAGCGGATGGCCCGTCGTTTTGAGTATCTGACTGCACGGGAGACTCCCGTGTTTTTGCCCGGAGAAACCATCGTCTTTTTGCGAACCGTTCAAAACGTTCCCGACTGCTTTGCTCCGGAAGAATGGGAAGAATTCCGCAAGGAATCTTTTATTCACGAGTTGGGATATTGTTCCAACATTTCTCCCGACTATGAAACCGTCATCCGGGAAGGATTTTTGTCCTTACGGGAACGGAGCGACGAATTTGCAAGACGGGAATTAGATGCCCTTTTGGACCTGTCCGACCGTTATCAAAAAGCCGCGGAAGAACGGGGATTGACGGAAATTGCAGAACTTCTGACCCGTATCCCCCGCAAGGGAGCTACCACCTTCCGGGAGGCCTTGCAACTGTTCCGAATCCTTCATTTCGCTTTGTGGCTGGAAGGGAATTATCACATCACCGTCGGTCGGTTCGACCAATATATGTGGCCCTATCTGGAAGCCGACTTAAAAGAAGGACGGCTGACCGAAGAGACGGCGTTGGAACTTCTCAAAGATTTCTTTTTGTCGTTCAATAAAGATAACGACCTCTACCCCGGCGTTCAGCAGGGAGACAACGGACAAAGTTTGGTGCTGGGGGGCGTGACCCGGGACGGAAAACCGGCCTTTAACCTTCTCTCTGAATTGTGTTTGCAGGCAAGCCGGGAAAACTTGATGATCGACCCGAAAATCAATCTCCGCGTCTCTTCGCAGACCCCGAAAGAAATCTATGAATTGGGAACGGAATTGACCAAAGCGGGGCTGGGATTTCCCCAATACTCCAACGACGACGTGGTCATCCCGGCGTTGGTGCAAAAGGGATATGACTTGGAAGATGCCCGGGATTACGTGGTGGCCGCCTGTTGGGAATTTATCGTCCCCAAATACGGAATGGACATTAACAATATTTCCGCACTGAATTTCCCGAAGGTCGTGGACCAGACCCTTCGGCGGAATCAGGCGTTTTCCTCTTACGCCGACTTTGCGGAAGCATTGAAACAAGAAATTTATGCCGAATGTGACCGTATTACCCAAAGAAAAAATCTCTGCTATGAAAAAAGTTCACAACGTTCCCATCACGTCTGGTTTGTGCCCTCGCCCCTGATGGAATCGTTGATGTGCCCGAAATATTACAATTTCGGAATCCACGGCACGGGCATTGCCACCGCCGCCGATTCTATGGCCGTACTGCGCAAGTACGTTTTTGAAGAAAAGTCGCTGTCGATGCACCGGCTTTTGACTGCCATTGACAGCAATTTTGAACAGGAACCGGAATTGCTTCATACCTTACGGTACGACGCTCCGAAAATGGGGCAAAACCACCCCTACCCCGACGAGGCTTCGGTGTTTTTGCTGAATTGCTTTGCCGATGCACTGGAAGGGAAAAAGAACTGTATGGGCGGGTGCTGGCGCGCCGGGACCGGGTCGGCGATGTTCTATCTGAGCCACGCCGCACAACTGCCCGCCTCCCCCGACGGACGGCGAAAGGGAGAACCCTTTGGCGCGAACTTCTCCCCCTCCCTGTTTGCCCGGACCGAAGGCCCCTTCTCGGTGGTTGCCTCGTTTACGAAGCAACCTCTCGTCCGGACCTGCAACGGCGGTCCGCTGACGATGGAATTTGCCTCTTCGGTATTCGATACGCAGGACGGAATCCAAAAAACTGCCGCGTTGGTACGGACCTTTATCCACAAGGGCGGACACCAACTGCAATTAAATGCCGTCAACCCGGACACCCTGCGCGATGCTCAGAAAAATCCCGAGGCGTACCGGGGGCTTATCGTTCGCATCTGGGGTTGGAGCGCTTACTTTACCGAATTGGATAAAGAATACCAAGACCACGTCATTGCCCGTCAGGAGTACCGGCTATGACCGGCAGAATCTTCGACGTCAAGGAATTTTCCGTCCACGACGGTCCGGGGGCAAGAATTACCTTCTTTTTAAAGGGGTGCCCGTTGCGGTGTCTTTGGTGTCATAATCCCGAAGGGCAATCCCTTCAAAAAGAACTGATGACGCGCCACGCTTTGTGTGAGGGGTGCGGACAGTGTATCCGTCCCCGGGAATCGGAGGCCTTTCGCCGATACGGAAAAGACCCCGCGGCCTGTCCGAAAGGACTGATTACCGAGAGCGGAACCGACCTTTCCCCCAAAGACGTGCTTGACCGGGTCTTGCCCTTGAAAGAAATGCTGTCCCTTGCCGACGGAGGGGTGACGTTCAGCGGCGGAGAACCGTTACTGCAATGGGAATTTTTTTGCGAAAGCGCCGACCTGTTGCGGGCAAACGGCATCCACGTCGCCCTGGAAACCTGCGGCTATGCCTCTTCGGACGTTTTTCAAACTGCCTTGGAACACGTGGACTACGTGATGATGGATTTAAAACTCATTGACCCGCAAAAGCATCTTGCGGCAACCGGGGTCTGCAACGATTTGATTTTGCAAAACGCCCAAATTCTGAAACGGGGGACCGTCCCCTTTCTCTTCCGGACGCCCCTGATTCCCGGATATACCGACGACCCGGAGAATCTGAAACAGATTCAAACCTTTGTGGAAGGCGCGGCCTGGGAACAATTGCCGTATAACCCCCTGGCCGGAGCAAAATACCCAATGTTAAACCGAATTTATCCGTTACAAGGAGAATAAACGATGAAAAAAATAACTGTTCTTTGTCCCGAACCCCTCGGAACCATCGCCCCGGAAATCTACGGTCACTTCTCGGAACACATCGGAGGGGTGTTCTATGACGGGCTTTGGGTTGGAAAAGATTCGGAAATCCCGAATATTAACGGGTTCCGGAAAGATTTGGTGGAAAAACTGAAAGCCATTCATCCTCCCGTGTTGCGTTGGCCCGGCGGATGCTTTGCCGAGACCTACCATTGGCGGGACGGCATCGGAGAAAACCGCCCCGTTCGCCCCAATTGGTGGATGCATCGGGACGGGCGAACTGAATCCAACGCCGTGGGGACTCACGAATTTGTGGACTTATGTGAGTTGATTGGAGCAAAACCTTATTTTGCCGTCAACGTCACATCCATCACGCCGATGGAAGCCTTGGATTGGATGGATTATTGCCTCTCTCCCCGGGGAACGACTACCCTTGCCTTGGAGCGGGAGAAAAACGGTCATCCCGAGCCGTTTGACATTCCTTATTGGGGAATCGGAAATGAAAACTGGGGCGGCGGCGGAAATATGACTCCGGAATATTACGCTCTGCAATACCGTCGCTTTGCCACCGTGCTTGCCAATTTTGGGAAAATGTACGGCGTGCAGGTTATCGCAGGAGGCGCCGACGGAGCCGATTACGAATGGACCGAAGGATTGGTCTCCAACCTGGCAAAAGCCAAGGGGACGATTCCCGTAGACGGAATGTCCTTCCACTATTATTGCGGGAAATCCGGTCCTTGCGTGGAATATACCGAAGACGATTGGTATGTTCTGATAGAAAAAGCCCAGCGAATCGAGGAATTGATTCGTCGCCATTCCGCCTTTACCGTGGCCTACGGAATGGAAGACCGGATGAAATTGGTCATCGACGAATGGGGATGCTGGCATCCCGAAGGGTCGGGGCCTTCCGAAGGATACAACCTGTTCGAGCAGCAATCCACGATGCGGGACGGTGTAATTTCGGCACTTACGCTGAACATTTTTAACAATTACTGTCATTGCATTAAAATGGCCAACGTGGCCCAATTGTGCAACAACCTTCACTGCCTGTTCCTCGCCGGCGAAGGCAACTGCATTACAACACCGACCTATCACGTATTTGATATGTACCAAGGCCATCAGGGAGCGACCGCGCTGAGAACCATCGTCTCTGAAAACGACGACCTTCCCACCGGCATCTCGGTCTCCGCCTCCCGGAACGGAAACGTCATCACCCTGACGATGGCAAATCTGTCCTGTGAAAAGGACGAGGAAATCTCTCTGGATTTCCTGGGATTGGACACTCCAACAGTCTCGGTCACAGCCCGACTGTTGGCCTGTGACGATATGCGGAGCCACAACACCTTCCAGCGGCCGGACGCGGTGATTCCCAAACCGGTTTCCGTCGATCTGAACGCTCCCATTTCTCTGCCGAAAGCCGCCGTTCTCGCCATCACCGTTTCCCTGTAATGAAAACAAAAAAACCTGAGGAGCAAAAAACCTGAAAAGCAAAAACCCTGAGAAGTGCGCTTCTCAGGGTTTTTATTATTTGCCAAACACAAAACCGTGAAGGATCACCGCCACCGCAATCCCGATGCAAGCCCCGGCGGCAATCTGCAAGGGAGTGTGACCGATAAAGGTGTTCAACCGGTCTTCCGGAAGGGGACGGTCGGGGTTTTCTTCTTGGAGGGTGTCTAACATTTGATTCAACATTTTAGCCTGTTTTTCGGTTTCCCGACGAACCCCCACCGCATCCCGGCAGACCACCACGGTGAGAATGGCGGAAACAGCAAACACCCCGCTTGCAAACCCTTCCGTCAACCCGCACATCGTGGCAAGGGCCGTCACGGTAGCCGTATGTCCGCTGGGCATTCCGCCGTCTCCCAAGAGCCGGCGAATATCCAATTTCTTATAGGTAATCCCGTGAATTATCGTCTTAACGATCTGGGCGGTAAGCCACGCGGTAAGGCACGCCAGGATACAGGGATTGGAAAACAAATCAAGCAACAAATCCATAAACAACCTCGTTATGCGGCAACGTCGTCTTCCGGGAAGGTCTCGGCAAGAAAGCTCTTAATTTCCCGGTCGTATTTTTCCGGGTCGAGATAACGGAGCCGAGAGTGGGTGCCCCCGTCGAACCAAACTAATTTTTTCTGTTTGCTCGGGCACATTTCAAACATCTGCTCTGCCGCTTCCGGCAAAGAATACCGGTCGTCGGTTCCGTGGAGCATCAGAATGGGACGGTCCAATTTTTCAATCACGTCAATCGGTCCGTACTTCATCGAATGACCGGTGCAGATCTTCATCCAAGCCTCGATAAAGGGAAGACCGAACATCGGTTTTTTCAGTTCGATCATATGATTTCGGAAACTGTCCAGGAACGTAGGGAACATCCCGTCGGCAACAATCGCCTTGATATAATCGGGGCATCCTTCCTTGGTCAGAGCGTACAGCGACCCGGCAGAACCGATGCAGATCCCGTGAAAGATCACCGTCTCGGTATGATGATGCTCCCGGATGTATTTTGCCCAATTCAGCAGGTCTTTATGTTCTTCAAAACCCACGGTGTTGTATTTTCCGTCGCTTTCTCCGTGGGCCCGGTTGTCGATGGAAAGAATATTGTAGCCGCTTTCTTCATAAGGCCGGGCGAAATAATAACAGTAACGCAACCCTTCGGTCCGTCCTCCCACGAGGATCACGGTCTTTTCCGAACCGAAATCGTAAAATTCCCCGTACAGATTCAGTCCTTCGCTGACGATATGAACGTCTTGCTTTTTCTCCCGGTGCCGCTCACTCCAAGCAACCCCTTCGTCGTACATCGCCACCTGGATCTCTTCGTTACAGGAACATTCCCGGGTCCATTTGGACTTTTTCGTCCGTTTTAAATGCATCGCAAAAATAATATATCCTACAATAGCGTTGGGAGCAAAAAATCCGAAGAAAGCAATGGAGAAGATCACGCTCAGAATCCCGAGAATCACCGGCAGAATTCCGGCGACGACCCCTTGTACCGCAGGAAATGTCGCGGCATACCCTATCTCGGCGGAAGGAAACAGCGCAATTCCGCTGCCAAGAGCATTTAAAACGATTAAAAATGAATCCTTGATAATCTCCAATAAAAACAGTAACGGTTCCATTTCGTCGCTCCTTTCTTACTTCTTCCGGTCCGCTTCAATGCGGCGATATAATTCTTCTTGCAATTCCAGGCATTTTCCCCGGACAAGTTCATTTAGGCGGGTAATCTGTTCCCGATTGAGGTTGGCGTAGGGACAAAAATCGGACAAGAGAATGGGTTTTCCAATCATCACGTGGACCCGTTTTTTCCACCCGTAATTTCCGTCGGTAATCACCGGAATGATGGGAATATCCGCTCGCTGGGCAATCATCAGATACCCGGTCTTAAACTCCCGCATCTTCCCGTCGTGGGTAATGTACGCTTCGGGAAAGATCTGCACCAGGCGGCCTTTTTTCAGATGGGCTACGCTCTCGTCGATAAACCGCATCCCATTCACGTCCCGGTCGGATTTGATGCCCCCGAAAATGGACATCCCCCAAGCGACGAATTTGTGACGGTACACATCAGACTTTAACACCACGTACAGTTTGCGGAAGGGAAACAACCCGGCATTGACGATAAAATCGTACACGTGATAGTGATTGGAAACGATCAACGCGGGGCCCTTAACAAAACGGTCTTGTACCGATTTGTCCTCGTAATAAACTTTTTTCTTAAAATAGGCAAGATACAGGGGGTATCCGGTCAACAACCCGTACCATCGCAAAATTTCCTTGTAAATCATTCCCGCATCTCCCCGATGATTCGTTCAAAATCTTTGAGACAGTAGGAAAAATGCTCCATTTCAAATTCCAGCGTCACCCCGTACCGCTCGTCGATCTGACCGATAAGGGTGAAATAATCCAAACTGGTTCCCCCTAAATCGTTCATAAAATGCCCGTCGTCGGTAATTTGTTGGGGGTCAATACCCAAAATTTCCGCGAACATCTGCCGCAGTTCTGCTTTTAAGGGAGAATCCTCCGTTTGCTCTTGCAAAACGGGGGCTGAAAGAGTATCAAACAAGCGCACCGAACCGTCTTTTATCTGTCGACGCAACCGCGCCCGGCTGACTTTAATATCGCTTGCCGCCATAATGGGGTCATAGGTGAAACGAATCTCCCGAATCCGGTAAGCGGAAGGCAACGCTTCGTTCCCGGCGGAAATCTCGGAGAGCAACGTTTTCCGGCCTTCCTCGGACAGATTGGAATCCACTTGAACCGCCAACAACAACGATTCGTTGGTTTCATTTCCGAGGACGGAAAAATTTTTCGCCTGGGTGAGCAGAAAGGCCTGCTCGGCAAATTCCGGATTGAGGTTTTCTCCCTCTTCCCCGAAAACCAGATCCGAGGCCCGGCCGGAAATCAAATACCGCCCCCGTTCGTCCCGGGACATCAGATCTCCCGTGTTGAACCATTCGTTCATCGGACAGTCCATTCCGTCCACCAACATCCGACCGCACAGGGAATCCCCCTTGACCAAAAGCCGGCCGTCGCAATCAATCCGGTAGGCCACCGACGAAAAGGGCTTTCCGATGGTTCCCAATGTCCGGTCTTTCATCGTTTTCGACAAGTCCACCGACGAAATTCCGATCTCGCTCATTCCGTAGCCGTTACAAAGATGATACCCCAAACCGTTGACCAATTCCAGGGTAGAAGATTTGATGGAACTTCCCCCGGAGATGCAAAATACGATAGCATCCCCCAGCAATCTTTCCCGGACGGAGCGGAAAAGATATCCCGCGACCTTTTTCCCAAAATTCGGAAAAATTCCTTGAACAGACCGGGAAAGTTTCAGTCCGGTCTCCAATTTTTTCTGCATTTCGGGGGATTCAGCGGCCTGCTTGCGGACACCTTTTTCCAACGCCGCCCATAGCAACGGCACGGCAAAAATATGGGTCACGCCGTGGTCCCGAACGGTGCGAAGCAAATTCTGGGGATTCATATCCGGAGGAAACACAAAGGTCGCCCCGAAAAAGGAATACCACAAAAACACCGCTTCCAGGCCGAAAATATGGTACAGGGGCAAAAACATCAGGTGTCGCTGCTGCCCCTTATAATCTCCCACGATAGCGGGATTGATATCCATCATTCCGTCCACGTTCAAAATCTGAGCCACCACGTTACGTCCCCGATAAAGACAAACTTTTTTGCTCAACGTCGTTCCGCTGGTAGACAGGGCAAACCCGTCCCCAAACGGAAGGTCCGGACCGGATTCGGGGGCATTGCGAAGTAACGTTTCATAGGACAATATCTGTGTTCCCAAGGTCTCCGGAGCGGTACTGACGCAGACGGTCAGCGTGGCTCCCAACGACCGCAACCCCTCGGCGGCAAATTCCGCCGGTTGCCGGAGATTGATCAGATACGGCGTATTGCCGCTTTTCAAAACCGCCCAAAACAAGATCATCCACGCCGGTTTGTTTTCTCCGTACAGACCAATATACGCCCCCGTCGTTCCCTGCAAGGCAGAAGAAATCCCCCGGGCGACGGTCTCGATCTCTTCCCGGGCCTGGCGATAGGTCTTACGGGAAGATGCCCCCACAAGGGAGGCATCCACCGTCATAACGTTATCGCTATGGGCAAATATCATATTGTACACGGTTTCCATCGTCCGGTCGGACACCGCAAGGATACGGCAGTCCTTCCGAATCTGTTTTTGGAGTTTGGTCAAAAACATACGGCGCGTTCCAATCGTTGTTTTAATGCAGTGTTTGCTTACTTATTTTCTTTCCCCAAATTTGCAATGGATTTGGGCAGGAAGCAGGCCATCGTGAAGGCGGCCATACAGGCAACGGCGATAATCAGAGTCATATAGGGAATTCCGTTGTTTTGCTTTAAGAAGACCAGCATCGGGCCGGATGCCAGACCGGCGGCAACCCCTTCAAACAACCCCTGCACCGCGAAATACATCGAAGAAGCGCAGATTCCCGTCCGGGCGTTTTCTTCCGCCGCCAACTGGGAGGGAATGGTGTATGTAATGGAGAAGAACGTCCCCATCGCCAGAGAAACGATAAGTCCGCACAGGACGGCCACGGGAAGCATATACTTCATCGGCAGCATCCGGCAGACGAACATCAGAATCATCGCAAAGGAATAGACCAAAAGGCAATACTGGAAGCCGAATTTGATTCCCTTTTTCTTGACCAGCTTGTTGTAGATCTGCAACGTAAAGGGAACAGGAGCAAACGACGACGCCATTACCAGGGTCATATTCAGACCGGTGGACGAGAAGAATTCGTTAATGCCGCTCAAAAACAGTTGCAGACCGAAATTCATAACCGAAGCACAGCACATCCAATAGATGAACCTTTTGTTTTGGAACGAATGGGTGATGGATTTGACAAATCCAACCCCTTTGGCGTCCTTGGACCCTTCGGGGATGCCGTCTTTGGTGGACGGTTCTTTAATCATAAACAGAGGGATAAACATACTGGCCGCCAAGGGCAGGAACAACAGAGCCACCCAGCGGATATTCATACGGCCGACGTTTACGAACACGGGCACCAGAGCGAAGGAAATAGAGAAGTACACCACGTCGCAAATGGATTTTACGTTGGACAAAAACAGACGGTCTTTGTCGTTATCCAAAATTTCTGCGAAGGTGGCGTAGTACGAAATCATCGTCAGCGTATACGCCCCGTAGAACAGACAGAGAAGCAGTGCGAACCAAATGGTATTCAGCACCGTATCCCCATTGTTCAGAGGAACCAGGAACAGAAGGTAAGCGATGATCATCGGAACGAAGCCGATCACAATGGCGGGACGGCGACGACCCCAGCGGGTGCGAAGGGTGTCGGTAAAGGAAGACAAAGGAATGTCGATGATGCCGTCCACGGCTTTTGCCACAAGAATCAGCGTGGCCCAGATTCCGGCAATGACCAGGTTCCGATCAGAATAGGTCCAAAACCCGATATCCTTTTCCGCAAATCCGCCGGTCAACAGGGCAGAACACAGATACGACCCTACGATCATATTCAGCATATTGACCCCGATGCCGGAGCAACCATAGAGAAGGATCTGCCACTTTTTGGTAAGTGTTTTCATAGTTTTTCCATCCTTTTCTGCTTTTTATTCAAACGAGATGAGCATATCAAATGCATCGTTTTCCGTAGAGATAATGTCGATGTCGGTCATCGGGTAATGTTTTTCCACGTAGGCAGACACCGAATCCAATTCTTCCCGGGGCACCGATCGACCGGCAAATAACGTCACCGTATCCCGGTCGGATTCCCGTAATACCGTTTCCATCGCCCGAACCGCCACAGCGATCCGCTCTTTGGCAACGCCGAGAAGTTCCGAGCCAGCCAGGGCAAGAAAGTCTCCCCGCTCAATGGGAATTCCCCCAAAGACCGTGTCTTTGGCCGCCTGGGTGAGAAGTACCCCGTATACGTTTCGGATAATCTGACGGATCTCTTCCGCGAGGGCCGTTTTGTCGTCGGCTTCAAAATCCATCATCGACAGAGCGGCGTAACATTCCGCCACGGATTTGGTGTCAAACACCGTGACCTTCCCGTCGGGATATAACCCGCCTGCCTGCACGGCGGCAAGATTGGAATTTTTACTGTTGGGGAACACGAAAATTTCCTTCGCCCCGGTCTTTTCAAAGGCTTTGAGGAAATCCTTGGTAGAAGGCTGACAGGTCTTATCTCCCAACAGCACAACGTCGGTCCCCATCTCCAAGAAGAGATTTTTCAAAACCTCATCCTGGGTGACCGCCACCACGGCAAAATCTCCGAAACGGTTGCCACCGCAGATCTCCACGGTGCGGGAGACTTCCGTGTGCTGAACGCTCATATTTTCAATTTTCAACGTGAGGAATTCTCCGAACCGATGGGCCAATGCCAACACCGCTTCCGGGGTTTTGGTGTGGACGTGGACTTTTATTTTGTCTTCCTCCGCCACCGTCACCAACGAATCCCCCAACGCCTGCAATTCCTTGCGGAACGCTTCAAGGTCCATCGGGTCTGCCCCTTCGGTGCATTGCAACAAAAATTCGGTGCAATATCCGAATTCAAAGGAACTGTTTCGGTCAAAGCGGGTGTAATCCACGAAAGCAGTGGATTCCGGTTCCGTGGCCGGAGCGTCGATGGGCTGACCGTTGAGGTATTTCTCCATTCCCTCAAATACGTAAAGAATCCCCGCGCCGCCGCTGTCTACCACCCCGGCTGTCTTCAAAATCGGCAACAGATTGGGGGTGTTCTCCAAGGACGACTTGGCCCGTTGCAGAAACAACGAAACCACGTCGTTGATGCTTTTCACCGGAGAAGTCTGCTTTTCCACTTCCCCGCGGACAAATTCCGTCGACTCCCGGAGCACCGTAAGAATCGTACCTTCCACCGGATGAGACACCGCCCGGTAAGCACATTGCACCCCCCGTTCCAGGGCGGAAACGAAGGAGTGGCAGTCCACGTCGGTGCGGTCGTAACAACATTCGGAAAAGCCTTTAAAAAACTGGGATGTGATGACCCCGGAATTACCTCTCGCCCCAAACACCACCGCTTTGGCGAATTTTTGGGACAGTTCGGACAATTCTCCCGCCGCCCCTTGGATGGCGGAATATCCGTTCTGCAAGGTGCGGACCATATTCGTTCCCGTATCTCCGTCGGGAACGGGGAATACGTTCAGGTCGTTGACCTTGTCGCAATACAACACCAGATTCCGGATGCCGTAGTCAATCAGGTGCTGATATTCTTTGCCGTTTATCCTGTTTACCATAACGTCTCCAAATCCAATGATTTATTTCCCAAGGGCGCGGCTTATCGCTTCTTTCTCGGCGGAAAGGTCTGCCGAGATGGGGGCGCCCAAATAATAGATTCCGATCATCCCCGGACCGATGTTGGTTCCGCATCCGGCAAACACGTCGCAGACGAACACCTTTTTGGGGTTCAGTTCTTTTTTCACCATATCCTTCAAGGTCTTTGCATACAATTCCCGATCGGAATGGGAAATAATAACAAACTGATCTTCGATATCTTCCGCCGTCTCTTTCACGTATTTGACGGTAATATCCAACGCTTTTTTGATGCCTTTGGCCTTGGTCAGCACCGTGGTATACCCCTCGGCGTTACAGTCGCCCATCGGTTTGACCCCGGCAAAAGACCCCATAATGGCCTTCCCCATCGTGATACGTCCCCGGCGGGCCACGAAAATCAAATCGTCAATGGGCCCCATCTGATGCACCCGGCACTTATTCTCTTCCAGCCAGGCGATGACCTCTTCAAAGGTCTTCCCTTCGTTTTTCAGCCGGTGAGCGTGGCAAACCAAAAGACCGAACGCTCCGGACATCCGATAAGAGTCAAAGCAATAGATTTCCGCTTCGGGCAATTCTTCCCGTACCCGGTTGGCGGCAACGCAAGCAAAATCGTAGGTGCCGGAGATCCGGGAGGAGATGGACATACTCAAAACCGCATAGCCGTCCTTGACGTACTTGGTGAAAATCTCCCGGTATTCTTCCTGGCTGGGAGGAGCGCTGGTGACCTTACTGTTTTTGTTCCCCAACGTACTATAAAACTCTTCCCGGGATATCTGACTCCAATCCAGATAGGTTTTCAGTTCTTTCCCGTCGATATTCACGTAGCCGGGGATGTAATCTTCCACACCGAAATACTGACGAATCTCTTCCGAAAGGTCGCAGGTCAAATCGGCCAAAATCACATATTTTTTCATTTTGCATCTCCTCGTATCAGTCTTTGATTTCATACAATTATGTCACAATTGCCTACATTATATCATACTTCGACAAAAAATGCAAGGGATTCCGGCACAATTTTCCACCAAAATCCCCGGGGAATTACCGATGTTAAAAAAAATTATGATTTCCCCTTGGAATTTTAGACCAAAATGCCGTCCCGGGTCCGGGACGGCAAACAAAAAAACTTTGGATCCTCCTCGACGGAATTACACCACCCGCACCCCGAACGTCCGGTTCAGCAGAGACAACACCGTCCTGCGAGACGATTCCGGAAGGTACTGGGTGATTCCGCCGCTGAAACAACCCGTCAATCGGGGCGTTACCCCCTCGTCGGTCAAAACCGACGTCCACAAAGCCCCCAATCCCCCTTGGTCGGTGAGGCGGTGGCCTTGTAAGGTGAGACGAAAACAATCCGGTTCCACCCGAAGTCCCGACAACGGCAAGGACCGCTCCCCGTTTTGAGGAAAATCCCACACCACCGCCACCGTTGCCTGGGTTTCGTCGGCTTGCAGACCGTCTACGGAAACGCCCCGCAGTTCCAATTCCTCAATCAACGCAAGGACGTGTTCCCGGGGCACCGTCAACAACGTGACCCCCGGACAAAGGTCTGCCCCCGTTACCGTTTCTTCCAAATTGAATTTCATAACAACCCCCCCGAAATAAAGTAGTAACGACGTTCTTCTTTTTTACAAAAAAAAGCCAAACGGGAAAAGAAAAACGAGAGCCGGCGGAAGGATTCCGTCGGAAAAATAAAAGTTGCAGTATTGTTGATTTTGACTCCCGTTTAAATCTCCTTTTCCCAACGAGAAAGCAGCGAGAAGAGTTTTTCGGTCTCTTCCTTGGGCAAGGAGCACAAAGGCAACCGAAGGGTCTGCTTGGGATATCCGAAAAACTCCAATGCGGCCTTGACGGGAATGGGGTTCGTCCGGGAGAACAACGCCCCAATCAGAGGCATCAGGCGAATCTGGTCTTCCGCCGCCCCCGCCGTATCCCCATAGAACCATTTTTCACAAATAGTATGTACCGTGCGGGGTAAAAGATTCGACACCACCGAAATGACCCCCATTCCGCCGATGGACAAAAACGGCACGATGCACCCGTCGTCTCCGGAATAGAGAGGCAAGTCGTCTCCGCAAAGGTTTCGCACCGTGGCGGCAGACTGCAACGACCCGCCCGCATCTTTTAGTCCGGAAACGTTGGGATGGGTAGACAGTTTTTGCAGCGTTTCGGGAGATGCGGCACTGGCCGTCCGACCGGGAACGTTGTATACGATGACCGGAGACCCGCACTCCGCCAAGGCAAGATAATGCTTTAAAATTCCGTCCTGTCCCGGCTTGTTATAATATGGACAAACCGCTAAAATCCCGTCAACGCCAATAGCTTGCGCTGCTTTTGTGAGCGCCGTGGACCGGGCGGTATCGTTGGTCCCCGTGCCGGCAATGACGGGGATTCTTCCGTTATTCTTCCACACGGTATACTCTATCACCGACAACCGTTCTTTCTCGGTCATCGTGGCACTTTCCCCCGTCGTTCCGCAGACCACCAACGCGTCGGTGCCTCCGGAAATCTGGGCATCAATCAATTTTCCCAATGTCTCGAAATCCACCGAACCGTCGGTGGAAAAAGGAGTGACCAGGGCGGTAGCACTCCCTCGGAAAACCGGTCGCTTCATCCTACAATGCCTCCCTCTGCAAGTTGCTGTTCCATCCTATTCCGAACCGTGCCGCGACGTTCCGCATATTCTGTCGTAGACCGAAAGGAGGCTCGGTATGGAATTGATTTACGGACTGCTTCTGCCCTTCTTGGGAACGGTATTGGGGGCAGCGTGCGTCTTTTTTATGAACCGTCAACCCGACCCACGGCTCCGCCGGGGACTGACGGGATTTGCCGCAGGGGTAATGACGGCGGCTTCGGTGTGGAGTTTGCTGATTCCGGCAATGGAGAAATCCGAATCTTTGGGAAAATTCGCCTTTCTGCCCGGGGTGGGAGGGTTGTGGCTCGGATTTGGTTTTTTGTTGCTCTTGGATTGGGCAATCCCCCATCTCCATTTAGGGAACGGGGTGTCGGAAGGCCCCAAAAGCAAATTAAAACGGTCCAACAAATTGGTGTTGGCCGTGACCTTACACAATCTGCCGGAAGGAATGGCCATCGGCGTGGTTTTGGCGGGATGGTTACAGGGCGAATCGGGAATTACAGGAGCAATGGTAACTGCCCTTGCGGTGGGGATTGCTCTGCAAAACTTTCCCGAAGGAAGCATCATTTCATTGCCCCTTCGCGGGGAAGGAATGGGGAAACCCAAAGCCTTTCTGATGGGAGCGTTGTCGGGCATCGTAGAACCCATCGGGGCGGCTTTGACCCTGTTGGCGGCGGGGCTTATCACTCCCGCACTTCCGGTACTTCTGTCCTTTGCCGCCGGAGCAATGCTGTTCGTGGTGGCAGAAGAACTGATTCCCGAAATGGCAGAAGGAGACAACGGCAACGTGGGAACGATCTTCTTCGGCGTTGGATTCTCCCTGATGATGGCACTGGACGTGGCGTTGGGATAATGTAGTACACGCGAATTTTCCCTGATTTGCATTTTGAATTCCCTTTCCCTCTTGCAATTCGAAGGAAAATATGATATACTGTACTATATATCTATTTTTGAGGACTATGGTATGAGATTATCGGACTTTTCTTACGACCTGCCGGAGCATCTGATTGCCCAGACGCCCTTGCAACAGCGGGATGCCAGCCGTCTTTTGGTGTTGGACCGGAAGACGGGGGAATATCAAGACCGGCATTTTGGAGACGTATTGGAATATTTTCAGCCGGGAGACTGTCTTATTGTTAACGATTCCCGGGTCATCCCCGCCCGTCTGCAAGCCAAACGGCCTACGGGCGGAGCGGTGGAAATCTTTTTGCTGCGCCCCCACACCCACGATCGGTGGGAGTGTTTGGTCAAGCCGGGACGAAACGCCCGGGAAGGACAGGTTTTACGATTGGGCGATTTGACCGCCACGGTCACGAAGGTGCTGGACGACGGAAATCGGCTCATCTGCTTTGCCGCGGAAGACGGCGGAGACGTGACTGAAAAATTAAAAGCCCTGGGGGAAGTTCCCCTGCCCCCCTATATTCACGAAAAGTTGTCTGATTCGGAGCGGTATCAGACCGTTTATTCCAAAGAAGAAGGGTCAGTTGCCGCCCCCACCGCCGGATTGCATTTCACCCCCGAGCTGTTGGAAGCCCTGAAAAACAAAGGGGTAAAAATAGGGTACGTAACCCTTCACGTAGGTTTGGGCACCTTCCGGCCGGTAAAGGTGGAAGACCCCACCACCCACAAGATGCACTCGGAGTATTACATTCTCCCCAAAGCCACCGCCGACCTTATCAACGAAACCAAAGCCGCCGGAGGACGGGTGACTGCGGTGGGAACCACGGCGACCCGGGTATTGGAGACGGCCGGACGGCACGGATTGCCCCTCACGGCGATGAGCGGCGATACGGACATTTTCATCTATCCCGGCTTTGAATTTGCCGTTATCGACCGACTTATCACCAATTTCCATCTGCCGGAGAGCACCTTGATTATGTTGGTCTCCGCTTTCTCCCAACGGGACTTTGTCCTAAACGCTTACCGCCACGCCGTGGAAGAGCAGTACCGCTTCTTTTCCTTCGGCGACGCGATGTTCTTAAAGTAACGAAGGGTATTCTTTTTTTTCGGGAGAAAGAAAAAGAACCAAAAAGAAAGCCAAAACCGACGAATTGCATTCGTCGGAAAAGAGCAAGATGTTTTTTGTCCTTTTTTACAGCACAAGTATTTGTGCCGTACCTACGCTTTTCTTTGGTTCTTTCTTTTCTCGTGAAAAGAAAGAACGCTTCCCCGTCAATCTTACGTTCGCAGGGCTGTTTTCCCTGTAGAAAGGATTCCAATTATGTTTACACTGCTGAAAACCGAAGGGGCGGCCCGTCGGGGACGGTTTGAGACCGTTCACGGGACCATCGAGACGCCGGTGTTTATGAACGTAGGCACCGCCGCCGCCATCAAAGGGGGGCTTTCGGCCCCGGACCTGAACCAATTGGGAACCCAGGTCTTATTGTGCAACACCTACCATCTTCATTTGCGCCCCGGGGACGATATCGTCGCCGCCCAAGGGGGATTGCACAAATTTACCCGGTGGGACAAGCCTATCCTGACCGACAGCGGCGGATTTCAGGTCTTTTCCCTGTCTTCTCTGCGAAAAATCAGCGAAGAAGGGGTGACGTTCGCCTCCCATCTGGACGGACACCGTATTTTTATGGGCCCGGAAGAGAGTATGCAGATTCAATCCCATTTGGCATCCACCATTGCGATGGCCTTTGACGAATGTGTGGAAAATCCGGCGGAATACGACTACGCCAAGCGGTCCTGCGAACGGACTTTCCGCTGGTTGGTCCGATGCAAAAACGAAATGGACCGCCTCAATGCTCTGCCCGAAACCATCAACAAAAAGCAGATGCTGTTCGGCATCAACCAAGGATGCACCTATGAAGACCTTCGGGTGAAACATATGAAGCAGATTGCCGAATTGGGCCTGGACGGATATGCCATCGGGGGCCTTGCGGTGGGAGAACCCGCCCCGGAAATGTATCGGGTCATTGAAGCGGTAGAACCCTTTATGCCCAAGGACAAGCCCCGTTATCTGATGGGCGTGGGAACGCCGGTGAACATTCTGGAAGCCGTTCATCGTGGGGTGGATTTCTTCGACTGCGTTATGCCCTCGCGAAACGCCCGCCACGGCCACTTGTTTACCTCGAAGGGCATCATCAACATCAACAACGAAAAATACAAAAACGACGATTCCCCCATCGACGAAGCCTGCGACTGTCCCACCTGCCAGACCTTCTCCCGGGCCTACATCCGCCATTTAATCAAAGCGGACGAAATGCTGGGGGCACGTTTGGTGGTCGCCCACAATCTGCGGTTTTACAACAAACTGATGGAAGACATCCGCTTTCATCTGGACAACGGCACCTTCGAATCGTTCTACCAAGAAAAACGGGAAATCTACGGGGTTCGGATTTAAAAGAAACCGCGAAGTTTTTTTAAATCCGTCTTACCGACTTTGTCCGCAACGGAAAAATCAAACTCCCTTGCTTTTAGATTGTAAGAAAAACTTTCCATTTTCGCCCTTAAAATCTTACAGTTAATGCATATAATAGACATATTATAATGAATTTCAAAAAATCGGAGGTATCACTCAATGAATCTCACCAACCTTATGCTGCTTGCCACCGAAGTTGCCACCGAAGGCGCATCCGAACAGACTCCCCTTCAAAGTCTGTGGAGCATTCTCGGCTCGGTGCTTCCCTTCGCGCTTATCATCGTCGTGTTCTACTTCTTCCTGATTCGTCCTCAGAAGAAACAGCAGAAGGAAACCGAAAAAATGCGTTCTTCCATTGAAGTCGGCGACCAGGTCACCACCATCGGCGGCATCGTGGGAACCGTTCGTCAGATTAAAGACGACGGTGAGTTGTACGTCATCGAAACCGGTGCGAACAACGACCGTTTGACCATCCACAAGTGGGCGGTTCAATCCAAAGACACCATTTCCGAATAAGTTCGGTTCTGAAATCTCCTCCCGGAGCATACTGTAAAGCAAACAGACTTTGTCCGGGAGGAGATTTGATGGAACAAACGCAAAATACCCTTTTTCGTATGGGAAAAGGAACGTTATTAGGGCTTGCGGCGGCGTTGGTCTGCGGAGCATTGATGACGCTTCTGTTTTCCGGACTTCTTGCCCTGGGGCTTCCCAACGGCATCATCCCCCTGTTTGCCCATCTGGCGGTCTTGCTGGCCGGGGTCGGAGGGGGAACGGTGGCCGGACTGAAAGGAAAAGCCAATGGCCTTCTTCTGGGATTATGCACCGGATTGGCCTTCGGTTTGATTCACTTTTTGGCCACCCTTTTGTTCGGAGAGGTCTCCCTTGCCTTTCTTACCTACCTTCTGGCAGAAGCCTTAGGCGGGGTCTTGGGAGGAATTCTGGGAGTCAATCTTCGGAAGAATTAGAAATGAAATCCGCTTTGGTGCCCCCCGAAGCGGATTTTTTAAAAATTTTTTTGGAGAAATGAATATGGACAAACTGTTTCAGGAATGTTACACTTCCCGGCTGAATGAGACCGGCTATATGCTCCCCTTCTTTTGGCAACACGGGGAAGACCGGGAAACGCTGACGGCAGAAATGGAAGCCATCCGCAAAAGCGGTGCCAACGAATTTTGCGTGGAAAGCCGCACCCATCCCCAATTTGGAGAAGAGCAGTGGTTTGAAGATTTCCAATTCATCTTGGAATACGCCCGGCAACGGGGAATGCGGGTCTGGCTTTTGGACGATAAACAATTCCCCACCGGATACGCCAACGGCTACATCGACAAACTTCCCGCCGATTCCCCCCTTCGCCGAACCGATTTGCGGTTGGATTACCGGGATTTTGTGGGTCCCACCCGGCACACCCGCATTCCCACGGTCCTACGCAAAGACCGGGAGAGCTTTGTTTCGGTTACAGCGTGGAAGCGGGAGGAAGATTTTCGCACCGTCCAAGGGGAACCGGTGGATTTGACCGATAAAATCGGCACCGACGGATTGTTGGATTGGGACGTTCCCGAAGGCGTTTGGAGAATCTATTACGTCATTCGCACCCCTCATACCACCTACCGGGGGCATTATATTGATATGCTCAACCCCGATTCCTGCAAAGCGATGATCGAGGCGGTCTATCAGCCCCATTACGAACGGTTTAAAGCATATTTCGGCAACACCTTCCGAGGCTTTTTCTCCGACGAGCCGGGATTTGAGAACTCCCACAGTTCCTACCACGATACCGTGGGACAAGAAGGTCTGCAATTTCCCTGGAACGATGACCTTCCCCGCCGGATCGGAGATTCTCTCGGGATTTCTGCCCAGCAGATCGTCCGATATCTTCCCGCGTTGTGGCATACGTTACCGGGAATCGCTCCGGCGGTGCGGTGTGGCTATATGGACGCAGTCACCCGGTGTTACGATGAAAATTTCTGCAAAATGATTGGCGATTGGTGTCGGGAACGAAAGGTTCTTTACATCGGTCACGTAATTGAAGACAACAACAGCCACCAACGGCTTGGCTTTTCCGCCGGCCACTATTTCCGGTCTCTGCGGGGACAGGATATGGCAGGGATTGACGTGGTATTGCATCAAATGCTGCCCAAGAACCCCGACGTCGTCCATACGGCAAAGTTATCCGGCCGTCTGGCAGAACCCCATTTCTTCTATTATCTGTTGGGGAAATTGGCGTCGTCGTTGGCGCACACCCATCCTCATATGGAAAACCGGGCGATGATTGAAATTTTCGGGGCCTTCGGCTTTGCCGCCGGCGTGGGACATATGAAATATATGGCAGACCATTTTCTGGCTTGCGGTCTGAATCACTTTGTCCCCCACGCCTTCACCCCCAAATACCCCGACCCGGACTGCCCTCCCCATTTCCATTGCAACGGCTTGAATCCCCAAGAGCCGGCCTTCGGCAAATTGATTCGCTATATGCAAAAAATCGCCCGGCTCACCGACGAATCGGTACATAAAGCCGACGTTGCGGTGTTCTACAACGCGGAAGGGGAATGGACCGGCGGAGAAAACACCCTTTGTCAGGAAACCTGCACCCGCTTGACGAAAAATCAGATCGACTTTGACGTACTGCCGGAAGACATTCTCGCAACGGCAGAAGTCATCGACGGACGGCTGTCGGTCAACCAAGAAACCTATGGGGCGTTGATTGTTTCTTATTGCGAAATTCTCCCCGACGCCATTCTGGACACCTTTGCCCGGTTGAAAGCCGAAGGACTTCCCGTACTGTTTGAACAGTCCGCCCCCAAACGTTCCGCCTTGGGCAAAGATGCAAAAGAACTTCTGGGCGACGTTACGGTGGTTGCTCCCGAAGACCTCACCCAAACGTTGCGGAAAATGGGGTTGTACCACGTCACCGCAAAATCTCCCGTGCCCTACCTTCGCTCTTACCGGGTGGACCGAAACGAAACTTCCGTATACCTGTTGTTCAACGAAGGGATGGACGGAATCGACACCTTCGTCACCCTGGAACAGGGCGAAACTCCCGTCTTTTTCGACGTATGGAACAACAAAGTCACCAAGCCGGAGTGCGACGAGACCGGTGCAATACGCCTTCAATTAGCCGGCGGAGAAGCCATCGTACTTCTTTGCGGAGAAGGACGGGACGCTCTCCCCCACCGGTATGACCATCCGGCAAACGTCCCCCTCCCCGGCCCCTGGCACGTCTCGGTATCTCCCGTGGACGGTCCTTCGGCAGAATGGGGAAAAATGGAAGAACTGCAACCCTTCAACGTGCCGGAAAATCTTCCGGATTTCGCCGGAACCCTTCGCTACGAAACGACCTTCTCCGCAACGGGGAACGAAAAAACGCTGAATTTGGGAGCGGTGGGCGAAATTGCCACCGTCACCCTGAACGGCAAGCTCTGTGGCACCGCCGTGGCTTCTCCCTATCGCTTTGACATTGCAAAAGTTGTCCGAAAAGGCGACAACGTTCTCGTCGTGGAAGTGGTCAACAATCCCTATTTCCGGGAAAAAGCAAACGACCGATTCTCCGACTATCTGCCCCTTTCCGCGGGCGGACTTCTCGGACCCGTGATGATGGGATAAAAAAATATAAAAATGCCGTCCTTGGGAAATACTATGCTCAAAGGACGGTGTTTTTATGGAACTTATTTTCTATTTATTTGCCTTTTGGCTGGGTGGAACTTTGTATCAGACCCTGGAATTGTGGTGGCGCAGGCGGACCCACTGGTCGATGTTTTTCGCCGGAGGGCTTTGTGCTGTGCTGTTGCAGTTGTTGTGCAACGGCATCTTTGTGGCCTTACCCCTGCTGGTCCGATGCCTTTTAGGGGCAGTCATCATCACCGGGGTGGAATTCTCCTTCGGATGCGTAGTCAACCTGAAAATGGGATGGAACGTGTGGGATTATTCCCAAGTAAAGGGAAACGTTTTAGGACAGATCTGCCCTTACTTTTCCGCCCTTTGGTGCGTTCTCTCCCTTCCGGCCATTCTGCTGTTGGACGTTTTTCATCAGATGATCGTGATAGGATAAGAGAACGGCGTTCTTTCTTTTCGCGAGAAGAAAGAACCAAAGAAAAGCTGAGGCCGGCGGAAATCCTTCCGCCGGTGTAAATTTTAATTATCTCTTTTTTTCCGGCGAATGAAATTCGCCGAACTTGGCTTTTCTTTCTTGGTTCTTCTTTCTTTTCTCCCGAAAAGAAAGAAGAACACCCCGTTCCCTCAATTTACCCGTTCGTCGCCCCAGAAGAATACGGCCACGGTGCCGGGGCCGGAGTGACTTCCGATGGTGGTGCCGATATCGTAAATTTCCGGCGTTCCGTTCAGGTTGGGGAATTTCGCCACGATCCGGTCCGCCACTTCCTTGGCGTCGTCGTAACAGGCGGAATGGCACAGATAGCATTTTCCGCTATAATTCAGCCGGTCGTCGGCCAATTCTTCCATCCGGGCCACGGTTTCCGCAATCACTCTCTTTTTCCCGATGCATTTTTTCCGAGCCAACAATTTTCCTTCGTGGCTCACGTTCAGCAACGGACAAAGGTTCAAGGCCCCTCCAACGAATCCGGACACTTTTGAAACTCTCCCGCCGCGAACGAAATAGGTCAGATCGGTGGTAAAGAACCAATGGTGCATCCGCTTGCGGTTTTCTACGGCCCAATTTTTCAATTCATCCAGAGAATACCCCTCATCCCGCAGGTCCGCCAATTTATCCATTAAAAGACCGTACCCGGAGGAGGCGGCAAGGGAGTCCACGACTTCAATCTTCCGGTCAGGAAACTGCTCCCGCGCCATTTCCGCAGCAATTTGGGCAGATTGCACCGAGCCGGACAGTCCGGAAGACAGAGAAACGTGAAGAATATCTTTCCCCTGCTCCAAAAACTTGGTAAAATACGCCAGATACTCTGTGGCGTTGATTTGAGAGGTCTTGGTCTCAATCCCATCTTCCATCGCCTTGTAAAAATCAGCGAAGGGGATAGTCTGCCCCAAATCATCGGGGTACTGTTTTCCACCCAAAAAGTAATGGAAGCAAATGTATTCAATGTTTCGTTGTTCGAAACGTTCTTTGGTAAGGTCTGCCGTAGAACAGCAGCTTAATACGTACTGACTCATCCTTAGTCTCCTTGTGTTTTTTCTACCCTCTATTGTACCCTGTTTTCGTAAAAAAAGCAACCTACCTTTTTCGTTTTTTCTTCTACCCTTTCTCCGCAATGCAGTAGAGTCGAAGAAAAGGCGTTCTACTCCCGGTAGAATCCTTGACAAACTCCCCAAAATATGATATAATAAAGAAAAAAGCTTAGGTCTGGCGGCAAAAACCCTGTCGAGCAACAGCGACCTGTTTTGTCTCTTTTTTACCACCCCCTTCTCCAAATCCTATTTTTCTGATTCGGAGAGAATAAGAAACCCAACGTTCTACTCCGAGTAGAACCCAAAAAAAGTGAAAGGAGCGTCGGAATATGGAAGATCTGAAACCAATCTTTGCCGCGAATCTGTCTGCCTTGCGGAAGAAAAAAGGATGGACGCAACTGGAATTGGCGGAGCGGCTGAACTACTCTGACAAGGCCGTTTCCAAGTGGGAACGGGGGGAATCTTTGCCCGACGTGACCATTCTGAAACAGATTTCCGACCTGTTTGAAGTTTCGGTAGACTATCTCTTGGTCTCAGACCACGAACCCACCGCCGTCCCGGTCTCGAAGCGGAAACGCCGCAATCGGGCAATGATTACCGGAATTTCTGCCGTCACCGTGTGGTTGATTGCTTCCATCGTTTACTTCTCGCTGGGATTTTTGGAATCGGTCACAGCCTGGTCGTGGATCACCTTTTTGGCCGCAGTTCCCGCGTGTTGCATCGTCGTTTTGGTGTTCAGCGCCTTGTGGTGGGGAAAACGCTGGTTGTTTACCACCGTTTCCATTTTGATCTGGTCGCTTTTGGCCTGTGCTTTTTTTGCCGTATATTTTTTGGCGCATTTGAATATCTGGCTGATTTTCGTCATCGGAATCCCGGCTCAGGTCATCGTCTTTTTGTGGGCGGGAATGAAGCGGGAATAACGAGGATAAACCCGTACAGACGGGGGACGATAAAAGAAAAGGAGTTACGGTTATGGCCATTCGGTTAAACGAAGACAAAGAACTTGTGGCACAAATCAAAGAGGGACTGAAAGCAAAGGGGGGCTATTGCCCCTGTCGGCTGGAAAAGACCGAAGATACGAAATGCATCTGCAAAGAATTCCGGGAACAGATGGCAGACCCGGATTTTGAGGGATATTGCCATTGTCTGCTTTATTACAAATCCAAAGATTGAGAGGACGTTATTATGGTACAAGTGATTACGAAAGACAACTTTGAAGCATTGGTATTGAAGAGCGAAAAACCCGTTCTTCTGGACTTTTGGGCGGTTTGGTGCGGTCCTTGCCGGATGATGGCTCCCACGGTGGAACAAATCGCAGAAGAAAACCCGGATTTATTGGTGGGCAAGATCAACGTAGACGAGGAACCGGAATTAGCGCAAGCCTTTCAAATTTCTTCTATTCCCACGTTGGTGGCGTTAAAAGACGGTGCCGTAGTGGGACAGACCGTGGGTGTGCAATCCAAGGAAAAGGTTCTGGCGTTGGTGCAGTAAAGAAAAATCCTTAAAGTTTTCTTAAAAATGGTACTTTTTTGTAAAAGGGACTTGAATTCTCTAAAATAATCCATTATAATAAAAACACAACACACAACATTTTTTTGTAAAGGAGGCGTTTTGGATGAAATTTCTCGAAGCCGCAACCAAATGGAAAGCATTTTTCGACCTATTTGGCAAGAAAAATTCCAATGACACCGACAGCAACTCCGGGAAAGGCAAGCGTATCGCCTTGATTTTGTCCCTGGTTCTGGCCGGGGTGGTGCTTTTGGTGGGGGCGGCCCTGTTGGTCCGCAAACTGAAACAGCGCCGACTGGAAAAAGAGGCGGAAAAGGCGCTGGACGATTATTATTCCACCGACTTTGACGCCGACGAATACGCCGACGAAGACGAAGAAGAAATCGAATAAAGCGAACCGGCGGAGAATCTCTCCGCCGGTTCTTCTTTTATTCTTTTGAGCTGTTAGTGATACTTGGGCAGGTAGTCCCCGTGGGCGACGATGAGATCGTCCACCATCTTCTTGATGGTATCGATGTCCAGTTCGCTTGCGGTGTGGGGGTCGAGCATTGCGGCTTGGTAGATGTGTTCCAGTTTCCGGGTCTTAGCTGCTTCGATGGTCAGCAGTTGAACGTTGACGTTGGTCATATTCATTGCAGCACACTGTACGGGCAGAGCTCCCACGTGGCAACCGTGAACGCCGTAGGCATCCACAAGGCAGGGAACTTCTACGCAAGCTTCGGCGGGCAGGTTGGTGATAAGGCCGTTGTTCAGCACGTTCCCGCCGATCTTGTAAGGATTGCCGGTGACGATGGCTTCCATAATGTGAGAAGCGTATTCTCTGGAACGCTTGTGCTCCTTTACGCCGTTTTCCAGCAGTTCTGCATATTCCTTCTTCCAGCCGTTGATCTGATTGACACAGCGGCGGGGATATTCATCCAGAGGAATGTTGTATTTTTCAATCAATTCGGGGTACTTGCTCTTAATGTAGAACATATTGTACTCCGCGTTGTGTTCGCTGGATTCGGTGCAATAGTAACCGAAGTTCTTGATGTATTCCAAGCGGACTTTGTTCTTACATTCGGGATCGTTGATCTTTTCGTCAATCTTAGACTTGATTTCGGGGTACATATCTACGCCGTTCTTGTCCTTCAATTCCAACAACCAAGCCATATGGTTGATACCGGCAATCAGTTCTTTTGCCCCTTCCAGACGGGCCGTATCCATTTCCAACGTCTTAAACAGCGATTCGGAGCAAACCTGAACGCTATGGCAAAGACCCACGGTTTTTACACCGGTGTACCGTTGCATATAACCGGTCAGCATCGCCATCGGGTTGGTGTAGTTCAGGAAGAGAGCGTCAGGGCAAACTTCTTCCATATCTTTGGCAAAATCGTCCATCACGGGGATGGTGCGAAGGGCGCGCATAATCCCGCCGATGCCCAAAGTATCTGCGATGGTCTGACGCAAGCCGTATTTCTTGGGAACTTCAAAGTCGATGATGGTGCAGGGGTCGTAAAGACCGACCTGAATGGCGTTGACGACAAAATCGGCACCTCTCAGCGCCTCTTTCCGGTTTTCAACCCCAAGATAGCACTCAATCTTTCCGTAGCCACCCATCGTTTTCCGCATTGCTTCCAGGATGGTCTGGCTTTCTTTCAACCGCTCCCCGTCAATGTCATACAGGGCAAAGGTGCTGTCCCGCAACACTTCGGAGCACATACAGTCCCCGATAACGTTCCGGGCAAATACGGTGCTGCCCGCACCCATAAAAGTCAGTTTCATCACAAATCCTCCTAAAATAGATTTTTGTTGGTTTGTTACTTTTATTTTAACAGAAAATTCAAAGTTTTTCCATTGCTTTTTGTGATAAAAACTTGTATATTTGTTGGTAGAGAGGTGTTGATTATGCCAAAATCGGAAATTGTTATTGACTGTCACTACGACGGACTGAACCCGAAACTATTCGGCTGGCAGACCTGTGCTCCGAACCACGCCTACGGACCGGCGGTGCGAACCCATTGGCTTTTGCACTACGTGGTGTCCGGGAAGGGAGTCTTTCGCCGGGAGGGGAGGGAATACGTTTTGTCTGCGGGGGATATTTTCGTCATTCCCCCTTATTTGGAAACCTATTACCAAGCCGACCGGGAGAATCCTTGGAAGTATGTCTGGGTGGGTTTTACCACAAACGACTCCTTGCCGGAAGTTTATCACAAACCGGTGATTCGGTGTCCGGAGGCGGGAATCGTCTTTGAAGAAATGTTCCGATGCCGGGATTACGACACGGGGCGGAGCGCCTATCTGTCCGCTTGCCTTTGGAAATTAACGGGGATTTTGTTGGAATCCGGGAAGCAAAAGCCGGACTATATCGACAAAGCTCTATCCTGTATCCACTCGGAATATGCCAACGGCATCACCGTTCAGGCCATTGCAAAGCGGCTGAATTTGGACCGTTCCTATTTCTCCACCCTGTTCACCCGGCGGGTTGGAGTCTCGCCCCGGGATTATTTGCGGACCTATCGGCTGAATAAAGCGGCGGAACTGATGACCGTCTACGGAGAAAAACCCTCCACGGCAGCCCTGTCTGTGGGGTACGAGGATCTATTCCATTTCTCAAAATCCTTTAAGCAGCAATTCGGCGTTTCCCCCCGGGAATACGTAAAAAAACGTTAATAAAAGATTGTTCTTTTTCTTTTCCCGTGAGGTTTCGTTCTTTTTCTTTTCGCGAAAAGAAGAAGGACCAAAAAGAAAAGATGAGGCCGGCGGATGTTATCCGCCGGTAGGTTTTACTTTATAAAATAAATGTACCCGGCGGAAGGATTTCCGCCGGGATTTGTTTTCTTTCGGTTCCTTTCTCCGTTTTCTTACGCGTGTTTCTTCCGGAGCAGTACCACACCGAGCAGGACGGTGAGGGATGCGGCGGCGGCAAGGCAGGCGGGACCTACGATGCGGTCGGCGGTGGAGGGGTTTTTGTAGGAGGTGCAGAGCACGTAATAGGATGCAGAGGTGGTGGTGAAGACCACTTTCTTGTTAACCACCTTTGCGGGGATGGTTTTGGCGGTTCCATCGGCTTCTACTACGCAGACGATGATAGAGTCCCCCTCGTAATCCGCAGGCAAATCCAAGGTAATTTCCGCGCCCTTATGGGAAACGTCTTCACCCTTTTGGTTGGTGGCGGTAATATAGTAGGTCTGGAAGATGGTGCTGTCCTTCCCTACCTTTTCCTGAACCCACGTATGGGCTTCTTTTTCGGTGGTTTCGATGCGGTGCACCTGGATATTGGTGACGTCTTCCGGCAAATCTTCTGCTTTAAATCCCGTATCGTCGGGCAATTTCCCGGCGGCGGTTCCGTCTTCTGCGGGAGCGGAAGCCGTAGGAGTGGCGTAGACTACCTTCACCGACAGCGGACGGGTGGAGGTGCCGGGAAGGGTGGTAATGGTCTCTGCGCACATCGGCAGAGCCATCGACAGAACGACCACAATGGAAAGAAGAATCATCACAATCTTTTTCATCATTTGCCCTCCAAGGTTGCTACGGTGGTCAGATTGACCGAACCGCCGCTGTAATAAGTTTCAGGTTGATAAGACATCATTCTCAGGGTAATTTTTTCGCCGTTTTCAGGGAGTTTTTCAAAGGTAATTTCGGGGAGATACTCACCGGGTTTAATCAATCCCGTTTCCCCCAAAACTTTGCCATCGGCCCCCATTACTCTCAATTTGAGCCAAAGCGTGTTTTCTGCGGGGTTGGTAAAGTAGATTTTCGCACGGCCTTCCTGGTCGATACGGACCTCTCCGCAAACCGAAGCTCGAAAGGACATCCCGGTCTTGTAGACCTCGCTCCAACCCAAACCGTCGGGGACTTCGGGGGTACCCGTCACCGCGGAAGTGTCAAATTCCGGGGGAACAAAGGGCGGAGGGGTGGGTTCTTTATGGGTAACGGCAAGGATAATGCACATTGCAATCAACATCGCAAGGCAAACGCCTGCCAGCATTAAAATCAACCGTTTTTGTTCGGCTTTTCTCACAGAACAAAACACATCCTTTCGATATTTGTTGTGAAAAATAAATCGTAGGTTTTTCGGGACGAATCACTCGTTCCCCGAAATTCATTTGTGAACCGCAAATCAACCTCATCCAGCGCGAATCAACCTCATCCACCGCAAGCGGTCCCCCTTCCCCTTCCAGGGGAAGGCCTAACATCTCTCATCTATATTCCTTCGGGGAAGGAACACAGATCAGAGGTCGAGCCGGGGGGAGGGGTCTCCCCCCGGTTCGGCGTGATAACATTCACAGTGATCGCAAGATTGTTTTATACTTTGTTTGTACCAGAGATACTGACTTAGGCAGATTTCTTAGCGATGGTCAGAGTAGCGGTAGCAACCTTAGCGGTAGCTTCGGGAGTACCTTCAGCGGTGATGGTGAAGGTAACGTTATCAGCTTCGTCGGGTTCGTTTACGACACCGGCAGCCAGTTCCTGAGCACCAGACTTGTCGCAGGTAACGGTAACATCGTCACCTTGTTCATCAGTAACAACCATCGTAGCCAGAACGATAGCGTTGGAGTGGTTGGTAACTGTAACAGCTACAGTGCTGTCTTTCCATTCAGCAGGAGTACCGCTGTAGGTATGATCAACAGGATTCCAGGTACCGACAGCGCCGGCATCGTAATCGAATGCAAGGTCGGCATCCCATTCAACGTCTACGGAGTAAACAGCATCAGCGGCAACCTGAGCGGTGTAGTTAACGGTCAGTTCCGTATTGGTTTCATCGGGAAGTGTGGTGACAGCAGCAGAAGCAGCCACAGCCAGGGTAGCGATAAGAGCGAGGGTCAGAACGAGAGCAAATACTTTTTTCATTTTGAATTTCTCCTCTTTTAATGTAAATTTTTTATATCACAAAATAGCAAGAAGCAACAATATTGCGATCACTGTGAGAATTGATATCGTTCATCCTCTTACTATATTGCTTCGAAAGAATTATTCCGTCACGGTGACGGTGATTTCCACCTGAGCATCCAACATATTTTTTTCGCCCGTGTCGGGGTCGTAGATGCTGGCGATGAATTTTCCCTTATATCCGCCGGGGAGCAGTTTGGAGGCCGCTTCGTCGGAGAGGGGCATTGTAGTGAGCATTTTTCCGGGAACCAACAGGTCCGATTGTGCCAACAGAAGTTCCTGGACGGCAATCTGCAAAACCATATTGTTCAGCGAGCGTCCGGGATTCTGAAACATCAACGTGACGGTTTTATCGGAGAGATCCACCTTCACTTGGTCGGAGTAGGTCAATCCTACCGCGCCGCCCCCGTCGGGAGCATCCAGTTTATCGGTGGTATCGTTCTCGATATCGGTAGCGTTGGTATCGGTTTGAATAGGGGCGTAGTCCGGGGCAAGGATGCCAGAGTCTTCGGGAGCTTTGTCCCGGAAGAAGATAGCCCAAACACTGACTGCCGCAAAGAGCAAAATCAGAATAATCAACAAAATAATGATAATCAGCGTACTGGTTGCAACGGTTTTCCGTGCCGCACGAGTTCCAACGCCCATAAAGTTCTCCTTTTATTTCCCAATTTGGGGATTCCCTCGCCCCCGAAGGGGCAAGGGGAAATTTGATTACTGATAGTTGGTCATCAAGGGGAAGACCTTATAGCAGGAAATCTCCTTATCAGACACTTTGTAGTGGGTAGGAACACCGTTGACCCACTTAACGATGTGGAATCCGGCAGATTCGTGTTCCGAAGAGTAATTGTCGGTCGTGTCTCTCGCGTATTCTGCGGGAAGCATAACCGCGGTGCCGTCTTCGAACATTACCATACCCTTCACGTGTCCGTTCTTCACACCGGTCGTGCCACAACCAACGCCCTGATATCCGCATTGATAGATATCTTCCATCTTGGTAATGGACATATCGGAAGAATCGAACGTCCAGGCGTTATAGTGTGCCGTCAGAGCATACGTTCCGGGTTGCCCCACGATGGGAGAAAATCCGTGACCGGAAATATCTTGGGGATACAAGAATGCTTCCACCGGAACGCCCTGGTCATCGGTACCGAATTTCAGGGTGGGCAGAGCCGTGCCGTATCCTTCGATTTCCACCTTAGCAACCTTGTTATCCATCAGCACCCACAGGAAACCGACTTCCCCGTTTTCACCGGGAACGTAGGAAATTCCGTGTCCGTTGGTGCCAACTTCGGGAGTCAATTTCAAGGTGCTGTACTGACTTGCGTTAAAGGTGGTGATCTGGTTGGACGTAAGAGTCATCTGGGACAGGGGGATATAACAGAGGTATCCGCCGTTGTTGGTCGCTGCGATGACAATATCACCGTTGGGCAACATTTCAATATCGTGGGGCCCGGACACCGGGGATTGGTACTTGTAAAGCCCCGTAATGGAACTACCCGATTCTTGATACGTACCGGTATTCACCAAGAAGAAGTATCCGCCGGCGGAGGAAACGATAAACTCCGTATTCCCGTCCGCCCATTTGCTGTTGGAAGGCTTCCGCAACTTCGCGGCCGTCAAAGAGACGCTCCCTAAGTTTGCGGCGTAAGAAGCTTCCCGCAGGCTGAGAATATCAACCGCTTTCTCGGTAGAGCTGCCCAAGGCAGACAACAGCGTTTCTGCGTCGTAGATCTCAATTCTTTGAGTTTCCGAGTTCGCCGCCAAGAACTTGTGATTCACAGTCTCATCATAGTCGGAATAGTTGGTATTCAGGGTGAGGGTCAGCGTACCGACCACCACGTCTTTCATATCTTCTTCGGGCTTGTCGCCGTCCAAATCAACCGAGAAGGTCAATTCTTCCGCACCGCCCAGCAAGTAAGCGTCCACACCGGGAATCTTGCTTGTTTCCGTAGAAACGGTAACGTTCAACAGGTCTTCGTATTCTTCCTTCAACTGGGAAGTCAGATTCACGTGGAGCGGCTTCTCACTGTGGTTGGTGATGACCACCGTAGCGGCAGTCTCTTCCCCATCCGTGATATGGGTCCAGCCGCCTTCTACGTATTGGTGCGTGGAGGGAACCCAAACCTCGTTCTGATATACGAAGGACATTGCCGCCCAACGAATATCAATGGCGTAACCGGTCCGGCTGTCGCCCACCTGAATGACCGTATCGGCATTCAGAGTCACAGCTTGGTTCTTACTGAGAATCCGGGGAGTGCCGTCAACGAAGTACTGTCCGACCAGCCCTTCGGTGGCGAGAGGTGCAGTAAACGTATACTTGCCGTCGGAGACGCTCACAAGAACGCCTTTGCCTTCCAGCAAGGGATTGTAGTACTGATAGGATGCGTCGTTACCCCAATACATCCAAACTTTGGTGGGATTGGCGGGTTTGACATTCGCATCATTCCACTTGCGGTCGAACCGGTCGGTATTTACCGTTGCGGGAGCAGAGAAGGTTCTGCCCGTGTTCCCTACGAAGTAGGCGTTTTGGACCGCATTGGCAGGACTGGTATCACCGTTGTTGTAGATGGGCGTATCGTAGGCGTAGTTATCGGGAGCATACAAGAGCACGACACCGCCGGTCAATTCTACGTTGTACTTATACCCGGTTTTCTCAACTGCCCCTTCGGCGGACCCCTTCACGTGTCCTACGGGGATACCGCTCTTCGAGTAGATTTCCAACTGACCGCCGGAAACTTTCAGACCGCCATCGGTCATCCAGTGTTCGGAGGTACCGCCCGTCTTCATCTCGGCGTCGGTGATAAACCGAATTCCCCGGGCCGCTTCGTGGTAAATGTAGACCTTGGCATTTTCCTTCACGCGGAATGCACCGGGCGAAAGAACGATGGCCGCACCCACAGAGTCCGAAGCCGCATAGGGATCGTGCTGTCCGTAGTTGTAAACCGCCAGATTGCCGTTTTCTACGTCAACAACGCCGTTGTTAACCACAATCGAGCCGCCAATCGGCCACACGGTCTTATCCCCATTGGTGGCAGAGACAGCCGTGGTCTTGACCACAACTTGTGCGCCGTTGGAAATCTTCAAACCGTCAGTAGCAGCAGCGGCATTCACGGCAAGACCTGCGGCAAAGATGGAGCTGTCGTCGGTCTGTCGATGCAGGGTAGCATTGACCGTCAGCGTACCGCCGGAGATGGTGGCAGAACCGTTCTTCACATAGAAGGCCGCGTTGCTTTCCGCACTGCCGTCACAAACCGTACCGAGGGCCGTGGTAACCGAAACGTTACCGCCGGTCTGGGTGTAGTTTCCGCCCACTTCCAGAGCGCCGTGCAGCACACTGTTCAGATTCTGAACGATGGTCAGATTACCGCCCTGAATTTCTGCGTTTCCACCGACCAACAGTCCTCCGCCTTTCAGGCTTCCGGTGGTGTACAAGGTAATGGCAACCTCAGAATCGCCCTTTTGCAGATAATTTCCACTGGAATGAATTCCGCCTTCCCGCTGTACGTAAGCGGTAACTTTTGCGGTATCAACGGTAATGTTTCCGTTGGCGAAGATTCCTTCGTAGCTGGGACTTTCGACATAGACTTCCGTGGAGTAGACGCCGTTTTCATCCTTGGTACCGGAAATAGAGATGTTTCCGGCTGCAACAATGGTATTTCCTTCCCCGCCGGTGGCTTTCACAGTAACCTTACTGTTGGAGATCACCACGCTACCCACTTCGGGTCGAATGGTTTGGGTGGTTCCTTCCGCAAACAGCGTAGCGCCGTCTACGTAAAGGTCGCCCTTCTGCGGACGGACCGATTGAAACGAACCGGTCTTCACGTGAACGTTTGCCCCGGAAAGGACATTGATCGCACCGCTTCCGCCAGCGGTATATTTCTGCGTCGAATTGGAATGAAGTCCGTTGCTCAAACAGGCGATCCAGACTTCCGCACCGTTTTTAATGGTAACGATACCGTCGGATTGAACTAGCCAGCGTCCTACGTATTTGGCATCGACGAAGTTTTCTTTGGTGTTTACCAATACCTTACCGCCGGAGATATTGATTCCGCCCGCGGCAGACAACCCGTGGTCGCCACCTCCGGTGGTAACGTTGACCGTACCGCCGTTCACATTGATCACACCGCCCGCGTTCCGCAGATAGGTGGGATAGCCGTAGGATTGCAGATTGATCATACCGGCATTGATGGTAAAGGTCGCATTCGTACCATCCAACCGAATCGCCCGCTGGGCGGTATCGTAGACCTTCGTCGTTCCACTCAGCCAATACAAGTGTTCGTTCTGCGTGAGCGGTGTCGAAGCGGTAAAGACCGTATCTTCGCCGTCTACCGTCAGAGTCGCACCGGCTCCGCTTAAACAAACGGCGTGTTCGTTGTCTGCGATAACGGTAACGATGGAATTGTTAATGGAGAAATTCCCCGCAACCACATAGACGGTGTAAGAACCGGGGTGCCGTCTTTCCTGTTTTCCGGCAGTAGGTTCTACGCCCACGTAGGAATCCAGCAGAGACTGGGGAATCACCGTCTTGGCCGTGAAATTGGCATCGGTGATAGACAGGTTTCCGACCTTCAAGTAGACCGCATATTCCAATGCCGTAGCCTCGACGGTGGTACCGTTTACGGTCAAATTCCCGCTATCCAGACAGATACCGTAGTTATTCGACGTAGAAACGGCGAGTTTTCCTTCACCGGAGAGGGCCAGATTTCCGGTCCTCACATACAGCGCGTTGGAAAGGTCTCCTGCGGCAATGGTGTTATTCCCCACCAGGGTGACGTTCAGGCCGCCGTGATAGGAAGCTACCTGCGACACGCTGGCGTTGGTGAAGGTTGCCGTATCGTCCGCCGCATTGTAGACGATGGCGCCGTTTTTGTAGGAATTGTTGGTCTCATCCGTTCCGGCCAGGAAGGAGATTCCAATGGAGTCGCGGATATAGAGACCGTCGCTGTAATCCTGGTCGTTGGTCAGGGTAATGACCGGGTTGACCGCACCGGAGTTGAACTTATCGGTGACGGCCATCGGAACGACCACGCCGTCAATCACGTACTGTCCCTTGGTGCCGTTGGTTGCCAAGGGGGGAGTTACTACGTAATTGCCGTCGGTCAGGGAGACCATCACATTGGCGTTGGCCTGATTCAGGGGGTTGTAGTACTGATAGGATGCATTGTTGCCCCAATACAACCACGTTTTAATATTGGCATCAGACCAGCTGCGGTCCAATTCGCCGGTAGCGCTCGCACCAAAGCTTCTGCTCGTATTCCCGATAAAGAAGGGATTGCTTGCATTGGTGCTTGCTTTCGCACCGGAGTAGAAAGCAGAGTCGAACGCATATTTATTCGGAGCGTGCAACAGCACGGCACCGCCGGTCAATTCGATATTGCTGGGATAGCCCGCATCTTTCGCAACTGCACCGGTGGCAGACCCCTTCACGTGTCCTACGGGGATACCTTTACTGTGGGCAGACCAGATTTCCAACTGTCCGCCGGAGACTTTCAGACCGCCTTCGGTCATCCAGTGTTCGGAGGTACCGCCCGTCTTCATATTGGCGTCGGTAACAAAACGGATGCCCCGTTCGGCTTCGTGATATAGATAAACTTTCGAATTTCCCTTCACGCGGAACGCACCGGGGACAAGGAGAATTGCCGAGCCGCCGTCGCCCATCGCGTAAGGAGAGTGCTGTCCGTAGTTGTAAACCGCCAGGCTGGCGTTATCCACGTCAACCACGCCGTTTTGAACAAAAATCGAGGCCGCCCCGGGGTTCTTGGAGTCGGTGGGCGTTGCGGTGGTCTTTACAACCACTTGCGCCCCGTTCTTGATAAACAACCCGGTGTTTACGGTGTTGTCCCCGTTAATTCGAATCCCGGCCATACAATCGGTATTCTTTCCGGAAAGAGCGGCGGTGACGAACAGTTTCCCGCCCAGCACGGAAAGGGAACCGTTCACCTGCACGTGCATCGCCCCACACCCGTCCCCGGAAACGGCGGCAGACGCGATTACCGTGGGAGCGGTGGTTTCACTACCGATTTCAATGGAGCCGGACTGAGCCCGAATCGCAGAGAGTCCGGTAGAGTGAGCGGCAACCAGACCACTCTTAATATAAATCTTGGCATTTGCATTATTAATATGAACGATACCGTTGGAATTTCCGTATACCAACAGGGTCGCACCGTCAATCAAAATGCCGTGATTTCCGTTGGTTTGAAGAGTGTAACCGCCAATGACGGAAGTGGGAACCAGGGTCATCTCACCGGTTTCCGCATTGACCGTGGATTGAGAGGCCTCCACGCCCGCGTAGACCGTTGCGTTTTCGAGGAGTTGAATTCCGCTTTCCGCAGACTCGTCCGTAGTAAGGGCGTGGTTGCCAGTAACGGAAACGGTCACGTTTCCTTTGACGGTCAGCAGTCCGGCGGTGGTCTTAATCGCCGCGCCGGAAGACAAAACGTTCAAAGCGCCGTCGCCGTCAATGGTCAGGTTTCCGGTAACAGTAAAGATACTACCGGTTGACGTATTACCCAGATTCACAGTTACGCCGGAGGGAACGGTGAAGTCCAAATCTCCGGTAGAGGCAATCTTCTTGACCTTGCCCGCGGGGATATCATAAACCTTCAATTCACCCAGGGGGTCAATCAGAAGACCAACTTTCCCGTCGTAGGTATAGACGCGGTTTGCTTCCAACCCCATTGCGAAGGTGGAGTTGTCGGCAAGGGTCAGCGTAAGGGACGGATTGCCCGTGGCTTCGCCCCAATCGTTGGTGGTCAGCCAATGGCTGTTATCAGTCCAACCGTGGCCGGTCTTCCAAACGATCTCATTCGAGACCGTTTCGTTTCCGGCATTCAGGACAGTATCCTTATTTACCTTATTAGAATAGTAAACGTCCATTTTGGGAGTTCCGGAAATAGAAACGGTATTGGTGGCACCGTTGTTTCCGTAAAAGTTCCCCACAACACCGGTAAACGTACCGCCGGTGATGTTCAAGTGTCCGCCGTCGACGCGGAACATCGCAACGTTGTTGGAGAGGCCAACACCCAGCACGTTAATGGAGGAACCATCCTGGACATAAATGGTCTTGCTTCCCTGAATCTTAATCCCGGCAACGTTACCCTTGGTTTGGGACTGCATAAAGTCAACGTTGACGTCCGTCCCGGCAAAGGTCAAATCGTTTTTGTTGCTCCAAATTGCCGAAGTTGCGCCGTTATTGGCACTACTGATTTCTTTAACGTTCAGCGTGCCGCCGGTGAAGGTTGCACTATGGCCGGAACGGTCATTGTCAAATTCCAGACCGACTGCGGTATTTCCGTGGGTCCGGTTGTTGATGACAATGTTCATCGTACCGCCGGTCTGATTGTACTTGGAGATACAAACGACACCCTTGTAATCGCTGGTGGGAGAAGACGCCGTGGCGACCGTGTCTTCTCCGGAGACGTTCAGCGTGGTGCTATAAATAGCCATTGCACCCGTAGAAGTTGCGTCCGTAACGCCGCCGTTCAGATTCAACGTGGTTGCGTGAATTGCATAGTTTCCAAGAGATTTGGCCTTGACGTTAGCCGTGCCTTCCACGGTAACGGTGGCAGAAGAAACGGCATAGGTTCCTTCGGAAGGACCGTTGGCATTTGCCGTAACGTCCGCGTCGCCCTTGAAGGTGATGCTGGTGGGAGCATTGATCGCACGGTATTCCGCATTGGAAATAACGGTACCGCCTTCGATAACAATGTTTTTGGAAGAATAGATATCGTAGCGCTTGGCTTTGGTGTTGATATTACCGCCCTTAATTTCAATCAAGTTGGAGCTGTTCAGGGAGGCCTGGTCATCGACCACGGTGGAAACGGCACCGCCGAGAATCTCCAATTTCGTTCTTCCGTCGATTACGTAGTCGTAACCTTCGGCGTGCACGTCCCCACCCTGAATGGAAAGGATTCCTTCCACACGGATGGCGTTGCGCCCGAAGGCGTCTACGTCACTGTTGCCGGAAATGGTGAGGTTTCCGCCGTTGGCGTAAATGGCGCGCTGGTAGGCTTCCGCCCACACGGTACTGTCGGTAATGGTGATGGGAGTATTCCCGTTGACCCGAATGGCGTTGCTCCCGGACATATTCGCCGCATTCTGGCTGGAAGTTCCCAGCTGAGCTTTGCTGTCGGTATGTTTCCCGTTGGCGCTTTGGGTTCTGGTCAGATATGCCTTAACGACAGCGCCGTTTTTAACGGCAAAGCCGGTGTTTGAAACCTCAATCGCAGATTCCGTAAAGCCTTTCACGACCAAAGAACCGCCGTCGACGGTCATCCCGCCGCCCACTGCGTACACCAAGGAGGCGCCGGAACGGACGAAGCTCTTCTTATAACCGAGCCAGGTCCAGGTCGTCGTTTCCACGCCCTCAACCGTAGTAGTCGTGGAATAGCCGTCAACCAGATTGGCTTCTTCACTCTGCGCCCACGCCAAATCTTCTTCCCCGAAGGTGGTTTCGACGTAAACGTCGGCGTTTTTCAGAGAAATACCGCCGGCGGCAGCACGGAGCAATTGACCGTTCCCGCCTTTAATATAGATATCGGGGTTGTCGGGGTCGGCGTTACAATCGGTAATGACAATTCCGTTCCCCGCATTGATTCCGTACTTTCCGTAATCACAATTCGGTTTGTTATATCCATTTCCGTCCACCGACAAGTGACCTCTTGCAACGGCGTTCACGTAAGCGGTAACCTTGGAATTGTTGATGGAAATCTGACCGTCGGTAGTGATGGCATTTGTCGTGCCGCATTCCGCGTAAACGTCGGCCTGATTCTTAATCTCAATCCCGGTCGTGCCGCGCAGGGCGGTATCCGCAGAAATAGTGGAAGATACCGTAGCGCCGTCAATGGTCAACGTTGTCGCCGCACGGATTCCGTTTCCGGCAGACGCGGTAACGGTTACGTTGGTGTCTTTAAAGGAAAGGGCAACGAGACTCCCGTGGATGGGGTCGTCTTTCGCGTCTACAACAACGTCGAAATCGCCGTCAAAATAGAGGTCCCGATAGGCGAGAAGGACGAAGACAGAATTCTTCGCATCAATTTTAAGACTGTCACCCTCACCGCCGGTCAGAGTCGCTTTCCCGCCGTCCAGTTTCTCGAAGCGGAAGGTGTAGTTGGAATCGCTTCCGGCGTCGGTACGGGTGAATTTATTTTCACCCACGAGTTCTACTTCATAGTCTCCGGGGAGCGCGAACAGAATCCGCTTCCCGGCAAGGCCGTTCAAGGTTACCTTCTTATTCTTCGCGTCGAAGGAGAAGGAACCGGTGGTGGCGTTGTAAACGGTGGCAACGTCGTCGGAGGCGTCGTCAGCGACGTAATGCAGAACGCCGTCCGCATCCGCATACATAACGTAACCTTCGGGTACGTTGTCCGCTCCCGCGGTAGACATTCCGATGGAGATGGGTTTGGAAGACTGGATGATGGTATTCTTGGGAAGGGTTACGACTTGGTTGTCAACCTGATAACGCGTCGCATAAGGCACCGTATATTTATAGGTAGAGGATTCTGCATCGTAAGAAGCGATAACGCCATTTGCAGAAGTAAGCGCATCCCAGCCGGTCATATCAGCAGCGTGCTGCTGAACGCCGTTATAATAGGAATAGGTAGAGTCGTTGCCGAAATAAGCCCATCCCCGAGCCAATTCCCCGGAAGGATTTTCCTGATAAGCCGCCCGATGGTTGGCAGAGTCTCCGTTGCCGTCTAACGGACCGACAAACTTATAGCTGTTATCCAAAATGGTGGAATGTGCACTGGAATCGTCGGGGTTACAGCCGAAAATATTTTTTGTCGCCGTACGAATCAACACCGTACCGCCGGAAATATCATAGGTTCTGCCGTAGGCCTGGGTATTGGAAACCACACCGTAATTGGAAGCGAGAACTTCCAACTGCGCATTGTCGGCAATCTTGACCCCGGTTTTTCCGGTCCAATATTCCGTATTTTTGTCATCAGCCTTTATCTCAATGCAGTTCCAGCTGTTTTTCGCCCCGGCCTGTTCCACGTAGACCTTGGCGTTGCCGGTCAAATTGAGGGAGCCGGTGGCGGATCCGCTGGAACCAATGATGATGGGGGACCCACTAATCTGCGTCCCTTCCGTGCGGATAGACAGCTTGGAATCCCCGGAAACGTCCATCACACCACTATGCCACAGAGCGATTCCCTGAGCGTAGTTCGTTCCCTTTTCCGGCGGAGTGGTAGCGGTTTCTTGGGAGTTGACAACCACCTCGCCGCCTTCCTGGAAGTAACCGACCTCGTCATTTTGCGCCGAATTGAAGACCAAAATACCGAAGGGACGGTAGGTCCAAGCCGGACTGCTCACACTCTGAGGCTCAAATCCGATACAGTTGGCGTTAATCAGAAGGGTCCCCTTCTTCATTCGGAAGGAACCGTCCTTCAAACGGATAGCACCCACCCATTCATTCCGGCTTACGAAAGAGGCATCCACCTTCACCGTACCGGTGGTATTTATCACAAAAGAATCCACAGCGCCGGAGATGGGCTGTTCCAGATTTATCCCCAACCCGCCGGCGATGGTCACATTCAAGTTTACGTCTTCGATGATCTGAACGGAGGAGTTCTCTTTGGCCGCGCCGTTAATCACGATGCCCGTGCCAGAGAAGCCATTCACAACGTAAGTGTTCTCAATGTTAACCGTGGCAGCCCCGGAGAGAATGATGCTACCGGAACGGTTTTCCACAATGGCACCGCCGCCCTTGCCCTTCATAGACAAGGTACCGGTACCGCCGAGAACGATATCGTAACCGGAAGCGTCATTAAAGACGTGAGTCGTCTTCGATTCATCGGCGTTGGTTACGGTAAACTCGAAACTACGAATGATGAGAGTGTGATAGGAATTCTGATCGTAATTCATTCCCATCTTGCCCATAATAATGATTTCCCCGTGGTTGTTTTCCACACGGCCGGTGAGAACCGCACCGTTATCCGAGGAAAGAATCATAGGCATATGTCCGCCGTAGGTTTGGGTGGCAACCTCCGGGGTCACAGGATTCGTCTCATCGAGAATCGCATTTTTCCACGCGTTGTTCACGCGGTCGCTCTTGAATTCCAGAGGCGCTTCCTTCCCGTCGTTGTTGATCACCACGTACAGACCGCCGTCTACCGGGCTGACGACCGCTTTGGTCCCGTTCAGACGACTGCCAACGTCGGTCAGAATCAACTTCCCGCCGGAGACCTCGTAAGTTCCGCCTACGGCAAGCGTCCCGGACGTGCCGTCGGTCAGGGAAATCAATTCGTTTCCGATGACCACCTGCGTCGCCTTAACAACGTCGTTGGACGCCCACAGCTCGGCTGCCTTCTGTTCCGCGTAAGGCACATCTGCCGACGCGGGGAAGGCAAACACGCATACCGTGGCGGCCAGGACCAGCACGATGGATGTAATTAGTGCGATTCTTCTCTTCATAATCTCTCTCCTATGTTGTTGTCCGTTTGTATGTATTATACAAAATTGCGCGCGTCTATATATATATATATAGCACACAATAAAGTGCGATGTCAAGACAATTCACTGAAAGTTTGAATTTTTGTTAACTATTTTTACTTTTTTCAAACAGATATCAGACTTCTTGTACACTTTTTCCAAAAAGTGACGTTTTTCCCATCTGTTCAAACAAGGACAAAAAATCTCCGACGGAAGCAACTCCGCCGGAGAATGTTTTCAATTTTCAGAGCGCCGGGCACGGCAAGAAACGGTGCCGGCTTTTTATCGGATTCCGTAATGCTCGATAACGTAATCCATATCCTTGTCTCCGCGGCCGGAGAGGTTGATAAGGACGGAACCTTTGCCCATTTGCTTTGCCAATTTCATCCCGTACGCCACGGCGTGGGACGATTCGATGGCGGGAATAATTCCTTCCATCCGGGACAGTTCAAAGAAGGCGTCGATGGTGTCGTCGTCGTTGACAACATCGTACTTGACCCGGCCCAAAGTGTGCAGGAAAGCGTGTTCCGGACCGGAAGAGGGATAGTCCAGGCCGCTTGCCACGGAATAAACGGGAGCGGGTTCGCCGTTTTCGTCTTTCAGCATAATGGAGTTAAAGCCGTGCATAACCCCTTCCGTGCCGTACTGCAACGAAGCCGCGTGGTCCCCCATTTTCGTGCCGCGGCCCAAGGGTTCGATGCCGTAAATATCCACGGGGTCGTTCAAAAATCCGGCAAAGAAGCCGGCGGCATTGGAACCGCCCCCTACGCAAGCCACGACGGCGTCGGGCAATTCCCCGGTCATATCCACGAACTGCTGACGGGCTTCGATGCCCACAACGCTCTGGAAGTCCCGGACCATCATCGGGAAGGGATGGGGTCCCACCACCGAACCGATGCAGTAAATGGCGTCTTTGTATTCTCTGGCGTAGGCGTCAAAGGCGGCGTCTACCGCTTCTTTCAAGGTTTGAAGGCCGTGGGTAACTTCCACCACATTTGCCCCCAAAATCTTCATCCGAGCCACGTTGGGAGCCTGTTTTTTGATATCCACGGAGCCCATATAAATGTCACATTCCAGACCGAAATATGCGGCGGCGGTGGCAAGGGCGACCCCGTGCTGACCGGCCCCGGTCTCGGCAATGACCTTCTTTTTGCCCATATATTTGGCCAAAAGAGCCTCGCCCATACAGTGATTCAATTTGTGCGCCCCGGTATGGTTCAAATCTTCCCGCTTCACGTACAACTGGACGTTGCCCAGCTTGTTGGAGAGGCGTTCCAGGTGGGAAATGGGGGTGGGTCTGCCCTGAAATTCCCGGCGGATGCGCCGCAATTCATCAATAAATTTCCGGGATTTTGCAATGGTAAAGTAGGCCTCGGTGGTCTCCTGCATCGCCCGCTTCAATTCCTCGGAAACGTAGACCCCGCCGTAGGGTCCGAAGTATCCGTTTTCATCGGGATAATGCTTAAAATAAGTATCAAAATCAACGCCGTTAAAAATCATTTTTTGTTCCTCCGTATTTAAAAAAACTCGTATTCTTCCGTAAAAATCTTCTCTTTCACCATCGAAGAGTAAAAATGACAGACATAACGATTCCTCCAAAAATAAAAAAGCTTCCAAGCATAACCCGGAAGCGGAAAGACAAAACACCGATACCTACGTACCGTCTCTCGCATACCAACATATGCTCCGCCTTTTTACGGGTGCGGCTCCCGTCGGCCACTACTGAGGCATCCCTGCCCGTTCGCTCCGCCCTCCTGAGTCCATTCCCCTGACCTTTCCTTACCGCAATCCCACCGCCTGCGGCTCTCTTCGAAGTTCCGAAAAGGGTACTCTTCTCAATCTTCGGTTTGTTGATTCAATTTTATGTATTATAACACATTTTTCCCCCGTTGTCAAGGGGGAATTTTCTTCACGGATCAAGGGCCTTCAAAATCTCCCCGTATTGGTACAACGAGCCAAGGCAAACCACGGGAAGACCGTGGGAAATTGCCCGGTCCAAGGCTTCCCGGACCGAAGTACAGGGATACGCGGGAATTTTCAGCTCCCGGAAGACCCGGGCGTAATCTTCCGCCGGCAAAGAACGGGGATTGGGAGGCGTTACCGTGTAAACGCAATGGGCCACGTCGGCCATCCGTTTTGCCACGGTTTGATAGGCTTTGTCTCCCATAATTCCCGAAACAAAAACCACCTTTTGTCCGGGGAAATAGGCTTCAATGCTCTCCACCGCCCGATTTACGCCGTCGGGATTGTGCCCGCCGTCGGCAAGGATCGTGGGACGTTTGGAAAGCAATTCAAACCGCCCCGGCCACCGGGCGAACCAAAGTCCGTCGGCCATCTGTTCTCGCGTCAGGCAAACTCCCAACAACTTTAAAGCAGTCAGGGCATTGGCGGCGTTCTCCGCCTGATACAGTCCCAACAGGGAAAGGGGCAGGTCGTACTGCCCGTCAAAATCAAAGACGGTGCCGGACAGATCCGCCTGCTTGACCCGAAGAGATTCTCTTGGAACGGCAAAAAACGATGCGTTTTTTTCCCGGCAAACGTGCCGGATCACCGCCGCGGCTTCCGGATGGGTCCCGCACCACAGGGCAAGGCAATTTCCCTTGATAATTCCGGCTTTTTGGCGCGCAATTTCGGAAACGGTATTTCCCAAAAACGAGGCGTGGTCCACGGAAATTTCGGTGATGACCGAAAGCAGCGGACGGGCAATGACGTTGGTAGCGTCGGTCTGCCCTCCCATACCACATTCCAGAATCACGTAGTCGCAATTTTGCTCCCGAAAATACAAAAATGCCAACACCGTTAAAAGTTCAAATTCCGTCGGTCGGTCGTCTTGCTGCTCCGCAAGGGGTTGAAGCAACGTGACCAGCCGGGCAAAATCTCCGTCGGGAATTTCTTCCCCGTTGACGGTAATACATTCATTGATTCGGCAAAGGGCCGGGGACGAAAACCGCCCCACCCGAAATCCTCCCGCCTGTAACAGGGAGGCCAGAAGAATACAAAACGAGCCTTTTCCGTTGGTTCCCGCCACGTGGACGACCGGCAGCGTTCGTTGGGGATTTCCCAAAGCGGAACACAGGGCGTTTACCCGTTCGGTTCCCGGTTTGCAAAAGGTCCGATTGGTGCCTTGCAGATATTGAATTGCCTGAGAATACTCCATAAAAACGTCCCCTTTCCGGGCCCGATTTTTAACCCTTCATTCGCTCTAATTGTTGGGATAAAGCACGGTTGCGCAACAAGATCCACAACAGCACCCACTCCAACGCCCCCACGATGAGATAATTGATACCACGCCATCCCATTAGGGCAAAAAAGGGCATCGCGTAAAATTGAGAAAGACCAAAAGTCTTTATCACCACCGAACCGACGAGATGCGCGGATATCACGGCACACCCCGTCCGCAACGGAAGAGGGAATTTTTTACAAAGAAGATAGGTCAATCCTCCCACCAAACCCACGGCGGCGGCGCCCACCGTCACCAGGGGATTGATTTGGTAGCCCACCAAAAGGCACCCCACCAGATCCGCCAAGATTCCCGTCACCGCCCCGGCCACGGGACCAAAGACGATTCCGGCCAAAAGCACCGGCAGATTTTCAAAGGAGAACCGCATCACGTCGCCTACGGGAATCTTCAAATATTTTCCGCAAATAATGCTGACGGCGGCCAACAGGGTGACGGCCAGCATAATTTTCAACGACCCGAAGACTACGTTTTGTTTTCGCTTTTTTTGCATAAAAAATACCTCCTTCCCAACTCATAAGCAGGTAGGAGATATCACTATCTGTATTATGAAGCGGGATGCAAAACACAGACCGCAGCGGTTCGCTTTCGTCCGACCGGCAACTCCCCGTCCCGTCGGCACTGTAACGCCTGTGTTTTTACTCTTCAACTGTTTTACGGTACTATTATAACACATTTTTTTCATTTGTCAAGGTCTTTGCCGTTAAAAAAGCCATATAAAAACCATATTTTTGCCTTGCAATTTAATGGAATTTGTTGTATAATGAAAAAAAGACTTTTTTGGGGGATTTCGGAAATGAAGGAAGAAGTTTTTTGCCCGAATTTTGTAACGAAACATAACGTTTACACCTTAAAAGACCACCCCGGCGTCTTGAAATTGGTGGTCCGTTCCCGGGGAGCGGTGCGGTATGCGACCCTTTGCGGCGACGGTTGGAAAACGCAGGAGATTCACAACTATCACGAACCTTACGATGGGGCGGTTCACGTATTTTATCTGCCGGAGCATTGGCTGTACGAGGGGGAAGTCCTCACGATGCATTACCGTAACCGGCAAAAATCCCGGTTTTGCACCGAAGTGGGGCGGTACGCCTATACGGACTTTGCCTGCAATCTTTCTTCGGTTCGGGAAGAAAGCGAATTGATTGACGAAATCTGCGACACGAAAATTAAAATTCACAAATCGGAAGAACATCCCCTGACCGACGGCATTACCTGGACGAAAGTGACGGGCGTGGACGGGATGGGAGACCCGATGAAATGGTTCTATTTCACCGTAAAACACGGAAAAGGAACCTTCCGCTGCGGAACGGCAGACGACGGAACCCTCCCCGACACCGCCATTCAGACGGTGGAAGGGCAAGCCCTGGCCGCCTGCAAAAAAGGATTTCACGTCGTTGGGGCGACCAATGCGGACTTTTTCGATATGTTTGCCGACAATCACCCCTCCGGACCGGTCATCAAAGACGGCGTTGCCGTGGCGAACGCAGACAGTCACCGGGCCTTTTTCGGGGTGGATTCCACGGGAGAACCGGTGATTGGAGATTTCCGCCACGAACCCTGGCTTTTGGGCAACGTCAAAGAAGCGGTAGCGGGCCTTCAACGGCTTTTGAAAAACGGTAAGATCGGCGACGTCTGGCCGTCCGAACGGTTCTGCTCCGACCGGCATCCCCGGACGGCGGTGGGAATCACGGCAGAAAAAGACGTCATCGTTCTGGTGGTGGACGGCCGCCTGCCGGAACATTCCAACGGGATGACGCTGTACGACGTAGCAATCGAATTGCAACGGCTGGGGGCGGTCAACGCCATCAACCTGGACGGAGGCGGGTCTTCCACCTTTCTGGTCAAACAGGACGGGGGCTTTAAAATTCTGAATTTCCCCGTGGACGCGGCAACACCGGGCGTGGTAGGGGTCCGGGAGACCTACAATACCTTACTGATTCTTGCAAAGGACGAATGATAGCAAATAGCAACGTAATAATAGAGGAGTATCGCGCAATGAACAACCGTAAGACTGTCATTATCTCCAACGACGCTTTGGTCACGGAAGATTACGAATATCTCTTGACGAAACCCCTGATTCGGGAGTTGATGGCAAAAGGAAGTTGGGTAAAAACCCTGCGAACCGTCTACCCATCCATCACCTATTGCTGTCACGCCTCGATGATTACCGGCTGTTACCCTGACAAGACCGGGGTCTACAACAACGAAGTAGACGGCTTTGGGGAAAACGATTGGAATTGGGAACGGAAATACATTCAGACCAAAACCTTGGTCGACGCGGCAAAAGAAGCGGGAAAGACCGTAGCAAACGTCTTTTGGCCGGTGCTGGGAAATGACCCAAACATCGACTACAACATCCCCGAATATTGGTCCCAGACCCCGGAAGAACCGCTGTATGATGCATTAAAGCGGATGGGGACGACCGACCGGGTCTGGGATGAAATCATTCAGCCCAATCTGTATTTTATCGAGGGACATCAGCGGCAGCATCCTCACGCCGACGAATTTGTTTTCGCCTGTGCCCGGGACATTATTCTGAACTACAATCCCGACCTTTTGCTGGTCCATCCGGGGGGCATTGACGGGATGCGGCACAGTCACGGGATTTTCAACGAATACGTCACCGAACAGTTGGACTATACTTATTATTGGATTGAAAAAATCGTCCGGGCTTTGAAAGAAACCGGGGCGTGGGAAAACACCGACCTTATCCTGACGTCGGACCACGGACAGATGAATATGATTCGCAGAGCCAATCCCAACGTTCTTTTGGCCCAAAAGGGATTCCTCACCGTGGACCAAGCCGGTCAAGTGACCGACTGTAAGGCCTATATTAAGGCGGTAGGGGCGTCGGCGCAGGTCTTTTTGACCGACAAGAGCGACGAGACCCGAAAGGCATTGGAAGAACTTCTCACCAACGCCTCCCATACCGGGATGTACGGATTTTCCCGGTGCTATACTGCCAAAGAAGCCGCCGAGGAAGAACGCTTGGCCGGGAAGTTTGATTTCGTTCTGGAAACCGACGGACACACGGCCTTCGGACCCGGGGTGACGGGAGACTATTTTACCCCATACGACTTTAAAGACTATCGCCTTGGGAAGGCGACCCACGGCTATCTCCCAGACAAAGGACCCCAACCGTCGATGCTTTGCGTGGGCCCGTCCTTCCGGGAAGGTGTGGTGGTAGAACGGCGAAACACCGTGGATATGGCCGCCACCGTGGCACATCTTCGGGGTTGGAATCTCCCTTGTGACGGGGAAGTTATTGAAGAAATTCTCAACTAAACGACCGAAATCTCCGACAAAACCTGTGTTTGCCGGAGATTTTTTTGCGCTGAAAAGAGCAAGAATCTTTCGATTCTTGCTCTTTTTTCGTAGTGATAGGAACTTAGAATACTTTGCGGGCGGTACCTTCGGGCAGACGGATAGTCCAGGTCTGTAACCGGGCCCGACGGGACAGGTGGTCGTCCATCAGGTCTTTGGTGTCAACCCATTTGAGTTTCAGATCCTGGTCGCGGAGTTTGGGGAATTGGTCCAGGTCGATCTGCCAGACCCCGGGCTGCACGGTGACGGAATCTTCCCCGCAAAGAACCGCCATTGCGGCTCTCAGCCAGTCGGCAGGCCCCAAAAGCTTGTCGCCCACGGAAATCGACAGGGGTAACCAACCGTCAGCGGACATCCCCTTGGCAGAAGCAATCATTTCGTCTTTGGTTACTGTGACCGGGTCGGTGATGGCGAAGGGTTCTTCCAAAAATCCCCGAACTTTTCCACATTCGTAGTCCTCGGCGCCGGCAAGGAAGGCGCGGCAGGCGTGGAACAGATCGGAAATGCAGTACGAATGAGGCAGCGTAACGGGGAAGAACTCTTCCTCCATCTGTGCCTTCAAGCCGGGAAGGTCTTTCAAGCGAATGTTCCGCGTCTCGGAGCAATACTGTCCCGCCAAACGTTCGTAGGTGGTGATGCGGAACCGGGGGTCGGCCTTCAACATCCCTACCAGGAAATCAAAGTTGCGGTAGTATCCCTCGGTCATTTCCACGGGATTCCGCTTGGATTCTCTCCACTGGTCGGCAGGAGCGTTTTCCCCCTTGCAGTTGACCATATCCCACCATTCGTTGTACATACTCATCGAGGGATGATGGTAGCAGATATGAAGGTCCTTGGTGTTGGCGATGGTTTCAAATTTCTCCCGAATCTCTTCTTCGGTGCGAAGACGGAGGGGCCACATATCCTTGTCCCGTACCATCAGGAACCCTTCCAGGTTCATATCGTAATCGGTGCAAAGAACGTTACAGAAATAGGTGGGACGGCGGCGGTTCTGGTCGAAAACGTTGTCTCCGCAATAAACGGGGATTCCCATTTCCGCATATACGTAATGGGCAACGTAGGAAACGGAGTGCCCGGGAGGGCAGGCGGAATGAAGCCGGTCCACGCCGAAGATCCGTTTCAGGATCCCTTCACACTCCTTTTCCCGTGCCATCAGAACGTCGTGCGCCTCATCGTAATCTTCCAGATCGGTGCATTCGTTGATGGTGGGGTGAACGGAATGTGCCAGAGAATGGGTGTCAATTTCGTGGTATTTCAGAGCTTCGATCACGTCCTGGCGGCCGTGTTTTTCCAGCAGTTCCGCCAAGCGGCCCACCACCTGAAAACAGCCTCGAACGTTGTGTTTCCGCAAAATCTGCGCGGTGCGAAGAATCCCGTCAAATCCGGCAATATTCGCCAGATCTTCCGTGTCGAAACTAAAAACGATATCGGTCATATCCGTTCCTCCGATACGAATCTCTTACCAAACCTTTCGGGCAGACCCCTTGGGCAGGCGGAAGGTCCAGGCTTGGAGACGGAGACGGTCGGAAAGGTAGTTATCTTCCAGTTGGTCCCAGTGAATCCAAACACCCTTGTAGGTACGGTCCCGAAGGTTGGGGAATTGGTCCATATCAATCTGCCACACGTCGGGCTGAACGGTAACCACCTTCACGCCGCCGCAAAGAACGGCAAGGGCGGCTCTCAGCCAGTCGGCAATTCCCAAAATAGAGGAACCCACGATGATGGAACGGGGCAGCCAGCCGTCGGCAGGAATCCGTTTTGCCGATTCCACCAATTCCGCCTGGGTCACGGTGACGGGAGAGGTAATGGCAAAGGGTTCTTCCAAAAAGCCCTGAACCCAACCGCATTCGTGTTCTTCTGCTCCGAGAAGCATTTCCCGACAAGCGTGGAACACGTCGGCGATACAGTAAGAATCAGGCAGAGTGACGGGGAAGAAATATTCATCCAACTGCGCCTTCAGGTGGCAGAGAGTATCTTTGTTGATGACCCGCTTTTGGGCGTTCAGTTCTTTCGCCATATCCCCGTAGGTGGTAATGCGGAACCGGGGGTCGGCCTTCAAGAGGCGGACAAGGTAAGTAAAGCGGGAGAAAATCAATTCCACTTCTTCCGGGTCTCTGGGGGTGGAAGGAACCCAGCCGTCTTCGTGGAGATTTCCGCCCCAATAGTTCACTTCATCCCAGGATTCGTTGAACGAAACCATATTGGGATGGCTGTAACAAATGTATAGGTCCTTGGTCTGCGCCACTTCGTCAAAATGAGCCTTGATGGCGTCTTCGTCCATTTTGCGGAACTTGTAACCCATCAAGAAATGGTAGTCGGTAGTCCAAATATTGCAAGCGTTGACAGGACGGGCGCGATTCAACTCCCGCAAGGTATCCCCGTCATACACGGGAATTCCCATCTTCGCATAGCCGTAGTGGGCCACGTAAGAGGTGTTCGACCCGGGAGGGCAGGCAGAAGCAACGCTGTCAATCCCGAAAGTTTCCTTCAAGATTTCCAGACATTCCTGTTCCTGTTTCAAAAATTCCGCTTCGGCGGCATCATAATCTTCGATATCGGTGTATTCGTTGATGGTGGGGTGGAAGGAGTGGGTCAAAGAGTGGGTTTCAATCTCGTGATATTTCAACGCCTCAATAACGTCTTCTCTTCCCCATTCTTTCAGTTTCTGCGCATATTTTCCGACGACGTTGAAACATCCCCGGATGTGTTCGCTTCTCAGAATCTGTGCGTACCGCAGAACGGAATCCGCTCCGGCGGGGTTGACGTAGTCTTCTACGTCAAAACTGAATACGATGTCGGTCATAAGTCATACCTCCGTTTTTTGAAATGCGGAACTCTCCGCAATAATTACAAATTAAAATAATTCGATTACGCCTGTTCCCACAGGTGGATAAGATACCGCCCGACCTTTTCGGCAAAGACCAAAGCATCCGAAAACAGTGGCTTGGGCATTTTGGTAAGATACTTGAAAATCTCGAAGGTCAGTTCTCCTTCGTAGCCGATTTCCTTTAACGTTTTCATAATCTCGGACCAGTTCAGATCGCACATAAAAGGAAGTTGGTGACGGTCGCCCCGATAATCGTTATCCTGCACGTGGAGACAGGTGACCTGTCCGGGGGTGACGTCCCGTAAAAATTCTTCCGGTTCAAATCCGGTCATCGACGCGTGTCCCAGGTCCACACAGGCGGTAAACCATTCCGAATCCAACCGCTCCAACATCCGGTTCAGCAACTCGGGGGTTCCCAGCCGGCGGTTCTCGTAGCTGTTCCGCTTTTTGTCGGTATTGAACAGATTCTCCACGGCAATGCGGATGCCAAATTTTTGCGCGTAGGGTTCCAGCGTTTTATAATAATTATAATTGTAGTCTTCGATCTGCCGGGCAGAAGCATCCCGGATGCCGACGGCGTGCACCACGATGGCTTTTGCTCCCAAAATCGCTGCCGCTTCCATCGAACGGACGATGGCCCGGTAGGGGAAGAACGACTCATCAAAGGGGTCGTTGTATTCCACGGCGAAGGGAGCGTGGGCCTGGTTACACACAAGGCCGATCTCGTCCAAATACGCCCGGATCTCTTTGGCGTATTCCACACTGTTTTCCCCGAAAAAGGGATCGGTGTCGGGACGGTAATAAAAAGAATAGTCCACACAGTCAAATCCGGCATCCCGAATCTGTTTCAAACCTTCCTTTTCCCCAAATACTTTTTGAGGCCCGTAGGATTCTATCGAAAGTCTCATAACATACCTCCTTTTAGGTACAGAATAGCATATTCTTCCGGAAATTGCAAGGGATTCTGGGCGGAAATCGAAAAAAATTCACAATTAAAAAATGCACAAAATTTCTCTCCAAAAAAATGACGAAATTTTCCGGGGAAATCCAAAAAAATGAGGATTTTCCAGTGCGGAAAAATCGCCCTCCGAAGAAGGCGATAAAGGATTCCGATATTACAATTCGTCTCCGCTGTCCAGGACCTCGGCGAGAGAAATTTCCAGATTTCCGTTACGGCAACGAAGCTTGTCGATAAACTCCTGCCCCTTTTGGGGGTCTTTCAGTTTCACCCGATAGGTCAGCTTGTACAAACTGCCCATTGCGGTGGTCTTTGCCTTGACCAGGCAATGGGAACGGGTATATGCGGCAAACAGATCGTCAAATTCGTTGGCATACCGAAGGGATTCGGGGACGGTAATGCGAAGTTCCATCGACTTATCTCCCAAAGGAAGAAAAGAAAACCCTGCCAACAGAAGGGAAACGATAAGGGTAAAGACCACGGCGATGCCCACAAACCCGGCGGCACAGGCCAACCCAGCGGTCATTGCCAAAAAGATGGAAGCAATATCCTTGGCTTTTCCGGGAACGGAACGAAACCGGACCAAAGAAAAGGCCCCCATCACCGCAACTCCCGTGCCGATATTTCCGTTGACCATCGTAATCACCGTATGTACGATCAACGGAAGGACGATAAGGGAAATAAAGAACCCTTTGCTCACTTTATTGCGGACCGCGGACGCCAACGCCACCGCCAAGCCGCACGCAAACGCCCCGGCAAGACCGATAAAATATTGCTGGGGAGTGAAATTTGCCGTTAAGATTGATTCAAACCATCCGTTCATTTTGCTTCTCCTTGCAACGTTTCAAGATAGGCTTTCCCGTACTTGGAAAAAGGGGCGGGAAACAGGCGGTACCGGTCGAGAGCGTGACACAGCCACAGGGGCATTGCACCGGCCGTTTTTATCTCCATCAAAACTTCGTCTTCCCCAAGAAGAGGCAATCCGGCGCCCCCTTGCGAAAGGTCCAGATCGGTCTCCCGGTACCGGATTGACGTGTCAAACGTGATTCGTAAATCCGGGTTTTCTTTGGAATAATAGGCTTCCCGCTCGCAAGACAAAATCATCGACGGGGCGGGCCTTCCGTAGAAGTCCATCAGCCAATCAATTTCGTTCATTATTTGAGAATCCAAGGGCTTTTCGCCCCCGTTCAGGTAAATTTGCGCCTGAAACAGAGGCAAGATCACCCGGCGCTTGTAGACCACGCCCTTGTATTTTTTCTTAATCTCAAAAAATACGTCGGTCTCAGGGGACGGCGTCCCGTAACTGCGAAGACGAATCTTTTCCCGATACGCCGGTTTTTCAAACCCCTTCGCGTCCACCGACTCCCGAATAATCCTCCGGTCGGGCGTGTCTAAATAGAGGCTGGAAACGGTAGATCTCCCATAGGCGTCGGGGGAAAGAAATCCCTGAATCTCTCCAAGCAATTCCTCCCGCCGGGCAAGGGTCATCCGATACTTTTTTTCCACCCGTTGAAAGACGGTGACGGTCTTCATTTTCCTTCCTCGTCCCGAGCTTCCTCCGAAGGAACTTCCGGTTCGACCGATTCTTCCGCGTCTTCGGCGGGTTCTTCCGCTTCGGCGGATCGTTCCGGTTCTTCCGCCGGTTCTTTCATCTGCCACGCCAGAGCTCCAAGCCCCAGATAGTACAGGGCAAAGGTGAGATAATCCGACCAAAGGCGGGCGGTTACGATGACGGGCTGGTAATTCTCGTCGTACAAGGCCTGGGAAGAGGCAAATTCTCCCACGCCGCACAGAGTCAGAACCAGCGGAAGCAAAATTGCCAATCCGCAGAATCCCACCAAGACCCACTTGACGGGAATCACCTTTTCCACCGTAAGAACGAAAAGGATCAAAGCCAAAAAGGGAACGGCAAATTGGAGGGGATTTTCAAAAACATAGTCGGGATAATCTTCCATTAAATAATTGACAAACAGAAAAATCTGATTGGCAATGGGGAACAGAAGTGCTACCGTCACCCACCGAAGGTCCCATTCCGCCAAAAAGAGAACGGCAATGAAAAAGGTGATGGGAATCAACAGCGTCAGCACCGTGAAGGCAATCTGCGTTCCGGTCATCTCGCCGAAGGAAACGGTGTTAAAATCAAAGGTCCATTCCCCGTCAACGACGTAGAAAAACAGATACCACAAAATCGCCATTCCGATGCCGCACAGCGCCGGGACGATGGGGGTTGCTTTGATTTGATACTTTTTGTTTTTCATCTTCAAACTCCTCCGGTCTGGGGATTACTGGGGTTTCCCGCAGCACTTTTTGTATTTTTTACCGCTTCCGCAGGGACAGGGTTCGTTGGGACCGACCTTTTTGCCCTTCACCACAGTGACACCCTTGCCTTGTTCGGTAGACGTGCCCGGCTGGTCGTTGACCTTAACGTGGGACAGTTTTAATTTCCGGGCCACTGCCTTGCGGGCATTTTCCACCCGGACGAATTCGTCCAGCTTCACCACGTTGACCGCCCACGCCCGGAACATCCGCAGGCAATCAAAGACGGCCTGTTCCCGGATGGCGTAGACCGTTTCCCGGAACATTTCGTCGCTCTGCAACTGATATTCCACCAAGGGATTCCGGTTTCCGTAGGCTTGCAGAGAAATCCCCTGCCGCAGGTCGTCCATCGCGTCGATATGGTCCATCCAATAGGTATCGATGGCACCCAGCATCACGAAGCGTTCCAGTTCCCGGGTGTGAAGGGGGGACAGTTTGCTTTCGACGAAGGCGGCGGAATTGTCCGCCAGGTTTTCCAGGGTATCCCGCAGTTCTTCCACGGTATTTTTGCCTTCCAAAACGTCCACGGGCTGACCGTTTTCATCCCGGACGGGGAAGTAGAGATTGCCTTCCAGATATTCCCGCAATCCCTTCAAATTCCAATCTTCTTTCTCGCCGACGCAGAAGCAATCCAGTTGCCGGTCGATAATATCCCGGCGCATTTTGACCATTTTTTCCGACAGGTCCATACCGGCAATGATCTGGTCCCGCTCTTTGTAGATCTGAATCCGCTGTTGGTTGACCACGTCGTCGTATTCCAACACGTGTTTGCGGCCGTTAAAGTTGGCCCCTTCCTTCCGTTTTTGGGCGTTTTCCACGGTTTTGGTAAACATTCCGGAAGAGATGGGCTCGTTGTCGGGGAAGGAATCGATAATCGCCATATTGGCCAGCCGTTCCCCGCCGAACAGCCGGAGAAGGTCGTCTTCAAAGGAGATATAGAAGGCCGTTTCCCCCACGTCTCCCTGACGTCCGGCACGTCCCCGCAACTGATTGTCGATGCGACGGGATTCGTGGCGTTCGGTACCGATAATATACAACCCGCCGGCGGCCTTGACCTCTTCCGCCTCGGCATCGGCCTGGGCCTTGTATTGGGCGTGCAGTTCTTTGTATCTTGCCCGCGCCGCCAAAATATCGGCGTCGTCGGTCTCGGCAAAGGAGGTGGATTGGACGATGAGTTCGTGCTCAAACTCTTCCTTTTCCATCTGCTTTTTGGCCATATATTCCGGGTTGCCCCCCAGAATAATGTCGGTCCCGCGGCCAGCCATATTGGTGGCGATGGTCACAGCCCCTTTTCGCCCGGCCTGGGCGATCACCGCCGCTTCTTTTTCGTGATTCTTAGCGTTGAGAACGTTGTGGGGAATTTTATGAGCCGTCAGAATTTTACTTAATTTTTCGGATTTTTCAATGGTGACCGTACCAATCAGAACCGGTTGCCCTTTGGCGTGACATTCGGCGACCTGTTTGACCACGTGGCCGAATTTCTGAATTTCGTTCTTGAACAGACGGTCGTCGTGGTCTTCTCTGCGGGAAGGTTTGTTGGTGGGGATTTCCACCACGTCCAGATTATAGATTTCCAAAAATTCGTCTTCTTCGGTCATTGCCGTCCCGGTCATCCCGGACAGCCGGTCGTACAGACGGAACAGATTCTGAAAGGTGATGGACGCCAGGGTCTTGGATTCACTTTCCACCTTGACCCCTTCTTTGGCCTCGATGGCCTGATGCAGTCCGTTGGAATACCGACGGCCAAACATCAACCGGCCGGTGTATTCGTCTACGATGACAACCTCACCCTCTTTGATGACGTAATCCACATCCCGTTCCATAATTCCGTAGGCCCGCAGGGCTTGGTTGACGTAATGTTGGATTTCAATGTTGTCCGTGTCGGAATAGTTTTCAATGCCGAAATATTCCTGTACCTTTTCCACGCCCCGGGGGGTCAGGGAAACGGTCTTTTTCTTTTCTTCCACCACGTAGTCGCAATCGTCGTGGGGTTCTTCGTTCTTCGCGTCGATCTCCTTATACTTTTTGCAGACCAAAAGTTTGACCAGATTGTTGGCCCGCTGATACATTTCGTCGGATTCTTCCACCTGACCGGAAATAATCAAAGGGGTGCGGGCTTCGTCAATCAGAATGGAGTCCACTTCGTCTACGATGGCGTAATTCAGCCCCCGTTGCACCTTGGCAGGCAGATAGGGGGTGGGGTCGTCTTCCTTCAAGCGGTAACGGATCATATTATCCCGCAGATAATCGAATCCGATCTCGTTGTTAGTGGCGTAGGTAATATCGGCAGCATAGGCTTCCCGGCGTTGGTCGTTGTCCATTTCGTGAACGATGAGACCCACGTTCAGCCCCAAAAAGGTGTGAATCTTTCCCATCCATTCGCTGTCACGACGGGCCAGATAGTCGTTGACGGTCACCACGTGAACGCCTTTTCCGGTCAAGGCCATCAAGTAAGAGGGCAACGTGGCCACCAGCGTCTTTCCTTCCCCGGTCCGCATTTCGGCAATACGTCCCTGGTACAGGATGACGCCGCCGATCAACTGACAATGAAAATGCCGCATCCCCAACACCCGGTCGGAAGCCTCCCGGACGGTGGCAAAGGCCTCGGGTAACAGAGAATCCAGCGATTCCCCCTCGGCGTACCGCTGACGGAATTCCGCCGTCTTGCCCCGCAGTTGAGCATCGGTCAGTTGCTTATATTCTTCTTCCAAGGCTTCGATTTTGGAAACCAAGGGAGCAATTTTTTTCAATTCTTTTTGACTGTACGAGCCAAACAGAGAAAACAGTCCCATTCAAAACGCTCCTTTCCGGCAACCCCTCGCCGGCACATAATAATTTATTATATTATATCATAGAAATAAAAAATATTCCATAGTTTTTTAATTCTGACACATAAATATCACAATTATATATTATTATATAGAATGGGTTATTATAGCCAAAATTTAAATTTGGGAGAAAATCGGTATGGTTGGAACGGTTTTTGCCGTAGGGTTGAACGGAATCGACGGTTATTCCGTAGAAACCGAAGCGGATTTCCGGATGGGGGACAAGACCTCCATCGGCATCGTGGGACTGCCCGACACGGCCATCAAAGAAGCCCGGGAACGGATTCGTCTTGCCATCGTCAATTCCGGATTTCTTCTTCCCGAGGCGGAGTATACCGTCAACCTTGCCCCGGCGGACGTGCGAAAAGAAGGGTCGTGGTACGACCTTCCGATGGTGCTTGCCATCTTAGCCGCCACCGGTCAGATTCCGCCCCTCCCCCGCACCGCCGCATTTTTGGGAGAAGTGGCGCTGACGGGAGAGCTTCGCCCCTCTGCGGGAGTTCTTCCCGCGGCCTTGTCCGCCAAACAATTGGGGTTTACCGATCTGTTCGTTCCTCTGAAAAACGCAAAGGAAGCCGCCTCCGCCAAGGGGCTTCGGGTCTTTGGGATTTCGTCGGTTCGGGAACTGTGCGACGCGCTGAACCGAATCGGTCCTTCCCCGAAACCTTACCTTCCTCCGGAAGACGGTGAAGAAGAGGAAGAATCCTTTTACGACGTGGATTTTTCCGAAGTCTGGGGACAGCAAGGTGCGAAACGGGCGTTGGAGATCGCCGCCGCCGGAGGACATAATATTCTGATGATCGGCCCTCCGGGAACGGGGAAAAGTATGCTGGCCAAACGCTTGCCCACCATTCTGCCTGCCCTGTCCGATGCCGAAATGCTGGAAACGGCGAAGATTCGCTCGGTGGCCGGGAAATTGGATTTTCAAAAACCCCTTTCTCCCATTCGTCCCTTTGCCTCGCCCCATCACAATATCACCGTGCAGGGGTTGGCGGGCGGAGGAAGTATTCCCAAGCCGGGAGAGATCTCGTTGGCGCACAACGGAGTTTTATTCTTAGACGAATTCCCCGAATTTTCCAAAACCGTTTTGGAAGCCCTACGACAACCGATGGAAGACGGGAAAGTCACCATTTCCCGGGCGGCAAAGACCCTCACCTACCCCGCCGCCTTTCAGTTGGTCTGTGCAATGAACCCCTGTCCTTGCGGCTATTTCGGACACCCCACCCGGAAATGCACCTGTCCCCCCGGAGCGGTGAGCCGGTATTTGGGAAAGATCTCCGGACCGCTACTGGACCGCATCGACTTGCAGATCGAACTTCCCCCCGTGCAATATACCGATATTACCTCCCCGGACAAGACCGCAGAACCTTCTGCCGTGATTCGCAAACGGGTCGAACGAGCCCGGGCCGTTCAACGGGAACGGTACCGTGGATCGGGGGTGGAATGTAACGCCCACGCCACACCCCGGCAGATGCGGGAATTGTTTCTGCTGACCCCGGAAGCCGATGATACGCTGAAACAAATTTTTGACCGGCTGGGTCTTTCGATGCGGGCAAGGGATAAGATTCTGAAAATCGCCCGGACCATTGCGGACCTGGACGGGAGCGACGGAATTCGGCCGGAGCATATCTCCGAGGCATCCTTCTACCGGTCTCTGGACAAAAAATATTGGAATCGAACCGAGCGGTAAATGCAAAATTATAATGGCGTTTCCGACGATTCGAAGTGACAAAAATTTTGCAATTGCGCCGAGAGATTTCAAAAATATGTTGCAATCCACCCTGTGGATAACTTTGCAGATTTCTCCGAAAATCTGTGGATAACTCTGTGGATTGGGTGGAAAAACCCGATGATTTCGTGGGTTTTCCACAGTTCATAACTAATTCATAAAAAATTCGCAATCTTCGACACTGTTGACATTTTCGTGAAATAAAAGGAACAAAGAAAATGAATCTTTCCGAAATTCGTGTGCTTTTGACCCAAGCAAAGTTGTTAACCAAAGACGCTTTAAACGGGTACGATACCGTCCCCGCGGCCATCGGGTGCGACTCCAAATCTGTCGCCCCCGGAACGTTGTTTTTCTGCAAGGGGGTCCGGTTCAAATCGCAATACCTTGCCGATGCCCTGCGCCGGGGGGCCTGCGCCTATATTTCCGAAGTGGAGTACGACGTGGACCTGCCCCACTTGTTGGTGTCCGACGTGCGAAAGGCGATGCCGTTGATTGCCCGGGAGTTCTACGGACATCCCGATGAAAAATATCCTTTGGTAGGAATCACCGGAACGAAAGGCAAAACCTCCTGTGCCTATCAGTTGGCAGCGATTTTTGATGAAGCCTTTGCCGGGCGGTACGGAATCATCTCCACCAACGAAGCCTTATCCTGCGGCCAACCCCGCCCCAAAAGCGGAACCACCCCCGAAGCCTTGGATCTGTACGGTCTTCTGAACGGCTTTGCCGGGGACGGCGTTGAGGCGGCGGTGATGGAAGTCTCCTCCCAAGGGTTGCAATACGACAGAGTGGCGGGGCTGGAATTTGCCGTGGGCATCTATTTGAACCTTTCCCCCGACCACATTTCCCCTACGGAGCACAAGGATTTTGAAGAATACAAAACCGCCAAAAAGAAAATGCTCACCCTATGCAAGACCGGAATCGTCAATTTAGACGACCCCCACGCCGCAGATATGATAGCGGCCGCCACCTGTGAAACCCTTCTCACCGTTTCCCTTACCGACCCGAAGGCGGATTACTACGCCAAAGACCCGGAGCTGACCGAAGAGGGGCTGTCTTTTACCGTGGAAGGAACCGATTTGCAGGGAGAAACGATAACCTTAAAGATGGCCGGAGAATTTAACATTTCCAACGCTCTTTGCGCCATCGCCGCCGCCCGGACACTGGGCATCGGCCTTTGGGGGATCCGCCGGGGGCTGGCCAAAGCCACGGTCAAAGGCCGGATGGAGCAGTTCACCCTCAACGGCGTAAATATCATCGTAGATTACGCCCACAACGGGCTTTCCTTCGAAAAGGTCTTTGACTACGCCCACCGTTTCCACCCCGAGGCGAAAAAAGTGGTGGTCTACGGTTGTCCGGGGAACAAAGCCCTGGACCGCCGGGAAGAAATGTCCGACGTGGCGGGGCGAAGGGCGGATTTCACCGTACTGACCGACGATGACCCGGCCGACGAAGACCCGGACGCCATTATGGACCAAGCGGAAGAACGGTTAATACACCACGGGGCCGAATATATCCGCATCCACGACCGAAAACAAGCCGTCGCCTACGGTCTTTCCCAATGCAAAAAGGGCGACCTGTTGTTGCTGTTGGGCAAAGGACACGAGACCGGTCAGACCGTCAAAGGACAGTCGGTGTTCTACGGCGGAGACCGGGCTTGCGCGGAAGAAGCGGCAATGACCGCCATCGTTCATTAAAAGGAGGAGAATGGATATGACGAATCATCCTTACGACGACCAATATACGCCGGAACCCCTTCCGGAACAGGAAACGCCCCCGGCAGACTCCGGGGAAGAATTTGATATCTCTTCCTTTGACTTTACCATTGCCGACCCGGGAGAGATTGCAGAATTTTCCGAGTTGGCGGACCGGGAGGCATCCTTGCCGGAAGAAGACAGCGAACGCTCGGAAACGGATTTGGAATCCCCGAAAAAACCGACGTTTTCCTTCCGGAAATTCTCTGCAACCGTCACAGAAAAAGTGACCAAACTGATGGAGGAATCCCCCAAGGAACCGAAAGAACCGAAAAAACCCAAAGAGCCGAAAGAACACAAATTCCCCATCAAAGCAACCTGGTTCCCGAAGAAAACGAAGAACTCCGAACCGGGTTTGGCATCCACCCTCATTGATTCAGCGAAGCTCGACCCCGCTCCGAAACCGGAAGAGGGGGAAAGAATTCACTTCACCGGCGGAACCTTCCGCCAAGTGTCGAAGCGTTGGCTTCGGTACGCCCTGCGACCGGGGACCTTGTGTGACGGGGTATCGGAACGGTTGTGGCCCCTGTTTTTGGCAGGTGTGATGGCCTTTTTCTTCGGATTTTATCTGTTGCTGGGGCTGGATTGGTATTTTGCAGGCCTGGTCTCCCCCGGTCGCCTGTGGGCGATTGCCGCCGTGGGACCGTTGGTGGGAGGAGCTGCTGCAATGGCCTTTGCCGCAGGAACGCTGGCCCTTTCGGTCTTTGGCCGCAAAGAACGGATTCGTCCCTTCCGGGTGATGTCCGGAGTGGCTGGGGCCTGTGTCTATCCCGGCTTTTTAATGTTGCTGGGACTTTTGATTCAACTTATCTTCCGGGCGTCGGTATCGATGTCCTTCGGGATGACGGCGTTGCTGTGGTTCTGTTACTTACTGCTAGACGTACTGCGGGAACTGTTTGGAGAAAAACACTTGTTTAAGAGCGTCGTTTTGTTGGTGGTATGGGGCTTTGTCCTGTTCGCGGTAATGACGTTGACCTTTTCGCTGAAATAAAGGAGGGGGAAGAATGAAATTTGACCGTTTTACCATCGTGGGTCTGCTTTGTGCTCTGCCCTACCTTATCTTCGGCGTCGTTTTGACCGACTCCAACGGCGTAAGCATTTTGTCGTATCTGGTGCTGACCCTGGCGCTGACCGGGGGGGAAGTGACGCTGTACGATATGATGCTCTCTTCCCGGCGGAGAAATTGGCTCTACCGCGTTCCCTTTTCGGCGCTGTTTTTCCTGGTACAGTTTATTTTGGGATGGAACGTAATGATTCCCTTCTACGTGATGGGACAGTTTGCAATGGGCGTTGCCACCACCAAAGACCGCTTTGAGCATATGCCAAAAAACAAAGCGGCAAAACCCCTGATCATTTCCGCGGGGGCTTCGGTTTTGTACATATTGATTGCTTTGATTACGGGGGTGAGCGCGTGAAAAAGATTTTTGTCGCTCTGCTGACGGCGTGTTTTCTGCTGACCCTGGGATTGTCTGCCTCCGCGTCGGCCCACGACGGGCTGTGCGGCTGTGGGCGGGAGTACGCCTCGCAAGATTCGGATAAGTTTATGATCTACGACTGTTTGGGTTGCGGACGGAATTTCACCTCCTGCACCTGTCGTACCTGTTGGTGCGGAAGCGATTTGACCCGGACGGAGACCGAAACCGCGTCCCTTGTCACCTGCAACGATTGCGGACTTCCCTGTGAAGATTGCATCTGCCGGGACCGTTCCTATTATACGGCGTTGCAACAGGTTCCCCAGGGACTGACCGGGGAAGAAATTCCCAATCCCGATAACGGAGCTGTGGTTGCCTTGGCCTGTCTTTTGCCCTTTGCCGGATTTTTGGCCCTGTATTTCACCATTTACCGCCGGCGTTCTGCGGTTCGGAACCGGAAAAACCGGCCCCAGAAGTTGGAACAGGAATTGGACGTCATCGACAAAGAACCCGATGCGAAAAAGCGGTATCTCTTGGCAAAGCAACGGGAAGAATCCAAGCGGGACGGGGATACCCGGATTCTCGACCGGGAAGGAAAACTTCTGTGTCTGCGGAAAAACGAACTTCTCACCGAAGCCCTGGAAGAAGAGTGGATCCGGGAAACGGTGGGAGAAAACCTCCGCACCTGCCGGAATATGAACCGCTACGGCTTTGTGGGTTCGGTGGAGACCGTGGAACGGTTGTGGGATTTCAAGGAAAAGAAATTCTCCGACGACCGGAAAGAGATCAGCGGCGAGACGCCGGCGCAATCTTTGGTCAAATGGGATACCAAAATTGATTCCATTGCTCTGTTTGAAATTGTAAAACCCCTGAACGGACGGGAAGAAAATCTTTTGTCTCCCGCCTCCAACATCACCCGGTTCGGGGCGCGCATCTTCGACCCCACGCCTCTGATGAACCGCAAGACCGACCCGTCCACCGAAGAAGAACGGAGAGAGACCCTGCAACGTCTCGTCCCCGGATGCGATGTGGAGCGGTTGCTCCATCTGGACCGAATGGCGGGAAAACCCCTGACGCCCCCCGTGGGATTGCCGGAAGAAGCCAATCCCCGCCGGATGGGAGAAAAAAATCGTTTTCCGGGAGGGATGACCGAATGAAATATACCTTTTCGACCCGGGAGCTTTTGACCCTTCTTCGCTCGGCTTCCGTGGACGCCAACGCCGCATCGCCCTTCCGTGGACTGATGACTTTGAACGAAGAAACGCCTTCCATTCCCCTTTCCGAAGAACAGCAGTTGCTCTGTGCCTTCGCCCTGACCCCGCAACGGACGCTGGTCATCGGCCGTCATTCTGCGGTGGACGGAGAATTGTATCTTCTGAATATCGACGGAATGTGGTATCTGTACAGTTGGCTGGAAGCCCAGGACCGCCACGTGTTTGAAGCCTATTTTGACCGTCCGCGGCTGCTAAAATTCCTCCGGAAGAATTTCTGCGGATTTTTCCGCCCCAATTTCGGAGCCTTCACCCAACTGGACGTGACCCTGAACCAACACGAATTTTTCGTCTGGAATTTTATCCGGGCCTTGTACGCCTTCCGGGCAAGAACCAAGAAGGCGGCGGTCAACGACACGTTCTTGGCCGACGACTTGAAAAATCCCGACTTAGCCCTGTATCTGCGGAATTATCTGGACGAATTGGGGCTGGAATCGGTATCCGACACCGTGGACCGTCTGATGGACGAAAAGCACCACGGAGAAATGGACGAAGCCTTGAAGGGGCTGGAAGAAAAGGGGATTCTGACCCCGGATATCAACCGGCTTTCGATGGACAGCGCCTACCGTCTTTCCCGGACCGCCTTGGAGAGGATGGACGACGGGATGTTGCTGGACACCGTGTGGTTTGCCGACCGCACCGACCCGGAAAAGACCCGAGAAGCCTTGTTCTGCCTGCGGCGGGACGGGGTGCTTGCCATCCTTCCCAGCCGGGACGGAGCCGTGCTTCGGTCGATGCCCGACTGTCCCTGGGAAGATTTGATTTAACCCACTATTATTTTTGATTTGGAAGGTTTTTTATGCCGAAACTGTATCCATCTTCCCATCGGGGGAAGACCCACGTACCCGTTCTGCCGGAAGAACGATTTGACGAAGTGATGGTTCAGACCGTGGAACCGTTACTGCAACGCTACCGGAACAAAGGATTTCTCACCATCGTCCGGGGAATGCGGCTTCATTACGAATATTACCTTTGCGCCGACCCGGTGGGGGCGGTGGTCATCAGCCACGGCTTTACCGAATCGGCGGAGAAATATCGGGAATTGGCCTATTATTTCCTGGAAGCGGGATATTCGGTCTTTGCTCTGGACCACCGGGGCCACGGGAAATCCTACCGGGAAATGAAAAATCCCTGCCTTATCCATATCGGAAAATTCCAGCATTACATCGACGACCTGGATTGGTTTATCCAAAAAATCGTTCGCCCCAACGCCGTCAACCTCCCCCTGTATCTGTTCGGCCATTCGATGGGAGGTGCAGTGGCAGGAATGTATTTGTCTCAGCATCCCGTCACCTTCCGCCGGGCGGTGTTATCCGCTCCGATGATTGCGGCAAAGACCCGAAATCTCCCGGGATGGATCGCGGAATTGCTGTCCCTGGGATTTTGCCTTACGGGACAATCCAAAAAACGGGTGCTGGACGTGGGCGATTTCGACGAAAACGCGTCCTTTGAGCAAAGCGCCGACACCTCTCGGGCCCGGTTTGATTATTATCATCAAAAACGGATCCATTACCGCCACTTACAGACGTCCGCCCCCACCTACGGGTGGATACTCCAATCGTTGCGGGTGACCCGGAACCTTCTGAACCGTTCCAACTGTGCTACGGTGCAAGCCCCCGTGCTTCTTTTCCAGGGGGAGACCGACGACTACGTTCATAATCGCCCCCAGGAAAAGTATATCGCCCGGATTCCCCACGGAGAATTGGTAAAGGTTCCCGAAAGCAAGCACGAAATTTTTATGACCCCCAACCAGACCCTGCAATCGGTATTGGACCAAACGCTGATCTTCTTTTCCAAATAAAATCTCCGGCGGAACGTTCTTCCGCCGGCCAACCCTTTTTTTCCCTCGTTTCCCATCTTAAAAACGGAGTTTTACTATGAAATTATCTTCCATCCTTTCCCGGGACGTTCCGTCCCTGTCCTTTGAAGTCTTTCCCCCGAAGACCGACGCTTCTTTTGATACGGTGGAGTCCGCCGTTCATCAGATTGCGGCCTTGAAGCCGGCCTTTATGAGCGTCACCTACGGAGCCGGGGGCGGCACCAGCCAATATACGCTGGATATTGCGAAAAAAATCAAAAAACACCACGGGGTCCCCACCCTGGCGCACTTGACCTGCGTCTCCTCCACCCGGCAATCGGTGGCGGCTCAGATTCAGGCGATGCGGGACGCGGGGATCGAAAACGTAATGGCTCTGCGGGGGGATATTCCCGAAGACCGGAAACACGAAGACCGTTCCCGGTGGGATTACCGGTACGCGGTGGAGTTGGTTCGGGAATTGAAGGAACAGGGATTTTGCATCGGTGCGGCCTGTTATCCGGAGATTCACCCGGAAAGCGTCAATCAGAAGGACGATATCCTTCGCTTGAAAGAAAAAGTGGAAGCCGGATGCGATTTTCTCACCACCCAAATGTTTTTCGACAACAACCTTCTGTATAATTTCCTGTACAAAATTCGGGAAGCGGGCATCACCGTGCCGGTAGTAGCGGGAATTATGCCCATCACCAACGCCAATCAGGTGCAACGGGCGGTCTCCCTTTCCGGGTCGTTCGTACCCCAACGGTTCAAAGCCCTGGTAGACCGGTTCGGGACCGACCCGAAATCGATGAAGCAAGCGGGTATCGCCTACGCCACCGACCAGATCATCGACCTGTTTGCCAACAATATTTGCAACGTACACGTCTATTCGATGAATAACCCCGACGTGGCGAAAAAAATTCAGGACAACCTGTCGGATATTTTGGAGAGATCCCTATGAACGTAAGAGAATATCTCGGTAAGAACTTTCTGTTTTTGGACGGAGGCACGGGCACGCTGTTGCAACAGGCGGGTCTTTGCCCGGGAGAAGCCCCGGAACGGTGGAATCTGACCCACCCCGAAAGGATAAAGTCCATTGCCCGGGCCTATTACGACGCCGGAAGCAACGTGGTTTGCACCAATACCTTCGGGGCGAATCTGCTGAAATTTGACCGAACGGAATTGGAACGGATCATTTCCGCCGCCGTTTCGTTGGTGCGAGAGGCACGGGCGGAATCGTCCTCTCCCCAGGAAAAATTCATCGCCCTGGACGTGGGCCCGTCGGGGCGTCTTCTCAAACCCCTGGGGGATTTGGATTTTGAAGACGCAGTATCCCTCTTTGCCGAAACGATACGGCTGGGGGCAAACTGCGGCGTGGACCTTATCTTCATCGAAACGATGAACGATTCTTACGAAACCAAAGCCGCACTTCTGGCGGCCAAAGAACAGTGCGACCTTCCGGTCTTCGTGTCCAACGCCTACGGGGCCGACGGACGGCTTTTGAACGGAGCGGACCCGGAAAGTATGGTGGCTCTGCTGGAAGGAATGGGCGTAGACGCCTTGGGCGCGAATTGTTCCTTGGGCCCGGAGCAGTTGCGGCCGGTGATGGACCGGCTGGTGGCGGCGGCCTCGGTGCCGGTGCTGTTCAAGCCCAACGCCGGCCTTCCCCGGACGGAAGACGGGAAAACGGTCTTTGACGTCTCTCCCGACGATTTTGCAAAGAGCGTTGCCGACCAGATGCGCCGGGGCGTTTCCATTGCCGGAGGATGTTGCGGCACCACCCCGGACTACCTGAAAGCCTTGACCGCCGCGGCAAAAGGTCTGCAAAAAAAGCCCGTGGAACCCAAAGGATTTTGCCGTATTTCTTCTTATACGCACGCCGTATACTTTGAAAAGGCCCCCATCCTGATTGGGGAAAGGATTAACCCCACGGGGAAAAAGCGGTTCCAGCAAGCGCTCCGGGAAGGGGATATGAATTTTATTCTGCAAGAAGGTCTCCGACAGGCGGAACAGGGGGTTCCGGTCTTAGACGTGAACGTGGGAATTCCCGACGTGGACGAAGTTTCCCTTTTGCCCGAAACGGTTTGTGCCCTGCAAGGGGTGACCGATCTGCCCTTGCAGATTGACACCGCAAACCCGGAAGCGATGGCAAACGCTCTTCGCCGGTACAACGGAAAGGCCCTCATCAACTCCGTCAACGGGACCCGGGAAAGTATGGATAACATATTCCCCCTGATGAAACGGTACGGGGGCGTGGCCATTGCCCTGACGCTGGACGAAGAGGGGATTCCTTCCACCGCCGAAGGCCGCGTGGCTATCGCAAAACGAATCTTGTCCGAAGGGGCAAAATACGGCTTTTCCAAAAACGATTTTATTTTTGACCCCTTGGCAATGACCGTCTCGTCCCATCCCACCGCCGCGTTGGTCACCCTGCAAGCCCTGAAACAGTTGACCGAACTTGGTTGCCGCACCTCTCTGGGGGTCTCCAACGTTTCCTTCGGTCTCCCGGGACGGGATACGGTAAACGCAACCTTTTTTGCCTGCGCGCTGGAACAAGGGTTGTCTGCCGCCATTTTGAACCCCCACTCGGAAGAAATGCAAAAAACCTATTACGCCTTCCGGTTGTTGCACGGAATGGATGAAAACTGTGCCGATTATATTGCCTTTGCGGAACGCCTTGCAAAAGAAGAACCCACCTCTCCCGGGGAAGCAACGTGCAAAACCTCGGATTTGAATACCGCCATCCGCAAGGGGCTGAAAACCGAGGCGAAAAAGGCCACCGAAGAACTGTTGCAACATACGGAGCCCCTGGACATCGTGCAGCAACACGTCATTCCGGCTCTGGACGCGGTGGGCAAGGGTTTTGAAGAAAACACCGTCTATCTGCCCCAACTTCTGATGAGCGCCGAAGCCGCGAAAACCGCCTTTGAACAAATCAAACGGGCAATGCCCCGAACCGCGGACACGGGGAAAGGTCCGGTGGTTTTGGCAACCGTAAAAGGAGACGTTCACGATATTGGGAAAAATATCGTGAAAATGCTGTTGGAAAATTACGGCTTTACCGTATTGGATTTGGGGAAAGACGTTCCCCCGGAAGAAGTGGTGCAAGGGGTAAAACAGTCCAACGCCCCCCTGGTCTGCCTTTCGGCGTTGATGACCACCACCGTACCGGCGATGGAAGAAACGGTGGCGCTGCTCCACAAAACCTGCCCCGACTGTAAAGTCATCGTAGGCGGGGCGGTTTTGACCGAAGAATACGCCGCCAAAATCGGCGCCGACGCCTACGGCAAAGACGCCTTATCCGCCGTGCGATACGCAGAGCACGTGATACAATAAACAGAGTTGAAATTTACAGAAATAATAAGGGATTGGCCAATCGGCCAATCCCCGTATTTTAGGTTTTTATGCTCCGTTAAACTGCGGCGGCTTTGATGGATTCGATGAGGTTTTTCACCGCTTCTTCGTCGGTGGCCCAAGAGGTGCAGATACGCACGGCGGTGTGCTCTTCGTCGGGCTTGCCCCAAACTTCGAAGGCGTATTTTTCGCTCAAAAAGGCCAGGATGTCGTTGGAAAATACGGTAAAGACCTGATTGGCCGCCGTTTCGTACAACAGAGGGAATCCGTTCTTTTTCAGAGCGTCCCGAATCTTGTCCGCTTGGCGATTGGCCTTTTCCGCAAGTTCGGTGTACAGGCCGTCGGAGAACAGGGTGAAGAATTGAATCCCCAACAGTCTGCCTTTGGCCAACATCCCGCCCCGTTGTTTGATAAGGTACCGGAAATCGGCCTTCAATTCCTTTTTCAGAATCATTACCGCTTCCCCGAACAAAGCACCGCATTTCGTTCCGCCGATGCAGAGCACGTCCACCTTAGATGCAATTTCTTCCAGGGTCAAGTCCGTGCCGGGCACCGCCAAGGCATAGGCCAAGCGGGCCCCGTCCATATACAGGGGAATGTGATAGGCGCGGCAGACCCGGGAAAGGTCGTACAATTCCTGGCGGGTGTACAACGTTCCGTTTTCCGTGGGATGGGAAATGTAGACCATCCCCGGCTGAACGGTATGCTCGTGATTGGCTTCGGCGTAATGGGCGTTGATGGCGTCTTCCACCTGTTTTGCCGTCAGTTTGCCGTCGGTAGAAGGCAAGGGCAGAACTTTATGGCCGGTCGCTTCAATGGCGCCTGATTCGTGAACTGCAATATGTCCGGTCTCCGCCGACAAAACGCCTTGGTGCGGACGGAGCAACGCCGAGATTACCGTGGTGTTTGCCTGGGTTCCCCCCATCAGAAAATGCACGTCCCCGTCGGGGGCGTTGGCGGCTTGTTTGATTCTGTCCCGGGCAAGGTCGCAATAGGGGTCGCACCCATACCCGACGGTCTGCTCCAAATTGGTTTGGGTCAGGGCTTTCAGAATTCGGGGATGGCACCCCTCTTGGTAATCACAGGCAAAACGGTACATAGATGCAATTCCTTTCTATAATAAATGAAAATAGTTTTTTATCCGAACAATCCGCCGAAGACGGGGAGGGAAAACAACCACCAGAGCAAGGGGGCAAACACCAGGGCAGGCAGAAAGTTTGCTACCTTGATTTTGGTCACCCCCAAAAGATTCAGCCCCAACGCCACGATCATCAGCGACCCCACACAGGTCATCACGTCCACGGCAGATTCGGTGAGCAGGGGTTGTAAAAACTGGGCCAACAACACCAGCGCCCCCTGGAAGACCAATACGAAGGCGGCGGAAAACAAAACGCCGATGCCCAAAGACACGGAGAGCATCATCGAAGAGCACAAGTCCAACAGAGATTTGGTGAACAACAGGGTATTGTCCCCGGAAATCCCGGCGTTCAGCGATCCGACTATCGTCATTGCGCCCACGCAAAAAAGCAGAGACGCGGTGACGAATCCCCGGGCTACGGTGCCGGTCTCGGTCTTGGAAAACCGTCCTTCCACCCAAGTTCCCAGCCATTCGATGCCTTTGTCCAGATTCAGCAAGAATCCAACGATGGCACCAAACACCATTACCAAAATCACCAAAAGAGGGTTGGACCCGTTCAACATTCCGTCTGCCCCGACGTACAGGGTGCACAGGGCGATGCCGGTCATTACGCCTCCGGAAATTTTTTGAGGAATGGCTTTCTTAAACAACAGACCCACGGTGCTTCCCAAAATCACCGCAAGCACGTTTACGATAACACCTAACATTTTTTTAAGTCCTTACAAAGATGAATACAAACAAATACAATATTCCCACCAACACCGGCTGGTGGAACAGATAGACCCAAAGGGATTTCCGTCCGATGCGGCAGAATACGCCGTCTTTCCCCCGAAGGGCAGGAAAGAGAGATTGCTTTTCCCGGTAGACGGCCTTTCCGATAAAATATCCTACGGGTAACACGCCGGCCGAGGGGAATACGGGGAACCAATCCGCTCCGTACCGCACCGTCCCACAGACGATGCCCCAGAGATCTTCTTTGCCAAAGGAATATATGGCCGGAGCGTGATACCATTGAAGGGAAAATCCAATGAAAATAATGAGAATACCCAAGGCTAAGGCCACGTATTTCCCCGCTTTTTCTCCCAACAGGGAGCATAAGGCACAGAGCAACGTCCCCACCGCCATTGCGGAGAGAACGCCGAACAAGATCGTCGCGCCCGCATCCAAAAACAGGTCGATAAGGACCGTGGCAACGGTGATGGCGGCGGCCGCCCCGGAAATCTGCAAGACCCGTCGAAAGGGGCGCCGGGTCAAGGCCGAACCGATGCCGGCCAACAGGAGAAACAGGGTAGCGAACAGATAATGCAACACCAATCTCCATTGTGAAAAGGCAACCGCTTCCCCAAACTGCCCCAAGGCGTCCAACAACCCGCTGTCGGTCTCGGAGAACCAAAAGGGAAGGCAGTACAAATCGTAGGCCAAATGGTCCAGACACATCATCACAAGGGCAACGCCCCGGAGAAAATCCAATTCAAAAATGCGGTCGGTCCGGGCGGTTCTCATTTCGGGAACTCCAACCCCAAGTGGCGGCAAGCCGCCTCGGTGACACACCGTCCCCGTTGGGTGCGGACCAAGAACCCGATCTGCATCAAATACGGTTCGTACACGTCTTCAATGGTGACCGCTTCTTCTCCCACCATCGCCGCCAGGGTCTCCAATCCCACCGGACCGCCCCGGAACTGCTGCACCACGGCCGTCAGCATCCGGCGGTCTTGGGCGTCCAGGCCTAATTTATCAATATCCAACCGGCGGAGCGCCTCGTCGGCAATCTCGTCGGTAATCACGCCGTCCCCCAACACTTGGGCAAAGTCCCGCACCCGTTTCAGCAAGCGGTTTGCGATACGGGGGGTTCCCCGGGAACGGGAAGCAATTTCGTGGGCTCCCGCTTCGGTGATGCCGATATCCAAAATGGAAGCGGACCGTTTGACGATCTGCTCCAATTCTTCCACCTTGTACAGATCCAACCGCAAAAGCACCCCGAACCGGTCCCGGAAGGGGGAGGCCAACTGCCCGGAACGGGTGGTCGCCCCGATCAGAGTAAATTTCGGCAGGTCGAACCGAATGGAACGGGCGGACGGCCCTTTTCCCAAAATCACGTCGAATTCATAGTCTTCCATCGCCGGATACAAAATTTCTTCCACCGTCCGGGAGAGGCGGTGAATCTCATCGATAAAGAGAATATCTCCCTCTTGCAGATTGGTCAGAAGGGCTACGATATCCCCGGCCTTTTCCAGGGCGGGACCGCTGGTGATCCGGATCGAGACCCCCATTTCCGCCGCCACGATGTTGGCAAGGGTGGTTTTCCCCAACCCCGGAGGACCAAAGAAGAGAATGTGGTCCAGAGCGTCGCCCCGCAGTTTGGCCGCTTCAATAAAAATGCGGAGATTTTCCTTGGCTTGTACCTGACCGATGTAATCGTCCAACCGCTGAGGGCGAAGGTTTTCCGGGTCGTCGGACGGTTCAATGGTCCGGGTGGAAAGCAGTCGTTCATCAAATTCCATTGTTTATCCCCCCTCAAATGGTCGAAAGCATCCGCAACGCCTGACGAACCAGGTCGTTTACATTGTCGGCGGTGCATTTTTCCAAGGCTTTTGCCGCATCGTTCTTGGAATATCCCAGGGCCACCAAAACGCCGGTGGCTTCGTCCAGGGCCTCTTTGCCGGCCGCGGCGGCCACCGCCTGCGCCTCGGAAACTTGAATGTTGGTCTTGGCTACTTTGTCTTTCAATTCCAGACAGATTCGCTGAGCCAATTTCGGTCCCACCCCGTTGGCGCGGGAAATCTGCCGATGGTCTCCCGCCATTACCGCGGCGGCGAAGGTCTCGGGAACCAATTCCGAAAGAATGGCCAACGCCCCCTTCGGCCCCACCCCGCTGATGGAGATCAGGAGCAAGAAGAATTGTTTTTCCTGTTCGTTGGCAAAGCCGTACAAGGTCATCGCGTCTTCTTTTACGTGAAGATAGGTGTACAGTTTTACCCGGTCTTTCCCGCTGATCTCCCGGTAGGTGTTGGCGGTAATGTTGCACTGATACGCCACGCCGCCGCAATCGATCACCGCGGTGGAAAAATCACACCAGGCTAAGTCTCCGTGAAGGTAATAATACATCGTTTTGACTCCTTACGTTACTGGGGTTTGCATTTTGCATTCTGAATCTTCCCATTCTTTTGCGCCATTCCCATACAGTGGGCACAGCACACCGCCAGCGCAAGGCCGTCGGCGGCGTCGTCGGGACGGGGAATCTCTTTGAGATTCAAAAGCATTTTGGTCATCAGCATTACTTGTTTTTTCTCGGCGTTTCCATATCCGACCACCGCCTGTTTCACTTGGGGCGGCTTGAATTCGTAGCAGGGGATCCCCGCCTTCTGGCAGGCTAACATAATCACACCCCGGGCGTGGGCCACGGCAATCCCGGTGGTGATATTTTTGGAGAAAAATAATTCTTCAATGGAGGCACAGTCGGGGTTTAATTCGTCAATCAATTTGCTCAACTCGTCGAAAATCATTTCCAACCGCCGTTCCAAGGGAATCTTCGGCGGGGTAATGATAGCCCCGTATTGAGGGGCGGAAAAACGGTATCCGTCGTAGTGGACGAAACCCCATCCGACGGTGGCAACTCCCGGGTCGATCCCCAAGACCGTCATAAAAACCCCTCCTTCTTAAATCAATAACAGTATATTATATATTATAACACATTTTCCAACCCTTTGCAAGAGGAAAAGACGGCAAAAATGAAACATCCGTTCCCTTTTTTCGGGAACGGACGGACCATTATTATTCTTCTTCTGAGGGATTGGTAGGTTTCGCCACTTTTTCTTGCAGTACCAAAAGGGCTTTGCTCACCGCCGCCCCCAGGACGAGGCATACCGCCGCTTCGATGACCGCATTCAGGGTCACCAACAACACCACGATACCCCAAGCGTTGGTCTGGCCGGTAAATTCCAGCACGCGGGGGTGGTTGCCGAACAACAACACCAGAGCGGAAACGAAGAACAGCGTGTTCAGAACCGCGGCGGAGCAGGCGGACAGAACGGCGGGAGCGCCGGTTACGTCCAGGGATGCAATGAAATGGTACAAAAATCCAATCAACACCGCCCCCACGGCCCCGATAAGGTAATTCCAGGGGGAAGGCCCGTTCATATTAAACAGAACCGACAGCGCCAACCCCACGAAGGCACAGGAGAACACGGCGGCGACGGTGGGAAAATGTTTTCCTTTGACCTTGGAAAGTCCCCGATACAGCCAACCTACGCAGACCCCCATCAAAACCCGGGTGACTACCGTCATAATAAAGGTAAACACGGGAGAAATATCCAGCAAAAGCACGCCCAGGGCGTCCATTCCGAAGCATTGATAAAAACTGGTCAATCCGAAGACTGCCCCTAAAATTCCCCCGGCGGTGGGACCCAACAGAATCGCCCCGATGGCCACGGGAATGGGAAGCAAGGTCACCGACGTTACTCCCAACTTCAAATACCCGATGGGAGTAAATGCCATCAACAGTTCAATGGCAATAAGAATCGCCAGAAGGGTGAGTCGAATCAAACGGTTTGCGGATTTCTTTTTCATAACAGACTCCTTTAAGATATTCGGGTTTGACCGCAGATGGGAAGGCGTGGAAAACCGTTGGCTTCCATCCCGGTCGAGGAACTTATTCTTCCTCTTTGATCACGATCAGTTGCTTTGCATAGGGCAATTTCAGCACGAATTCCTCACAGAAGGTGTGCCATTCGTCCAACTTATGGTTCTTCCGGGCGTGATACATATTGACTAAATTTTCATAATTCATCGTAACCGTGCGGGTCTGATTGTACGATTCGGGAAGGATCTGAATCAAATCGTACCACAGAGCCTTATCTTTGGTCTCCATATATTCCAACCGCACCGATTCCAGATAATCCACGATAATGTCAAAAAATTTCGCCGACGGCTCGGTGAGATGGTCCACGGAAAAGTCGTCTGCCGTGATGGGTTTGGAATGAATTTTGTGCATCGTGGAGGTGGAGTTTGCCACGGTTCCCACCTTATACGTATCAAATTCTTTCCACCAATACAAGGGTGCGGTAATATCCACGGAAACGAAGATCTGACGGATAAATTTCCGATGGTCCGACCCGGCTTTTGCCAAACGGGTCGCCAGGGACAAGTCCGCTTCTCCCAAAATAAATTCGCCATCGTCGTTGTAATAACTGTCCGACTTATCCCAGGAAGACATCGGATTGCGTGCTCCTCGGATGGCGTTTTCCAAATTCATAACCGATACGTGATGAAAAGCAATCATTTTAGCACCTCTATCGTACTGATTTCATCTCCCGGACAACCGGAAGATTATTTTCGATTTTCATTGTTTCTTTTTTTCTTCTTTTTTTGGTGGAAAAGCCGAACAGTCCCAACTTCTTCCCCAAGGTGTAGTAGGCTCCGTGGGCGTAAGCCATAAGCCCTGCTTTTTCCATACACAGACGGTCTTCGGTGTTGAACAGAGCCTCGTCTGCGTCCACCGAACAGATCTCCGCCAAGAACATATGGTGGGTCCCCAATTCCAGCACCTGCTTGACTTTGCACTCCAAAGACAAGGGCGCTTGGGTCAGCACCGGAGCCGAGACGTATTTTGCCGGGGTGGTCGTCAGATTGCAGGCGGCGAATTTATCCAGGTTCCGCCCGGACTTCATTCCGCACAGGTCCAATTCCTTCACCAACGTGGAGGGGGGGAGATTGATTACAAATTCCCCGGTTTTTTTGATGATTTCATAGGAATACCGTTCCGGCCGCAAAGAAATATAGGTCATCGGGGGATGGGTGCAAACGATACCCGTCCAGGCCACCGTTACAATATCGGAAACGTTTCCGTCGGAGCAGGTCACCAACACGGCGGGCACGGGGGATAATTGCACCGAGCCTTTCAGAATCCGCTTTTTCCCGGTCAGCGCCTTGGTGGGGGCACCTGCCGGCGGCTTTTGGGGAGCCGACCCCTTCTTGAACTCAGACATTGAACCGGAAGAGAACCACGTCGCCGTCGTTCATTACGTATTCTTTCCCTTCGGAACGGACCAGACCTTTTTCCTTTGCGGCGGTATAGGTCCCGCAGGCGGTCAGGTCGGTAAACGACACCACTTCCGCCCGAATAAAGCCCCGCTCAAAGTCGGAATGGATCTTCCCGGCGGCCTGGGGGGCTTTCGTTCCCTGCTTGATGGTCCAGGCGCGGACTTCCTGAGGTCCGGCGGTGAGGTAACTGATCAACCCCAACAGGGCGTAGGATTTTTTAATCAAACGGGCAAGACCGCTCTCGGACAGGCCCATATCTTCCAGGAACATCGCCTTTTCTTCCTCTTCCAGTTCGGAGATCTCTTCTTCCATCCGAGCGCAGATGGGAAGGGTCTCGGAATGTTCTGATTTGGCAAATTTTTCCACTGCCAAATATTGGGGCGAGGTCAAATCAAAGGCGGAATCCGCCATATTGGCTACGTAAATCACCGGTTTCATCGTCAAAAGATTGGCGGATGCCACAAGGGCGGCTTCGTCGTCGGTCAGGTCCATCGTCCGGGCACATTGTCCCCCTTCCAGGACCGCCTTGACCCGTTGGAACAGGTCCACTTCCACAAGCATTTTCTTGTTGCCCTTGGCTTCTTTTTCCGCCCGGGCGATCCGCTTGTCCACCGCTTCCATATCGGCGAAAATCAATTCCATATTGATGGTCTCAATATCCCGCAGCGGGTCCACGGAACCGTCCACGTGGACGATATTCCCGTCCTCAAAACACCGGACCACGTGCAAAATGGCGTCCACTTCCCGGATGTGGGACAAGAATTTGTTCCCCAATCCTTCTCCCTTGGAAGCCCCCTTCACAAGCCCGGCGATATCCACAAATTCAATGATGGCCGGGGTGTACTTGTCGGGATGATACATCTCCGCCAGCACGTCCAACCGTTCGTCGGGAACGGCCACCACCCCCACGTTGGGCTCGATGGTGCAGAAGGGATAGTTCGCCGCCTCCGCCTTGGTGTTGGTGATGGCGTTGAACAGAGTGGACTTACCCACGTTGGGCAGCCCCACGATACCTAATTTCATAATATAAAATTCCTTTCGGAGTATTGTTTCAAAATGAAGCGCGGGCGGGGCAGAACAGACCCGTTCATTTTAATTATACCACACAAGAAAGAGTTTCGCAAGGGGCGGAAGGAAAACTTTTTCCGAAATTACCGAGAAATTCTTGCCGTATCGGTGTTTTGCTCCTTATTTTCGGTGTTCGGCCCGCCACTGCCCGGGGGTCATTCCGTAGAAGCGGAGATATTCTTTGTAAAATTGAGAGTACTCTCCGTATCCGCACTCTTCTGCCACCCGGGCCAGGGGAATGGACGTGACGCGCAACAGCCACTCTCCCCGTTTGAGCCGGTAGAAATGTTGATACTCCAAGGGGGTCATTCCGTACCCTTTTTTCATCAGGTTAATGATTTGATTTTTGCTGTAAGAAAACCGCTGGGATAATGCAGTGAGGGAAATATTTTCGCAGGCGTGCTTTCGCAGATAGGCGGCAATCTCGCTTCCCGTTCCGGCAGGTTCTTTTCTTTGGTAGAGGTGGGAAAGAATCCGGTAAAACAGCGCCGCTTTTTCCATCAGGCTCCGGTTTCGGCTGTGGGCCCGGTCCAGGGCTTCCATCAGAGGCATCAATTCGTCCGGCAAAAAGGTTCCCCGCCGAGGCAGAATTTCCCCTTCCTCTTCCCAGGCGCCCAGAAAATGCACGTAAAGATATTTGGGGCTGTCCGAAGGGCGGAGCGCCGACTGGTGTGTCTCTTTTTTCTGAATAAAATATTCTCCGGCGCCCAGGTCGTATTCGTTTCCATCCTCGGTAAAGTGCAGCGTTCCCTCAAAGACCAACAGCAACACGTCGTCCCGGCAAAACCGGGTCACGTGCGTTTCTTTCGGTTCAAAATACCGAAGAGAAGCGTGCTGATACCGTATCGGTTGGTTCAAATCAATTCCCGTCACCGTGCTCCCCCCCTTCGTTTTCTTTCAGTATAGCATATAATTGTGATATTTGCAATACTATTTGTGATTTTTTCATTAAAAAACTGATTTTTTTGTGATATAATAAAATAAAAAACAGAGGAGTACCCGATAATGACTGACACAACGTTGCGGCAGATTCCCTTTTCTGAGATTCAAATTACCGGAGGGTTTTGGAAAAAGAAACAGGAAATGGCACGGAAGGCCACCGTCCGGGCGGTCTACGACCGATTCGCCGAGACGGGACGGTTTGACGCTTTGAAGTGCGATTGGACGGAAGGCAAACCCAACAAGCCCCACTTTTTCTGGGATTCCGACGTGGCCAAATGGTTGGAAGGGGCTATCTATATTCAACAAACCCATCCCTCGGCCCGGTTACAAAAGAAAATTGATACCACCATCGACACCTTCCTTGCAAACCAAGGGGAAGACGGCTATTTCAACTCTTATTTTACTACGGTTGCCCCCGAAGACCGTCTGTCGGACATTGACAAGCACGAATTGTACTGTGCCGGCCACTGGATGGAGGCGGCCGTGGCCCATATTCAAGCCACGGGAGACGACCGTTTTTTAAAGGGTGTGGAAAAATTTGCCGATTATATTGAACGTCGCTTCCTTATAAATAAAGACGTGCCCTTTGAAGTTCCCGGCCACGAAGAAATCGAATTGGCTCTGTTGCGGATGTACGATTGCACGAAAAAGAAAAAATATCTGGAAATGGCCCTGCATTTTCTCAACCTGCGGGGGGCCCATCCCCAGTCTGTTCATCCCGAACGGGAATGGGTCACCGCGGCCTACTGCCAAAACCATCTTCCGGTCCGTCAGCAGACCGAAGCGGTTGGCCACGCCGTCCGGGCGGTCTATCTTTACACCGCAATGGCCGACGCCGCCGCAAAAACCGGGGATGAAGCCCTGAAAAACGCCTGCGAAAGGTTGTGGCGTGACATTACCGAAAAGAAAATGTTCATCACCGGGTCCATTGGCTCTTCCGCCCGAGGGGAAGCCTTCACGGTGGAGTACGACCTTTGCAACCTTTTGGCTTACAGCGAAACCTGTGCGTCCATCGGTTTAATCTATTTTGCCCAGAAAATGCTTTCGATGGATGCGGATTCCCGCTATTCCGACGTCATTGAACAGGCGTTGTATAACTGTTTTTTGGCATCCACGTCTTTGGACGGAATGGCCTTCTACTACGAAAATCCCCAAGAAATCGTGCCCTATCTTCATACCCGGGATGCCGGCTCGTCTGCCATTAAGTGGCCCAAGATGGAACGGTCGAAGGTCTTTACTTGTTCCTGTTGCCCGCCGAATATCGTGCGGATGCTTCCGTCGGTGGGGAATTACGTTGCCTCGGAAGGAAACGGAACCGTTTACGTACATCAATATATGCAATGTGAGATCGGTCTCAGCGACGGAAAACGCTTGAAGATTGACACCCGCTATCCTCAAAACGGCACCGTCACCCTGACCTTGACGGGGGGAGACGGAAGGCTGGCCGTCCGCGTTCCCGGTTGGTGTAAAAACCACGGTTATCCGACGGCAAAAGGGTATACGTATCTGGAAGCAAAAGACGGAGTTCCCGTTTCCTTGTCCTTCCCGATGAAAGTACAGTTTATCGAGGCTCGCCCCGAGGTCATCTTCAACTGCGGACGGGTCGCCGTCCGGCGAGGACCGGTGTTGTACTGCGCCGAACAGGCCGACAACGGCCCCCAACTTCGGGATTTGATTCTTTCGGAGGGGAGCCGCTTCAAGCAAGGCGTTCACCCCGACTTGGGGGTTCCCACCCTGACCGGTAAGGCCTTCCGCCGCACCTGGACCGAACGGGACCTGTACCGGGAACGAAACCGAACCCTTACCCCCGTCCCCGTTACCCTGATTCCCTATTACGCGATGGCCAACCGAGGAGAAGGGGAAATGCTTCTCTGGTTCCAAATCCAATAAAAAACAGGTACGCCCCCTTGTAAAAGCAAGGGGGCGTTTGTTGATACCGTCGGGGCATTGCCTGTTTAATTCGTTCAAAGGCAGCTTTTGCGTTGACCGGCATCCCTGCGGTACGCTTCTTTCGGGAAAAGGAACGAATTTAACAACGTAATACGACGCGCCCCACGGGCGGGTTTTCCTTGGGCGCATTTACGAAACGGATAAAAATTTTGCCGTGTAAGTTGACACGACCTGTTTTTTGCGGTATAATAGAAAAAAAGATTTCGGAAAGGAATCCGTGGTGTGCAGTACAAAAATGAATTTTTACAAAATATCTCCTTCCCTTTGGGGGGCATCGGTACGGGGTGTATCGGCCTTGCAGGGAACGGGGAACTGATTGACTGGGAGATTTTCAATCGCCCCAACAAAAATACCCGCAACGGCTATTCCCATTTCGCGGTGCGGGCGGTGACGGACGACGGCGTGGTGGCCAAAGTCCTGCAAGGGGATACTTATGAAAATTTGAGCGGAAGTTACGACGGCGGGTCGGGGCATATCGGCTTCGGATTCGGCGTTCACAACAATTCCCTGGCCGGATTTCCCCACTTCCGAAACGTGACCTTTGAGGGGAATTTTCCTCTTTGCTCCTTGTCCTTTACCGACGACACCTTTCCAGGCGCAGTGCGGCTGACCGCCCTGAACCCGATGATTCCCCACAACGCTTTCGACTCTTCGTTGCCGGCGGCGTTATTTGAATGGGAGATTGAAAACACCTCGGACAGACCGGTGGAATACACCTTGGCGTTCAGTGTGTGCAACCCTGCCGCCGTGTCGGAGAACCGGGAGATTTCCACGGAAAACGCCACGGGGATCTTCTTCGTCAACGGAGAAAAGCAGCCGGATGAAATCGGCTATTGCGACCTGTGTTGTCTGACCGACCGAACCAACGGCTACACCCAGGAATCCTGGTATCGGGGGCGGTGGCGGGATGCAAGTACCACCTTTTGGAACAATTTTACCGCAAAAGAGCCCCTGCCCGCCCGTCATTGCGACACGCCGGGACAGCACGACCACGGGTCGGTGGCCTCGGCGGTGACCGTTGCTCCGGGAGAACGGGCAAGGGTTCGGTTCGTACTTGCCTGGTCCGTTCCGGTGCAGTACAATTATTGGAAACCGTATCAGGATGAAAACGGCAACCACGTCACCTGGAAAAACTACTACGCCACCCAATTTGCCGATTCCCGTCAGACGGCGCAGTACGTTTTAGACCGTTTCGACGACCTTCGGGAGCAATCCCTTCGCTTTGCGGAAGCCTTGAATCAGTCTTCTCTGCCCGACGCCGCCCGGGACGCGGTCAGTTCCAATCTTTCGGTACTGAAAACCCCCACGGTGCTTCGGTTGGAAGACGGCTCGCTTTGGGGATGGGAAGGGTGCAACGAGCGGACGGGGTCCTGCGAGGGGTCCTGCCAGCACGTGTGGAATTACGCCTACGCTCTCCCCTACCTGTTCCCCGAATTGGAACGGTCGCTGCGGGAAAACACCGTAAAATATGCTTTGACCGAAGCCGGCGCCACCACGTTCCGGGTTCCCCTGCCGGTGGGAAGAAAATTGGGAGAGTTTCGCTCCTGCGTGGACGGACAGATGGGAGAAGTCATCAAATGTTACCGGGAATGGAAACTTTCCGGAGATACGGAATGGCTGAAGAAGATGGCTCCGTCCATTTTTAAGATGTTGGATTACGCCCGTTCCCCGGAAAATCCCGACGCCTGGGACCGGGACTGCGACGGCGTTTTGGAAGGCCGCCAACATCATACCTTGGATATGGAACTGTTCGGGCCCAATTCCTGGTTGCAGGGATTCTACCTGCTGGCCCTCGACTGCGGCGCCCGGATGGCGGAAGCCCTGGGGCGGAATGAAAAAGCCGAGGAATACCGTGCTTTATATGAAAAGGGCAAAGAATGGACGGCAAAGAACCTGTTCAACGGCTTCTATTTCTGCCAAAACGTGGACTTGACCGACCGGGACGTTGTAGCTCGGTTCGGGGCGGAAGACACGTATTGGAACGAAGAAGCAGGGCAGATTAAATATCAGGTGGCCCAAGGATGTATCATCGACCAAATGCTGGCCGATTGGCACGCCGGACTGATCGGACTTGACCCGGTTTTTGAGGAAGAACAGCGAAAAACGGCGTTGGGCAACCTTTACAAAAACAATTTCGTTCCGTCGATGCGGTCGGTTGCCAATATGTGGCGGAACTTCGCGGTCAACGACGAAGGGGGAACGGTAATCTGCTCTTACCCGGACGGCGCTCCGAAGCCCGCCATTCCCATTCCTTACTGCGAAGAGGTAATGACCGGGTTTGAATACGCGGCGGCGGGCCTTCTTCTGCAAAACGGATTTTCCGACGAAGGGTTAACGGTGGTCTCCGCCATCCGGGACCGGTACGACGGAAAGAAGCGGAATCCCTGGAACGAAATCGAATGCGGGAGCAACTACGCCCGGTCGATGGCCTCCTTTGCACTGCTTCCCATTTACAGCGGATTTACCTTCGATATGACGAAATCCTACCTTGGCTTTGCCCCCTTGTCCGGAGAAGGCACCTATCTTTGGAGCATCAAAAACACGTGGGGAACCGTCTCGGTGGAACAAGACCGGTGCACCCTTTCGGTGTACGGAGAACCCCTGACGCTGGCCCGCTTCGGAATCCCCGGAGAAGCCAAGACCCTTTCGGTGGACGGAACCGAACTCCCCTTCGCAGCGCAAGGGGACGGTATTGAATTTGAAGAAGTTAAAATAAATCATACTTTGGAGTTGATGTTTAAATGAAGCGTTTCTCCGGCATTACCACCACTCAACTGGCCCGCATTTGCGGCGTTTCCCAAGGTACGGTAGACCGGGCGCTCCACGACCGTCCCGGCATCCGCCCGGAAACCAAAGAATACATCCTTTCCGTGGCCCGGGAATACGATTATCTGCCCCACGTCAAGGGAAGTACCGGAAACAATTCGATGCTGATTGGTGTGGTTTTGTTTGATTTGAAAAACGAATTTTTCTCCAAACTTGCCACGAGCCTGGTCAACGAAGCGAAACGGATGGGATATTCTCTCATTTTTCAATTTTCGGAAAAAGACGCAAGCCGGGAGCGGAAAGCCTTGGAATATTTTGACTATATCGGGGTGGACGGCATCGTTCTGTTTTCCGTGGGAAGTGACGACGACGTCTACGAAAAATACCTTCGCTCCATCAAACGTCCCCTCGTCAGCATCGGGAATCGAATCTTTCAGTTCCCTTACGTGGGAATCGACGATAAAAAGGCGATGCAGGAAATTGCCCTGCGCCTTTGCAACGAGGCAAAAGACGGAGAATTGGTCTACTACGCCCCCATTTTGCGGAAACCCCTTCATACCCTGAATGCGCAACGCCTTCGCTTACAGGGGGCTCGGGCGGCAATAAAACAACAGAATCGAACTCTGCGAATTGCGTTCACACCGGAAGAACTTTCCGGCGCCGCCGCCGTTATCTGTCCTACCGACGATTACGCCGCATCGGTTCTGCGGCATCTGAAATTTCCCCAATCTCTTCCGATTTCCGGGTTTGACAACATCTCTCTTTTGAATTATCTGCAAACGCCCGTGCTGACCGTGGAATATTCCACAGACACCATCGCCCGGGAATGTATGAACTTCCTTTTGGGAAGACCGTATCAGCCGGAAATCCCCTATCAACTGCTCTATAAAAACAAAGAAACGCTATAAAAAAACCAGACCCCACCGCCCGAGACGATTCTTGGGGGTGGGGTCTTTTCCTGTCGTTCTTTCATAATGCGAACGGAACCGCTTGTACGGACAACAGAACAAGCCGGTTCCGTTCAAAAAAACAAGGATTGCGCAAAATCGTTTAAGAATTATCCGCCTTGGCAAAGGTCAGCGTCGCGGTGGCGACCTTGTCAGTCCGGCTTTCGCCGTTCTTGGGCGTTCCGTTAACGGTCAGCACAAAATCCACGAAATCCGCATCAGCAACGGCCTTTTCTTCTGCCGTTTCCAAAATTTCTTCCGCCGATTCGGGGGTAACGGTCAAGTCGTCATCCGCGTCGGCATCGACAACGGTCAGGGTGGCTTTCACGCCAACGTTGGAATGGTTGACCACCGTTACCTTCAACTGATTGTCCTTCCATTCTGCCGGACGGAAGCCTTCAAAGGTGTGGTCTTGCGGTTTCCAAGTCCCTTCGCTTCCGCCGTCATAATCAAAGGAAACGTCATCGTTCTCCCAAGCCACGTCCAGGGAATACACTGGGTCGGAAGGAAGCCGACCTTGGTAGTTCACGGTAAGATCCCTGTTCTCCGAGGGAAGATTAAGACCGGCAAGTTGATTACTCATATCCCGAACTACCGTGTAAGAGGCGATTTCGTATACGTCGGGATCCCCGGATTTTTCGCCCGTATTGTAATAGCGGAACGTGATGTGGTCCTCATAGAAATCAATTTTCAGGAACTGAACGATTAACGGCTCGGCCACCGCCAATCCACCGCTCTGATATTGGTTATTGTAATACCCCATAGATCCCATATGGCAGGAGAGGGCGCCGTTTGTCGTCCAGGAATTGTCCTCATTTTGCGTTTCACTGCCGAAGATGGGACGCACCAATTCGGACGAGGCGTACCAAGCATATTCACTGTCACTCCCGTGAACGTGCCCGTAGCAATAAAGCACGTTGGGATATTGTGCCAGGGTCTCCTGAAGAAGATTCGTTGCATCCAACCCCGCGCTAACGGGATAATGGCATTGCAGAATCACGGTTTTATCCTGTCCGATCTCTTCCAATTGCGCTGCAACCCATTCCGCCTGGCTGACGTAAAGGGTGCTGACATCCCCGGTAGGCTGATAGGGAGTATTGACGCTGATAAATTCCATTCCGTTCAACGAATACCGATAGCAGAGCAGTTCGTTGAATTTGGAGTCGGGATTACGCAAATACGCATCGAAGTCTCCTACGTGCTCAAGGAGATACGAATCCCAATCCCCGGAATACACGGTTCCGCCGGCAGTATTTCCGGGCTCGGAATCGTGATTGCCGGTGATGGGAAGAACCACGGAATCCGTACTGCCCTGCAGAAGGGTTGCATAAACCGTATCCATAGAATTGCGGAGATTCTCGTTCGTCCATTCCGCATTCCAATCGTTATTGCTGACGATATCGCCGCCAACAAGGATCACGTTTGCCCCACCTAAAGTATCCCTCAGATAATTCACGGCGTTCACCGTTCCCTGACGGATGGGAGAGTTCCAGGACTGAATCCCGTAGTCCACGTGCAAATCGGAGAAACAAGCCACGGAATACAGAGGCGTCTGTCCGGCGTTGTCGTATTCCGCTTCATTCTGTTGCAGGGTGTACAAGGTAAATTCATTGCTGCTCGGGAGCGTGCCGGAAACCCAACCGGAGCCCGTAGTCAGAACGTTGGAAAACCGCAGATAATACGTAGTTTCGTCAATGACCGTATATATCTTCATCTTTCTTCCGGAAAGGGTAACGTTCAGATTCTGGGGGGTGTCCGAAAGAGTCGCCGCCGTAGCGGAAAGATTCAGATATTTTCCTGCGGCATCGGAATAGAAAACGTAAGTCCCGTCACCGTTTTCGGTGATTCGCCACAGGCTGTCGGTTGCCTTCTCCAAGGTCTTGGGACGGGTTGCGTATTGCAAACCGGCTTCCTTCGGTGCGGCAACGACGCAAGTGTCCATCGTAACGCCGGCCGCATCCCTCACCGAAGCCCGCCCGAGAGCGTACTGCTCCCCGGAAACGAACTGGCGCATAGGACGGACGAACGTATCCGAATCCGAATCTTGAATGGTCTGCAGCCCGAATTCCGTGCTGCTCTCAGTGGCCCCAACGACCCAACGACCGTGAACAGTTGCAGTTCCGCGGGTCATACGCAGATAGTAATTCGTACCTTCCACGGTAGTGTAAATTTTAATTTTCCCATCGGAGATGGTGGCATTCAACGCCTGAGGCGTATCGGAAAGAGAGGCTTCCGTCGAACTCATATTCAGATACTTTCCGGCGTAATCCGACCAAAGGGTAACGGTGTTGGTCGTCGTTGCGTAGGAAATCCGCCACAAGCATTTTTCCCCTGCAGCGACCGTCGCGGGAGGCATAGCAAGAGCCATCCCTCCTTGATAAGTCTCGGCGGAAACACAGTACGTGGTGCTTGCGCTCACGAGGTTTCCGTTGAAATACATTCTCGTCCCGTTCATAGTCAGGACGTATTCCTCTCCCGGCACGAAACCGTCGGCGGCGGCAAATCCCGTCTCGGCGGCAACCGAAGAGAGATTCAATCCCGCCAGCAGAGAAAGACAAAGAACTGCAGCGAGGAAGCAAGCTATCGCTTTACGCATTTGAAACCATTCTCCTTCTACGTGTCTTTTGAATTGTATTACAGTTCGTATACAATATCGTAGCCTGAATGTAAAATTCCCATTCAAGCCCGACTTCTTATTCCGCTTTCGCGAAAGAGAGCGTAGCGGTGGCGACCGTGTCGGTCCGGCTTTCGCCGTTCTTGGGCGTTCCGTTAACGGTCAGCACAAAATCCACGAAATCCGCATCGGCAACGGCCTTTTCTTCTGCCGTTTCCAAAATTTCTTCCGCCGATTCGGGGGTAACGGTCAAGTCGTCATCCGCGTCGGCATCGACCACGGTCAGGGTGGCTTTCACGCCAACGTTGGAATGGTTGACCACCGTTACCTTCAACTGATTGTCCTTCCATTCTGCCGGACGGAAGCCTTCAAAGGTGTGGTCTTGCGGATTCCAGGTCCCTTCGCTTCCACCGTCATAATCAAAGGAAACGTCATCGTTCTCCCAAGTGATATCCAGATAATAGGTGGGTTCGGCGGGGATTCTGTCACTGTAGGTCACCGTCAAATCCGATTGGGAAATTTGCAGATAGTCCTTCACCAATTCAAACCGGACCCCATTCAAATAGGCACCACCGGAACAAGACAAGGTGACAGGAACGTTTTCTCCGGCGGGAAGGTAGATTTCCTCTGCCGAAACAAAGAGCCAAGCGTCGCCGTAAAGTCCCTTATCGGAAGTAGATTTGTAATAGGTGGTTCTGGGACGTTGCGTGTCAAAAAGGGCCACTTCTCTTTCAGCGACGGAAAGGGAGAAGGGTTTGGCGCTATTATCCGAATTGGAAGAATAAGGAATCAGCACCTTATACACGCCGGCGGTGGGAATATCCACGTTCCACGTCACAGTCGCAAGCTGATTTCCGGCGTTAAAGCACGCTCCGTCAAAGGCGGAAAGGGTGGTGTCGTCCTGTACCAAAGAATACTCGGCTCCGGAAGCGGTATACGTATCGGCGGAAGTCAGCCATTCGGAGGCGGGCCAAAGTTGCAAATCAGCCAACATCGGAGCCCCGTTCGTGCCGTTCATCCCCAAAACCAAGGTGTTGCTTCCAGGAACCAACGTCACTTTAACGATATAATAACTCCACGTAATATCCGTGGTATCGGTTTTGTCGCCCCAGTAGTTGGTATTGCGTTTGGTGGTGACGGTCTGAGCCGCCCCGTTTACCGTTACGGTCAACATCCGCGCCGTAGAATTCCCGGTGGCATTGTTATAGTTGATGGCCAGATAATAATCGCCGGGGCGGTCTACGTCAAAGGTGTAGGTAACGGTGCGGCCGTCCCCATTGTTCCCGAAACTCCAATAAGTCACGTCGTGGGCCGTTCCCATTTTAAACCCTTGGCTCACCGCCGTTTCCGACGTGTCGGAAGGGGTTCCGTTCTCAGGCAGCAGGGTAATTGCGGTTTGCGCCGTGCCAACGGCAAAATCCTGGATGAGGGAGGCCGTCAGGTCGGAGAGCATCGGACCTTTCGCGCTTCCGTTCAAGGAAAACTTCACAACGTTTTCCCCTTCCGTAAAGGTCACGGGCACTCTTTGATAGGTCCAGACCCCCGCGACATTATCCCCCCACTTGGTAGAGTTTTTCTGGAAGGCTACTTCGGTAGCGGCGCCGCCGTTGACCGAAATATTGTAATATCGCACACTGGAATCCGCACTGTTGTAAAGAACCCACAGGTCATAGTTCCCGGCGGTTTTTACGTCAAATGCGTAGGAAAACGCATCCCCGCTGGTGTGGTTCCCGGGGTTCACGTATTCCACCCCCGTCGGCCCCGTCCCCCGGTTGCCGGCATCGCTCATCTGGGCGTGAAGGATGGTGGCATCCATTGCACGGCTGACAAGGACGGAGGAGTCCGCATCAGCGGAACCGTCCGCAGCGGCAGACGAGAAGGGAATTGCGGCAAGCAGGCTCGTTAAGAGTGCAAGGGTCAGAATAATTGCCAAAATCGACTTTTTCATTTTATTCCATCTCCTTTGTTAATTTACAGAATCTATGGCTAATGTCAGCGTTCCCACGGGAACGGTAGTCATTGCTTGGGTAGGTGCGGGGGCAGACAGATAGACGGTGTAGCAAACTTCGTCTCCCTCCCACAGTTCCGTCGGGGCGTTTTCTTCTCCGTTGGCAAGCAACGTAACGGAATAATCGGGATACTCACCCTTGGGGGCATATCGCAACGCGACAGCAAGGTCGGTCTCGCCCACGTTTTTCACCGAAATGGAAGCGTCGGTGATTTGGTCTCCGGTACGGTGGACCCATTCGCTCTTTTCGTATTGATGGGTCTGCCCATTCCAACTTCCCTTTTCATAGGTGAAATTCATATGAGTCCAAGTCACGTCAAAGTCGCTGACCGCGGGGGCTTCTTCGACCAATTCCAGCCGCACGCCGCTCAGGTAAGCACCGCCCGACCAGGACAGGGCGACGGGAAGATTTTCCCCTGCCTTCAGGGAAAATTCTTCGGTGGTGACGAATTTCCACGCCACACCGTAGGGATTCACGCCGCTGCCGGAACCGGTACCGGTCCGTTTTCCGGTGGTAGCCACGGTGGTTCCGTCCACCACAAGGTTGATGGGGACATCACTTCCGCCGCTGGAATAGGGAATCACGGCACGGTAGGTCCCACTGACGGGAATCGTCACGTTCCAGGTCAACGTACCCAGAGAGTTGCCCGTATTGTAGGCGGTTCCGTCAAACGCGGAGGAAGAAGAAAGCGAAACCGCGTTTCCTCCGGCCGCCAGGTCATCTGCCCCGGTGTGGAATTCGCTTTCCGGCCACAGGTACAAGCCGGAAACAGCGGGAGACGCCTCTCCCTTCCGGGCAAGGAACAGTTCGTTGTTCCCTTCCTGCAAGGTGACCTTGACCACAAAATAGGAATTGGTTGCAAACCAAGACGTGGCATTCGCCGCGCAAGCAATCCGTTGCGCCTCTCCGTCATTGACCGAAAGGTGTAAGTAGCGGGTGCCGGTCGTGTTGTATCCCACGGCCACGTAATAGTCCCCGGCGTAGGGAGCGTTCACCGAGAAGACGAACGAGCCGTCTTTGTTGTTGTGGTCGGCAAACAGTCCGTCTCCGGATTGAATCTTGTACTCCTGGCTGACCGTCGATTCCCACCGGACGCCGTCGGCCAAGGAGTTTACTCCGTCCACGGTCTTGATTGCGGGATAGTAGGTGGTATGTTCGACGTTGCCGATTTCCGAGGGAATAACGGTAATGGAATGGGTGGCGGAAACGGTGTCAAACTGTCCGTCCCCTTCCAGGGTGGCTTTCAGAACCACGGTACCGGGCTGACCGGTGAGGGTCACGCGGCCACGGACGGCATCCACCGTCGCCGGACCGGAGACCACCGAATAGGTAATCTGACCGGAAGATTGTCCCCCTTCTGCCGTTACGGCGAAGGGCTTGGAATCTACCGTCTTTTTGGTGGGCGTGGTGTCGGAAAATTGAAATTCACTTTCAGGAATATCGTGAAAATACCAATACGCACGGTTGGTTACCAGGTTGCCGGGCAAGTAATTGCTTTCCTCGTCCATAAACAAGGTCCCCTCTTCCGAAATCGCCAAAACCATTCCGGAATCCACGTGTTTCAGATAATCGAAATGCTCGGTTTCGGTCACACGGGTCCACAGGGCATTTCTGCCGGTTTCTCCGGCGGCCATCCAGGCGGTTTGTCCGTCGGAAACCAACAGTTTTCCGGACTTGCGGTTGACCACGTAAATCAACCCTTCCGGTGTGGTGACCAGATTCCAGGAGGCGTCGGAAGAAACGGTATCGGTTCCCATAATAACGGGAGCGAGCGCCGTAGCGGACAGACGGGTATTGTCAACGCAAGAGGCGTCAACCACCGTGGGAGTGACGGGAGACACTTCCACCGGAATCAAGGTCAGCCCCCCAATTAGGGTTCCGCCGGTGGGAACGTGGATGACAACTTCATTGGTTCCGGGTGCCAAATAGGCTTCCGTCTCTTCATATCCCCAGGTCGCCCCGTAGTTGGGGGAAACCTTCTTCCCGGTAAAGAGGGCCTGGGTCGTGCCGTTGAGTTCCAGAGAAACTTCCCGGAGAGACCCGTTGGGGGTGGAGAAGAAGAAGGCAATGCGATAGATTCCGGCAGGTTGGTCGGAAATGTTCCAGACCACGGAACCGCCGGTGCTTCCTACGTCTATCCCCTTGCCATCGAAGGAGGAGGGGTAATCTTTTATCTTATCGTCTCCGTCGGAGTTGGGAAGGACTGCTTCCGGGGCGGTGTAAACGTCGTCCACCGGCCAGAACACCAATTCTTTCAGGTTCGCCCCCACTGCGGTGCCGGAATCAAAGGTGATTTTGTTTTCGCCGGCCTGCAAGGGCACTTGAATGATTCGATAGGACCAGAACGTTCCCCAGGCTCCGTTGGATAAGAAGGAATACTCTCCGAGTTTGGTGCCGTTGACCGAAACGGCCATCGTCTTGGCACATTCCCCGTACACGTTATCACCGTTGGCATTTTTGGACGTGGTGCCGTTGTTGTAGTTGACGGCCATATAATAGTTGCCGGCTTCGTTTGCGGTGAAGGTATATTCCGCCGTTCCGGAGGTGCCGTTAAAGTCCACGTACTTGTTTACGTAGTCGTAATCTTTGAGCACCAATCCGTCGGAAATGGTAACGTCGTTGGCGGAAACGATGTTCGACCCAAGGGAGTTGCTTCCCGTTCCTGGCCAGAACATTCCCTCATCGGTGCCGAAGATTTCTTCCATTACGAACATCGGAACGTCCTCTCCGGCCACGTAAACGGCGGCACGAACGGTGGTCTCCAATTCCACCTCAAACGCGCCCGTATATTTATTGGAAGATTTGTCGGGAACCGTACCGTCGGTGGTATAGTAGATTTCAAAGGTGTCTTTGGCGGGATTTCCCCGAAGAGCCAGCTGCTGAACGTCAATGGAGACCAAATTCGAGGTCAATTGCCGTTTTTCGCCCACAATCGAGGCAGCGGTAAACAGAATGTCGCCGGCATCCTGGGTGGGCGCGACGAAAACTTTGTTCAAGCCCATAAAGGCGTTGCGGTTGTAATTCACGTGGCTTTCCGTGTCGGTGGGAGAGCCGTTGTCGGCGGCCTTGACGTAAGCGGGGCCGGAGACGTAATAGTAGGCGCGGTTTTCCCCGTAGGGATAGAAATTACCGTCTTTATCCACGGTAGTAACCGTCACTTGTCCTACCCAGGAGGGGTCTTGGGGAAGTTCTTCCCCGGTGGTATTTTCCAGAACGATGCCGGAAGGCGCCGAGGCAGTGACGTAAGTATCTTTCAAAACTTCCTTCCCTTCGGCGTCGTAACCGATGGCGGTCAGCGTGCCGGGGGTGTAAGGAACGTTGAAATCAAACTGGATTTCCAGATGTTCCCGTTGGTCTATCGGCCCCCGGGTCTGGGTTCCAATCAGTTCTCCGTTCAGATAGAGAGCCACCGTATCGCAATTGGAATAGACCCAAACGGGGATGACCGTTCCCTCTTCCATTGTGGGATGGGTCCAGGAGGGCAAAATGTGAAGCACCGGCTCCTCGGTCCACATACTCTGATAGAGATAGAACATACTCTTCTCAAACAGGGCGGTATCCACAGCGCCGCTATGGAACATCCGGTAGGGCCAGCCGCCGAGAACGTAGTTGGCTTCCCCTAAGTAGTCGAATCCGGTCCAGCGGAATTCCCCGATTCGCCAATCTTCGTCTCTCGTCCGGGTCCAATGCTCCCGAACCGAGACCTGACTGGTGGCATTGTCGTAGTCGGAAGGCCAGATGCGAGCCGCCACGGCGGAAGAAGACCAGTCGTATTTAAAAATTTCTTTTTCGGTCAGGTGGGGAATGGTGTTGCCGGAACCGGTTTCAGAAATCCGACCCCGGAACCAAGTCTGCGTCCGGTAAACGCCCCGGACCGCGTGGGTATGGGGGGCTTCGGTGGCAATGAGGGGCAATGTGGAAATGGGTTGGGTAAAGGTGGCAGGTTCGCTCTGTCCGTTTGCACCGGGAATATCAACGCCCGTGTGAATGGCACTGCCGGTGGTGGGACGGGTGGTATCAAACTGATGAATAAAATCGCTGATGCCGGTATTGTCGTGGGAGCTTCCGGTTTCGTTCCCGATGGACCAGACCACCACGGAGGGATGGTTCCGGTCTCTCCGGACCCAATATTCGAAGTCCCGTTGCCAATATTCTTTAAACCAGCGAGTTGCGTAGTCGCCGGCAACCTTCCCCTTCTCCCCTTCGGAGAATTCATCCAGAACCATCATACCCATTTCGTTACAGAGTTGATAGAAGATGGGGGGGCAGGCGTTGTGGGCGGTGCGGATGCAGTTGACTCCCATATTCTTCATCATCTGAATCTTATAGCGAATCATATTGTCCGACTGGGCGGCACCTACGGCGCCCAGAGCCCAGTGATTGGCAACCCCCTTCAACTCGGTGTTGACCCCATTGAGATAAAGGCCGTTGACGTCGTAGGAAATGTGCCGGAAGCCAAACTCGGTAAAATAATCATCCAAAACCGTATCCCCGAGAAGGATTTCGGTGTGTACGTAATACAAATTGGGAGAATCCACGCTCCACAACAGGGGATTGTCCACGTGAGCGGTCTGGGTGACGGTGAAATCGCCCCCCGCCGCAACGGTCACGGGATTCCCGGTCACCTGAGCAACCTGAGAATCGTCAGATTTTTGATAAAGGGTGGAGCGGACGGAAACGTCCACGTCCGACGCCCCTTCGTTTTTCACCAGCGTTTCCAGGTTGACGTCCCCGTTGGGGGCTCCCTTAAATTCGCCGGGGGTGGTCACGTAGGTTCCGTTTTCCGCAATATGTACGTCTTCCGTGGAGACGACCCAGACGTGGCTGTAAATCCCCGAGCCGGTGTACCAACGGGCGGAGGGCAACACGGAGTTGTCCACCTTCACGGCGACTGTAACGGAATCTTTGCCCTGGACCTGTTGGGTAATATCACAGGAAAAAGAAATCCAACCGTATTCCTGGCCGCCCACCTCTTCCCCGTCCACGTAGACGGTGCTGTTGGTATAGACCCCGTCAAAGGCCAGAGAGACCTTTCGTCCGTCCCGCCATTCTGCGGGGATGGAGATGGTTTTCCGGTACCAACCGATGCCGCCGGGCAGATAGCCACCGGAACCGCCGGACGCGTGGGCCTTGTCGTATTCCCCTTCAATGCCCCAGTCGTGGGGAAGGTTCAACGTCCGCCAGGCCGAATCGTCAAAGTCTTTGGCGGCCGCACCGGAAACGTCTGCTTGCATAAATTTCCAGTTCAGGTCAATCTTTGCCCGATACCGCTGTGCGGTCTTATCCACGTTTTCAAAAGTTTCAATATATTCAAAATCATTTTGCGTTTGCTGTTTCATCGTTTTAACTTCTGCACCTTTCGTTATCATCTGTGAAATCTGTGGGAAAATTCCACTTCCTAATAGGGCGATACACAAGACCATTGCGGTGCATAGCCAAACCCTTTTCCCCATTCCGCGGTACTCCTTTTTTGAAAATTTATCCAAATAGGTTTTAACTTTTTAGGATATACTCCTTGACAATACCATTATACTATGTTATAATCAAAATGTAAATTGAAAATATGGCATAAATTTTTAGAAATATGAAACTGTTTTTAAGGAATATGAAAGATGAATGTAATTGACTATGCCGAACAATTCCGAAAAACCAACGCCCCCTTTGCCGTGGACCGTACCAATCTGTCGGTTGCCTCCCGAACCACGCCGCCCATCGTTCGCGCGTTCGGATGCTGCTCAGTGGAATACGTCATTCGGGGGAAGGGAACGGTTACCGAAAACAATACGACCTTTCACGTCAAGGCGGGGGACGTCTTTATTTTGCACAAAGGGGCGTACCATAACTATTTCCCCGACCCGGACGACCCCTGGGTCCGTATCTGGGTGCAAATCTCAGGGCCTTCCAGCGAAGAAATTCTCCGGGCGTACGGCCTTTCCCAAGTAAATCATATTCCCAATTTCAATCTGGAAGAAGATTTGTTTAAGATTCGTTCGGTCATTCAAAACGATACCGACCTTACAACGGTGGACCGGGAAGGGCCCCGGCTTTGCCTGAAGCTGATGCAAAAGATTCACGAAGAACTTCGCCGCCGGGAACTGGTGGAGCATACCCCTTCCCTTCCGAAGCTGGTTCGGGAGCGAATCGACAATCTCCCCAACGGATACATCACCTTAGACCAACTGTCCGAAGAGTTTCATTTTTCCAAACAATATATTATCCGCCGGTTCAAAGACCGTTACGGCATCACGCCCCACGAATACATTCTCAATCGGAGAACGGGGCTGGCCCAGTCTTTGCTGAAGCGAACCGACCTTTCGGTGAAACAGATTTCAGACCAGTTGCAGTTTTGCGATATCGCCTATTTTACCGATTTCTTTCACCGCCGCACCGGAATGACGCCTTTGGAATACCGCAAGAAGTACCGGTGAAAACGACATAAAAATTCCCCCGAAGATTTGATACGGTTGCACAAAATCTTCGGGGGATTGTTTTTTATAATTTATTGGTCGGCAGATTCGTCCGCAGCGGACAACGCGATGGTCACCGTAGCGACCTTGTCAATCGCCTCGGTGGGAGTCCCGTCGGCAGTGAAGGTCACGCTTTCCGTGGGCGCGTCATTCACGGGCGTTCCTTCGGCGGTAGGCAGAGTCAGGGCAGACTTATCAGCCGAAACGGTAACTTTATCGCTGAAATTCTGCACGCCGATGGCAACGTTCACGGCTCCGTTGGAGTGGTTGACCACGGTGACGTTGATGGTTTTCTTCACCCATTTTCCTTCTTCGCCCCCTTCATAGGTATGGCTGGAAGGCGTCCAGACGCCTTGGCTTCCGGCGTCGTAGTCAAAGGCAAAATCGTCCCCGTCCCAGGAAATATCTAACAAGTATACCTTGTCGGCCGGCTGGCGGTCGTTGTAGATGACCGTCAAATCCTCGGATTCGCTCTTGATGGTCTCGCCGCCGACAGGTTCTTTGCCCAAATCTTCCAGGGCAATGACGTTCGCCCAGGTGTCGGAATCGGCGTTCTTCCATTGAATGTGGGTATCGGTGACTTGTAGGTCGACGTCCGCGTTGGCATCGCCGGTCAGGTCTTCCACGGTCATCAAATCCTTCCATTCGCCGTATCCTTCCACGTATTGAATCATCCGCGTAGTGGAGCGCATCACCGTGTTTTCTTTGATGCGGACCCGGACCTCATCGTTCAGCGCGTTGGGGATAAAGAAATTGGCATTGGCAACGATTTCCCCAGTGAAGGTGTTGTACCCGGACAGAAGCACCCCGTTTTCGTAGACCGAAACCAGGTATCCCTCGTAATTCTGGCCGGAAGGAACGTGGACGGCGGTATAGCCGAGAGGTTCGTTGACCGCGGTATAAGGTTGTTTCCAGGTCAGACTCGCATCGGCTTCCAAAGCCTCGGCCTTCCACTTCCGGGTGACGGAGACACTTTCGTTATCGCTGAACGCCCGGTGGGAGTGCCCGGCGAAATGAATGACGTTGGGGTATTTTTTCAGAAGGTTGTACAACAGGTCGGAGGAGTTCCAATCGGGAACGAATCCATCCCGGGGACCGGACCATTCATTGAAGGCAATGTAGCCGGTACCGGAGAAGATCTCCTTCTTGTCGTTTCCGTCCGGTTTATTGTAAATCGATGCAAAACCCGATTCGATGGTGTAGTAGTGGAACATCAAATAGACGTTGCCGTACACGTCGTTGGTGTTGTAGTAATTTTCCAAAACGCCTTCCAGCCATTCCAACTGCGTGGGGTCCAGATGCTGAGAGGTGTTGGTTTTTGCGTCGTCCTTGTAGAAATTGGAATTATACACACCGATGCCCATATAAACGAACAGATCGTCGCCGTACTGAACGGTATAGTCGTAGTCGGGATTTTTCTCGGAAACGGTGACTTTGTATTCTCCGTTGGGGCCGGTGTAGTTGGGATTGGCGTAGGTGGTGCCGCCCAAAGCGTTTTTCAGATTTTCAAGCGCCTGTTCGGGGGTAAGCCCGTGGGCGGTGTCGATGTTCCATTCCAGAGCGTCGTGGTTCCCGGCGGAAACGAAGACCGGCATCGTCCAGCCGCCTTCGGTGTAGACCCGCTGGAATTCTGTATAGGCTCCGGCGGCGCCGTTGTTGGTAAAGTCCCCGGTGACCACGGTAAAGGTGGCGTTGGCGGATTCAAACAGGTTCATTGCCGTAGCGAAGGCAACCGATTGCGCCCCGTTTTTGGTGGCGGTAAAATGCGTATCCGACAAAACCCCGTAGGTATATTTCAAATTCCCAAGGTCGGTCTTCCGGTCGGAGGGCAATTCGTAACCACTTACGGGAACGCCGTCTTGCGCAAACCACAGATGGGTCGCGCCGGCGGGGATGCCCACCCGGTCAGCAAAGGTGTAACTGAGGACCTTACCGCTGATGTTCAGGTCGTCCACTTCTGCAATGGGAGTATATCCCGTAAGCAGTCCGTCCGCAGTTCCCCAACACAGAGAATAGTTTCCGGAAACGTAATTCTCCCTCAAAGTAACGGTGACCGTTCCTTCGGCGCTGCCGGGGAGGTTCTGCCGGAAGGCATACGTTATTTCGGGAAGGGGTTCAATGGTCAAAGTATAGTTCTTATCTCCGATTTCGGCGTGGGAAAGGGCCAGGGACCAAGAACCGGGTTCGGAGGCGGTAGCCTTTTTCACCAGCGTCAAATTCGCGGTATAATCTTCCATCAACGTATCCAGCTTCGAATTCAGATACTCCTGGGTCATATTGTTGGAGGCGGGGATGCTGTTCAGCAGAGTTTCCAAGGCTTCCAGGTCGGCGGCGGGGTCGATGGCCACGGAATGGTCCACAAAGGTTTTCAGCATCGGATAGTAATAGGTATTCCCGGAAGAAGCCTTGACGGTCCAGGCGGAGTTTTCTCCGGAGGTAAGTCCGGCAAACAGTTGGGCGTTCTTCGCAGAGAAGCGTTTTACCGACGTAACGTTGGCAAGGTCGGAAGGACAGTGTCCGGCGAAGATACCTTCAAGGTGGTTCAGCGTTCCGGAGATAGCGTAACTGTTGGTCAGCACGTTTCCGTCCGCAAAGCCTTCGGAGGAATTGCCTACCCGGGGAACGGCCACGATATTACCCACGGAAGAAACGTTGCTTCCCGCCGTTCCGGCTTTCAGGGAATAAATCGGCCCCACGTTCAGACAGTTGCGAACGGTCATATCGTTGTCTTTCAAGTCGCCAACGATACCGGCGGCCGCCGCATAGCAGGAGCCGGTGCCGTGATAGGAAGAAACGACGGTGGCAGCGTTGAAACAATCTTCCACGACGGTCCCGATATGGTCGGGCGTACGGCCGATCACGCCGCCAACGCTGGTCTGCCGCTTGGCGGAACCGCTGATATAACCGGAAAGAACCGCTACGTTTTTCAGAGACAGCGTCGTGTCTTTCAGCGCGTATCCGCTGACGGCACCCACGTTACAGTAGTCATAATTTGCTTGCACGTTGATGCAAATATTTTCAAAGGCCAGGTCTTTGATCTCCACCTGCCCGGAGAGTAATTCAAACAAGCCGAAGTTATACGTTCCGCTGTCTCCGCAAACTTTGGGAGAATCCTTCGTCCCGATAAACAGACCGGAAATCACTTTGCCGTTTCCGTCAAACCGTCCGGAGAATTGCCCTTCGATGGGAACCCATTCTTTATCGGACAGGTCGAGGTTGTTGATCAGTTTGTAGTTTCCGTTCAGGGGATATTCGGCAATGGTGCCAATCTTCCGCAGTTGTTCGGCGGTTTCAATGTAAATCAGCTCCACAGGAACAGAGTCCTCCACAAAGGTTTTCAGCATCGGATAGTAATAGGTGCTTATCCCCTCTTGGGTGGTGGATGCCTTTACGGTCCAGAGGGAATTTTCTCCGGCCGTAAGACCGGCGAAGGACGCGGGGTCGTCCACGTCAAACAAATCCACCACGTTGGTATGGTCCGTATCCCACTGATAGATGCTGGAATAGGTCCCGCTGTGGGACAGCGTTCCGGAAATGCCGTAGTTATTGTTAAAGACAAATCCGTCTACCATCGCAGTCCCGCCGGAAACGGTCATTCCCTGCAAGGTAACGATATGACCGGGCATACAGTACGCGGTCTTGGACGTAGAGGTAGAAGCAGTAGAAATCTTGCCCACGTTCAAGCAATTTTCCACGGTATTTCCTGCCGCATTTTTGGGACGGCCGATGATACCGGCAGCGATGGCGTAAGAACCGTTATCGCTTCGCTTGGTGGAAACAGAAAGATTTGCGGCGTTAAAACAGTTGCGGATAACGTATCCGGCGTTTCCGGTAAATCCACCGGCAATCCCCCCGACCCCGACCTGGTGGTCGTTGTTCAGAGAGCGAATCGTCCCGGTAACGGCGACGTTTTCAATCAACGAAGTTCCTTTGATAAAGCCGGTGACTGCACCGATGGCAAAGTCTGCGGTATATTTTGTTTCGCCTACCGTCCAGTTTTTAGCGCAAACGTTAAAGTCTACGTCTTTGAAGAAAACGTTTCGGACCGTTCCGTCCAAAAGAATTCCAAAGAATCCCCAGAAACTGTCGGCGGCATTTTCCACGGGAGCCGCTTCGGTCCCGCTGTGGAGGTTGGCAATCGTGTGCCCGTTTCCGTCAAAGACACCAGAAAATGCGCGGTTGTAATCGAAGGTGGGAAGGTTTACTCCCAAAGGCGTCCATTCCACGTCGGCAAAATCCAAGTCGTTCATCAGACGGTAGTACACGCCCGCCGCCAACGGATACATTCCATTCGTTCCGATTTTCCGCAATTCTTCCTCGGTTTCAATGGAAATGACCGTTCCTTGCGTTCCCACGGGAACGGCGTAGGCGGGATTTAAGGTAGCGGGAAGGGGATAATGACCGTCTTTTAACGTCCAGCCCGCGGTAAAGGACGCCGCATATTTGGCTGCGTCATCTATATTCTGGGCAGAAAGAAGGGTAACGCTGTTTTTATCCGCTTCATAATAGATGGCATCGTCCGCCGTATACGAAACGCAACCTTCCAACCCGTAGCAGTTGACGATCTGAGAACTTCCGGGCAGGGAGGTAATGGGAGAAGAACTCGTGGAGGCCCGGCCGGCAATGGACCCACAGCTGCTGATATTCGTCCCACTTTGAAGGGCTACTTCACTGACGATCTGCCCCACGTTGATGCAATTGGAAATGGTGGTACCCTGATTCAAAAGATACCCGACCATCCCGCCGATGGAGAGATAGCGATTTACATCTCCGGACGTGGTGGTCGCCCCGGAAACGGTCGCCCCGTTATAACAGTTTTTAATCAGAACGGTGGAATTGGCTTTGTGTTGGCACATCCCAACAAAGCCGCCCACACGGTTTTGGCGTTCCACACAATACAAAGAACCGGAGAGAACGGCAACGTTCTCAATTACGACCGTTTGCGTTCCGTTGTCCGGTCTCAAATATCCGACAATCGTACCCACGCCGGACTGACTTCCCCGTCCGGGGGCTCCGTTGTAGTATACGTTTTCAAAGATAACGTTTTTTACGGTAATGCTGTCATAAACTTCGGAAAACAAACCCCAGTTGGGTTGGGTCGTGGGCGTCGTGGCAGTCCCGGCATACATCCCAGAAATGACGTGTCCCTGCCCGTCGAACGTCCCGGCAAAGTTTTCAATGGCATCCCACTCTCCGTCGGACAGGTCAATATCCGCGGTAAGTACATAGTTCCCGTCCAAGGGGTAATAGACTTCGTCCGTACCGATCTTGCGCAGATCTTCTGCGGTGCTGATTTCGATGATGTCTTCCCCGATGGAAATCATCCCCATCAATCCGATGCACAGACCGCATCCCACGCTGAAAGCGAGGACGAAGGCGAGAAGTTTTTGCCAACGTTTCATTGAAAATACACTCCTTCTTTTTTTTGAAAATTTATTTATTCTTCGGTAAGTTCGAGATAAGCAATCCGTTGCCGGTAGAGATGGACGCCGGTGGCTCTATGGTTTCCCAGGTGTCCCAAATGAAGGCTGATCAAGTCCCCTTTTTTGACCGGGAGAGTGGCGGTAAAGAAAATCGGGTCAAAGGTTCGAAGCACGACCGGCTCCTGCAACGGAACGCCGTTCCGATAAAGGTGGACTTCCGTCGGCTGATGCCAATGGCGAAAATTTGCGTTCCGTCCCACGGAAAAGAAAATTTCCGCCGTCCCGGAATGGGGACAGTGAAACGTCCGCACCGACCGGGCAACTTTCCCGGGGTGCATTCCATAGCCTTGGTCCCGGTTCAGACAGTACCAATAGGGGTCGTAAAATTCCCGGGAGGGGGCTTGGAAGTGGTCCTTCTCGTCGTCCCATTCCATCAACCCGTATTCCCCCGTATCGGGACGGAAGTAGGCAAACTCCCAAAGTCCGTCGGGGGTGGGGTTTTGTCCTTTGCCCCACATTTCTTCGGAATAGCGGTATTCGTATTCTTTGACGAACCGCGCGCCGGTCTTCCCCTCTTTGAGTTGGGAGGGCAATACGCCGAAATGAGACATCACTGCTTTACGAAATCCCCGGGGGGTATACGACAACGCCTCGGCCGTCTTGACGGCAGACCAGCCCCGTTGCAGCAATTCCTTGGCCTTTTCCATCCGAAGCCGCCGGAGAAAGTCTCCCAGAGTCTCTCCGTAATAGGTGCGAAAGAGGAGATTTAAACGACGGGGAGAATATCCGGTTTTTCGAGCCACGTCTTCGATGCGAAGATTGTCTTGGTAATGCTGCAAAGCATAATTCATAATCCGCAGAAAATCCGAATGAAAACACCGATTGATAATATCTCCCCCTTCCCCCAAGATAATTTACCATTATAATGATAGCATATTTTTTGCCGATTGACAAGATGGCGTGAAAAATTGGGTACAAAAGTTCCCTATCTGCCCTAAGATAGAGAACAAAAATTCCCCCTCCGGGCGAAATTGTCCGGAAGGGGAGTCTTGTTTGTGTTGTTTTATTATTTGACTTCGGTGAGGTGGACTTTGAAGGTGGTGAAATCACCCATAATTTCAAGCCGGTTTACCCCGCCGTTCATCCACACGCTGCCGGGGCGGACGGTCCCGTCCTGGTCGGCGTACAATTTGTCCGGGTCAAGGCCGCGGAAATGAACCGTGCGCCGGCGAACCCGGGGACGGTTGTGGATGCACACGAAGGTCAGCAAGGCCTCGGACTTGTCTTCGGAAACATAGCACCAGGCACATTCTTCCCGGTTGGGGGGCAGGACCCGGTACAATTCCCCGAAATGAATCACGTCGTAATACTTGTGGTATTCCGCAATCTGACCTTTGACCGCTTCTTTTTCTTCCTCGGACATCTTTGTCACGTCCAATTCATATCCGAACGACCCCGCCAAAGCCACGTCGCAACGGGTCTGCAAGGGGGTGATGCGGCCGGTCTGATGATTGGGAACGGCGGACACGTGAGAGGATACGGCAGAGGTAGGATAGCACATCGACGTGCCGTACTGAATATCCAGTCGGTCCATCGCGTCGGTATTGTCACTGGTCCAATATTGGGGAGAGTAATACAGCATCGCTGGGTCAAACCGTCCGCCGCCGGAAGCACATCCTTCCAAAAGCAGGTCGGGATGGGCAGTCAAAAGCCGGTCGAGAAGGGCGTACAGCCCCAAAACGTACCGGTGGAAAATTTCCTTCTGCCGTTCGGGAGCAAGCAGGGCGCTGCCCACTTCGGTGAGATACCGGTTAAAGTCCCACTTAATGTATTCAATCCTGGCGTTTTTCATCACGTTGTCCATACAGTTGAACAGGTAATCCCGCACGTCGGGACGGGACATATCCAGAACGTACTGATTCCGGCTGGTACACATCGGACGGCCTTCTGCGTGCAGACACCAATCGGGATGGGCACGGTACAAATCACTGTCGGGGTTCACCATTTCCGGCTCGAACCACAGACCGAATTTCATTCCCAGGCCGTGGATACGGTGGGAGAGAAGCCCCAAACCGCCCTTTAATTTTTCTTCGTTGACAAACCAATCCCCAAGCCCGGATTTATCGCTGTTCCGGGACCCGAACCAGCCGTCGTCGAGAACCAGCATCTCCACGCCCAGTTCCCCGGCTTGCTTGGCGATGTTGTAAATCTTTTCTTCGTCGAAATCGAAATACGTGCCTTCCCAGTTGTTGATAAGAAGGGGGCGCTTGGCATTTTTCCAAGGGCCGCGGCAGAGATTGTTTCGGTACAGTTTGTGGAAGGTCCGGCTCATTCCGCCCAAGCCGTCGGCAGAGAAGACAGCCACCGCTTCGGGAGTCTCAAAGGTCTTGCCCGGTTCCAGTTTCCAGCCGAAGTTGGTGGGGTTGATTCCCATAATCAGCCGCACGTCTCCGTCCACTTGCAGTTCGGTCTGAATGGAGAAGTTGCCGCTGTAAACAAAGTTAAAGCCGTAAGCCGCGCCTACGTCTTCGTTGGTGTCCTTGTCCACGAGGGCAACGAAGGGGTTGTGGTGGTGGCTCGACGCCCCTTCCAAACTTTCCACGGCGGTAATTCCGTGGATAAGGTCGGCCCGTTCGAAGTTCCGCTCTCTGCCCCATTCTCCGTACAGATGGCACAACTGCCAATTGCCGAAGGGCATATCCAGGCAAAGAGAGTAGGCCCGTTCGATATCCATCGTCTTGTCGGAAGCGTTTTCAATCACCGCCCGGCGGGTGATGGCGTCGTAGATTTCAAACACGGAATAGAACAACGTCACCTTCAAACCGGTCACTTTGTCTTCGGTCAATACTTCCAGGGTGGTCACTTCGTCTTCGGTACCGTAGGTGGCGGGCTGACCGGGAATGGCCGGCTTGCCGGGATAGATTTTATGGGAAACGTAGCGGATGTCCGTGGCGGCATCCCCCCAAGCGTTGCGAACTTGGAGGGCAGAGACCCGAAAATCCCCCGTGCCGTTGCATCCGTATTCCAAAGCGGCGGTACAGGGCGACAAGGTTCCGTCGGCGGTCTTCGGGCCCCGGGCCAAACGACCGGAATACTCCCTCATATCACAAGGGGGAACCTTCGGCCCGTAATAATCGTGCAACAAAAATCCCCCATCGTTGATGTGAAACGCGTACGACGAGTTGGGGGTCGAAAGGTGAAAAGAACGAAATTCGTCCAAGAATTGAATGGGCATAGCCAATCTCCTTTTTTCCATATTTTACGATCTATTATACCATAAATATCCCCGGCGTGTCAAGTTGCTGGGCCGGGGATACAAAAATTCCTGGGATAACAGATTGATTTAAAACATCATATATTCCATAAACAGGTCGGAAAACAGTTTCTCTCCCGACAGGTCTACCGCCTCTGCCGAAGATAGAGGCAGCGGCAATGAACCGGAACAGGCGTATTGCACCGTTCCCGAAAGGCTTGCGTTGTTGACCCCGTGGAAGATTTCTTGCAATTCTTCGGGAATCAACCCCACGAAGGCGGCGCTTTTCACGTTCAGTCCGGCGGAGAATCCCCCCGCCACGTACAACCCGTCTACGGCGTCGTAAGAAATTCCCGCCTGATGCAAAAGACATTCCAGCCCTGCCCGGACGGCGGATTTGGCCAACTGAAATTCCCGGATATCCTTCCCCGTCAATTCCACGCCGGGGCAAAGGGGTAAGGGGTCTTCTTCCAAAAATCCGGTCTCGTCGATATCTTCTTCCCGGACGGCCCGGGCAACGGCGTCCACCAACCCGGTGGCACACAATCCCTTGGCTTCGCCCCCGCCCAAGACCGTCACGTCCCCCTGGGGAGAGACGGCACAGACCGCTCCGTCGGAGGCACTCATCCCGCAAGAGATATTCGCCCCCTCGAAGCAAGGACCGGCGGCAGCCGCGGTGCAAAGGATACGGCGTTCGTTATAAAGGGCGATTTCCGCGTTGGTCCCCAAATCCAAAAGAATCCGATATTTTCCGGAGGGCGGCATTCCCACGGCGTTGATGCCCGCCACGATGTCCGCCCCCACAAAGGCGGAGATCCCGGGCAGAGCGGTGACGGTGTTCACTTGGAAAAATCCCAAATCTTCCCCCGGCACGGTGCGGAAATCCAAAAAGGCGGGGGTATAGGGAGCCACCCCCAGAGATGCACAGTTTTCCCCAAAGAAGAGATGGAGCATCGTGGTGTTCCCCGCCACGTACATCGTCTCCACCGAAGAAAGGGCGAAGGGAGACAGTAAGCGGAAGGTCAATTCTTTGATTCGTTCCAGCAAAACGTTTTGCAGAGACTCCGGTCCGTTTTTGGCGCAATGGGCAATCCGGGAAATGACGTCTGCCCCGAAGACCCGTTGAGGGTTGGGGGCGGTCACGGTGCGAATCACCGCATTTTCATCCAAAGAGACCAACGCCAGGGCCAGGGTGGTCGTCCCGATATCCAGGCAGAGGCAGACCCGTTCGGTCAGCCGCCCCGTCTCGGCCCCCGCAGTGACCGAAACCAGGTTTTCTTTTTCGGGAAGAATCACTTCCCCATCCCCGGAAAGCATCGTACGGCAGGCCAAAACCGGACTGCCGTTTAACAAGACCGTACATTTTTTACAGGTCCCCCGCCCCCCGCAGGGATGGGGCACAAAATAGCCGTTATCGGCTAAAATTTCGCTGAGAAGCCGGGGAGATTCCACCGAAATCTCCCTTGTTGTTCCGTTTTGAAGGACGGTTAATCGTAACACGGCGTTACTCCTTCCATAAAAGCAGGCCGAAATAGGTCACGGTGTCGGCTCCGTTGATGTATTTCATCGACGTATTTTTCACCGTGGCACTTACGTTGATTCCATAGGCTTCCAAGGAGGAGATGGCTTTGTCCGGAAACCGGCAAGGCAGATTTTCCCGTTTGGAGCAGGTGGGACAAACGCCGCATCCCCCCTTGGACAGATGGAGATACTCTCCCCATCCCGCCTCTTTGAGCAGGCGGTCCAAGGCTTGACTTCGTTGGCTTTGCTCCCGGCCGGCGTCTTGCATCCCCTCAAAATCAAAACTGTCTTCCAGGGGAAAGACCGATTGATAGAGAAATCCTCTGGAATAAGATTGCACCTGGGCAATCAGTTGGTCAATCTCTCCCACGTCCGGAGGGCACATCCAACATTTTCCGTAAACGCCGCAGGCGTTTGCTTCGCATTGCCCCCGAAACCGCCGGTCGCAGACGATTTGGGAAACGTCAATCACTTCACCGTTGGTGCACCCCACGGATTTTGCCAAGGCGACAAGGTCTGTATTTGCAAAATCAGTTTTCATAAAATTCCTTCACCGCCCCGAAAAAGGCGTCCAAATTTTCCCACGGAGTGGCCGGGGGAACGTCGCAGCCGGAAGAAACGGTAAAGTTTTCGTATCCGGCGCATTTTTCCAGCAGTTCCAACGTCTTTGCCCGCACGGTGTCGGGGTCGGACATCCGCAGAATCCCGGCGGGGTCCACGTTTCCCATTACGGGAAGGTCTTTGGGGAAGGTGTCCAGCATTTCTTTCAAATCAATGGAGTTGCCGAAGTGGTATCCGGCGGCTCCGATGGACGCAATGGAATCGGCCATCCGAATCACGTTGTCGCCGCAGTTGTGATAAATCAAAAGATACGAATCGTCTTGCACCGCGTCTACGATTTTCTTCATATAGGGGGCGGAAAATTCTTCTTCCAGGGCGGGGGAAAGAAGTCCCGCCACCGGCTCTGCCACCATAATGCCGTCGGCACCGGCGGCCTTGAAGGCTTTGGCGTATTCCACCAAAAATTCCGTGGCCTTTTCCAACACGGTGTGGACCATATCCGGCTCGTCGTAGCAGTCCATCATAATTTCCGATACGTCCAACAGGCGGGCGGCCAGAGAAAACGGTCCAATCATTCCGGCGAAGACCGGCTTGTCGGTGATTTGAGACACCGCCTTGGCAATGGCTTGCACGTAAAGCCCGGAACGGCCATCCCCCACCCTGGGGACGGGAAGAGCCTCGGCGCCTTCTTCGTCTTCCACCAAACGGCCGGTGACGGTGGGAACTTCATCGTCGGAAAAGCGGACGGCGGCCCCGAAACATTCCGCTTCCACGGAAAGGTCCATAAAACCGATGGCGGCGGCGCTGTCGCCACGGTTTGCCACCAAAACCATCCCTTTCGCCTGCTTGTCGCTGTCGAAAATCAGTTCTTTCACGGTGCATCCCAGCAACGAAATGCAGGGAAAGGACAAAATGGGAAAGGCTTTTTTCGATTGGGGAAGGTTTTGCAACCACTCTCGCATATTTTTCTTCATATCCTTTTCCTTTCAAGAATTATTCCCCGTAATAGGCGTCCAAGACTTCGGGAACGGTCTTCGCCCGGACCATCCGGTTTTCGGGGGAGGTGTGACGGTGGGGACTTGAATCAAATCAACGCTTTCTACGGCTTCCAACACGTCTTCCAAGGGGTTCAAACCGCGTGTCTGCCTGAAAATACTTCCGGAGGACAGACCGGGTCCTCCCGTTGCGTTATCATAAAAATACTTACTTAAAATCAATACTTCCCTAATTTGTGGGCCAGGTCGGAGATTTGCTTCATCGTGTCCAAAGAAACGGAGTTGGGAATGGAATGGTCGGAAGCGAAGACGTAGCCGCCCCCTTGTTTCATCATCGGAAGGATGCGCTCCATTTCCGCCAACACCAACTCCGGCTTATCCCACAGTTGGGCATTGATGCCCCCGTGGAAGGCCAATTTGTCCCCATAGGTCTCTTTCAGTTTTTTCGGGTCCATTCCCGCTTTGATTTCCAGGGGATTGAGCATATCCAACCCGATATCCACCAAATCACCAATCAACGGTTCAACGTAACCGCAAGAGTGCAGTTCCGCGAACATTCCCCGTTCGTGGGCCCAATCGATGGCCTTCTTGTGAAAAGGCTTCAATAGTTCCCGATAGGTTTCGGGAGAAAAGAAGGGAGCCCCTTTATACCCCATATCGTCCCACCAGAAAATGCCGTCGAATTGATAGCCGGCATCCAGAATCTTCTGGGCCTGACGCAGCGTTGTCGTCAGATAGGTATCCACCACGTCGGTAAACCATTCGGGTTCGTCCAACATTGCCACCAACACGTTTTCCGTGCCAATCATATGGGAATGGGCCACGTCAAAACCGAACCACAGATTCAGCTGACGGTACCGCTGTTCTTTCTCCCAGATAGGATAACTTCGCTTTAACCCGGCCCAGTCGATGCGGTCTTCTGCGTCGGCAAGCATCCGGGCCTTGGCTTCCTCCCAACGGTCGGAGTCACAGTAATAACAATCCAACACTTCGGGGGTGGAATCCAATTCCTTGAACACCTTTTGGGTCTGTCCCCATTTGGTGGTGATGATACGATAGCGGTCGGTCTCTTCCAATACCTTGTATTCAAAGCGGGGAGAATTGTCGGGGAGCGTGTTGCTGATCTTATCGAAGCCGAAATAATCCTTCCAATCTACGTCAGCGGGCATTCCTTCCCGTTTCCAACGGGCGACGGTTCCGCCCCAAGCGGAATCAATCATCATCAACCGGTCCACTTCCTGGTGGCGGAAGGTACGAAGCATACGTTCTCTTGAAGTCAATTCTTTCATAGGATTACTCCCTTGCAAGATTGTAAATCAAATCAAAGGCAAATTCCAGGTCTTCCACGGTACAGTGGTCCTGAACGAAGTGGGAGGTGCAACAAACCCAACGCTTGCCTTTCAGGATCGAAAAGACCCGGCGGATTTCCGATTCCAGTTTGTCTTGGGGCAGAATCCCCAGGACAGACTGGACGCAGATTCCGCCCAGCGTTGCAAATTTATCCTGATATTTTTCTAAGTAGAGTTCGTAGGGCATATTGGCATTTTCCTGCCAGGGGTGAATCAAGTCAAACCCTATGTCCACAATGCCGTCCAGCACTTTTGCCACACAGCCGTCGGAGTGCAAAGACGCCAAAACGCCCCGGGAGTGAACGTGGTCCACGACTTTTTTCAGATTGGGATAAATCAAATCCCACCAAACCTCGGGGGAGAACATCAAATCTTTCTGGGAACCCCAGTCGTCGGAGATGTGAATCATATCCGCGCCGGCGTCGATGCTCTGGTCGGCGCATTGAATCACCCAATCGGCGTGCCGGCGGTACAGTTCCGCCATTTCATCGGGGTACATCAGAAGCCACGCCAGGTGGTCTTCGATTCCGAAGGCACCGTTGAAACATTCAAAGAATCCGGGGGTCTGCATATAACAGAACCGACCCCGCTGCTTGTGAAAAGCGATGGATTTTTTGATATTTTCGAAAGTCTCTTCGGTCTTGGGGGGCAGATAATAATCGTGTTCCAGCAAAACGTCGGGGGAAACTTCGCCGTTTTCTTCCCGAATCTGCTCCAACACTTCTTGTTTGAAGACGCGAGGGCCGCCGAAAATGTGGGCAGCGTCGAATTCGTAGTGGTCTTCAAAGGCCTCCACAGAGCCCCATTTTTCGGTAATCTGCTCTTCCAGATTCGCCCGGACCCAGCCATAGATGGGCTGACGGTCCACAGGCTTGCCAAGAATGGCATTGCGCACGCGTTCGGTACTGTTCATCCTCAAAACTCCTTGTTAGTTAAGCATTTTTGCACAATGCAACGGCGGCGTCGGCGGCGGAAGCGGCGTCAACGGTATAGCAGTCCGCTCCGATGGCTTCGCAGAATTTCTGATTGACGGGAGCGCCTCCAATCATAATCTTCACACGATCCCGGATACCGGCGGCTTCGGCGGCCTTGACCACGTCGGCCATTACGTCCATCGTGGTGGTGAGAAGGGCGGAGCAGCAGATAACCTGGCAGCCCTGTTCTTTGGCGGTCTGCACGAAGGTTTCCGCGGGAACGTCGGTGCCAAGGTCGATAACTTCCAGGCCCTTGCCTTCCATCATCATTTTTACCAGGTTTTTACCGATGTCGTGCAGGTCGCCCTGTACCGTACCGATACAAACTTTACCGGCGGATTCCACGCCGCTGGAAATCAGGTGGGGTTTGAGCACGGTGATACCCATATTCATCGCCCGGGCCGCGACGAGAACTTCGGGAACGTAAACTTCGTTGTTCTTGAATTTTTCCCCAATAATCCCCATTCCGGCCAAGAGGCCTTCTTCCAGAATCTTGGCAGGTTCGCATCCTTCGTCGATGGCCTGCTGGACCATTTCTTTTACGATTTTGCCTTTGCCTTTTTGCAGTTGTTCGGAAATTTCGCTCAGAATAATCATAATCTTTTCTCCCTTCGATTCAAACGAATGTTTTTCATTATATTGATTCCGATATTGAATCGGAGTCATTTCCGCATAGGTATGAAAACTGCGGTAAAAGGACGGCAGGTCCCGAAGTCCACACTCTTCCATAATCCGGTTGACCGACCAATCGGTCTGTTGTAACAGGGTACACGCGTGGGCCATTCGCCGTTCCCGAAGATAATCGGAAAAGGTCTTCCCCACCGCGGTCTTAAACAGCCGGCTCAGTTGGGATTGGCTGACGAACCGTTGTTCTGCCACCGTTTCCAGAGTCAGCGTCTCGGAAGAAAATTCCTCGTTGACCGTTTGCAAGACCGATTGTACCAGGGCCTTTTCTTTGCCTTTGACGGCGGAATCGTTGCGAATCGCCCCGTTCATATACCGGGTCAGGGTAATCAGCAACACCGAAAGGTACGCGGAGGTGGCCTCGGCCCAGTCGGAGCGGGATTGCTCCACTTCCTTGGCAATGCCGTCGAACAGAACGAACACCTCGTTCAGCGTGTCCCGGTTCAGGGTGGCGTAGCAGACCGTCGCCCCTTCGCAGAACACCCCGTAGCAAAACCGGGGGCGGTCTTCGTTGCCCAAATCCCCGCTCAGGAATACCTTGGGGTCAAAAAGGATGCGCCGCACTTCCGGGCCCGGCCCCTCTTCCCCTTCGTAACCGTGGGGGGTGTGGGGGGCAATGACGCACAGATCCCCTTCGTTGCAGGGGATGGCTTGGTTCAAAATCCGGTGGATGCCGTTGCCGGCGACCACAAGGTCAATCTCCACCCAACCGCCGGGATACAACCGGGCGGCGGTACGGTCCGCCCACCGAACCGTTTCGGTCAGGATGGGCCCCGCCGTGGCATACGTTTTCTTCCCGTCCATACTTCACCGTTCAGAATGTAATCTTTTTCATCTCTTCCGCGTAATACTGTACCAATTCAAATTTGGTGCCGGGCATCAGACGATGGTCCGGGCAGGGGATAAATCCGCCCAAAGAGGCCAGCCGCTGCATCCGTTCCAATTCTTGGTCCACCGCGGCTTTGTCTTTGCGAAGAGCCGTCTTATCCATTCCGCCCACGCCCAACATTCCCTTGCCGAACTTGTTCCGGGCGGCTTCGAATTGGTCGCCCCACGTTCCTACTTCGATGGGGAACATCGTGTTGACTCCGTTTTCAAACCAGGTGGGCAACAGCGCTTCGGTCACCCCGTCGCAGTCGAGGGAGATAACGTCAATGCCGTATTGCCGGAACAGGGCGTTGCGTTTTTCATAATGCTTTGCGCACAGTTCGTCAAAGATTCCCGGTGCAATCAGCGGTCCGTTCTTAAAGCAGATGTCTTCCCAATAATGGGCAAAATCGAATTTCGCCCCGGTCTCCAACACGGCCTTCACACATTGATATTGCATTTCCGCGTAAGTGTCCACAATATCCGCAAACAACGCTTCGTCTTCGTCGTAGAGAAGATAACTCATCCCCACCACCGAAGTCATATTCCGGATATCCCCAAGAATACTTCCCGCACTCAGCCCCACGGGGACGTCCCAGGGACGGGTGTCGTTGAAGGTTTTCCAATATTCCATATCGATGCGGTCGGGCGTGAACTGCATTTTGGGGAGATACAATTCTTCAAAAGCCTTACGGTCTTTCAACTGATAGTCGTCTTCCGAAGGAATGGATTGGTTTCCCGGCTTTTGCCGTTCAATCAGCCCCAGGGAATTCTGAATCCGTTGCGTCCCGTCGGGGAAGGTCTCCAACACTTTGGTCTCAAAGAGAGGGCGAAGACGTTTGTCTGCTCCCCGGCAACGGTACCAGTTAAAGTCCCAGCCGATGATTTTGTCCAATTCCCGGTCGGCGTCGTTGCCGTCCCCCCAGGCTTTGGCCAAATCCATCGAAATCTTACCTTGCTCTGCCCACTCCAACAACAACTCGTTCCAATACCCGAAATGTACGGCAGGCATCCGGTCAGCAGGCTGATAGTGAAGAATGTTCATCGCACGCTCCCGATTGGTCATAGCACACGCTCCTCATCTAAAATCTTTTATGTTCTATGATATCATTGTACCAAAAATAAAATGGATTGTAAATAGGGTTTTCTTTCCGTTTTTAACTTTTTTTCGAAAGAAAACCAAAGTCGCCGTTCTTTTCTCGGTTTTCAGCAGACTGTTTTCCTATTATATTGATGGGGAAAACCGCAAAAAAATTCGGCACCTCCGGAAAGACCACCGGAAGTGCCGATATTGATAAAATAATATCCGGCTCTTTGGGGGGAACAAAGAGCCGGATGCAGTCGGCGGAGAGGGGCCCGCCGAGATTGTTTTATGAGAATCCACCAACCTTGTCGCGAAGACGCGGGAATCCATAAAACAATAAAGGAGAGAGTGGGCTGCGTTCCCACTACCGAATAAGCGTTTTTCCCCGGAAATAGGGGGAATTTTTATGGCATTATTATAGCACAGGGGGATAAAAATGTCAAGTGATTTTTTATAAATTTATAAAATTCATTCGTTTTGGAGATAAGAGCCAAAGATGGAAGATAAAATTTGTAAATATTGCACAAAAACAGAGGATAAATATCGGTTTTACAACCTTTTTCTCTTGTATTATTATACATTTATGCAAATGTTTTAAGCAAAAAAAAGACCGGCAGAATGTCTCTGCCGGCAGATTGGATTCCGTTCAGTGGGGGAGAAAACCAACGTGGTTAAAATCCTTGTGATTGTGGCGGATGATGTAATCGGTATAGGACAGTATCATCTTTGCCGTCAAGGCGTATCCCATCGGATTCATATGACCGTTCAGGAAGAACTTTTCCCGGAAGGCCTCGTCGTAACAAGGGGCGTAGCGATGCAGGTCAATCACGTAGCACCCGTCGAATTTCTTTGCAATTTCGTAGAGCAGTTCCGTAATTTTTGCTCCCTGCTCCGTCCACTCGGGCTTTTTGTCCCTGGGGGGCGCAATCAAGAACAGTTTTGCTCCCGGGGAGATTTCCCGATACCGTTGAAGAATCGTTCCGTAGCGGCCGGCGAAGGTTTCGGGATTGTTGTCGTGCCAATCCTCTTTTACGTCATCGGCGGTGCCCAATTGCTGATGGCAATTGAAAATATCGTTCACCCCAAGGGCAACGTAGTAGGCTTGGCATTTCAACTCCGGATTCCAGAACCCCTTTTCGTCTGCAAAGGTATCCAGATACCACTTGCAAGTCATTCCCCCCCGGGAGAAATTATAAACCTTGCTCCCGGTGGTCCGGGCCATAAACTGCCCCCAGGAATACTCGTACATATCGTAGTATCCTCTACTGCCGTCTTCTTTGAAAATCTCAAATTCTCCGGAAGAAAGGCTGTCGCCCACACAGGCTACCGTGCGAAAGATGGAGCAAAAGCCGCCGTCGTCCACCAAGCGGTCCAGGGGCTGTTCCTTTTCGTCAAAATAATGCATCCAATCCATTCTGTTCTCCTGAATATGTTAAAATGCTTTTTTCGATTAACCTTCCATTCCTTCCAGCACACCCAAAAGGATGATACCGGCAATGGCAAGACCCACGGCGCAGTAATGTTTCCAGGACAGTTTTTCTTTCAGGAAAATGCGGCTCCACAGGACGCTTGCCACACAGTAGGCGGAAATAATGGGGGCAGACATTGCCACGTGCTCCGTATCGGCCAGCGCGTAGATGTAGGCAAATTGTCCGGCGGTCTCAAACACACCGCCCAGGAAGCGGGGCGCGGCCTTTTTCGGTCTTTGCAGGTCGTTTTTCGCCCACAGATACACCAAACAACCGATGGCGGCGACCAAGAAGGTCAATTCATAGGCAACGTTGGCGCTGTCTTCGTTCAACCCCTGCACGAATCCTTGCAGGAAACCGGGGATTCCCCCCATCGTTTCCGGGTCGGCGGGGTCGGCAAGCACCAGAGAATCCGCAAAAGACCCCAGCGCGTCCAGCAAGCAATAGGCGATGGGCAAGCACAGGGCGAGCCAGGATTTGGCATACTTCCGATTGGATTTTTCCTGACGGCGGGCCCGCAGTTCTTCGTCTTCCGTGGCTTCCACCACACCCAGAGCAATGACCCCGAGGCAAATCAAGACGATGGCAACAATCTGCAACGCCGAGATTTCCGCCATTCCCATCACGATGCACAACACCGCAACCAAGGCGCCGCTGCAATTACAGATGGGGGAGGAAATGGAAAGTTCAATATACCGAAGCCCCACGTATCCCAGCACCATAGAAAATATGTAAAGAAGGGAGACGGGGAGATAGGCCAAAAGTACTTGGGGAGTAACAACAACGCCGCCAAAAATAATTTCGTACAGAGCGTGTACCCCCATAATGGTACCCACCGCGATGACCATCCGCAGATGGGCGTGTTTATCGTTTTGTTCAGAGCAACCGATTTTGGAGAACAAATCCGACCCGCTCCAACAGAACAAAGCCAATAAGGCAAATACAAACCAAGACATAAAATACACCTAATTTCTTTTTATTTTTGTGAGAATCAGGCGTATTTCGGCGGCGCCCGGACGGCGGAACGGTAGAACGGCAATTCGGGAAGGGAAAATTTCCGCACCTCGAACACGTGGACAAAGAACGACAATTTTCGCGTGCGGGCCCGGATATACCGTCGGTCTTCCGGCTCGGCTTTTCCCAAAAACAAGGGGCGAAGCCCCCGCATCACGGGACAATCGCTCTCTTCCCACCGTTGGAACAACGCCGCTCCCTGCCGCCGTAAGGCAGACAGAACGGTAAGAAAAAACTGTTTTATCATTGATTATTTCCTTCTTTTGGCGGCTTTGCGGCGAAGAGATTCCGCCCGAAGGTCCGCATCGGGGAAATTGAGATTTAAAAAAGAATAGGTCAGCCGGGAATTCAACCGGGACGCATAACATTCCCCCCGCTCCTCAATGGAAAGGTTGGTGCTGATGATGGTCGGTTTTTTCCGGGTCAGACGGGTATTGATGACCGAGTACAGGGTGGATTCCACGAAAGAAGAGTAGAATTCCGTGCCTAAATCGTCGATAATCAAAAGGTCGGCGTCCAAATAATCGTCGATGGGAAGGCCGGGTTCTTTGTTGCGGAAGGTGGCGGCTTCAAAATCGTTGAGCAGTTCCTGGACGGGGGCGTACAACACGAATTTCCCCGTGCGGATGACCTCACAACCGATGCAGACCGACAAATAGGTCTTGCCGCATCCCGGCTCTCCCACGAAAAGAAGGTTTTGAGATTCTTCTCCGAAGGTTTTGACGTACTTTTTGGCAAAGGCCAGCAAGTCCTTCATCTTCCCCTGCACGTCTTCGGGGTAGAGGGACAAATCGTATTTGGCAAAAGAACAACCGGAAAACAGATGGCTCATTCCCGATTCTTTTAAATATTGCTCGGAGAGAGCCTGTTTGTAACAAGCGCACAGTTCCCCATCCAAAACCCCTTCGTCGCAACAGACCGGACAATGGTGCACCGGGTCGAGGTAGTCGGCGGGGTAGCCGTTTGCTTCCAGCAATCCCCGGATTTCTTCTTGCAGAGCCAAGGATTTGTCCCGGAAGGCCAAAAACTTTTCTTCGCTGTCGTCCCGGTCGGCGATAAAACGGAAAAATGCGGCGTGATTTTCCTGCAATTCCCGTTCTTTTTCGGCGATGGCGGGAACGCCGGCAAAAATGGCTTCCCGACGGCGGTTTTCTTCAATCTTCGATTGGGTGCGGCGGTCTTCCATCAACTGATTGACCGCTTCCAGGCATTTGTTCTTATTCATTCTCCATCATCTCCTCGGGCAATTTCCCAGGCCAGATCCATCGCGTCGTTGGCGGCGGCGGATTTTCGGGGATGGTTTGTGGGGGCTTTGCGGGGTTTTCGGGCGGTTTTTTGCTCCGGCTTGGGAGCGGAGGCCGCCTGCTCCGGGGTCTTATATCCCGCATCGTGCCACTTGGCGAGAATCTTGTCAATGTAAGCGTAGGTATATTTCCCGGTGTTGCGGACCGTCTCGTCGTAGGCGTAGCCGATCATATCCATTCCAAAGCCCCATTCCAGGCTCCATTTCAGGAACGCCTTGCCTTCCGCGTCGGTAATGGCACGGGTGCCCAAAATACCGAACCGGGCGGCGATACGGTTGACGGTCTGTTTCTTTTCCGCTTGCTTTTGTATGTATCGTTCCGCCATTTCAAAGGTGGTGATCCCCTCGTCGGACCACTGAATCCCCATATTGGACATCTGCCGCAGAGACATTCCGTTTTCCGACCCGTACCGCATCAACAGCGCCACCACGTCGGAAGGAAGCCCGCACCAATCCACAAGCGAAAAAATCAGAGAAGCATCCGCCGACGTCAACGGCTTTTTCAGGGTCTCCTCCGCGTGCTTGTAAAGATACCGCAACGCCGAATCCCCTTCCAGCCGCTGGGCGATGGTCTCGGGGTTGTAGGTCATAAAGTCGGTGGATTTCAATTGGGGGCGTTGGAGGGTATATTTCCCCGCCGCCTTGTACAAAACCCCCGCTTTGACCCAATATTGAAAGGCCTGTTTCAGCCGTTCTTCGTCCACGTTCAGAGTTCGCATCAAATCGCCTTTCAGAAAGGCGGCGTTGGCGTTTCGCAACAGCAATAAAATCAGCCGCAACTCCACGTCGGGGGCGGAAATGTGCTTATCCACCACGTCGCAGGGCACGGAAAAGACCGAGGCCGATTCAAATAAGACCGTATTTTCCATCCTTGCCATCCTTTCTCAGCGTTCTATCTTCATTGAGCGTTCCATCTCCCGCTTGGCCGATTGCTTGGCGGCGGATTCCCGCTTGTCGTACAATTTTTTCCCCTTGCAAAGACCCAATTCCACCTTCACGTAGGGACCTTTCAGATAAACTTGCAGGGGGATGATGGAATATCCGTCCTGCTTGGCCTTTCCGAAAAGGCGGTCAATTTCCTTGCGGTGCAACAACAATTTTCGCTCCCGCAAGGGGTCTTTGTTGAAAATGTTTCCCTTCTCATAGGGGGAAATATGTGCCCCCAGCAGGAACAGTTCTCCTCCCTTGACCGAACAGTAGGAATCTTTCAGATTCACGCGACCCTGACGGACCGATTTCACTTCCGTGCCGGCCAGAGAAATGCCGGCTTCCATCTTCTCTTCCACAAAATAATCGTGGTACGCCTTTTTGTTGTTGGCGATGACCTTCACCGAAGCATTTTTCATCGGGAGACTCCTTTCTTGAACGGTTAAAACGGGAAACACCTTCGTGGGCTTACAGTTTGCTCATTCCGTATTCTGCGGGCCTCCCCCTGGAAGGGGAAGGCTTAGAGTTTGCTCATTACGTATTCGGCGTATTCGTCGCCGGTGCAGCCGGTGTCCCGGCCGGTCATCACCAGTTTCCGCTCGGTGAACATACATTCATCCAAGGCGGCGGACAGCTTGTCAGACTGTTCCTGATATCCGATGTGGGACAGAAGCAGAACGGCGGCGCGGAGCATCGACGAGGGGTCGGCGTACTTGGCACGGCCTTCCCGGACCATCCGGGGAGCGTCGCCGTGGATGGCTTCGAACATCGCGTATTTTTTCCCGATGTTGGCGGAACCGGCGGTTCCCACCCCGCCCTGGAATTCGGCGGCTTCGTCGGTGATGATATCCCCGTACAAATTGGGAAGCACGAAGACCTGGAAATCGCGACGGCGTTTTTCGTCAATCAGCTTGGCGGTCATAATATCAATGAACCATTCGTTCAACTGAATGTCGGGATACCCTTCGGCGACCTTGTGGCAATGTTCCAGGAATTTTCCGTCGGTGGTCTTGATGATGTTGGCCTTCGTGACCACTTCTACCCGGGTCTTGCCGTTCTTTTTGGCGTAATCAAAAGCAATTTCCGCAATTCGGTCACACCCCTGGGAGGTGGCAACGGTAAAGTCGATGCCCAAATCTTCGGTGACGTTCACGCCCTTGGAACCCACGGCATAACCGCCTTCGGTGTTTTCCCGGAAGAAGGTCCAGTCAATGCCCTGGTCGGGAACTTTGACGGGGCGAACGTTGGCAAACAGGTCGAGAGCCTTCCGCATTGCCACGTTGGCGGATTCGATATTGGGGTATCCGTCTCCGGCGTTGGGAGTGTGGGTGGGGCCTTTCAGGATAACGTGGCAGGCTTTTAATTCTTCCATCACGTCGTCGGGGATGGCTTTCATCACCTTGACGCGGTTTTCGATGGTCAACCCGTCAATGTCCCGGAATTCCACTTTTCCGGCCTTCACTTCGTCGGCCAAAAGGTGTTCCAGAACCCGTTTGGACTGGGCGGTGATGGTGGGACCGATGCCGTCGCCACCGCAAACGCCGATGATAATCTTGTCCAATTTTCCGTAGTCGATGAAATCCCCTTGGGCTTTCAGACCGTCTACCCGTTTCAGCTGTTCTTCCAGCAGAGCGGCAAATTTTTCGGTAGCCGCTTGAATCTGAGCTTCGTACATAACTATATTCTCCTTTGATAAATTGAAAAAAATTCACAAAATTCACATTTTTCCGTCACCGGGCCGCATCTGCCTTCACCGCACCGGACAATCCGAACAGGGGAAGGGGGAAAAAGACCCACACCACGGGAATCTCCCACAACAGAATGGAAATCGTCAACGCCGCCGCCGTCAAAAGGACCATCAGCCCCTCCACAGTACGGACAAGCACAGTGCTTTCCCTTGGGGTGGCGCGCAAAGAGGCCCGCCGCAGAATGGCGAACACGCACCATCGCAAAAGCCCCATCGTCACCGCCGCCCATACCATCGCCAAAAGAAGACCTGGTCCGCCGGGAACCACGGCCAACAAGACGATATCCAAGGTCAGGCAACCCAAAATCAACACCGGCAACAAAAATCTATCCAGACCTGCAATCAAGCGCTTCATAACTCAGGCGTTTTTCGTGGCGTTGAGAAGACCGCCGGCCAGAATCATCTTCTTCTGACGGTCGGTAAAGACGGTAGCCAGAGGAATTTCAATGCCCTTGGTCTTGTTGATAAGGACCATCGGCGTGCCGTCTTCCACGTTCTTGCGAATGCCGGGGATCTCCAATTCGTCCCCTTGTTCAATGCGGTCGTAGTCCGCCTCGTTTTCAAAGGTCAGGGGCAAAATGCCGGAGTTGATAAGGTTTGCCGCGTGGATACGGGCGAAAGATTTGGCAACCACGGCCTTCACACCCAAATACAGGGGAACCAGCGCCGCGTGCTCTCTGGAAGAGCCCTGGCCGTAGTTCTGCCCGCCGATCACAAAGCCGCCGCCCCATTCCAGCGCCCGTTCGGGGAAGGATTTATCGCAGACCCCAAAGCAGAACTGGGACAGGTAGGGAATGTTGGACCGATAAGGCAGAATCTTCGCCCCTGCCGGCATAATGTGGTCGGTAGTGATGTTGTCCCCCACCTTCAAGACCGCCTTGGCAGAAAGAACTTCGGGCAATTCTTTGTTCAGGGGGAAGGGTTTGATGTTGGGCCCGTAGAGAACTTCGCGTTCTTCGTCCGCGGGATAGGGTTTGATAATCATATTATCGTTGATATCGAACTTTTGAGGCATTTCCACCGTCAGATCGGGAACGTTTTCCATCGGGTCGGTAAACACGCCGGTGAGGGCGGAAACAGCGGCGGTTTCGGGGGAAACCAGATAAATCTGTCCGTCTGCCGTTCCGGAACGACCTTCAAAATTCCGGTTAAAGGTCCGCAACGAGACCCCGTTGGAATTGGGAGCCTGCCCCATTCCGATACAGGGACCGCAAGCACATTCCAGAATCCGGGCGCCGGAAGCGATAATATCGCTCAAAGCCCCGTTCTTGGCCAACATATCCAACACCTGCTTGGAGCCGGGAGCGATGACCAAAGAAACGTGTTCCGCCACCGTCTTCCCTTTCAGAATCTTGGCGACCTTCATCAGGTCTAAGTAAGAAGAGTTGGTGCAAGAACCGATACACACCTGGTCAATCTTCTTTCCGGCCAAATCCCGGATGGGTTTGATGTTGTCGGGAGAGTGGGGGCAAGCGGCAAGGGGTTCCAATTCGCCCAGGTCGATGTCGATAATGCGGGAATATTCCGCGTCTTCGTCCGCTTCCAGGGGGAAGAAATCTCCCCCGCGGTTTTGGGCGTTCATAAAGGCCGCAGTCACGTCATCCGCAGGGAAAATAGAGGTGGTAGCCCCCAGTTCCGCACCCATATTGGTGATGGTTGCCCGTTCGGGAACCGACAGAGATGATAAATCGCCGCCGTATTCGATGACCTTTCCAACGCCGCCTTTGACCGACAGGATTTCCAACAGTTTCAGAATAATATCTTTCGCCGCAACGCCGGGACGGAGTTTGCCGTGAAGGTTAACTTTGATGACCTCGGGCATATTCAGGTGGAAGGCACCGCCCCCCATCGCCACCGCCACGTCCAGACCGCCGGCGCCGATGGCCATCATCCCAAGGCCGCCGCCAGTGGGGGTATGAGAGTCGCTTCCCAAAAGCGTCTTGCCGGGAACACCGAACCGTTCCAGATGCACCTGATGGCAGATGCCGTTGCCGGGACGGGAATAATACAGGCCGTATTTGGCACAGCACGACTGAATATACCGATGGTCGTCGGCATTTTCAAAGCCGGTCTGCAAGGTGTTGTGGTCGATGTAAGCCACGGAACATTCGGTCTTGACCCGAGGAATCCCGATGGCTTCAAATTGCAGATACGCCATCGTGCCCGTAGCGTCCTGGGTCAGCGTCTGGTCGATCCGAATGGCGATTTCCTTCCCGGGAATCATTTCCCCGGACACCAAATGCTTTTTGATGATTTTTTGAGCAAGATTCATTCCCATTGATTGTTTTCTCCTATCCTGGGTAATACTGTACCAAGCCGCGGAACAGGGAGGGCAAAAACGCCTTCCGCAAGCCGACACTATCCTATTTTAATAGTTTATAATAATTTATTATACACGATACGGAAGGGTTTGTCAAGAATTTCTTTTGAAAAAGACGGATTTGTTCGCATTTTTTTTGCAACCCGGACCCCCATTTGACAATCGGCGGAAATTGTGGTATACTTTAACAAACGCAACGGGCCGCGGCAGGGATATAAAAATCACATCTCCGCCCCTTCGGGCGAACCCCTGAACCACGGTCTATTTTCCTTTTCGAAAGGAGAAAATAAATGAGAATAAGAAGTATTCTTAGTATTTTTTTGGCCGGAATCCTGCTTCTTCTGTGCGGTTGTTCCAACGTTCCGGAAGACCACTACGACGTGGAGGAAGCCGGCAAGATGCGGGAAGACCGGCAGGTCTATCTGACGGTTTGGTCCTGGCAGATTACGTCGGACGAAGAGGCGCAAGCCTATGCAGCAAAGGCGAAGGAATATGGCTTTACCGCCGTGGATTTCGGCATTTTATGGACGAAATTCGAGCCGCTGCAAGACCATTTCGAATGGACGTATCTGGACCAAGTGGTCAAGACCTTCACCGATGCCGGGTTGTACGTCTCTCTGCAACCCCTGTTCTGGACGAAGGATTTGTCCTGGGCACACAATCTTGCCCTTCAAGAAACAAAGACCCGAAAGGTCTATGAAGTGGAAGGGCGCGGGTCGTATCTCTCTTTTTCCGACCCGAAGACCCGGATGATTCTGGAAAACTCCCTGCTGAACTTTGCCCTTCACGCTTCTCAGACCTACGGAACGAATCTGACCCGCTGGGGCGTGCGGCTTTCCTGCTTTGGAGAATTGGACTATTCAGTAAATGAAAGTTTGGATTTTTCCGGTGCTGCGGCACGGGAATTTTACGATTATCTCAAAGAAATTTACGGAACCTGGGGAAATTTGGCGGAAAAGAAAAATCTGCCCATCGCCACCCGGGAAGACTTGGAAGCAATGTCTTTGTCCGATATTTCGGCGGCTTGTCCCGGCGAGTGGCGGCGGTTCCGCCAGGAGAGTCTGTTTCGGATCGTGGATACCGTTACGACAATCTATCGGAGCGTAGATAAAACCATTCCTATCCTGTTTTCTTTGGGGACCTTCGGAAACGGAATGAACACCGCCTATTCCGGAGTCGTGGATTTGTGGTCCGCCACCGCAGAGCGGGACGTGGACATTATCGGTCTCTCCTTTTGCGACGGAGCCGACCCGAAGATGATGTTGTCCCTACTCTCGTCGCTGACCACCAAGAAAATCGCTGTGGAAGTGGACGGAGCCTGGGCCTTGGAAGAAGGACGGGACATTTCTTCCCAAGTGGCTCTCTGCGGAAATTACGGCGTGTTCTCTCTTGCCACGGCAAACTTCACCTTAGAACAATTGGACACTCATAAAAACACATTGACCGGTTATCCGGCGCTGTTTTTTACCGAACCGTCCTTGGGCGAACGGGACCCGGGACAGGGAATTTTGATTCTCTCCAACGGCCTTGCCCAGGCAGACCCACCCCCTTCGTACGATGCGTTGTACGGAGATATTTTCCAAAAACTGTCGGAAAACGGGGCTCGTCCCGTACGGTTCGTCACCGAACAACAGATTGCTTCCGGAGAGATTTCTCTGGAAGGTGTCAAAACGCTGTATGCCGGTAATATCAATGGTTCCGCCCCCGTAAGCCTTGCCTTTGCCGAGGCCTTTGCAGCCACGGAAACCACCCTGTACGGCAACGTAACCTTCACCGCCTTGGACGGCTCTGCCCTGCCGGAAGAGACGGCGTCCGCCCTCTCCGCCCGGGTGCAGGCACAATAACAAAAAAGTCCTTTGCCTTATTTGGCGAAGGACTCTTTTTTTCCTTACAGGTTTTCCGCAAACGCCCGCACTTCATCGGGCAATGATTCGGGGGTCACCACCCGAAGACAATCCACCGTTTGGGCAAAATAGCGACAAACGGGTTCCTGGGGTGCGCCGTCGGGGCACACCAACCAAATGCGGAGATTTTCCCCCTTGGACAAGTGGCCGGTCAACAGCCGCAAATCTTCCGACAAAAAAGTGGGGTCCGTGGTCTCGTCGGTGGAAATCACGATTTGTATGGGGGTCTTTCGGGCGGAATTGCGCAAAAACAACATCGCAATCTGCCACACAGTCTCAAACAGCCCCACCACGGCAAAAAAGGCGGTAACAAGTTGCAAAAACGTCATCATCGTTCTCGACTCTCCTTCCCTTCCATTGTATGCCGGGGGTTCTGCTTTGGTTTTTGAAAAGTTGCAAATAGTTTAAAAACCCCGATTTTCCTTGATATTATCGCATTTTCTGACAATGTTTCACGTGAAACATCCTTTCCCCCCTCTTGATTTTCTTTTGCAGATGTGATAAAATTAGGATACTCACCCAAAGGAGAAATGCAAATGAAAATCATTGCTGTGGCAAATCAGAAAGGCGGCGTGGGAAAAACCACCAGCGTCGTCAATCTTGCCTCTTGTTTGGCGGAAGAGGGGAAAAAGGTATTATTGGTAGACCTGGACCCCCAGGGAAACGCCACGTCCGGTTGCGGAATCAACAAGCGGCAAATTACCGCATCTCTGTACCAACTGATGGTCAACGAGGCCTCCCTGGAACAGACGGTGACTAAAACCAAATACAAAAACCTCTGGATTCTGCCTTCCAATATGGATCTGGCGGGGGCGGAAGTGGAATTGGTAGAAATGGAAAAACGGGAGCAATGCCTGAAAAAAGCCTTGTCTCAGCCGGTTTCCGTGGAATTCGACTACGTCCTTATCGACTGCCCTCCGTCGCTGGGTCTGCTGACACTGAACGCGTTGGTCTGCGCCGACACGGTGTTGATTCCCATTCAGTGCGAATTCTACGCTCTGGAAGGGCTGTCTCAATTGACCAACACCATTCGACAGGTGCGGCGATTGTACAACCCCACGTTGGACATCGAAGGAATCCTTATCACGATGTACGACGGACGGCTGAACCTCACCACCCAAGTCCTTGCGGAAGTGAAGAAATATTTTGCCGGAAAAATCTTTAAAACCGTCATTCCCCGGAACGTTCGCATCAGCGAAGCCCCCAGCCACGGGGAACCGATAAACTACTACGACAAGCACGCTAAGGGTGCCATCGCCTATCGGGAGTTGGCAAAAGAAGTGCTGAAAAACGAAAAGCGCAGAACCTTGTAACCCTTGCAATTCCAAGAAAAATTACGAATGTTTCACGTGAAACAACGAAAGGAATATCGATGAAAAAAGGATTAGGAAAGGGCCTGGACGCGCTGTTGTTCGACAATGCCACCGACAACGTTTTGTCCGAAGGACCCATTCGCACCGTCTCCCTTCAAGCGGTCGAACCCAACAAAAAACAGCCCCGCAAATACTTCGACAAAGAAGCCTTGCAGGTGCTGGCAGATTCCATCGCCGTAAACGGACTGCTCCAACCCATCGTCGTGCGCGCCATCGACGGCGGCCGCTATCAAATCATTTCCGGAGAACGCCGCTGGCGTGCCTGTCGAATGGCCGGACTGCAAGAAGTCCCCGTAGTGATTCGGGAAGAAGACGACCGGGCCGCCCTGGAATTGGGTTTGATTGAAAACCTCCAACGGGAAGACCTGAACGTGGTGGAAGAAGCGGAAGGCTATCGGGTGTTGATGAACGAATATTCAATGACCCAGGAACAGGTGGCAGCCAAGGTGGGGAAATCCCGCCCCGTGGTGGCCAATGCCTTGCGAATTCTGGCTTTGCCCGAAGACGTACTGACCTTGGTATTGACGGGAGACCTGACTTCCGGGCACGCCCGCACCCTGCTTCCCCTGTGTGACGCGCTGACCCCCGAAGAGGTCTACAAGTTGGCAAAAGACGTTTCGGAAAAAAATCTCTCGGTGCGGGAGACCGAAGCCTTGGTCCGCTCCCGGCTGGGCAAAAAGAACGCTCCTGCCCGGACCCCCAAGAAAAAAGACGTCTACCTCACAGAGCTGGAAGGAACCCTCACCCGGTCTTACGGCCGGAAGGTCAAAATTCAAGCCCCCAAAGGAAAAGCCAAGGGCAAAATTGAATTGGAATATTATAATACGGATGACTTGAATGATTTAATCGCTCGCCTCATCCCCGAAGAAGGAGTATAAAAAATGTTAGATATCAAATTTGTACGGGAAAACCCCGAAATCGTCAAGGAAAACATCCGCAAAAAATTCCAGGACCACAAGCTGGAACTGGTAGACGACGTAGTCGCCCTCGACCGGGAACTGCGGGACATCAAGCAAGAAGTGGAACTCCTTCGCGCCAAACGCAATAAAATTTCCAAGCAGATTGGGATGTTGATGGGCCAAGGCAAAAAGGAAGAAGCGGAAGCGGTAAAAGCGGAAGTTGCCAACGACGGCGCCAAAATCGACGAACTGTCCAAGCGGGAAATTGCCGTCAACGAAGAATTGACCAAAAAAATGATGGTCATCCCCCAAATCATCGACCCCACCGTTCCCATCGGCAAGGACGACAGCGAAAACGTGGAAATCCAGAAGTACGGCGAACCTGTTACCCCCGATTTTGAAATCCCCTATCACACCGAAATCATGGAACGCTTCGACGGTATCGACCTCGACGCTGCACGCCGTGTTGCCGGCAACGGTTTCTACTACCTCATGGGCGACATCGCACGCCTCCACTCCGCAGTGATCTCCTATGCACGTGACTTCATGATCAACCACGGCTTCACCTACTGCGTTCCCCCCTTCATGATCCGCTCCGACGTTGTAACCGGCGTTATGTCCTTCGCGGAAATGGAAGCCATGATGTACAAGATCGAAGGCGAAGACCTCTACCTCATCGGTAC
>JAZQKK010000020.1:0-2215 GCA_045542115.1 Eubacteriales bacterium
CTACACGGGGTACTAAGGCAGGAGAAATTCTTCTTCTGCCTTCTTTTTTTTGCCCATTATTTCCCGCAGGTATCCTTTTTTACGATACTTGCGAAATCTCGTTTCTTTTAAGTTCTTCTTATTTCCCGTTATTACTGACCCGAAAAATGACCCGCAGCGCAGTTACTATGGGTTCTTCCCCCAAATTTTCATTGTGGGTACGCCATTTGTTTCAAAACACCGTCAGTTACCTGCGCATAATGTTTCAAACTGACCTGCGGAGTGTGACCCATAATGTAGCCAACTTGATAAACCGGGAAACGATTTTGCAGTTCAGTGTCCCGAGTCGCACGCAGATTTACGAATAATTTCTGCCAAGGCCGGATTTTTGCGTCCTTCAGAATCCGATTCAATTCCCGACGAAGCAAGAATCCGTCAGATTCCGAACCGTCAAGCTCCGGGAAAACAAAGTCTTCGTCCGGTTCCTCATATTCGTCCCGATACTCTTCCAGAGCTTTCCGAATTTCCGGGAAAAGCGGAAGCCAGCGAAACGCAAAATTTCCGCGCTCCTGTTCGATCCTGCTTGTCTTCTTTGGAACGTTGATCTTCATTTTGTCACCGTCCCAGTCGATTTCCGACCAGCGAAGGAACGCCAGTTCCGACGGAATACGAAGACCGCCCCAGCGTCCAAGTGTGAAAATCAGTCTCCATCGGGAATCCGGACACGCTTCTAAAACCTTTTCCGCGAGTTCCAGACCCACGAAAAAAAAGCGCGAGGCGTTCGCCGGAGCCGTTCCGCGCAAATGGCCGAACGGGTTGACCTCCATCCAATGAAGGGAAACCGCATACTCAAACATTCTCTGTAAATGCTTGATTCTGCGTCCCCACGTTGCGGGCTGGTAGGTTTCCTGCATCGTGGTGAATATCTCGTTTGCTTTCTCAATGGTAATGGCATCCGCAGAAATGGCCCCCGCCTTTTCTAAGGCTTTTTCGTTCCCCTTGATATTTCCAAGAGGCTGATCAGCCAATATATGAAGGAGCATATTTCCAACGATTTGCCGGTTTCGGCTCGTGCGTTTCTTCGGCAATCTCCCACTAATTGGAAGAACAACATACCGGCGAATCAATTCGTTGAGCGTTCCGCACTCTTCACGCGGTTCAGCCATTTTCAAATCAACCAACTTCTGATATAGGGCCGGGTTATTATGCCAAATATCCACAAGCCAATATTTGACCTCACGCGAAAGACAGCCGATTTCAAGACAATCTTTCAACAGTTCAAGCCTTTCACCAATAAAGCAGGCCTGCTTTTTAGTCTTGAAACCGTAAATCTTACGGCGTTTGCCTTTCCAGACGATTTGAATGTACCACGAATCGGAAACGCGATTTTTGGTAATGGAAGCCATTGCCACCCCTTTCAGTATAACATATTTGGGAATCGGGGACAAGCCCCGGTCCCGTACTATTTGTAAAATTTCATGAAAAAATCAGTCACCCGTGACTTTTCGATTTTTCAAACACCATTCCGCAATGTCATCACGGCGGAAATAGACCTTTCGGCCCAGTGTTATCCAGGGAAGCCCCCGTTCTTTACGCCAGTTCAAAATCGTTCTGCGTGAACAGCCCATCACAAGGGCCAAGTCCTCGATACTGTAAATATCCATGTTCCAAACTCCCGCGACAGTGGACACCGAACCAATTTCACGAACATTTTTCATCGTTTTTTTCTCCTGCGTTTTCTGGTATCATTTTCTTCTGTTTTGCATTCCGGGGGAACTGTCCCCGAATGTTGATTTAATTATACCATATTTTTCCGCAAGAAATTGATGTACAACTTCGGATAATGTTCGCATATCATAAAAAAGTCGAAAATATTTTCACCTTCTTTTTCATGTCCCGTAAAAACAAGGATATAAACCAATTCAGGCCAACAAAAAAATCTCAAAACACAACGTCCGTTTTTCCAAAAAGGGGCCATTTTTTGCACTTTTTGTACCAATAAAATTTAATTTGCACAAGAACACCCCCCATTTAGACTATTTTCTCCCCCTCAACTCTCTCCCGCGAACTCCAACAAGCACGACCAGCGGGCATCGCCGAGGGCCTGCTGGACCTCTGGGAGACAGTCAAAACGGCGTTGACGGTAGAAGGAATGAACGATTTCATTTTCTATCTGACGTTCAATGACTTTCTGGTACAGTTCATCCACGAACCGCCCCGCCTGCTCATGGATGAA
>JAZQKK010000021.1:0-1603 GCA_045542115.1 Eubacteriales bacterium
CGAGGATTTCCCGTTATTATTTGGCGTTCCGAAAAGATGTTACAAGAACATTTCCGAATTAGCCGATTTGGGGTTTGTCCAACTGACAAAATTAGGGAGGATGAAATACGTTCGGTTCACAAATCGTTGCGTTGATTGGAACAAGAGAAAAGAACGAATCTGGACTAATAGTCCGAAAATGGACTCTTTGCAGTCCGAAAATGGACCGGAAAACAGTCCAAAAATGGACTTTTCTAATATAAACTATAACATTAATAATCCAGATATTAAAGATAAAAGCGCCGATGGCGGTTTGTTTGAGTCTGACCCGGACTCCCAGCCTGTAACGGTAATGAGGCCGAGAAGGACTTCCGAGCCGTTGTGTCTCTTTGAAAACTCCAAGTTCGCAAATTATGAGGCGTTCGCCTCCGAGTTCAAAGCCCCGGAGTTCGAGGGTGTTGATCTGGTGTATTATTTCCATGCCGTCGGAGATTGGTCGGCGCAGAAGGGGAAAAAGATGCGGGATTGGATAGCCACGGCTCGGAATTTTATTCGGGGAGATATGGAGCGGGGCAAGTTGCACCGGGTCGATGACGGTTTGGGATTGTCCCCGGACGCTATCAAGTATTTGCAAGATATGGCCGATTAAGTTATGGGAGCGTTAACCGTAAAAAAATCTCCCGTCCAGATAAGGCGGGAAATGATCCAAAGCCCCGGAGTATTGGGGGCGCTGGAGCCGATCGAGCGAGCCGTTTTTCTGGCGTCCACGGCGAAGACTGTCGCCGAGTATTCCGACCGTGATCTGGCCGGGGAGTTGTCAAACGCCCTGCGTTGGATAGCCAAAGATGTCGGCTATAAATCAGACAACGAGAGCGACCGTCAATATCTTGTTATCCGGGTGTCGGAGATACTGAAACGGTATTACGGCCAGTTGTCATTGAAGGATTTTCGCATGGCGTTCGAGATGTGCGTCACGGGGGAGTTGGACGACTTCCTTCCGAAAGGCAGGGACGGCCAGCCGGATCGGGGGCATTATCAGCAGTTCAACGCCGAGTATGTTTGTAAAGTGCTGAACGCCTACAAGACCCGTCGTGGTTGGGTGCTGAAAAAGGCGTACGAGGCCGTGCCGAAAAAACAAGCGGAGACAGGGAGCAAGGATATGACCGAGACGAGACGGGCTTTGGTCAAGGCTTACGACGGTTACAGGGTTACGGGGGAGTTCCCGAAATTGTCACCGATAGCGGAAATGTTGTATTATGACATTCTGGTCGAGGTTGGGCTTGCTCCGGCTCTTGAGGTCACGGACGGGGACTGCGAGAACGTCTTGAAGCGGGCGATAGCGTGGCATCTTGCCAACGGGAATTTTGGGGCGGCCAAAAGGATGAGAGAGGCGGGGACGGGAAACAAGGACGTTAGGTTTGATGCTTATGTCACGAAGCGTAGGAAGGCTTTGCGGGACGTGTTCGGGAAAATGATAACTAATAATATAGATTTAAGGCGATATGTCAAGTTGGAAGATTAATTGCGTAATAGGGGTTGATCCCGGTGCGGCTGGAGGTCTGGCCGTCTTTGTCCCCGGCAAGCTGGCGAAGACAGTCAAGATGCCGAAGGATATAACCGAGCT
>JAZQKK010000022.1:0-67430 GCA_045542115.1 Eubacteriales bacterium
GGCTCACAGAACGACATGGCTACGATCCGACTTCAAAATGGCGGAATACATCTTCACCGAACGCAACGGTATCTACATCATCGACTTGCAGAAGACCGTGAAGAAAGTGGAAGAAGCTTATAACTTCATCCGCGAAGTGACCGAACAGGGCGGAGAAATTCTGTTCGTCGGCACCAAGAAACAGGCTCAGGAATCCATCAAAGAAGAAGCTGAACGCGTTGGTATGTACTTTGTCAACGCTCGTTGGTTGGGCGGTATGCTGACCAACTTCACCACCATCAAGAAGCGTATCCAGAGAATGGACCAGTTGAAGAAGATGGCGGAAGACGGCACCTTCGAACAGCTTCCCAAGAAGGAAGTGGTCAATCTGACCATCGAAGCTGAAAAGCTGGAAAAGAACCTGGGCGGTATCAAAGAAATGAAGAAACTGCCTGCGGCTATCTTCATCGTTGACCCCAAGAAGGAACACAACGCTGTTGCCGAAGCCCGCAAGCTGAACATCCCCATTGTCGCTATCGTTGACACCAACTGCGACCCCGATGAGATCGATTACGTTATCCCCGGCAACGACGACGCTATCCGCGCCGTTAAGCTGATTACCTCCACGATGGCCAACGCCGTTCTGGAAGGTAAACAGGGCGAACAGTTTGCTGCCGAAGAAACGGAAGCTCCCGTAGAAGAATAATTTACCTGAATATTATATTAGGAGGAAACTAAAATGGCTGCTGTTATCTCTGCTCAGCAGGTAAAAGCTCTCCGTGATCAGACCGGTTGCGGTATGATGGAGTGCAAAAAAGCCTTGGTGGAAACCGACGGCGATATGGAAAAGGCCATCGTGATCCTGCGTGAAAAGGGTCTGGCTACCGCCGCAAAGAAGGCTTCTCGTATTGCTGCCGAAGGTTACGTCGGCGTTTACAATGACGGTAAGGTTGCCGCCATCGTTGAAGTAAACTGTGAAACCGACTTCGTTGCAAAGAACCCTGATTTCCAGGCGTTTGCCAACGATATTGCCGCTCTGGTTGCGAAAACCAATCCTGCGGATCTGGAAACTCTGAACGCTTCCGAACTGAAAGACGGTCAGACCGTGGAAGACGTTCGTACCGGCCTGGTTGCCGTAATTCGGGAAAATATGACCGTTCGTCGTTTTGCCCGGATGGAAGGCAACGTTGCCACCTATTTGCATATGGGCGGTAAGATTGGTGTTGTTGCCAACTTCGCTGCTCCCATCGATGCTGCTGACGGGAAATCCGTTTGTATGCAGGTCGCTTCTATGAACCCCGCTTACCTGGGCAAAGAAAGCGTTCCCGCTGAAATTATCGAAGGCGAAAAGGCGATTATGGTTGCTCAGATGCAGCAAGACCCCAAATTTGCCAACAAGCCCGCTCAGGTTCTGGAAAAGATTGTTTCCGGTAAGCTGGGTAAGTTTTACAGTGAAAACTGCCTGCTGGAACAGGAATTCATCCTGGATGAATCCACCACCGTGGGCAAGTTCATCGCTTCCAAGGGTTCTTCTCTGATTGAATACACTCGCTTCGAACGTGGCGAAGGTATTGAAAAGAAGAAGGACGACTTTGCCGCCGAAGTTGCCGCTATGGCCGGCGGAAATAACTGATTTCCTTGACTGTACCAAAAAGCCCGGTAGAAATACCGGGCTTTTTTTATCGGTCGTAGTTCTTCGGCTTTGTGATAAAATAAAAAATATGGGATTCGGTATAAAAACGTCGTCTTTGCTTAATGCTTCTTCGGTGACATTTTATGTCTTTTTAAAAAATGCTTGCATTTCAAAAAGAGATGTGTTATAATAGAAACAGCATACAAAGCAGAGGTTTTAAAATGAAAAAGATTTTAACGCTGTTTCTGATTCTTACGCTAACTACGGGATTCGTTGCTTGCGGAAAATCCGAAGTCGAATCCGGTACGGAAACCGGAACGTCCGATTCCCAGGATGTTTTGAATTCCGATACAGATTCCCTTGTCGATGGTTCTTCGGACGGGAAGACCGATGCTCAAACGGAAACTTCCGCCACTTTGGAATCTTCGGATGAAAATTTAGAGACCGATTCCCAGGAAGGATCCGATACCCCCCGTCCCGACGGACCTCCGGTGGAGGATTCGGATGAAGGGAGCGATGAAGATTCCTCCGGAGATAAAAACACCGATCGGTTGGAAGAAGCGGTGCAGTCTACTAACACCGATACCGACACAGATAAAAACGCGTCTACCGATAATTCTTCTCAAAACAACCAAGGTTCCGGCGGTTCTTCCGGGAGTTCTTCTTCCGGTCCCAAGGTGCTTTCTGCCGCAGAGCGGGAAGCGGCTGCAATGAAGATTTTGTCGGAAACGGAGCATTACGTGGCTCTTTGCGACCAGCTGAACGGCCGTATTATTCTTTGTGACCTTGCGGCCACCGATTGGAACGACGACAAAGCGGTGGTTTGGGAATATGACCCCCAAATGGGAAAAGAAAATTTGGGCTGGATCGCCGGGGTGAAATTTCGTGATTGTCCTTATTACGGCGGCAAGGTGATGATTTACTGTTATCCCGACCACGCTCGCATCGTTTCGATGGAAACGAAGAAAACGTTGTTGGAGACCGGTTATTCCGGTGTAAATCCCCATTCGGTGGAATTGTTGCCCAATGGAACTCTTTTGGTTGCTTCTACCAATGATAACTGGGTTGGAATCTACGCTCCCGGTGCGACGGAACCTGCGAATACGTTGACATTTCCTCTGGCCCACGGCGTTTTGTGGGACCCGACCTACCAATATGTTTGGATTGCAGGAAAGCAAAATTTGGGTGCATATCGGTTTAATTCTTCCGGAACGGATTTGTATCCTGTGGAAAATCGGCAATATAAGACGCCGAAAACTTCCGTTCACGACCTGGCTCCCGTTTACGGGGATACGGATTCTCTCTTTGTAACTTGTGCCAGCGGAATTGTGAAATTCAATAAGAAGACCGGAAATTTCAGTTACGATTATCCCGGTGGTACGGAGTACGGAAAGTTGTTAACTTACGTCCCCGGCTGCGGTAATTTTGCCGACGGTGTTTTGGCCTTTACCGCGATCACGGATGCGACGAAGGTATATCAGGATTGGGATACCAACGTAGTTCATATTTTTGTTCCTATTGATGCAAAAAACAGTTATTACGTTACCCGAAAGGTCCCCAGCGACGCCTACTATAAGCTGAGAGTTTATAATTTTAATTATCAATAAAAAAATCCGCCGCAATAGGGTTGTACTCTAATGAAAAGTTTTCGGAGTACACGACTTACTTATATTACGTTTTTCTTGCTGTTAGGCGTATTTTTCATATAATATTCTCAATCAATAATCGATCGAAGGAGAAGAGTTATGGCTATTCATTTTGACGAAATTACGAGAACCTTTTACCTTGAAGGTAAAAACCTGACCTACGCATTTTTCATCAACAATTACGGCTATGCCGAGCATCTTTATTTCGGCAAACGGATTCATCGAGACTGTATGTTCTATACCCGTAATGCCGGAACATCCAGTTGCCGTGCCACAATTCCCGGTCACGATGATAGCGGGATAATGTCTTATAACATTATGAGTCCCGAAATCACTTTCTTCGGAACCAGCGATTACCGCGAAGCTACCGTTCATCCCGAGTTTACGGGCGGTGACCGTCTTACGGAGCTTCTTTATGTATGGCACGAAATACTTCCGAAAAAACCGAGGATTAACGGAATCCCTTCACTTGATGGAGGAGAAACCCTCGTTCTTCATCTCTACGACGAGATCAAACATTTCGGCGCAGATCTCTATTACACCGTTTACGACGACGCAAGCGTTATTGCACGCCGTATCGTATATAAAAACGATTCGGACGAGCCTATAACACTCCAACGAGCCTATTCCTTCGCAATGGGCTTGCCCGGCTGTGATTATGATGCGCTCACACTTTGGGGCGGATGGGGAAAAGAAAGAGTGCCCGAAAGGATTCCCCTTCATCACGGCGTTGTTTCTATTGATTCGAAGCGCGCAACTTCCTCGGCTACTCTAAATCCCTTTATGGCGATCCTCGGCAAGAATACTACCGAGGATACGGGTGATGCGTGGGGTATTAACCTTGTTTATTCCTCGTCCTACGTGCTTAAAGCAGAAATCACAAACGACGGAGAGACGGTTGTACTCGGAGGCGTAAACGACTTTGATTTCAAGTGGAAGCTTGACGCGGGTACTACCTTCGAGACCCCAGAGGTGGTAATCGCCTACTCTCCCGACGGAATCGGAGGAATGAGCCGTGAGCTTCACGACGCTTACCGCGAGCATCTGATCAACAAGAGATTTGTAAAGAAACCCCGCCCTGTGTTAATTAATAACTGGGAAGCAACCTACTTTAATTTCACAACGGAGAAACTTTGTGCTATTGCCGATGCCGTTTCGGGTACCGGAATTGATACGCTCGTCCTTGATGACGGATGGTTCGGCAAGCGAGACACTGATAAGAGCGGTCTCGGTGACTGGGTGGTCAACGAGAAAAAGCTTGTCGGAGGTCTTGATGCGGTTATCGAGCACGTTCACTCTCTCGGTATGAAGTTCGGACTTTGGTTTGAGCCTGAGATGATTTCTCCTGATTCGGATATTTATCGCGCTCATCCCGATTACGCAATTTCTGCACCCGACAGACCTAATTGCTATTCGAGACATCAATATATGATGGATCTGACCCGTCCTGAGGTCTGCGACTACATTGTTGAATCGGTAAACAAGATCATACGCTCTCATAAGATAGATTACGTAAAGTGGGATTACAATAGAAATGTAACGGAATTTTTCTCTCACGGCGGAGTTCCTGATCGTCAGAGCGAGTTCAGTTACCGATATGCGCTCGGTCTTTATGATATCTGTGAGAGAATCGTTGAAGCAAATCCGAACGTATTCTTCGAGGGCTGTGCAGGCGGTGGTGCAAGATTCGACCCCGCGATGCTTTATTACTTCTCTCAGATATGGACCTCCGATAACTCGGATGCAGAGGAGCGTACAAGAATTCAGTATGGCACGTCCATCGCATATCCGCTTTCTTCGATGAGCTGTCACGTTTCTGCAGTTCCCAACCATCAAGTGGGCAGATCTCCATCTATGAAAACTCGCGGAAATATCGCGCACCTCGGCGCTACCGGCTACGAGCTTGATACAACGGTGTTTACAGATGCCGACAAAGAGGATGTGAAAAACCAGATCGCACAGTATAAGAAGATGCAGCACCTTGTCCTTGAAGGCGATCTTTACAGACTTGAAAATCCCTTTGAAAGCAACTATTTTGCATTTGCCATCGTTTCCAAGGATAAGTCGGAGGCGCATCTCACCTGTTACAGAAGCCTCAACCATTGCAATCCTCATAACCGTCGTGTCGTTATGAAGGGACTTGATGAAAACAAGCTTTACCATATTCCCGAGCTCGACTTGACGGTGCACGGTTCCACACTGATGAGCGTCGGACTTGTGATAAGCTTCGAAAAGTCCGACTTTGCTTCCGTCACTCTTACGTTCGAGGAAGTGTAAGAGGGGAGATGCTTTTACCGAAGGGAACCATCATTCATAAATATGATGAGTCATTCGGTTCGTCTAAAAAAAGAAAACGCGGATGTTCTTTACCGAACGGTATTGAGCATCCGCTTGTTTTATTACATCATTCATTTGCTACAAGAGAGCTTGTGCAAGGCTGACCATTTTTATATCTATACCTTGTTCGCACTGCATTTGTCAACAAAAAGGGGAGACGCTTTCGCGTCTCCCCGATTTTTGCTTGGTAGCCGGAAGGATTAGCCGTTTGCTTTTTCTTCCAGTTTCGCCCGGCGTTCCTTGGCAGCTTCTGCGGCCTTGGCGAACAGAACTTCCGCTCTGTCGGGGAAGGCCTGCGCCAGACGGGTGTAACGGGTTTCACCCTTGATGAATTCCACGTAGTCAGCCGTGGGAGCCTTGCTGTCGAGAATGAAGGGATTCTTGCCTTCTGCTTTCAGCAGGGGGTTGTACCGGAAGGTGTTCCAGTAGCCTGCGGCAACGGCTTTCTTCATTTCTTCCTGACAGTTGGCCATACCGCCCTTGACACCGTGCATTTCGCAGGGAGCGTAGCCGATAATCAAGGAAGGACCGTGGTAAGCTTCGGCTTCTGCCAGAGCTTTCAGGGTCTGATTCATATCAGCGCCCATCGCAATCTGAGCAACGTAGACGTAGCCGTAAGACATTGCGATTGCAGCCAGGTCTTTCTTGCCGATGGCTTTACCGGCAGCGGCAAACTGAGCCACCTGACCGATGTTGGAAGCCTTGGAGGCCTGTCCGCCGGTGTTGGAGTAAACTTCGGTATCAAAGACCATTACGTTCACGTCTTCGCCGGAAGCCAGAACGTGGTCCAGACCGCCGAAGCCGATGTCGTAAGCCCAGCCGTCGCCGCCGAAAATCCAGACGGACTTCTTGGCCAGGTAGTCTTTTTCAGCCAGAACTTCGGGAGCGGTGGGACAGCCCTGAGCCGCAGCCTTTTTCAATTCAACGATAAGAGCGTCGGTCGCAGCGCCGTTTGCCTTGCCGTCTTCCTTGGTGGCGATGAAGTTTTCGGCAGCAGCCTTGAATTCAGCGGAAGCCTTATCGGAAGTAGCCATTTCTTCAATCTTGCGAATCAGACGTTCCCGGATGGACTTCTGACCCAGGTAGATACCCAAGCCGTGTTCTGCGTTGTCTTCGAACAGGGAGTTGCCCCAAGCGGGACCCTTACCGGATTCTTTGTTTACGGTGTAGGGAGTTGCGGGAGCAGAGCCGCCCCAGATGGAAGAACAACCGGTGGCGTTGGAGATATACATCCGTTCGCCGAACAGCTGGGTAATCAGACGGGCATAAGACGTTTCGGCACAGCCGGCACAAGAACCGGAGAATTCGAGCAGGGGCTGTTTGAACTGGCTGCCCTTAACGGTGTTGTTGATAAGTTCGGGTTTTTCGGAAACGTTGGCAACGGCCCAATCGAAGGGAGCCTGTTGGTCCTTCTGGCTTTCCTGAGAAACCATCTTAATGGCAAACTTGTCGGTGCCGTCTTTGGTTGCCTTCGCGTTAACGGGGCAAGCCTTGACGCACAGGGTACAACCCATACAATCCAAGGGGCTGATGGCCATCGTGAACTTGTAGTTGGTCTTCAAAACGGGCTTTTCGGTGAACTTTGTGGCTGCGGGAGCGTTTGCGGCTTCCTCTTCCGTCAAAGCGAAGGGACGGATGGTAGCGTGGGGGCAAACGAAGGCACAGGAGTTACACTGAATACAGTTTTCGGGAATCCACACGGGAACGTCAACTGCAACGCCGCGTTTTTCGTAAGCGGAAGAACCTTGGGGGAAGGTACCGTCAACGTGCTTTTCGAAGACGGAAACGGGAAGAGCATCACCGTTCATCTTGTTGACGGGGATAACGATATCGTTAACGAAGTCCACAAGGTCGGCACGAGGACCGGTAGCCTTATCGGCAGCTGCGGTCACGTCGAGGGTCTTCCAGGAGTCGGGAACATTGATTTCAACGATAGCGTCTACGCCGGCGTCAATGGCCTTGTAGTTCATTTCAACAATGGCTTCGCCCTTCTTCAAGTAGGACTTCTTCGCCATATATTTCATATAATCTACGGCTTCTGCGATGGGCAGAATCTTGGCCAGAGCGAAGAAGGCAGATTGGAGAATGGTGTTGGTGCGTTTGCCCATACCGATTTCACGAGCCTTGTCGATGGCGTTTACGGTGTAGAATTTAATGTTGTTTTCAGCGATATAACGTTTTGCTTCCGCAGGCAGATGCTTGTCCAGTTCTGCCGCATCCCACTGGCAGTTCAGAAGGAACGTACCGCCGGGTTTTACGTCGTTGACAATCTTGTAACCCTTCAACATATAGGAGGGGTTGTGGCAAGCAACGAAGTCGGCCTTGGTAATATAATAAGGAGATTTGATCTTCTTATCGCCGAATCTCAGGTGAGAAATGGTCACACCGCCGGTCTTCTTGGAGTCGTACTGGAAGTAGGCCTGAATATACTTGTCGGTGTGGTCACCGATGATTTTGATGGAGTTCTTGTTTGCACCGACCGTACCGTCGCCGCCCAGACCCCAGAACTTGCAGGAAATGGTGCCTTCGGCAGCAGTGTCGGGGCAATCCTTTTCTTCCAGAGACAGGTTGGTTACGTCGTCGATAATACCGATGGTGAAGTTCGCCTTGGGAGCGTCCTTTGCCAGGTTTTCATAAACGGCAAAGATGCTGGACGGGGGAGTGTCCTTCGAACCCAGACCGTAACGACCGCCGTATACGGGAATGTTGCGGCCTTCGGAAACCAGAGCGGTCACAACGTCCAGATACAAGGGTTCGCCCAGAGAACCGGGTTCCTTGGTACGGTCGAGAACCGCAACTTTCTTAACGGAAGCGGGGATGGCTTCGGACAGCTTGGACGCAACGAAGGGTCTGTACAGGCGAACCTTGACCAAACCAACCTTTTCGCCGTGTGCGTTCATATAGTCGATGACTTCTTCGGTCACGTCGCAGATGGAGCCCATTGCAACGATAACCCGGTCTGCATCGGGAGCACCGTAGTAGTTGAACAGTTTGTAGTCGGTGCCGATTTCGGCGTTGACTTTGTCCATATATTCTTCTACGATAGCAGGCAGAGCATCATAGTACTTGTTGCAAGCTTCTCTGTGCTGGAAGAAGATATCGCCGTTTTCAGCGGAACCGCGAAGAACGGGATGTTCGGGATTCAGAGCGCGGGCGCGGAATTCCGCGATAGCATCCTTGTCCACCATCTTGTTCAGCGTGTCGTAGTCCCAGACTTCAATCTTCTGAATTTCGTGGGAGGTGCGGAAGCCGTCGAAGAAGTTCAGGAAGGGAACGCGGCCCTTAATGGTCGCCAGGTGAGCAACGGCACCCAGGTCCATAACTTCCTGCGCATTGCTTTCCGCCATCATCGCGTAACCGGTCTGACGGCAGGCGTAAACGTCGGAATGGTCGCCGAAAATATTCAGGGCGTGGGACGCAACGCAGCGAGCGGAAACGTGAATGACGTTGGGGAGCAGTTCACCGGCAATCTTGTACATATTGGGAATCATCAAAAGAAGACCCTGAGATGCGGTGAAGGTGGTGGTCAGAGCACCGGCGGCCAAAGAACCGTGAACGGTACCGGCAGCACCTGCTTCGGACTGCATTTCCATAACCTTAACTTGGTCACCGAAAATGTTTTTCAGACCGGTAGCAGACCAGGAGTCGGTCAGCTCTGCCATAACGGAAGAGGGGGTGATGGGGTAGATGGCTGCCACTTCGGTAAACGCGTAAGACACGTGAGCCGCAGCGGTATTTCCATCCATTGACTGTTTCATTCTAGCCATTGTTGAGATTTACCTCCTGTTATAGTAAATAATATTAAAGCATAAGACGTACTGACATATTATAACATATATTATATGCACTGTAAAGATAAGACACACAAGGTTTGGAAAGTTTTCATCTTTTTGTAAAGGAATTTCGGGATTTTATTCGATTCCCAAAAATTCGTATCCCAAATCCCGCAGGTCGGGGAAGAGTTTGCAATAACTAAAATTGCAACTTAAAACTTCAATTCCGAAATACATTGCAACGCGGTTTTTTGGGTCTGCCAAGCCGAATGCTCCGGCGGCTCCGTCCCATCCGAATTCGCCTTCGGCAGACCTTGCCGAAGATACGGTTTTGCTGACGTGGGCCCGTCCGCACAGCCCCCAACTGTAACCGTATAACCGACCGGGCTGGAAATCGGGGCGAGCCGAATCGGGAAGTCCGTTTTTTCCCAACAGTTCAATGGTCTCCGCCTTCAAAATCCGGTTCCCTTCGGGAGACGTTCCTCCGTTGGCCAGGGCGTTGAGAAACCGCATTTGGTCGTTGACCGTCGTAAACAGACCGGCACCGCCGCTGTCGTAGCCGTCGCACAGCACGTAATGGCTATGGTATTGTTCCCCGTTGACGGGGGTTGCCTTCATCAAGCCGTGAACGAACTGATACGCATCCACAAATCGGGTGCGTTGTTCTGCCGAGGGGCGAAACCCGGTATCGGTCATACCCAAAGGAACGGCGATATTTTTTTCCACGTATTCCGAGAATCTCATCCCCGAGACAACTTCGATGACCCCCGCAAGAATATCGTGGCAAAGGCTGTAAATATAACGGGTTCCCGGTTCGTAATGAAGGGGAAGTTCGGTCAAGGCGTCCAAGACCGACAACGTGGTGGCTCCGGGGATGTTTTTCGCACGGCGGAGCGGTTCGGTTTTCAGGTTGTAGTCAAATCCTCCCGTCATCAAAAAAAGATGTCGGACCGTCAGGACGTTTTTGGCCGGTGCTACGGTATTATCCGGCTGTTTTACGGTGAGATTTGCAAATTTGGGAAGATATTTGGACACCGGGTCGTCCAGATTTAAAAGACCTTTTTCCACTAATTGCATTCCGCAAACGCAGGTGGTCATTTTGGAGATGGAATAGACACGAAAAATATCGTTTTCTGACAGCAGGCGGGTCTTTTCGTGGTCCGCATATCCCACAAAACGGCGGTAAACGATATTTCCGTCTTTTGCTATTGCAAAATCACAAAAAGGGATTCCACAATCGGGAAGCCGGTCTAAGTATTGGTCAAGTTTGTCAGAAATCATAGCGTGTCCTTCTTTCTATTTCGTTATCCTCTTAAAATTATAGCACTCGTATCGAAGAATGTCAAGACGGAATGCAAAAATTTCTCAATACATCCTGGAAAGTACGTCCAAAGGTTTTTGGAATGGTCCTTGACATCCCGGAGAAAATGTAGTATAATATTATATAAATTTACGTGTGGACTCCGGCGGTAGTTTCTCCGGAACCCGTGCGATGCGGAGCAGGATTGCAGAATGTACAGAATCGTTGAGAAAAAAGTATTAAATCCCACAGTGGTTCAATTGCAGATAGAAGCCCCTCTGGTGGCAAAAAAAGCCCGTCCCGGTCAGTTTATCATTCTTCGGGTGGACGAAGACGGGGAGCGGATTCCCCTGACTGTGGCCGGCGTGGATAAAGACCGGGGAACGGTTAAGATTATTTACCAGGTCGTAGGAGCAACCACCGAAAAACTCGCCCGTAAAGAGGCGGGGGATTTTTTGCAGGATTTTGTGGGCCCTTTGGGGGTTGCCACCCATTTGGAAGGCTTGAAAAAAGTTTGTATCGTGGGGGGTGGCGTTGGGTGTGCCATCGCTCTTCCCATTGGGGAAGCACTGCACGAAATGGGAGTTGACGTGACCGGAATTATCGGATTCCGGAATAAAGACCTGGTGATTCTGGAAAAGGAATTTCAGGCTTGCTCCCAAACCCTTCGGGTGATGACTGACGACGGTTCTTACGGGGAGGCGGGCAACGTTACGCTTCCGTTAAAACAGTTGTTGGAAGCCGGAGAGCAATTTGATATGATTTTTGCCATCGGACCTTTGGTAATGATGAAATTTGTAGTGGCCACGGCAAGACCCCACGGGACGCCCGTGACCGTTTCGATGAATCCTATTATGATTGACGGAACGGGAATGTGCGGCGGTTGTCGGCTGACGCTGAACGTGGATGGTGAGAAGGTCACGAAATTTGCCTGTGTGGACGGTCCGGATTTTGACGGATATCAGGTGGATTTTGACGAGGCGATGTCCCGGGGCAGAATGTACCAATCTTTTGAACGGCACAAGCACGAAGAAACCTGTAATCTCTTTTCCAAGGAGGTGCAGTAAGATGGCAAACGTCAATCTGAGCCCGACTCGAAATCCGATGCCCGCGCAGGACCCTAAGGTCCGGGCACGGAATTTTGACGAGGTGGCGTTGGGATACGACGAAAAAACCGCCATAAATGAGGCGATGCGGTGTCTGAACTGCAAAAATATGCCTTGTGTGGGCGGATGTCCCGTCAAAATCCATATTCCCGAATTTATTTCCAAGATAAAAGACGGGGATTTTGAAGGGGCGTACCAGGTGATTTCCCAATCCTCTTCTTTACCCGCGGTTTGCGGCCGCGTTTGCCCTCAGGAGACGCAATGCGAATCCAAGTGCGTTCGGGGAATCAAGGGAGAATCCGTAGGAATCGGTCGGTTGGAACGGTTCGTCGCCGATTGGCACAACACCTTCTACGCCGAAGATCCGGTCTGCCCGCCCTCGAACGGTCATAAAGTTGCCGTGGTCGGGTCCGGACCTTCCGGGCTGACCTGCGCCGGGGATCTTGCCAAAAAAGGATATCAAGTCACCGTTTTTGAGGCTTTGCACCGGGCCGGAGGCGTTTTGGTGTACGGAATCCCCGAATTTCGCCTTCCCAAGGGAATTGTGGCCAAGGAAGTGGAAACGCTGAAAAAATTGGGGGTCGTCATTGAGACCAACGCGGTCATCGGGAAGACGTTAACGGTGGATGAACTGTTCGAAATGGGCTTTGAAGCCGTGTTTATCGGTTCGGGAGCGGGGCTTCCCAATTTTATGGGAATTCCCGGAGAAGGATTGAACGGAGTTTATTCTGCCAATGAATTTTTGACTCGCAGTAATCTGATGAAGGCCTATCGCCCGGACCCCGACACTCCCATTATGAAGGGGGGAAAGGTGGCAGTCATCGGAGGCGGAAATGTGGCGATGGATGCCGCAAGAACCGCACTCCGCTTGGGGGCGGAACAGGTTTGTATTGTTTACCGTCGCTCGATGGAAGAATTGCCGGCCCGCCGGGAAGAGGTGGAGCACGCGATAGAAGAAGGCATTGAATTTAAACTGCTCTGCAATCCCACGGAGATTCTCGGATATCAGAATCCCGACGACCCCAGAGACCCCAAAAACGGCTTTGTTACGGGAATGAAATGTATCCGGATGGAATTGGGACAGCCCGACGAACGGGGGAGAAGAAGACCTATTGCTCTTCCGGGAAGCGAGTTTACGATGGACGTGGATACGGTCATTCTGTCGGTGGGGACCTCCCCCAATCCGTTGATCAAATCCACTACGGACGGGTTGGAAGTCAACCGCCGGGGCGGAATCGTGGTCAACGAAGGGGGACTGACGTCTCGGGGCGGCATCTATGCCGGTGGAGATGCGGTCACCGGAGCGGCCACCGTCATTTCGGCGATGGGCGCCGGAAAGACCGCTGCCGATGCTATCCACAGGGCTTTCTCTGAAAAATAAGTGATTTTCTATTCCAATATGGTTTAAAATAATTATTTTAAAACAGAACAAAATTTAACTGAATCCATTGAAATAACTGAATTTATATGGTATAAAAAAGAAGCGACATCGACGATGTCGCTTCTTTTTTTGAGAACCAATTTATTTTCCTTCGTTTTCCTTGTCTAATTTCACGTTGCGGAAATAAAGAATCATATCGATGGTGATTTCGATGAAGTTCAGGAAGTAGAAGGCCCAGCCCAGATAGAACAGCCAGCCGAGGGGTTGGGTGGCTTCGGCGAGAAGCATAAATTTGCGGACGATTCCAAAGATGTAACCTACCCAAATAAACACTTCAAAGAAGAGGCTCTTGCCTTTTGCTGTCCGGGAAATCCAGGATTTCCGGATGGAGATCGGCCAGGAGAGTCCGAAGCAGAGAATCATCAATGCTTCCAAAAGATCGGTGATTTCAATCATAACAGTCAGTTTCCTTTCTGGGCCAGATAATTGGCAGGTCCAAAGTCGTAAAGGTTGTTGCCTTCGCAGTCAATAATGACGACCAGAGGCATATCTTCCACGTAGAGTTTCCGGAGCGCTTCCGCACCCAAATCTTCATAAGCAACCAGCTCGCTGCTCTTGATCTGCTTTGCCAAAAGGGCACCGGCACCGCCGATGGCACCGAAATAGACGCCGGAATACTTCTTCATCGCGTCAATTACTTCGGGAAGGCGGGCACCTTTCCCAATCATCCCCCGGGCCCCTACGCTCATCATCGTGGGCGCATAGGCATCCATACGGCCGCTGGTGGTGGGACCGGCAGAACCAATGACCTGACCCGGCTTTGCGGGGGTGGGGCCTACGTAATAGATGGTAGCGTCGGTGGGGTCGAAGGGCAGGGGCTCCCCTTTTGCGAGGGTCTCGCACATTCTCTTATGGCCTGCGTCCCGGGAAGTGTAGATATAGCCGGTCAAAAGAACCGTATCTCCGGCTTTCAGCGTTTTGGCCAATTCTTCGGTTAAAGGCAGTTGAATCCGTTTTTCCATAATTACAGCACCTCCGATTTATGACGGGTCACGTGACAGTTGATGTTGATGGCACAGGGCATTCCGGCAATATGCGTGGGCAACGTTTCGATATTCAGACCGATTGCCGTGGTCTTTCCGCCGAAGCCTTGGGGGCCGATGCCCAGTTCGTTGACCTTTTGAAGCATTTCTTTTTCCAGGTCTGCGTAATAGGGGTCGGGATGGCTGGTGTTCAGGGGACGCATAATGGCTTTTTTCGCCAGAAGTGCGGCCTTGTCGAAGGTTCCGCCGATGCCAACGCCGATGACGATGGGAGGACAGGGATTGGGGCCGGCGGCCTTAACGGTCTCGATGATAAAGTCCTTGATGCCTTGAAGACCCGCAGAAGGCTTGAACATCCGAACGGCACTCATATTTTCACTTCCGAAGCCTTTGGGCCCGATGGTGATTTTAATATTTTCTCCGGGGACGATTTCGGTGTAGATCATCGCGGGGGTGTTGTCTCCGGTGTTGCCCCGGCGAACCGGGTCTTTGACGACCGATTTGCGCAGATAGCCCTTGTCATAGCCCCGGCGAACGCCTTCATTTACCGCTTCGGTCAAATCGCCGCCCACGATGTGAACGTCCTGACCGATTTCCAGGAAAACGCAGGCCATACCGGTATCCTGGCAGATGGGAACGTTCTCTTTGTCGGCAATGTTGTAGTTTTCGATGATGTTGTCTAAAATGCCGCAAGCGATGGCACCGTCTTCACAGGCGCGGCAGTGTTCAATGGCATTTTTGACGTCACAGGGAAGATGGTTGTTTGCATCGATACACAATCTTTCAATGGTATCAATGATGCTGTTTACGTGAATCTCTCTCATAATTTCCTCCAATTGATAACGTTTCTCGTATAGTCAGGGAACAATCGGGGCGAGGGCTCGTTGCTTTCGATTCCCGCGGCCTTCAATTCCGCATCGTACTTTTTCACGTGGTCCAGAGTCAGTTTTCCTACGGTAATGTCCCGGAACCGGGCTCCGGCCTGTTGTCCGGCGTGGCGACCGAAAACAATAATATCCAAAAGGCTGTTGCCCATCAGACGGTTCCGGCCGTGGATCCCCCCGACCGCTTCGCCGACCACGTAGAGGTTCTTTACGTTGGTCATCCCGTCGGCACCGATTTCCAGGCCGCCGTTTTGATAGTGGAGGGTGGGGTAAATCAAAATAGGAGTCTTTCGCATATCAATGCCGAAGGTCAGGTACATCCGCAACATTGCGGGCAGACGTTTTTCCAGCGTGCCCTTTCCGTGAATCATATCGATCATCGGCGTATCCAACCAAAGTGCTTTCCCTCCCACGGGAGTGGAAACGCCCTTGCCGTTGGTGGAACATTCCCGAATGATGGAGGCGGCGGAAACGTCGCGGGTTTCCAGAGGATGCATAAAACATTCCCCTTCGCTGTTGATGAGTTTCGCGCCCATCGAGCGGACCTTTTCGGTTACCAGCGCTCCAAAGATTTGTTGGGGGAAGGCAACCCCGGTGGGGTGATATTGTAACGTGTCCTGATACAGCAGTTTCGCACCGGCGCGGTATCCGATGACCAGTCCGTCCGCCGTAGCGCCGTAGTGGTTGGAGGTGGGGAAGGCCTGATAGTGCATCCGGCCCGCTCCTCCGGTGGCAATAATGACGCATTTTGCCCGAGCGATGAGAATTTCTCCGGTTTCCGTATTTTGCAGAACGGCACCGGCGGCGTTCCCGTTCTTATCCAAAATCAGTTCAATGGCCGCAGTGAAATCCAATACGGGAATCTTTCGGTTGAACACTTCATCCCGCAGGGTTCTCATAATCTCCGCCCCGGTGTAGTCTGCCGCTGCGTGCATCCGCTTGCGGGAAGTTCCGCCCCCGTGGGTGGTAACCATATTGCCCTGTTCGTCTTTGTCAAATTCCACGCCCAGTTCGTTGAGCCACTTGATGGCGCCCGGGCCGTCCATAACCAATTTTTTGACCAATTCGGGGCGGTTGACGTAGTGGCCGCCGCCCATAACGTCCAGATAGTGATGGGCAGGAGAGTCCCCCGGCTTATCGGCCGCCTGGATTCCCCCTTCCGCCATCATCGTGTTGGCATCTCCGATACGGAGTTTTGTGGCAATCAGCACGTTTGCACCGGCTGCGTGGGCTTCGATGGCCGCGGAGGAACCGGCACCGCCGCCCCCGATTACCAGAACGTCCACGTCGTAGTCCACTTGGTTCAAATCAATTTTCAAGTCCAGAATCCGGCTTCTGCCTTCCATTACGTCAACCAGTTCCACGGGCGCTTTTTCACCCTTGTTGGGGCCGACTTTAATGGTAGAGAATCCGCTCTTCTTGTAGTCGGGGTGATACTTTTTCAGGAGAGCGTCTTTTTCTTCCGCAGTCATCCGGCGGGGTTCGTATTTGATATTCGCTTCCCGAGCGGCTTCTACTTTTTTCATCGAAGCCAGCATTTCTTCGGTAAAAATCATTTTCTCTCCCTCCTTACTTCTCAATATCACGGTTGTTGTAAAGTTCTTTGATTTCTTCGATGGGTTTTTCCATCAGAGCCTCAATGGCTTCGGAGCAGAGTCCGTCTTCAATCTCCTTGACCCGTTCGGTGAGGTGCACCGCTTCGGGGGAGAGATATTTACCGTTCAGCCGGCGGGCCAGCATCGCCACTTGGGGATGGGAGATTCCGGCGGGGCAACGGGCAGAACAGATTCCGCACATAACGCAGTCAAAGGACATTTCCGCACATTTTTCGTATTCCCCTCGCTGGGCGTGGGCGATATACTGCATAACGTTCAGTCCCTGAGAGCAGGTCTTCGTGCAGGCGTTACATCCCACGCAGGAGTAAATTTCGGGATACAATTGCATCATAATCTGTTCGTCGGGCCGTACTTTTTCGATGTCGTAGGGCTCTTTTACCAGGGGGAAGAAGGGAAGGGTGGCAATGTACATATTTTCTTGTACCGTAGTGGAACAAGCCAAGCACGCTTTCAGTTCCCGGTCTCCCTTGATGCGGTAGACTGTGGCACAGGCTCCGCAGAACCCGTTGCGGCATCCGATTCCCCGGACCAGCCGATATCCGGCGTATTCCATCGCTTCCATAATGGTGAGCCCTTCGGGAATTTCGTATTTTTTACCGTACAAATATACGTTCAACTTTTTCTTTTCCATAGCAAACCTCTCCGTTAATACTCTGCGGGCAATTCATCCAGTTCGTCGAAGCGGAACACGGGACCGTCTTTGCAAACGTACTTATCGCCGATGTTACAGCGTCCGCATTTTCCGACACCGCACTTCATCCGCAGTTCCATCGTGGTGTAGACCTGGGTCTTTTCAAAGCCCATTTCAGTCAGGGCTTCCAATACGAATTTAATCATAATCGGCGGACCGCAGACCAGAACCGTTCGGTCGGGTTTGTAATCCAGTTCTTTCACGAAGTTTGGAACGAATCCTACGTGGCCGTCCCATTCTTCCTGTTCCCGGTCGATGGTCAGGTGGACGTTCATTCCGCTTGCGGGGTCGGCCCAGACCGATTGAATCTCCGGGAGGTCCAGAAGGTCTTCTTTGGAGCGGGACCCGTATACGATATCCACGTTCCCGTAATCCGAGCGATTGTCGAGAACGTAGTTGATCACCGAATGAAGGGGGGCAAGTCCTACCCCACCGGCGATAAACAAAAGATCCTTGCCTTTCAGCTCCGTATCCACGGGGAAGGGGCGTCCGTAGGGACCGCGAATGGTAATTTGCTGTCCCACTTCCATATGGTGGAGCCATTCGGTTACGCATCCGCACTTTTTCACGGAAAATTCCTGATAATCTTGGACCGTAGGGGATGAGGTGATGGAGAACATCGCTTCTCCCACGCCGGGGACGGAGAGCATTGCACATTGACCGGGCATATGCTCAAAGCATTTCCCGCCGCCCACCGCCTCTACGCGGAAGGTCTTGATGTCGGGCGTGTCGGTCCGGATCCCGGTCATTACGCCGAGCATTGGGATAATATTGTCAGTCATCTTCTTTCACCCCCAAAGCCTTGATTACGTTTACGATATGTATGGATTGCGGACATTTTTCCAAACATCTTCCGCATCCGACACAGGAGTACAACCCTTCGTTCTTGGAGGGAAAGTAGACCAGTTTGTGCATAAATCTCTGGCGGAACCGCTCCGTTTGGGTGGGGCGGTTGGTTCCGTGCGCCATCAGCGTGAAATCGGAGAACATACAACTGTCCCAACAACGGTACCGTTGAATATCGCTGCCCGTGTCGAAATCCCGCACGTCGTAGCATTGACAGGTGGGACAGACAAAGGTACAGGTTCCGCACCCCAAACAACCCCGGGCAAGTTCTTCCCATTGGGGGTCGTCGAAGCGTTCCATCAGGTGGTCCGCATCAAATCCGTTCAGGTTCAATTTCGCCAGCGGAAGTTTTTCCAGAACGGTTTTTATATTCTTTTGCAATTCTTCTACGGGAGTTTCGTTTTCCACTTCTTCCAGACCGGCAACGAAAGCTTCGCCCTTTTCGGTGTTGGGGCGGAAATAGATATCTTCTCCCACGATCCAGGCAGTGACGTCTCCCGAGGGGTTCGCGGCATCAATCCCGAAATTGGGGCAGAAGCAGGTCTCTTCCGGTTCGTTACAAGCCAAGGAAACCACCGTGCCGTGCTGTCTGCGTGCGGCGTAGAAGGGGTCGGTGGGGTCGGACAGGAAGACCCGGTCCAACAGTTCAAAACTTCTGGCATCGCATCCCCGGACACCGAAAATAACAAAATCTTCGGTCAAAACGTCTGCGGGATGGATGTCGATGTTTTTTCCCTCCATCCGAAAACGGACGATGTCTTCCACTTGGGGGAAGAAGGCTCCCTTCGCACTTTTCACGGTTTTCAAAGCATCCAGACGGAGAACCGATTCTTCCGTCCAGACGCCGAAGTTTACCTGTCCGCCATTTTCTACGGGGGCAATCAGGGTGTGGGTCTGGGAAATTTTCCGGAACAGCTCGGGAAGTTGATTCAACGAAAGTTTCTTCATCATTTTCCGCCTCCCCGTGTTTCAATTACGCCGGGCTCGTCGTCTTCAAACGTGAAGTCGGTGAGGGGGTGGCGTTGGCCGATTTCTTCGCCGGCCTGATACGTTCCGTAAAGTTCGTTCATATCCTGAATGATTTTTCGGTTCAGAAGATGCAGGGGAATCCCTTGCGGGCAAACTCTGCTGCATTCTCCACAGTCAGTGCAACGGCCGGCCACGTGATAAGCCCGAATGATGTGGAACATATTTTCCTCGAAATCATCGGCGGCGGCTTTGTTCTGCACTCCGGAGTTGGGGTTGTCAAACACACATTTGATACAACTGCAAGCCGGACAAACGTTCCGACAGGCATTGCAACGGATACATTTGGAAAGTTCTCCGCGCCAGAACTCAAACCGTTCTTCGGGAGTCATTTCGTTCAGACGGTTGACCGTCGCGTACTTATCCCCGCTGGCGGTTTCTTCGCTTTCGCCCAAAACTTCGTCGGCACATTTATGTTCTTTGCCTTTACAGGCGAGGCATTTTTCTAAAAGGACGTTCTTTCGGGAAATTTCTTTTTCGCCGTAGAGAGTCTCAATCTTCAAAAGGTCCCCGTCTTCGGTGATTTTGGTGATGCCCTTGATTCCGGCTTTGCGGATTTTTTCCCCGTCGATTTTTCCCTTGCATCCCACACCGATGACGTAGACTTTGTTTCGGTCGATGCGATGTTCGGTGCAAAGTTGATTGAAACTGTAACAATCACAGGGCTTCAACAGAGCGATGATTTTCTTCTGCTGACGGTTGGCCTGGGAGACGAGATATTTGGAGAGGTTGCTTCCGCAGAAGGAGTCGTAGCAAAGTTGGTCGATACGGTCTGCGTCCAACAGATTCGGGGTGCGGTCAAAGGGTGTTTCCCCTTGGGTCCATCCAATCACGCCGGCATATTCGCCGTCGGACAGAAGTTCCCGCAAGCGGTTTATGATTATTTCTTGCATCGCAAATCCCCCAATTTCTTATTCTCGCCTAATTCGGTGATGGTTTTTACGAAATCGTTCATCGTAGCGGCGAATTTTGCACCTTCCGCGGCGGAGACCCATTCCACACGGGTCCGGCCCCGCTCGATTCCCATATAATCCAGAAGAGAGAACAGAACCGTCATCCGGCGGCGGGCGTAATAATTTCCGGTGGAGTAGTGACAGTCTCCTGGATGGCATCCGCACAGGATGACCCCGTCGGCCCCCCGCTGAAAGGCGCGGAGCACAAACAACGGATTCAATCGGCAGGAGCAAGGGATACGGATAATTTTTACGTTTGCGGGATAATTCATTCTTCCCGACCCGGCAAGGTCGGCACCGGCATAACTGCACCAGTTACAACAAAAGGCGACAATTTTCGGCGTCCATTGTTGATTCATCGACATATCGCATCCACCTCCGACATAATTTGACTGTTGGTAAAGCCTTTCAGGTCCATCGCTCCGGAGGGACAGGTTACCGTACAGGCGCCGCAACCCTGACAGACCGCTTCGTTGACGGTGGCAACCCGCCGTACGCCACGGAATTCGGGAGAGCGGATTTCTTTCTCCTCGTAGGTGATGGCCCCGTAAGGACAGACTTTTTCACATTGAGAACAACCGTTACACACCGTTTCGTTGGCGTGGGCCACACAGGCGTTGCAGGTCAGTTCGTTTTTGCAGAGAAGGCCGATGACCTTCGCCGCGGCGGCTCCGGCCTGGGCCACCGTTTCGGGAATATCCTTCGGCCCTTGGGCGGCACCGGAAAGGAATACCCCTGCCGTGGGACTTTCCACCGGACGGAGTTTGGGGTGGGCTTCGGTAAAGAAATCGTTGGTGTCCATACTTGCCGTGAGCATCGTCCCCAGAGCGCGGGCGGTGGGGTCGGGCTCGATGGCTGTGGCCAGAACCACCATATCCGCGTTGATATGAATCTGTTCTCCGTTGAGAAGGTCACTGCCCTGAACGTGGAGCTTGTTCCCTTCTACGGCAACCTTACCAACCATTCCCTTAATGTAATCTACTCCGTACTGTTCTACGGCCCGGCGGTAGAATTCGTCGAAATTCTTCCCGGGGGTACGGGCGTCGATGTAAAAGACGTGGACGTTGACGTCGGGATATTTTTCCCGAACCAGCATCGCGTGTTTCGCGGTGTACATACAACAGATTTTGGAGCAGTAGGGTTTTCCTTTTTCCGCATCTTCCGTACACCGGGAGCCCACGCACTGAATAAACACGATCTCGTGGGGGTGTTCTAGGTCGGAAGGACGGACCAACTGCCCCTTCGTGGGACCGGCGGCGTTCATAATCCGCTCAAATTCCAGGGACGTGACCACGTCGGGGGAATCGTTATATGCGTATTCGTTGAAGGCGGACGCGTCGATGGGCTGGAATCCCGTTGCCACGACGATGGCGCCGTATTGCCGTTCGATCAATTGGTCTTTCTGTTCAAAGTCGATTGCCCCGGCGGAGCAGTTTTTCTGACAAAGTCCGCATTTTCCGGTACGGAAATGCAGGCACTGTTCCGCATCGATGACCGCCACGTTGGGGATGGCCTGGGCGAAGGGAATGTAGACGGCCCCTCGCTTGTTCAGTTTCATATTGAAATCGTCCAACCCCTTCCGGGAGGGGCATTTTTCGGTACAAACGCCGCAACCGGAACATTTATCTTCATCGATAAAACGGGCTTTTTTCCGGATGGTGGCGGTAAAGTTTCCCACAAATCCGGAAAGGGATTCCAGTTCCGCGTAGGAAATAATGTTGATCTTTTCGTGCTGGGCCGCTTCCACCATTTTCGGTGTCAGGATACAGGCCGAGCAGTCCAAGGTGGGGAAGGTTTTGTCCAATTGTGCCATACGGCCGCCGATGGTGGGGGATTTTTCTACGATATCCACTTCAAATCCCGCATCTGCCACGTCCAGAGCCGTTTGAATCCCGGCAATGCCGCCTCCGATGACCAAGGCACGCTTGGTGACGGGGCTGGTCCCGGCGGTGAGGGGGGCGTTTTTATGTAATTTTGCAACCGCCGCCCGGGCCAGAACAATGGCTTTTTCGGTTCCTTCGGGAATATCCTTGTGAATCCAGGAACACTGTTCCCGGATGTTGGCAATCTCCACCATATAGGGGTTCAGCCCCGCAGAGACTGCGGTCTTGCGGAAGGTGGCCTCGTGCATCCGGGGAGAGCAAGAGCAAACCACAATTCCCGTCAGACGGTGTTCTTTGATCGCTTGGCGAATCATCGCCTGTCCATTTTCCGAACACATATATTGATAATCGGTGCTGAACACCACGCCCGGTTCGTTTTTCAGGGCTTCCGCCACTGCTTTTACGTCCACGGTCGCTGCGATGTTACTTCCGCACCAGCATACGAATACGCCGATTTTCTGCATAACGGTATCTCCTAAACTTACTTACTGTACTTTCGCATTGCGCTGACCAGAGCCTGCTGAGGGATCCGGTCATCCAACTTTTCGGGCAGGCGATCTGCCGACATATGGTTTTGTCCCTTTTGGCGGATGACCGCAAGGCGTACCGCTTCGATAAGTTTTGCCGGTTCCACGTTCCGAGGACACCGTTGGGAACAGGCGAAACAGGAAAGACATTGATACAACGCGTTGGATTCCATCAATTCGGAAATTTTCCCTTTTCGGACCAGGGCGGCAAACTGATGGGGGTGCAGGTCCATTTCATCGTAGTTCGGGCAAGCCCCCGAGCATTTTCCGCATTGCATACAGCGGCTTGCATCTACCCCGCTGATGCGCAGGATGTCTTCCGCCGTCACTTTGTTTGTAAGGCTCATAATTCCTCCTTCACGCCCAAGGCCACGGCAAGTACTTCGGTAAAGTATTTGACGGGAAGGTCCGTTTCGGCGTTGGTTTCCAGGTTGTACAAACACAAGGGGCAAGCCGTGACGACCATCTCCGCACCGGCGTTGGCTGCGGAAGAAAGAATCGTTTCCGCTCTTCGCCGAGCTGCTCCTTTGTTTTCCAGGGTGATATATCCTCCGCAGCATTCGTTTCGCTGGGAATATTTTACAGGAGTTGCCCCCAAAGCCCGGATGAAATCTTCCATAATGCTGGGATCTTCCGGATCGTCAAATCCCATTTCTTTGCCGGGGCGCAGAAGCAAACATCCGTAGTATGCGGCGATTTTTACTCCTTTCAGCGGATGGACCACCGCTGCTTTCAGAGCGTCGAATCCCACCCGGTCCCGGAGCAGTTCCAAATAATGAAGCACTTCGGTCTCGCCCCGATAAGGCGTTTCCAATTGCAGATAATTGTTGGCCCGCTGGCAAATCGTTCCGTTCTGCTTCATATCGTTGTTGACGCGTTTCAGCACGTGATGGCAGGCGGAACACAGGGTGATCAGGTCCTGTCCCTTTTCTTTCGCTGCTGCAAGGGTTCGGACGGAAGAAAGTTTCGTTGCGATCTCGTCCTCTGATTGGGGGTATACCCCGCCGCAGCATTGCCAATTCTCGGGTTCTTCCAGAACGATCCCCAGTTTTTCCGCGGAAAGACGGCCGTAAAGGTCTAATTCCTTGGCTTTCGTTTTCAGCGTACAACCGGGATAATAACTGTACTTCATACTCTCCTCCTGTGGCGTTCTATATCGATTCTATATACACCTACATAACCACATTATTGTAGCACTGTTCCCCTGATTTTTCAACAATTTTTGCAAAAGATTCAAAAAAATTCCTCACTTTTGTTTCGACTTTCAAGCGGGGATGAGACGTATCTCGGTTTGCGTCTTAATGAGACGTACCCTCTTCTCGAAATCCTGAAAACTGAAAATTTAAATTTCATATACCTTTTTATAAGACCGGAGAATATATTTTTGAGAACGATGCGGTGCGTGAAATTCCAAAAATTACACTTGATAATTTTATTCCTTTGAGTCAAACTATTCGTGCAGTCAAAAGGGCTGTGAAAAAATCGTGAAAAACGCAAAAGCGTTTTACAACAAGGAGTGGAAAAACAGTTATGGCTAGAAATAAGCACGTAGTTCCCGCAGCCAAAGAGGCTATGGAAAAATTCAAGATGGAAACCGCTAACGAAGTCGGCGTAAACCTGAAACAGGGTTACAACGGTGATCTGACCTCCAAGCAGGCCGGTTCTATCGGCGGCCAGATGGTCAAAAAGATGATTGAAAACTACGAAAACAACATTAAATAACGTTGATTTGAATTCGTAGTGCAAAAAGAAACGGCAGTTTTTCGAGTGCATCGAACGACTGCCGTTTCTTTTGTTCTAAAATAAACCGATTTGGTTTGAATTCGAGAATAAATAATATTGAAAATCAAGGCATTTTCATCGTTTTTTATAATTATTCTTCCGTGTCGTTTTCCAGGTCGTCTTCTCCCCGGTACTTGCTGGGGGCGATGTGGAAATGGGAGCGGAAGACCCGGCTGAAATACAGCTGGTCCGGATAACCGCAGGCTTCCGCCACTTCTCGGACCGACATATCCGCCATTGCCAATAATTCACAGGCTCGGTGCATCCGCAGCTTGGTCATATATTCCGAGGGAGACATTCCCATACATCGGCGGAAGACCGTTCGATAGCGGCTGGGGCTGAAATGCTCGATTTGCGCCATTTGCGCCACGGTGATGGGTTGATGAATGTGATTGTGGAAATAGGTAAGGGATTTAAAGATGGTCTCTACCGTCGTGTCCCGGTCCCGGGTGCTGATATCCCGCATCCGGCTGAATTCCGCCAAAATGGAAATCAGGCAAGCGTAGGCCGAATCTTCAAAACACCGGTCTCTCCAAAGAAATTCCCGGAACAAAGCTCGGAAATGGCGGACGATACGTTCGCTGCTGGCTACGGTGTGGACCTTGTTGCAGTTTAATTCAAATTTTTCCAGCAAGGCGGCGGCGTCGGCGCCGGTGAAGTGAATCCAATAGTAGGTGACGGTGTCGTCTAAGTTCTTGCAGATGTAGGGTGTTTTTGGCGCCAAAATGATGATCTGCCCGGGGGACAGCAGTTGCGGTTCGCCGTCTGTGGTGACGGAAATGGTTCCGTCGATGCAATATTGCAAATAAAAATCGTTTCTCCCCCGGGGAATATTGGTTACGTAGGGACGGGTCATTTTATACAGCCCCGTACAATTGACCAACAGCGGAAAATCCGTGTTTTCACAGTTGTTTGCCAATTTGTCCGGCATATCTAAATCCAGGATACGGTAGTAGGCTTGCTGTTCCATAAAAATCCCCTTTCCTCTTTGTCGAAAAAAAGTCGCAAAATGTCATTGACTTTTCCTTAATTGTAGTATATAATAATTATGTGTTTGTGTCAATAGTTTTTGCCGATTTTTCTCGAATTTTTTACAAAACACGGAGGAATCGTTTTTATGAAACTCGGATGTATGGTCCATATGGACGGGAAATTGATGAACGGCAGCATCGCCGAACAGTTTGCTTTATTGAAGAAATTCGGCATTGGAACCTGTCAGATGACCTGTTGGAAAACCGAACTGTTCACCGATGAAAAGGTGGAGGAAATCAAGCGGGCGCAGGAAGAATACGGAATTGAAATTTCCGCTCTTTGGTGCGGTTGGGCCGGTCCTTGCACCTGGAATTTTTACGAAGGACAGAACACGTTGGGATTGGTTCCTGCGGCGTACCGCTACGACCGGATGAAGGAATTGGTCAAGGGGGCTCAGTTCGCCAACAAAATTGGCGTGACCGACGTTATCACCCATTGCGGTTATCTGCCGGAAAATCCCTGCTCCGCGGAGTATTCGGAACTTATCGCCTGCTTGAAATGGTTGGTTAAGCAATATGCCGCTTACGGCTGCAACTTCTTGTTTGAGACCGGGCAGGAGACTCCGGTAACGTTGCTTCGCACCATTCAGGATATCGGGATGGACAACGTGGGGATCAATCTTGACCCTGCCAACCTGATTCTCTATGGGAAGGCCAATCCTGTGGATGCGTTGGATGTATTCGGACAATACGTTCGCAACGTTCACGGGAAAGACGGTCTGTATCCCACGGACGGACGAAATCTCGGGAAAGAAGTTGCTCTGGGACAGGGGAAAGTCAACTATCCCGCCTTTATCAAGCGCTTGGCGGAAATCGGCTATACCGGTCCCATTACCATTGAACGGGAAATTACCGGGGAACAACAGCAGAAAGACATTCAGGATGCTTGCCGGTTGTTGTTGACGTTGTTCGAGGAGAATAACGCCCTGTAATCTTACTGTAAACGATGGAAACGTTGCACCATTTGGACGAAATCCTTTTCATATCGGCGAATTCCGGGTATGCCGGGGAAAATTGCCATTGATGGATGGATTTGTCCTGGAAAAAATAGAACATAGTAACGGAGATTCCTTCCGAAGCGTTGTCTCGGAAGGAATTGTTCCGTAGGAATGATTGGATTGAGGGAGAGCGAATGAACAAATTCCAAAAACTGATTCGGAAGATCACCGGGAAGAAGTCTTCCTCCCGGGCCGGAACATCGGGGAAGCGGCTACGCCACGGAAAGAAAAAGGCGTTGTCCAAAAAAGCAAAGATTTGGATTGCCGTGGGGGGGAGCGTCGGGGTTCTGCTGATTGCCGGCGTTGTGTTTGGTATTTTGTGGTTTAAGAGTACCTTTGATTACGAACACGACCCCATTACCGAAGACCCCGGACAGTTGGGGGTAGACGAAAATATCGAATATCCCGATGAAATTACGAATATCGCACTGTTCGGTCTTGACTCCCGGGCCAAAAAGCCGGAAGGGGCGGAATATCAAAGAGGTCTGTCCGACTCGATTATGATTATTTCCGTGAACGAAACCAGCGGTTCCATCAAGTTGGTCTCGGTGATGCGGGACACTTTGGTGAAAGTGGAAGGGCACGGGTATCAGAAGATCAACGCGGCGTACAGTTTGGGTGGCCCGGAATTGGCGATTAAGACCCTCAATCAGACCTTCCGTATGAACATTCAGGAATATGCCACCGTAGACTTTGAAGGAATGGCGGAGATCGTGGACGCCGTCGGGGGCGTGGAAGTAGAACTGACCCGTGCGGAGATTTACCAGACGAATTTGTGTATGGAAGAAATTGCCCGCGTTCGCGGATTGAAGCGTTCCTACGTGACCCAGGCCGGCAAGCAGACTTTGAACGGGATCCAGGCTGTTTCCTTTGCCCGAATCCGCGCGGTCCCCACGATTAACGGGACCCGGGACGATTACGGTCGAACGGAGCGGCAGCGTTTGGTTATGACCCGTCTGTTTGAGAAGGCTCTGCAACTCCCGATGTCCAAGTATCCTTCGCTGATTAAGGCAATGTTGCCGTATATCCAGACATCGATGGGGTACGATGACATTTTTGACCTTGCCAAGGTTTTGAAGGCAGACGGAATTACGATGCAGCAAAACCGCTTGCCCGTAGAAGGAAGCGTTATTACCAGTGGGTTGAGCGTTCCCTATATCGGCTCTTGTGTGTATTACGATTTGGAATATTCCGCGGATATCCTTCACGCATTTTTCTTTGATAACGTTACCTTTGAAGAATACGTGGAGAAGAACGGCATCCGGAAGAACAACTGGTACGGAGCCGCCGGTTTCTCGGATACCTTTATCCCTCCTGCCGGTTCGGAAACCACGACCGACAGTGCCGGGAAGCCCACTTCTTCCAACCAGACGGCATCTTCCAATAAAAATACGTCATCGGGCAATACGACGACTTCTTCCGGTCAGGCCTCGTCTTCCACGTCTACCTCTACGGGGAATACCGACGTTACCACTGACAGCGGCACGACGACCGACAGTAAACCTACGGCATCGACTTCCTTGCCGATTCTCCCCTCTACCGATACTTCTTCCGGGACACCCACCGATTCGGCGACCAATTCTGTCACCGATTCTGCTGCCGGTTCTTCCGGAAGTTCCACCACCGATGAGACGTCGGACGCTGCGTCTTCCACGTCGGCCGGTGGCGTACATTCGACTTCAACTTCGAACTCGGTGACCGATTCCGGTTCCGATTCAGTGACCGATTCGGGAGATTCTCCTACCGATGAGACGTCGGACGGTTCGGAAACCAATTAACTTAAAAATCCAAAAAAATAGTAGCAAACCGGTAAAAATCCCTTCGGTTTGCTACTTTTTTTACAATTACCTCTTGCTTTTCTCCGCGTAGTATGCTATAATGATTTATTATACAGAGATATGAAATTCCCCAATGGGGAAGTGGTTTGCAAAAAAGGAAGGAAACGAAAGACTATGGACATTGCGATTATCGGATTCGGAGTGGTGGGAACCGGAGCGTTCGACACCATTCGGGACGGAAAGACCGGACTTCGGGTGAAAAAAGTTTTGGACCTGGCGGTCCGCCCCGGGTACGAAGACGTAATGACGACGAATTACGATGAAATTCTCAGCGATACGTCCATTGCCCTGGTGGCCGAGGCGATTGGCGGGCTTCATCCTGCCCGGGAGTTGGTTCTTTCTGCCCTCAAAGCCGGGAAACACGTGGTCACCGCCAATAAACTTTTGATGGCCACCTGCTATCGGGAATTGATGGAGACCGCGGCCGAAAAGGGAGTTGCCCTTCGTTTTACTCCTTCCGCCGGCGGAGGAATCCCCTGGCTTTCGTCTCTTCGTCGGACTGCCCGTGGGGGAACGATTCGCCGGATTGAAGGTATTTTAAACGGAACGACCAATTTTATTTTGGATAAAATGGCCCACGAAAATGCGGATTTTGCCGAGGTTCTTGCCGAGGCGCAGGCGTTGGGGTATGCGGAAAAGGACCCCACTTCGGATATCGACGGTCTGGACGTGCGATACAAAGTGGCCCTGTCCTGTAACGTTGCCTCCGGCCTTACCGCATCTCCCGATGAGATTCCCGCAATGGGAATCCGTCATATCCGGAAATGTGATTTTGAATGGATGCAAAATCAGGCGAAGACCTGTAAATTGTTGGGCAATTATCGGCTCAACGCCGACGGAACGGTTGCCCTTTTCGTTCAGCCGGCTATTCTTCCCACCGATTCAATGTTTGCCTCGGTGCGGAAAAATTTCAATCTGGTTTCTCTGAATGGAGACCGGGTGGGCGATTTGTCTTTTTACGGCCAAGGGGCGGGAAAAGACCCTACCGGCTTTGCCTTGGTGCAGGATATGTTGGATTTGAGTGAAAAGGCCGATGCCGTTTGCTACGAATACACCCCTGCGGAGGTGGATAACAGTCAGGTTTGCTTCCGGTATTATGTCCGGACTCCCGACGGTGCGGTCTCTCTTACCGATTCCCTTTCGGTGAAGGAAATGACGCAGCGCCTTGCAACCCTTCCGGAAGGGACCTTCGTTGCCGCTTTGTATGAATAAATTTCTTCCGCATTTTGCGGGAATAGAGGAATAAAGTTATGTTGAAAGTCGTAAAATTCGGTGGGTCGTCTCTTTCTTCCGCCGAACAATTTGCCCGCGTAAAGGCCATCGTGGATGCGGACCCCGCCCGGAAGGTGGTTGTGGTCTCCGCTCCCGGGAAACGGTTTTCCGGCGATACGAAGGTGACAGATCTTCTCTACATCTGCCACGCCCACGTGAAGTATCACGCTCCCTTCGGAGACGTGTTTGAAGATATCGCGGGGCGTTATCGGGAAATTGCCGCGGGATGCGAATTAAGTTTTGATTTGGAACGGGAATTGGAATCGGTCAAGACCTTTATTCACAACGCCCCCACCCCCGATGCCATTGCCTCCCGAGGGGAATATCTGAACGCTAAACTGATGGCGGAATATCTGGGATATACCTTTATTGATTCCAAAGATTGGTTGTGCTTTAATTACGACGGACGGGTGGATTTCGATAGATCCTACGCCACGTTGCGGGAATTGTTTGCCCGGGCCAAAAAAGTGGTGCTTCCCGGCTTTTACGGAGCGATGCCCGACGGGGAAATCAAAACCTTTACCCGAGGGGGAAGCGACGTTACCGGAGCTATTGCCGCCGCGGCGTTGGACGCAGATGCTTACGAAAACTGGACCGACGTTTCGGGGATTCTGATGGCAGACCCCCGGATCGTGGAAAATCCCCGTCCTATTGAACAGGTAACCTTCGGCGAATTGCGGGAGCTTTCCTATATGGGCGCCGACGTTTTGCACGAAGAGACGGTGTTCCCGGTACGGCAGAAAAACATCCCTCTGTACATTAAAAATACCAACGACCCTTCTGCCCGGGGTACGCTGATTCTGGAAGAATTTGACCGGGAAAGCGAGGAAGATAAAAAACGCTTCGTTACTGGCATTACCGGCCGGAAGAATTATTCCATCATCACCCTGTCCAAGGCCCGGATGAACAGTGAACCCGGTTTTATCCGCCACGCCTTGAAGATCGTGGAAAAATACGGTATTACCGTGGAGTATATCACGTCCAGTATCGATTCGTTCTCTATCGTGGTTTCCACCAAGCAGATTGAATTTTCCCTCCACGATTTGACCGCGGACATCAACGAGGTTCTCAATCCCGACCGTATCAAGGTGGATCACGGAATCAGTTTGGTTGCCGTCGTCGGCCGTCGTATGGCGTGGAATGTAGGAGTTTCCGGTCGCTTGTTTGCTACGCTGGGCGAACATCAGATCAACATCCGTATGATTGAACAGGGGTCGGATGAAATCAATATTATTATCGGTGTGGATGATAAGGATTTCAAAAAGACCATTCAGGTTCTGTACGAAAGTTTTACGTAAGTTTGATTACTTTTTTGGAGGAATAGATTATGAAACTGTATAACGTTGCCGTTTTGGGCGCTACCGGAGCGGTAGGCCGTGAGATGCTGAAAGTGTTGGAAGAACGGAATTTCCCCCTTGGCGAATTACGTCTTCTGGCGTCTGCCCGGAGCGTAGGGAAGCAAATTGAGTTTAAAGGCAAGAACATTGCCGTGCAAGAAGCTTGTACCACCGCTTTTGAAGGAATGGATATCGTTCTGGGTGCTTCCACCAACGCCGTAGCCAAAGAGCTGGCTCCTCACATCGTCAAGGCAGGGGCTGTTTTCGTTGACAATTCCAGCGCGTTCCGGATGGATCCCGACGTCCCCCTCATCGTTCCCGAAATCAACGGGGAAGATGCAAAGACCAACAAAGGAATTATCGCAAACCCCAACTGCTCTACCATTATTACTTTGGTTGCGGTGAACGGAATCAATAAACTGTCCCCCATTCAATCGATGGTGGCGTCTACTTATCAGGCGGTCAGCGGTGCCGGGGCTGCCGGTCCCGTGGAATTGGAAGAACAGACCAAGGCGTTGGCCGAAGGGAAACCCGTGGTCTGCAATACCTTCCCTTACCAGATTGCCGCAAACCTGATTCCTCAAATCGGCGGCTTTAACGACGATGGCTATACCACCGAAGAAATGAAAATGCAAAACGAAGGCAGAAAGATTCTTCACCTGCCCGAATTGACCGTTTCTTGTACCTGTGTCCGGGTCCCCGTGGTTCGTTCCCACTCCATTATGGCGACGGTGAAAACGGCGGATAAACTGACCGTAGAACAGGTTAAGCAAGCCATTGCCAACACCCCCGGCTGTGTTTTGGTGGATAATCCCGCCGAAAAGAAATACCCGATGCCTTTGGACACTTCCGACCAGGATCTGGTCTTCGTTGGCCGCATCCGGAAGGATTTGACCGACGACAACAGCATCGTTCTGTGGTGCTGCGGCGACCAGGTCCGCAAAGGGGCTGCTACCAATGCCATCCAGATTGCGGAATTGCTGACAAAATAAGAATGATACAAAAAAACGGACTGTGGATTTCACAGTCCGTTTTTTTGTTATTTCATCTTACAAGAATTTCGCCCGCAATTCTTCGGGGGAGAGAGGAGAAAGGTCTGCCGGTGTAATGTCAAAGACGGTCTTGCAGCCGGTGACGTGGCGTTTACGCATCTTGTACAGAGCCCGGGCGTAAGCCACGATGACCGAGGCGGTGAATTCCGGGTTGGAATCCAAGGTCAGTTTGTATTCGATAACCTGCTTGTGTTGATTGTCTTTTCCGGTGGTTCCGGTGCAGATAACGCTTCCCCCGTGGGGCAATCCGGCGTGGTCTCGGTCCAATTCTTCTTGGGAGATAAAGTGTACGGTGGTATCGTAATCGGCAAAATAGTTTGGCATCGTTTTGATGGCCGTTTCAATGGCTTCTTTGTTCGCCCCTTCTTCTGCCACCACGTAACATTCCCGCAGATGTTTTTGACGGGTGGTCAGTTGCGGATTTTTTCCTTCCCGTACTTGTTCCATCGCATCTTCCACGGGAACGGTGTACTGCCGGGCATCCACCACTCCGTCAATGCGGCGGATGGCGTCGGAATGGCCCTGGCTGACCCCTTTGCCCCAGAAGGTGTAATCGGTGGCGTTGGGAAGGATGGCGTTTGCGTAGAGACGATTTAACGAAAACATTCCCGGGTCCCAACCGGCAGAAATCAAAGCGATATGGCCAGAGAAGACGGCCGCTTGGTTTACAGCGTCGAAATGTTCGGGAATCTTGGCGTGGGTATCAAAACTGTCGATGACGTTATAATGTTTCACCAATTCCGGGGTCATCGCAGGAAGGTCCGTGGCACTCCCTCCGCACAGAATCAGAACGTCAATTTTCTTACCCTTGGGCTGTTTCAGTTCTTCCGCGGAAAATACCGGCGCTCCCAAGGTTTCCACCGTAGCCGGGTCTCTTCGGGTGTATACCCCGACCAGATCCATATCCGGCGCACTTTGAAGGGCCGATTCCACTCCTTTCCCTAAATTTCCGTAACCGTAGATAGCAACTCTCATAAAAAAACCGCCTTCCTGTTATGTAAAATCAAATTCTACTTTTTGTGTTTCCGGATTCCATTTTAACTTGGAATCAAAACTTCGACCCGTCCGGGGGGAAACAAATCCCACTAACTTGGCCGTGGTTCCCGTTTCCAGCAGGGATTTTGCCGCTGAGAGGGGAATTACTCTTCCGCACATCGTATTCCAGATGGTGAATTTGCAATTTTTCTCTTTGTAATTCATACACCCGTAACCGTATCGGCCTTTGACCACCGTGCCGCCGCAGAGGGGGCAGACCCCAACTTCGTCCCGGAAGAAGCCGTCGTATACGTCGGTTTCCGGGGTCGCTTGGGCGTGAACCGAAGCAAAGACCTGAGCGATTTCCCGTTCGGCCAAGCCGACGCTGTCATCTACCGTGATTTCTCCCCGATAGACTGCTTTTAGCGCTTTGCCTAACTCGGAGGTCTTGTATTTATCCATAGAAATCTGCATCCGAATCAGGGCTTCAATCAGATAGATTCCCTTGGGAAGAATGGTATAAACGTCTTTTTTCAACAGAATATATTCGCTCTTGCGGGCGTTATCGATAATGCCCGTCCGGGTGGCTTCCGTGCCCAATTCCAATCCTTCGAAAATGGCCCGGTATTCTTCCGCATCATCTTCGGTCTCGATGTTGGCTTTTTCTTCCCGGAAGGGGTTTTTCAGATAATTATTCAGGGTCTCGATGGTGTAATGCTTCGGGGGAGACGTCTCCTTTTCCACGGGAGTAAAGGCGGTATTGACCTTGTCTCCCTTGGACAGATTGGGAAGCATTTTATCTTTTTGCCCCCCGTCGTCGTATTTCATCCAGCCGGGGGCGGTGATGACGGTGCCTTTCAGCAGAAATTCTTCCATTCCCCCCACGTCGATGGTAATTTCGGTTTTTTCTGCCTGACATTCTTCGGCGCAAAAGACTGCCACAAACCGACGCATTACCGTAGAATAAACTTGAAATTCTTTTTCCGACAGCGTTGCTTTGGAGGGAATCTTATAGGTGGGCGTCAGGGCCGAGTGAGATTCGATCTTGGCATCGTCAAAAATGGTCTTTTTGAACTTGAATTCCACGGGATAGCCAACCTTTTTGACCCCTTCCAGCACCTTTTTGATTTTGTCCTGTTCCGCCGTAGCCAGATATTCCGAGTTGGTACGGGGATAGGTCAGATATCCTGCTTCGTACAGTTTTTGTACAATAGCCAAGGACTCTTCCATCGGCATTTTATACTTTTTCCCTAAGGTGTTTTGCAGGGTGGACAGAGAGTACAATTTCCCCGGATTTAAGGTGGTCTTCCGCTTTTTGACCGACGTTACGACCGCATCCGCTTCGTTGTACTTCTGACAAAAGGCTTCGGCCGTTATTTTTTCATTTTTATCAAATTTGGTCTTGGAGGTCAGTTCTACCGTTTCTCCGTTGGTCTCCGCCTTGGAAACGATGGCGTAATAGATGTCGGGTACGAAATTTTTAATGGCCATATCCCGGTCGTAAATGGCTTTGACGATGGGAATAATGACCCGTCCTACCCGGAGAAGCGACCCGGTTTTTAAGGTGGCGTAGCGGGTCAGGTTGACCCCGTAAAGCCAATCCATATAGGTTCGGGCGTAGCCTTCCCGCGCCAGGTTATCGTAATTGCTTTCATCGGGCAATTCTTCTAACGCCGCCAGAATGGTCTGGGAGGTCTGGTCGGGAAGCCACAGGCGTTTAAAGGGCTTTGCGACGGTTCCGTCAAAGGCTTTGCTGACACAAGTGCGGACGATGATTTCCCCTTCCCGGTCGGAGTCGCCGGCGTTGATGATTGTATCGACGTCTTCTCTGAGACACAGCATTCGAATGGTATTAAACTGACGAATGACCCCTTCGTCGGGCTGCTTGTCGTCTCCGGTTTTCAGATGATACCGAAACTCCCTGGGAAAGCAGGGAAGATTGTCCATACTCCAACGGGTCTTTCCTTCGGGCAGAGGAGCGTAATCTTCAATATCTGCCAAAGAAAACAGATGCCCAAAAGCCCAGGTCACAGCGTAATGTTCCCCTTCGTAAAAACCGTTTCGCTTATTCAGTTTATCTTTGTTCCCTTCTTCGATGGCGGAAACGATATTCCGGCCAAGGCTTGGTTTTTCAGCGATAATCAGTTGCATAACAGGGTCCTTTTAACGGTATTTCTTTTGTGCCGCGGCTCGGGTTCTTTCAAAAGCGGCTTTTTTCAGGGAAAATCCCCGGTAGATTTCCCAGGCCTTCAACGGTTGTCCCATTCCGTCTTTTAAAAAGGCTCGGATGGCGTCAAATCCGTGTTCGTCGTTTGCCATTGCACACAGGCAAAGGTCGGCAGACGTGTCGATAAAGGCCAAAGATTTGCTTCCTTCGTTGTCCCCGAAGTGCCAATAGAAGACACCGTCTTTTCCTTCGTAATATCCGATGCCCGCAGACCATTTTAAGCCGCCAAACAGTTCGATTTGCGGTTGAAGCATCTGTTCCAACGTGATTGGGGCGAGGCATTTTTGCGAAGTCTGAGGGACGAACAGTTTATTTAAAAACAAGCAGTAATCGGTGGGGGTAGTGTAAAAAAACTTGGACGTATTGGGTTTTTCTGCCCGTACCTTCAAATTGGCTTCTCCCTTGATATGGGGGTGGGCAAAGCGGTCCGCAAATTCGTCTTTCCATACGAAAGACGATGATTTCATCCGGAAGGGCTGAAATACGATTTCTTCCGCCAAAGTCTGAAAATCGGTTTTTGCAGCTTGTTCGATGGTCCGTTGCAGATACAACAGGGCGTAATCGGAATAGGAAAAGACCGTGGTGGGCATCCATTGTAGGTGGGTAGGCATCGAAGGATGTTTTTTCAGAGGAAATCCCGATGTCTGGGATAACACGCTCCGTCCGGTGACGTATTCCAAATTCCGTTCTCCCGGTAAAAAGGGCTCTGGGGTATATTGGGTCAGAGGACGGTTCAGGTCAAACGTGCCCTGTTCGTGGAGTTTCCACGCCACGTAGGCTACCACGGGAGCGGCTAACTTATCCCCCCAAAAAATACTTTCGGCGGTGAGGGGGGAATTATCGGAATTGCTTTGAATTCCAGCGGCACCTTTCAGCAATACCGAGGCTTCTCCGCACACCGAGACCGAAATTCCCTTGCACCGATGCCGGGTCAAAATTCCCGTCAATCGTTGGGAAAGAGACTCTTGATAGTCCGCTTGCCGAATCTTGGAATACTCCATCCCTTCACCCCGTTTCGTCTAATAATACTTATTATAACACTTCTTTTATAGAAATGCAAGAGGGGGAAAGAAAATGGCACGAAAAGTTTCGTTCCTATTGACTTTCCCCGAAATTTGCGGTATAATATTTTTATCACAACAAAGGAGCGAATCTCGTGAACGAAAAGCAAAATCCCTTATGGGTGATTCTGTGTGCCGTAGTGTGCGTTTTTGTGGCGATCGGGGTGTTGGGTTGTCTCCCCGCCTGGAACGGGATGGGGGATATGTCTTCCCTGGAAGCCATCTTTCGGACGGTAGGACAGTGGTTGGAAAAATGAAACGGGGACTGTGTTTTGTTTTTGTGGCGGCCTTGCTCTTTTTGACCGCCTGTTCGCCGGCTCCCGTCACCGCCCAGACCTGGGCTTACGACACGCTGTGTACGGCAAAGGTGTGGGGTGGAAGCAATATTTCTTCGGTTTTTTCTTCTGCGGCGGCAGACGGACAGAACCTTCTTTCTCCTGATGGGGCAAAGGAATATACTGCGACTTCGGAGGGTGACGTTATTGCGATAACCCCTGAATTTGCGAAAATCTTAAACCAAGCCGGTATATTATACACCTTGACGGACGGCGTCTTTGACCTGACCGTCGCTCCCCTGTCCCGATTGTGGGACGTGAATCACGCTTCGGCTCCGCCTACCCCGGAAGCCATCGAAACTGCGGCGTCTGTCGTGGATTTTTCCGCCGTGACGGTTGCAGACCAATGCTTGACCTTTTCCAAGGCCGGGATGGGAATCGATATCGGCAGCGTGGGGAAGGGGTATGGTGCGGATCGTACGGTGAAAGCCTTGAAAAATGCGGGTGCCACTGCCGGAATTGTTTCTTTTGGAGGCAACGTGGCGTTGTTTGGGACTCGAAAGGGTGAGGCGTTTCGCGTGGGCGTCCGGGACCCGGAAGGGTCGGAAACGGAATATTTAGGAATTTTGACGGCTACCGACGTCTCTATCGTTACGTCCGGTGCCTACGAGCGGTTTTTTGAATATACCGAAACGGTTTATCATCACTTGTTGGATGCCAATACGGGCTATCCCCGGGAAAGCGATCTTCTTTCGGTGACGGTTTTGTGCGCCGACGGAGCCCAGGCGGATATGATGTCTACCGCCTTGTGGCTGATGGGAAGCGAACGGGGATGGAATTTGTATGAGACGTTACAGAAGACCGACGGATTCTTGCCGTCGGAGGTTGTGTTTGTGTATCAAAATCATACCGTCCGGGTCAGCGACGGTCTTTCGGATTGCTTTGAACTGACTTCGGAAAGGTATACGTTGGGATAACCGTATGGATAAAAAAGTCACTGTCTGGGATATCGTGCTTATCGCCGCTTTGGTGGCGGTTTGTTTTGCTGTCTGGATATTCCCCCGGCCTACGGGGAAAACGGTGACGGTTTCGGTGGACGGACAGATCCTTCACACGCTGGAACTTGGGGAAGATCGGGAATTGGCGTTGGAGGACGGCACGACGGTGGTTGTTAATCAGGGAAGGGTTTGCGTTGTCCATTCCACCTGTCCCGACGGTCTGTGCGAAGCCACGGGGTGGATTTCCAAGGCCGGAGAAGTTATTTTATGTGTTCCAAATCGCATTTCTCTGCAAATTTCGGAAGAGGGGGTGGACGCCCTTGTCGGCTAAATCTTCCCCTCGGACCGTGACCCGGATGGCGTTATTTTTGGCGGTGGCGTTGATTCTGTCTTGGGTTGAGGCGGTTTTGCCTTTTCAGATTCCTGTTCCGGGTGTCAAATTGGGCCTTGCTAACATCGTGACGATGGTGGTTTTGTATCAGTATTCTTTCCCGGCGGCCCTTTTGTTTGGGGTGCTTCGGGTTTTGTTGAGTGCTTTCTTTCTCGGCCGTTTGTCCGGGGTTTTATTTGGGCTTTGCGGAACGGTTTTCGCCGTTGTGGGAATGGCGTTGTTGAAGCGGAGCGGATGCTTTTCTCCTTTGGGGGTCAGTGCCGCCGGAGCGGTGCTTCACGGTGCCGGACAGTTAGCGGTGGCCGCGCTCTTATTGACGCCTGCCGTTTGGACGCTGTTGCCCTTGCTGGGAATCTCTTCTGCTTTTTGCGGTGTGATCACCTGGATTCCCGTAGGGATTTTGGGGCGGTATTCGGGTGTTTTTCCCAAAGGGAAAGAAAAAAGTGTGAACAAAGAATAAAATATCGGAAAAACGCTTGCAAAATAAGGTAAAATGTGGTATAATAAGGGATGGACGAGGGAAGCCCTCGATTCCATCCCGATTTTGTTAATTTTTATTCTTTTCAAGGAGTGAAATAGTATGAACTACAACAAGAAAAACGTAGAAGACATCGCCGTTGCCGGCAAGACCGTTCTGGTTCGTTGCGACTTTAACGTTCCTCTGAAAGACGGAGTCATCACCAGCGATAAGCGTATCGTCGAAGCTCTCCCCACCATTAAGTACTTGATGGGTCAGGGTGCGAAGGTCATCCTTTGCTCTCATATGGGCAAACCCAAGGGAGAAGTGATTCCCAAATACTCTCTGGCTCCCGTCGCTGCCCGTCTGTCCGAACTGTTGGGCGTCAACGTTCCTTTGGCCGCCGACACCATCGGTGAAGATGCCAAGGCAAAGGCTGCCGCTCTGAAAGACGGAGAAGTAATGCTTCTTGAAAATACCCGTTTCGATAAGAGAGAAGAAAAGAACGATCCTGAATTTGCCAAGGAAATGGCTTCTATGGCTGAAATCTACGTGAACGATGCCTTCGGCGCCGCTCACCGCGCTCACGCTTCTACCGCCGGCGTCGCCGCTTATCTGCCCGCTGTTTGCGGATACCTCATTCAGAAAGAAATCGGCGTAATGGGTAAGGCCTTGGCTGATCCCGAACGTCCCTTCGTTGCCATCCTTGGCGGTGCTAAGGTTGCCGACAAGCTGAACGTTATTGATAATCTGTTGACCAAGGTTGACACCTTGATTATCGGCGGCGGTATGGCTTACACCTTTTTGGCCGCTCAGGGATATTCCGTCGGTACTTCCCTTTTGGATGAATCCAAATTGGAATACTGCCGCAATATGTTGAAGAAGGCAGAGGAAAAGGGCGTGAAGCTCCTTCTTCCCATTGACACGGTCATCACCGAATCCTTCCCCGATCCCATTGATGGGGAAATTGCCATTCAGGTCGTTGCTTCCAACGAAATTCCTGCCGACAAGATGGGTCTGGATATCGGTCCCAAGACCAGAGAACTGTTCGCTGAGGCTGCCAAGTCTGCCAAGACCGTAGTTTGGAACGGGCCTATGGGTGTGTTTGAAAATCCCACGCTGGCTCAGGGAACCATCGCTGTTGCGAAGGCTCTCGCGGAATCCGAAGCTATTACCATCGTTGGCGGCGGCGACTCTGCGGCTGCTTGCGAACAGCTGGGCTTCGCTTCTAAGATTACCCACATTTCCACCGGCGGCGGTGCTTCCCTGGAATTCCTGGAAGGCCTGGAACTTCCCGGTATCGCCTGCTTGCAGGATAAATAAGTTACAACAAAACACATTACTGCACAGAGGCACACCGTCTCTGTGCAGGATTTTGAATAGGAGAAATGAAAATGAATACTGAACTGAGAAGAACCGTTATCGCCGGGAACTGGAAAATGAACAAGACCCCCTCGGAAACGACTGCTTTTATTAAAGAATTGGCTCCCTGTGTCGCCGATGCGAAGTGCGACGTGGTTTGCTGTGTGCCCTACGTTTGCTTGCAGAACGCTCTGGATGCCGCAAAAGGCACCAATATCAAAATCGGTGCTCAGAATATGCACTACGAAGCCAAGGGCGCTTATACCGGTGAAATTGCCGCGGATATGCTCAACGACCTGGGCGTGGAATACGTCATCATCGGTCACAGCGAACGCCGTCAGTATTACAACGAAACCGACGAATCCTGCAATAAGAAAGTTCTGGCCGCTTTGGCTGCCGGTCTGAAAGTTATTCTTTGCGTCGGCGAACTGAAAGAACAGAGATTGCAGGGCGTTACCAACGAAGTGGTTGGAATGCAGACCAAGATCGCTCTCCAAAACGTGAAGGCCGAAGACCTGAAAAACGTTATCATCGCTTACGAACCCGTTTGGGCCATCGGTACCGGTCTTACCGCGACGGCGGAACAAGCCGACGAAACCAACGGAGCCGTCCGTGCCGCCGTTGCCGACGTATACGGCATAGACGTTGCCGAAACCGTGACCGTTCAGTACGGCGGTTCTATGAATGCCGGGAATGCGGACGAACTTCTTGCGAAGTACAACGTCGACGGTGGTCTTATCGGCGGTGCTTCTTTGAAGGTTCCCGATTTCACCGCGATTGTAAAATCCGCTTCCAAATAAGGGAGAATGAAAATGAAAAAACCTCTCGTTCTTTGCATTATGGACGGTTTTGGGTTTAATGACTGCGATAAAGTCAACGCTATCAAAGCCGCAAATACCCCCAATTTAGATAAGATTTTCGCCACCTGTCCCACTACCGAAATCGGTGCATCCGGGATGGACGTGGGTCTTCCCGACGGACAGATGGGGAACTCCGAAGTCGGCCACACCAATATCGGTGCCGGCCGGGTCGTATATCAAGAATTGACCCGCATCACCAAAGCCGCCAAAGAAGGGGCCTTGATGAGCAACGAGGCTCTGGTTGCCGCAATGGAAAATTGTAAGGCAAAGGGTTCCGCTCTTCACTTGATGGGGCTTCTGTCCGACGGTGGGGTACACTCTCACATTGAACATCTCTATGCGCTGGTCCGGATGGCGAAAGAGTTTGGCTTGACCAAGATTTTCGTCCACGCTCTGTTGGATGGCCGGGATGTCCCCCCCGCTTCCGCCGCGGATTTCATCGATGCCGCAAACGCGGAATTTGCCAAGATCGGAGCCGGCAAAATTGCTACCGTGATGGGCCGTTTCTACGGAATGGACCGGGACAACCGCTGGGACCGTGTGGGAAAAGCCTACGCCGCTTTGGTCTACGGGGAAGGAAATCAAACCGACGATGCCGCGGCTGCCGTTCGTGCTTCTTATGAAACGGTGGACGAAGACGGAAAGCATCTGACCGACGAGTTCGTGCTTCCTACCGTAGTCAACGGAACCGACCGCATCGCTTCCGGGGATAGCGTGGTCTTCTTTAATTTCCGCCCCGACCGGGCGCGGGAAATTACCCGAACTTTCGTGGACCCCGAATTTAACGGGTTTGAACGTAAGGGCGGGAAACTGGATTTGTTCTACGTTTGTATGACCCAGTACGACGCGTCGATGCCCAACGTGGAAGTGGCCTTCAAGCCGCAGTCGCTGGCCAATACCCTGGGGGAATATCTGTCCAAGCAGAATATGACCCAGTTGCGGATTGCCGAAACCGAAAAATACGCTCACGTCACCTTCTTCTTTAACGGAGGCGTGGAAGTGGAATATCCCGGAGAAGACCGGATTCTGGTAGCTTCTCCCAAGGTTGCAACCTATGACTTGCAGCCGGAAATGAGTGCCGTACCTGTTTGCGATAAGGTTGTAGACGCCATCAACAGCGGAAAATACGACGTGGTGATTCTGAACTACGCGAACTGCGATATGGTAGGTCACACCGGCATTTTCGAGGCTGCCGTCAAGGCAGTGGAAACCGTTGATACCTGCGTGGGCAGAACCGCAGAGGCCGTTCTAAATATGGGCGGCGTGATGCTTCTGACCGCAGACCACGGCAACGCCGATTGTATGATTGCCGAAGACGGCTCTCCCTTCACCGCACACACCACCAATCCCGTTCCTTTTGCTGTCATCGGCAAGGACTGCAAACTCCGTGAAGGCGGAAAACTGTGCGATATTTCTCCCACAATCCTCAAACTCTTAGGTCTTGCCCAACCCACCGAAATGGACGGCGAAAGCATCATCCTGTAAGGGTAGGGGCGACGGGGTGCTTTTTCTTTTCGCGGAAAGAAAAAGCACCAAAAAGAAAAGCTGAATCCGACGCAATTCTTGCGTCGGGGGAAAATAGAAATATTTTAGAACGCTCTGTAAAAACAGAGCGGGCTACTTTTTTGTTTTTGGGGGTTTACAAATTAAAAAAAATGTGATATAATATTACTGCGACTCAACTGCATATTTTACGACCAAAGTGCGCATTTTTAAATTGTAAAAAATGCATACTTCATTTTTGCATACTTTGGTCTGTAAAAAGGTTGAGTCGCATCGCCGGAAGTTATGCGTTTTTTTGTGCGTAGTTTCGGCTACGCACTTTTTTATTTACAGAAAGAGGTATAAGTATGTTTGAAGAAAATCATTTAGAAGAATTGGCTCAATCGTTATTTTACACCTTCCGTTTCTGGGAAAAACTTCCTCATCTTGAAAAAATTCCTCACAGTATATTATTTGCATCGGACATCAGTGCTTTTCTTTTAACATTTTCCGGCTATCCGATGGAATTTTTGAAACGAATGAAATGGTTTTCTGCTTTTGAGGAAGAACGAGTAACCTCAGAAAGTCTCATTTTAACGGATTGTTGTTGTGTGGATTTAGAAACCGAGTTGCCGACTGTAATTAGAATAGTCGGAAGTTACAGGGACGTTGTTACAGAAGATCGAAGTAAAATCTTTGCAGAGGTTTTGGACCGTTTATGTGCGTTTTTTGAACTGTTAGGGAATCTAATTATGGATGAAGAAAATCAAGAGAGCCGAAATAAAGAATTGCGGATTTGTATTGAAAGAATACGGGAGTATATGAAAGATAATAAAAAGTACATTATGTTGCAAAAATAAAAAAACACCGCTCTGTATAACATAGAGCTGTGTTTTTTTTATATCATTCCGGCGAATGGAATTCGCCGGCTTTTGTTTTTCTTTCTTTTCTCACGAAAAGAAAGAAAAGTACAACCTCACCCCACGTCTCTCACTTTGCGGCGGTTTCGCAGTAGAGGCACCGATAGGTGCGGGTCTCGGGGTCGGTGAGTTTGAAGACGTGCTTCAATTCCTGCTCGGTGGAAGTGATGCACCGGGGGTTTTTGCATTTCAGAACGCCGGTGAGGATTTCAGGCAGGTCCACGGTCTTTTTCTCGACAAGGACACCGTCTTTGATGACGTTTACGGTAATGCCGGGGTCTACGTAGCCCAGGATGTTCAGGTCCAGGTCGATTTCGGCATCGATTTTGATGATGTCCTTTTTGCCCATTTTCCGGCTGTTGGAATTTTTGATGATAGCCACGGTGCAGTCCAAATTCCCCAACCCAAGAAGGTCGTAGATGGCCATCCCTTTTCCGGCGGAAATATGGTCGATGACAAGTCCGTTGCGAATGGAATCAATATGCATCTTACTTCACCTCCAACAGTTTCATAATCAGTGCCATCCGGATATATTTTCCGTACAGAACCTGTTTGAAGTAACAGGCTCTCGGGTCGTCGTCAATCTCCACGGAGATTTCGTTGACCCGCGGCAGGGGGTGCATAATGCACAGGTCTTTTTTCGCGTTTTTTAATTTTGTGGGTGTCAGAATATAACTGTCCCGCAGGCGCAGATAATCTTCTTCGTTGAAGAAGCGTTCCCGCTGTACTCGGGTCATATACAGAATGTCCAGGGAAGGCAATGCTTCCTGCAAATCCGTGGTCTGCACGTATTCAATGCCGGACGCTTTCATCTTTTGCTTTACGTAAGAAGGAACCTTCAATTCTTCGGGGGAGATGAGAACGATTTTCACGTTCTTGTACCGACACAGCGCCCCAATCAAGGAGTGAACGGTCCGGCCAAATTTCAGGTCGCCGCAGAAGCCCACCGTGAGTCCGTCGATTTTCCCTTTTTCCCGGGAGATGGTCAAAAGGTCGGTCAAGGTTTGGGTGGGGTGGTTGTGTCCACCGTCTCCGGCGTTGATGACGGGGATGGACGCCGCCTGGGCCGCCACGAAGGGTGCCCCTTCTTTGGGGTGTCGCATTGCAATGATATCCGCGTAGCAACTCACGGTTTTTGCGGTATCGGAAACGCTTTCCCCTTTTGCCGCAGAAGAAGATTGTGCCTCAGAGAATCCGAGAACGTTTCCCCCCAATTCGTACATCGCCGCCTCAAAAGAGAGACGGGTCCGGGTGGAGGGTTCAAAAAACAGAGTGGCCAATTTCTTTCCCCGGCATTTTTCGGAATACTTGGCGGGATTGTCGATAATATCGTTGGCGGTGGCGATCAACTCGTCGATTTCTGCGGGAGAAAGGTCGAGAATATCAATCAAACTTCTCATTGTTTTGCTCCGTTTACGGCAAGATAGTTTTTGATGCGGGTTACGTTTTCTTCGTTTGCGGGGTCTTCTTCCAGGTATTCGATGATGTCGTAGACGTCAACGACGGAATAGACCGGGAATCCGAACTGTTCTTCGATTTCCTGCATTGCTCCCTTTTCGGTCTGACCCTTTTCTTTCCGGTCTACCATAATGAAGGTTGCAATAACCTTCGTCCCTTCCAGATGTTTGAGAATTTCCATACTTTCCCGGATGGCGGTGCCGGCGGTGATAACGTCTTCAATGATAACGATTTCTTCTCCGGCCTCAGGAACGTAACCTACGAAGGTTCCGCCTTCCCCGTGATCCTTGACTTCCTTGCGGTTGAAGAAGAAGGGAACGTTCAGACCGTTTTTGGACAGTGCGACGGCGGCGGAAATGGACAGGGAGATGCCTTTGTAGGCAGGTCCGTAGAGAACCGCTTCTTTTTTGCCCAGCTTGTCAAAGTAAGCTTTTGCGTAAAATTCGCCCATTTTGGTAATCTGGTCGCCGGTCTTGATCATTCCGGCGTTGACGAAATAGGGGATTTTGCGGCCGGATTTAGCGGTGAAATCACCGAATTTCAAAACGCCGGCACTCTGCAAAAATTCAATAAACTCTCTCTTGTAAGCTTCCATAGTTTCGTGTCCTTTCTTTATCCCTTTAAGCCTCGGGCTTGTCGGTCCATATCTTCTACTACGATGTCAAAAATTTCGCCCAACTGTGCGCAATATTGCAGAATTTCCCAGGGCTCGTTGGTGTGGAAATGAATTTTGATCAGATCCTCGTCTCCTACGGCAAGAAGGCAATCTCCTTTAAAATTCGCAAGGAAATAATTTCCGATTGCATCTTCGTCCAAATTGGTTCCTTCGATGAGGAGTTGTACGTCGTATCGAAATTCCATAGCCAATCCTCAGTCACAGAATTCGTTGACACAACGTTCGTAAGCGGCCACGGGGTCTTCCGCGGCGGTGATGGGACGGCCTACCACGATGTAGTCCGAGCCGATTTCTTTGGCCTGAGCCGGGGTCATAACCCGCTTCTGGTCTCCTACGTCTCCGTCGGCAAAACGGACGCCGGGGGTAACGGTGACAAATTCTTTTCCACAGGTTTCGTGAACCTTTCCGGCTTCCAGAGGAGAACATACCACGCCGTCCAGCCCGGCGATTTTGGCGTTATGGGCGTAGTGCATTACCACGTCGGCAATGGGTTTTTCAATCCACAGGTCCTTTTCCATACTTTCTTGGTCGGTGGAAGTCAACTGGGTGACGGCAATCAGCATCGGACGGGTGCCGTCGGGACGGGTCAGTCCTTCGATGGCGGCTTCCATCATCCGGCAGGTGCCGGCGGCGTGGAGGTTGGTCATATCCACGTCAAGGCGGGACAGGACTGCCATCGACTTTTTCACGGTGTTGGGGATATCGTGAAGTTTCAAATCCAAGAAAATCTTATGCCCCCGGTTCTTGATTTCTTTCACAATGGAGGGGCCTTCTGCATAGTACAGTTCCATTCCAATCTTTACGAAAGGTTTACGGCCGGTGAATTTATCCAGAAATGCAAAGGTTTTTTCCGCGCTGTCAAAATCGCAGGCGATGATAACGTCTTTTCCCATAATATATCTCCTTTAAATATGATACTTTACAGATTGTTTGCCCACGCAGCGGCCATTCCCACCCATTTTGCAATTTCGGGGTTGACGTATTCTTTTCTGCCGTTCCAGGCGGTGATTTCATTGGCTAAGGCCATTCCGTGAGGTCCTTTGGGGTAAATATGCAATTCAAAAGGGACTCCGGCTTTGGCATAGGCATTGGCAAGGTCGAAAGAATCCTGTACCGGAACGATTTCATCGGTGGCGGTGTGGAGAATAAACGCCGGAGCACTGTCTTTGTCTACGTGAAGATTCAGATAACTCTGTTTTTTTTGTTCGTCCGTGGGAGTGTCGGTGCACCACAGGTTTTTAAAAGACCCTTCGTGACCGTTGACTACCGGATAGATGGGCATAATCCCTTTGGGCTTGTTGTAGCCGTAGGGCATATCCAAGGCTTCGTAGATTGCCGGATGCTTCCACAAAATTCCGCAACTTCCCGTCAAATGTCCACCGGCGGAAAATCCGGTGACGAAGACGTTGTCCGGGTCAATGCCGTATTCGACGGCGTTGTCTTTGATGTGTTTGATGGCCATTGCCGCTTCAATGAGTTGTGCGGGGAAGGGGCGCTTGCGGCCCACGGAATATTTCAACACAAAGGCGTTGTATCCGTAGGGCAGAAAGGCCAGGGCAATGGGCTCTCCTTCCCGGTCGGAGCAAATTTCTTTGTATCCGCCCCCGGGGATGACCAAAATCGCCTTTCGCAGATTGTCCCCATAGGGGTCGGCCACGTAAGCGTCCAAGGTAATTGTTTCGTCTTCGGGCCGAAGAGAAATGGTTTTGAAAATCATAACGTCACGCCTTTCCGATAATATCGTTCAGATCCGAAACGCCGTATTGCTTCATTACGTTGGGAAGGTCTTCGATGATGTTTTTGCAGGCATAGGGTTCCACCAGATTTGCGGCACCCACTTGCACTGCCGTAGCCCCGGCGAGCATCATTTCAAGAACGTCTTCCGCCGTAGTGACGCCTCCCATTCCCACTACGGGGATGTGGACGGCGTGGGCTACTTGGTAGACCATCCGCACCGCCACCGGAAAGATGGCAGAACCGGAAAATCCGCCCATTTTATTGGCAATGACCGGTTTTTTTGTTTTCAGGTCGATTCGCATCCCCAACAGCGTGTTGATAAGACTGATGCCGTCCGCACCCGCTTCTTCGCAGGCTTTTGCGATGGAAACGATGTCGGTTACGTTGGGGGAAAGTTTGATGATGACCGGCTTTTTAGTTACGGCTTTAACGGCTTTTGTTACTTCCGCCGCCGCTTCGGGGGAGGTCCCGAAGGACATCCCGCCCCCGTGGACGTTGGGGCAGGAAATGTTCACTTCCAGCCAGCCTACCTGGTCGCACCGGTCCAATTTTTCACAGGTAGCGGCGTAGTCGGGCACGGAAAATCCGCTGACGTTGGCCATAACCGGCTTGTGGAAGCACGTTGCAAGTTTCGGTAATTCTTCGGAGATGACTTTATCTACCCCGGGATTTTGCAACCCCACGGCGTTGATCATTCCGGCGGTACATTCTGCGATACGGGGGGTGGGATTTCCGAATCGGGGTTCCAGGGTGGTCCCTTTAAAGGAAAACGTACCAAGCAGATTGATATCGTACAATTCGGCAAATTCGTAGCCGAAGCCGAAGGTTCCGCTGGCAGGGATGATGGGATTGTCCAGCTCGATGCCGCAGAGGTTGACTTTCGTATTTACCATATGATTTCCTCCTTCTCCAACACCGGACCGTCTTTACAGATGCGCTTGTTTCCGTATTTTGTCTTACAGGAGCATCCCATACAAGCCCCAAATCCGCATCCCATCCGTTCTTCAAAACTGAACTGACCGGAAATTTCGGTGGCATTGTACAGGGCTTTCAACATCGGCTCGGGGCCGCAGGTGTAAAAATACGTGGCGTCGATACCGTCGAGGGCATCGGTGACAAATCCTTTCACGCCTTTCGTTCCGTCTACGGTAGCAACCCGTACGGTGCAGCCGAGGGCTTTAAATTCGTCTTCATAGAAAACTTCCGAAGCGGTATTGAAGCCCAAAATGACGGTGACGTCTTTCCCCTGGGCAATCAAATCTTTGGCCAATAAGTACATCGGGGGGACCCCCACGCCGCCACCCACCAACAGGGGACGGTCTCCGGATTTGGACAGGTCGTAACCGTTTCCAAGGCCGGTGAGAATGTCGATTTTGGTTCCTGCGGGCATTTGGCCCATATCCTTCGTGCCGCCGCCGACGATTTTATAAATAAGCGTCAGCGTATCCCCCTGGCGGTCACAGACCGAAATGGGACGGCGAAGGTAGCGGCCTTCGATTTTCAGATTGACGAACTGACCGGGCCGGGTAATGTCACTGCAATCCCCGGTCAGGGTCATTTTCATAACGTCTTTTGTCAGGGGGAGATTTTCCGTGACAGTGAAGATGGATTGAATCATAGTGTACTCCTTACGCGTCGATGGTGGAAATGCAAAGAGTGGTTTCTTCCAAAACGTCCAGAAGAACTTTGACGGTATCCAGGGCGGTAAACAGGGTCACGTTGTATTCCGTGGCCAGTTTACGGATCTGTCCGCCGTCGGCGTTGCCGGAACTGTCGGAAGAGGGGTCTTTTGTGTTGATGACGTAGGCGATGTGTCCCTGGCGGAGTGCGTCGGGGATTTCGTCGCTTCCTTCACTGATCTTCTTCAACGCGTGGGTGCGGATCCCGTGTTCTTTCAGGAACTTCGTGGTGCCTTCCGTCGCCTGGATATTAAAGCCCAGGTTGTAGAACCGACGAATCAAAGGCAGAGCCTCTTCCTTGTCTCCGTCGGCGATGGTGGCAAGAACGGTTCCGTAATTTTGCAGATGCATTCCTGCGGCTTGCAGCGCTTTGTAAAGTGCGCGGTTCATCTTATCGTCATAACCGATGGCTTCTCCGGTGGATTTCATTTCCGGGGACAGGTATGCGTCCAGTCCGCGAATCTTATTAAAGGAGAAAACGGGCGCCTTCACGTACCACCGTTTCTTTTCGTCGGGATAAATGTCGAAAATGCCCTGTTCTTTCAAGGTCTTGCCCAAGATAACTTCGGTGGCGATATCCGCCAGGGAATAGCCGGTCGCCTTGGACAGGAACGGAACGGTCCTGGAAGAACGGGGATTGACTTCGATGATATAAACGTTATCGTCTTTGTCTACGATGAATTGGATATTATAAAGACCTACGATGCCAATTCCCAGACCCAACTGTTTGGCATATTGAAGAATGGTGCCTTTCACCTTATCGGAGACCGAGAAGGTGGGGTAGACCGAGATGGAGTCCCCGGAGTGGACCCCGGTGCGTTCCACCAGTTCCATAATGCCGGGAACGAAAACGCTGTGTCCGTCGCAAATGGCGTCCACTTCCACTTCCCGTCCGGAGATGTATTTGTCCACCAAAACCGGCTTGTCTTCGTCGATTTCAACGGCGGTCTTCAAATAGTGTTTCAACTGTTCTTCGTTTGCAACGATTTGCATCGCCCGTCCGCCGAGCACGAAGGAAGGACGGACCAAAACGGGGTAGCCGATCTCCGCGGCGGCTTTGATACCGTCTTCCATATTGGTAACGGCCTGTCCTTTTGCCCGAGGAATGTTCAGTTCGTTCAAGAGTTGTTCAAAGGCGTTGCGGTCTTCCGCTTTGTCGATGGCGGCACAGTCGGTCCCGATAATCTTCACGCCCCGGTCAAAGAGAGGCTGTGCCAGATTAATGGCAGTCTGGCCTCCCAAAGAAGCAATGACGCCTACGGGTTTTTCAAATTCGATGATATTCATCACGTCTTCCGGCGTGAGGGGTTCGAAATACAGCTTGTCCGCCGTGGTGTAGTCGGTGGAAACGGTCTCGGGGTTGTTGTTGATAATGATGGCTTCATAGCCGGAATTTTTGATGGTGGTTACGGCGTGAACGGTGGAGTAGTCGAATTCTACCCCCTGTCCGATGCGGATAGGACCGGCACCGAGGACCACGATTTTCTTCTTGTCGGTAATCACCGAGGCGTTTTGGCCGGTGTAAGAAGAATAGAAATAGGGGATATAAGCATTGGTATGGCAGGTGTCTACCATCCGGAAGGCGGGGAAGATGCTGTTTTGCTTCCGGAGATCGTAAACGTCCCGTTCGCCGCAATTCCACATCCGGGCGATATATTTATCCCCAAAGCCCATTTTTTTGGCTTCTTTCAGAAGGTCCACGTCGTTGACGTTCTTTTTCAGCGTTTCTTCCATATCCACGATGCGTTTGATGGCTTCCAGGAAATACTCGGTGATTTGAGTAATTTCGTGAATCTTTTCCACGGAAACGCCGTGATAGAACAGTTCCGCAATGGCAAAGATATTGTCGGAACGGAATTCTTTGATATAGTCCAGAAGCTGGTCCACGGACATATTGTCAAATTTGGAAAGATAAATGTGGTTTGCGCCGATTTCCAGGGAGCGGATGCCTTTCAGCAACGCTTCTTCCAGATTGGAGCCGATGCCCATAACTTCCCCGGTGGCTTTCATCTGAGTGCCCAGCTTGTTGGTGGCCGAGGCAAATTTATCGAAGGGGAAACGGGGCAGTTTTGCAATCACGTAATCCAGCTGAGGCTCAAAGGCGGCGTTGGTGTTGGCGATCTTGATATCTTCCAGAGCCATCCCTACGGCAATCTTGGCGGTGACTCGGGCGATGGGGTATCCGGATGCCTTGGAGGCCAGCGCGGAAGACCGGGAAACGCGGGGATTGACTTCGATGAGATAGTATTCGGAAGAATTGGGATTCAGGGCGAACTGAACGTTGCAGCCCCCCTCGATCTTTAATTCCTTAATCAGTTTGATGGCGGAATCGTTGAGCATTTTCAGGTCGTGGTCGTTCAGGGTCATCACGGGAGCAACCACCACCGAGTCTCCGGTGTGCACGCCGACGGGGTCGATATTTTCCATTCCGCAGATGGTGATGGCGTGGTCTTGGGAGTCCCGCATTACTTCAAATTCGATTTCCTTGTAACCCTTTACGGATTTTTCTACAAGGACCTGATGCACGGGGGAAAGTTTGAAGGCGTTCAGCCCCACGTCGATCAGTTCTTCTTCGCTGTAAGCAAAGCCGCCGCCGGTCCCCCCTAAGGTAAACGCGGGACGAAGCACGACGGGATAACCGATCCGGGCCGCTGCTTCCTTGGCCTGCTCAATATCGTAGGTGATTTCGGAAGGAATGACCGGCTCTCCGATGGACTGACACAGTTCCTTGAACAATTCCCGGTCTTCCGCCCGTTCGATGGACTTGCTGGACGTTCCCAACAGTTCCACGTTACATTCCCGAAGGATGCCTTTGCGTTCCAGCTGCATCGCCAGGTTCAGACCGGTCTGTCCTCCGATGCCGGGAACGATGGCGTCGGGACGTTCGTAGCGGATGATTTTTGCGATATATTCCAAGGTAAGAGGCTCCATATAGACCTTGTCCGCAATGGAGGTATCGGTCATAATGGTGGCCGGGTTGGAGTTGCAAAGGACAACTTCATAGCCTTCTTCTTTCAGGGCAAGACAGGCTTGGGTTCCGGCATAGTCAAATTCCGCCGCTTGGCCGATGACGATGGGGCCGGAGCCGATAATCAGGATTTTTTTAAGGTCAGTTCTTTTGGGCATTGCAGTTGCCTCCTTCAATATATTCTCAAATAATTTTTTACCAAGTTAAATAAGCTTTCCGCCGCAGACCGTGGCGATGTGTTTCCCGTACAGGGTCATTCCCTCAAAGGGCGTGGCACGGCCTTTCGTGGCAAAGGTTTGTGGGGTGACGGCGTAGGATTCGGTCAAATCCCAAAGGCTGAATCCGTCCAGGGGAAGACCGAACCGTTTCCGGGGAGCGTAGCACATCAATTCCAACAACCGTTCCATCGTTAGGATTCCCGGTTTGACTAGGTGGGTATACATTGCGGGAAATGCGGTTTCCAGACCCACAATACCAAACAGACTTTGTTCCAGCCCCCGGCTCTTTTCTTCTGCGGAATGGGGGGCGTGGTCGGTGGCAATCATATCCACCGTGCCGTCCAAGACTCCTTCCAACAGGGCTTGACGGTCGCTTTCTGCCCGTAAGGGGGGATTCATTTTCCACTTTCCGTCTTCTTGGAGGTGAGAGTCGTTGAAAATCAGATAATGGGGTGCGGTCTCACAGGTGACGTCCAGACCGGACTTCTTGGCTTGCCGTATCAGCTCCACGCTTTCTTTGGCCGAAACGTGGCACACGTGATAAGCGCAACCGATTTTGGCCACAAGTTCCAGATCCCGCTGAATCTGCAAATATTCACAGGCCGAGGGAATTCCCGTATGTCCGTGAGCCTTTGCATAGTCTCCCAGATGGATGCAGCCCCCTTTCAGGGCGTCCACTTCCGTGTGGGCGGCAATGATTTTGCCCAGGCCTTTGGCCCGTCTCATCGCTTCTGCCATCATTTCATCAGACTGGACTCCTCGTCCGTCGTCGGAGAAGGCAACCACGTCGGCGGCCATTCCTTCCAGGTCGGCTAAGGTATTTCCCAATTCTCCCACGGTAATGGCTCCGTAGGGATAGACCGAAATGACGGCCTTTTCCCGGATGGCATCCAACTGCACGGCAAGGTGTTCCTTCGAGTCGGGAACGGGATTCAGATTCGGCATCGTGCAAACGGCAGTATAACCGCCCTTTGCCGCCGCAGTACTCCCCGTGGCAACGTCCTCTTTATACGAAAAGCCCGGCTCGCGAAAATGAACGTGCACGTCGCAAAAGCCGGGAAGAAGAGTATATTCTTTTTTGTCAGCGGTGGGAAGGACGGAGGACAAATCGAGAACGGAAAACACGTCCCGGTCCGAAGAATTCTTCGGCAGGTATTGGGTATTCAGTGTAACGTTCATTGTTTGCTTCGCCATATTTTCCTCCGTATATAAAAAAATCTGCCAGAGCACGGCAGAACAGACCGACGGTCATAATGCCGTCCGGGAAGGGAACCGTCTTGCCGATCTCTCGTATCGTCTTAAAGATTGTTCTATTAAATTCTTTATATATTATAACACACCGGGCCCGCATTGTCAATAGGACAAGAGTAAACTTTTTTTGACAGAAAAACGACCTGTATTATTTAAAAAAATGTGAATTACCTTGACCGTTCTCCCGAAAGATGATATACTGAAAAAGATAAGAAGAGAATTAAAACTGAGGTAGTTTTATGTCGCACATCTCCATTCCCGAAAAATTGAATTATTTCAACGGCACGATGTGGCAAGGGGTTCGTGACGCTGCTCAGCGGTACCCCACGGCGGTCGCTTATGATTTTTTCGGCAGAAGTACTACGTATCGGCAGTTTACAAAGGACGTGGAGCGATGTGCCGGGGGATTGACCGCTTTGGGCGTGAAGCCCCACGACCGGGTGACGGTATGTCTTCCCAACTGTCCCCAGGCGGTGGTGTTGTTTTATGCAATCAACGCCATCGGGGCGGTGTCGAATATGGTCCACCCGTTGTCTGGGGAAAAAGAGATTGAATTTTTTCTCCGGGAGTCGGGAAGTAAAATTGCAGTAACGCTGGACCAATTTTACGGAAAATTTGCGGCGGTGGAGAACAACGTTTCTCTCGAAACCGTGATCGTCACTTCCGTGGCCGACGCCCTGTCTTTCCCGAAGAAGATAGGATTCCGACTGACTGAAGCAAACAAGATTCCGCCCCTGCCGAAAACGAAAAAAATCCTTCGGTGGAACGATTTTTTAAAGCAGGGGAAAAACAGTGAAACCGCCTTGGATTTTTCCGGGAACGCCGACGATTGCGCGGTGATTTTATACAGTGGTGGCACCACGGGAACCACCAAAGGCGTGTGTTTGTCCAACCGAAATTTTAACGCTCTGGCCCAGCAGATCATTGCCGTCAATCCGATGTTTCGTCCGGGGGATAAGATGTTGGCGGTGATGCCGGTCTTTCACGGGTTTGGGCTTGGCGTTTCCATTCATTCGATGCTGTTTTCCGGGGGACGATGTCTTTTGGTCCCTCGGTTTACGGTAAAAAGTTATGTGAAACTGTTGAAGAAAAACAAATGCAATTTCATTGCCGGCGTACCGTCTCTTTACGAGGCGCTCCTCCGGGAAGATTTGATGAAAAACGTCGATTTGTCTTCCTTAAAAGGGGTATTCAGTGGCGGGGATTCCTTGTCGGTGGAATTGAAAAAGCGGTTGGACCGGTTCTTGGCGGAGCATCAAGCGTCGGTGTCCGTCCGGGAAGGTTACGGAACCACAGAATGTGTCACCGCCTCTTGCCTCACGCCCTGCGGTAGATATAAGGAAGGGTCCATAGGAATTCCCTTCCCCGATACCTATTATAAAATCGTTCGCCCCGGCACGGAAGAAGAATTGCCCTTCGGTGAGGCGGGGGAGATCTGCCTTTCCGGTCCCACGGTAATGTTGGGATATCTGAATCGCCCCGAAGAAACGGCCCGGGTATTGCACCGCCACGCCGACGGAAACGTTTGGGTACACACCGGAGATTTGGGGACGATGGATTCCGAAGGATTCGTCTATTTTTGTCAGCGAATCAAACGGGTCATCGTTACCAACGGATACAACGTGTATCCCTCCCGCATCGAAAATGTTTTGGACGGAATGGACGAAGTTCAGATTTCTTGTGTTATCGGCGTTCCCGACTCCATTCGCGGGCAACGGGTGAAGGCGTTCGTGGTGTTGAAACCGGGAATTTCTCCCACCGAAGAGACCAAAGAAACGATTTTAAAACATTGCGAAAAATATATTGCAAAATACGCACTTCCCCGGCAACTGGAATTCCGCACGGATTTGCCGAAAACCCCCGTGGGGAAAGTGGCGTATCGAGTACTGGAAGAAGAACAATCGTTAAAATAAAGGAGTAACAGTATGGATTATTTTAAATTGTGTAAAAAAGGAATTCGTTGGACGGTCCGCAAAGGGCAAGTCCATCAAGACGACGTAGAAATGGCGGGGTTTTACACCGCTGATTTGGTGACCTACGGGGTTTCCGAAGGAGGTGTCGCGGTGCTGGAACGATATTGTGTTTTTCCTACGCTGCGAACCATCCCCAATAATACGCACGCCTCGTTGCGGAAGCAATTTTGTGCTGAAAGTTTTCCCCAAATTTTGGCAAACGGGGAGGCTGAAACGGAATTTGCGGTATCCTTTACGTTGGATGGAATCCTGACCGTCAAGACCCGCACGACCCATTTTGAGATTATCCGGGAGTGTTTTCCGGCGATGTATCTGCTTGCCGCGGTGGAACGAACGACGGTGAAAAACAGGACCGACGCCCCGGTCTCCCTTTCTCTTTCCACACCGGAAGTGGTTTTGGATGCCGAAGTCCGTGGAACGAAGGGGTTGTATCAGTTGGAAGTGATTCACGATTCCGTGGCTGCACTTTTAGAGCCGGGGGAAAGCTTGACCTTTGACCTTGCTTGCACCGGTCGGAAAGCCAACGAACCGTTGGTTGTCGTGGACGGCGAAAAAGAAAAAAATCAGCGGCGTCGCCGTTGCCGGGAGTTGATGAACGCCGTCACTCTCACCACCGATGACAAAGAGTTGGATACGATGTTCCGTTTTGCCTGTCTTCGGGCAGGAGAAAGTATTTTCCGCACCATAACCGGGGATATTCACGCTCCCGGGGGAATGAATTTCTACGCCGCGTCTTGGTGCAACGACCAGGTGGAATACGCCGGCCCGTGGTTTGCACAAACGGGAGATAATATAGATTTGAACGCTTCTATGAACGCGTATGGTCATTATATGCCCTTTATGAGCGATTCTTATACCCCCATCCCCTCTTCGGTCATCGCCGAAGGCTTGGATATCTGGGAAGGAAAGGGAGACCGGGGAGATGCGGCGATGTATCTGTTCGGCGGTTCCTTCTTTGCCCTGATCTGCCATCGGGAAGAGTACACCCAAAAACTGTGGAAGGCGTTGCAGTGGTGTGCGGAATATTGCCACAGAAAGACTGGCCCCGAGGGTGTGGTTTTATCCGATACCGATGAATTGGAAGGGCGGTTCCCCACCGACCATTACGCCAATCTTTCCACCTCTTGCCTTGCCTACGGCGGATATCTTTTGGCGGCGAATTTGGCGGAAGAATTGGACGAACCGGACCTTGCGGCACAATACCGCGTTTGGGCGGAAGACTTGAAGCAAGCCATTGAGATTTATTTTGGGGAAGATATGCACGGATTTCAGACGTATCGCTACACCAAAGGCCACGATACGTTGCGCTCTTGGATTTGCCTTCCCCTGTGTATGCGAATTTTTGACCGTAAAGAAGATACGTTAAACGCCTTGTTTTCCCCCTATCTCTGGACGAAAAACGGGATGTTGACCTGTGAACGGGGGGAAGAAAATCAAAAAGACACGGTCTGGGACCGTTCCACCCTCTTCGGATTCAAGGGATCGTTTCTTGCAGACCGCATCGACCCGGCTTGGGACTCCTTTAAAGATTACGTACACACCCGTCTTTTGGGCGAACGGGTCCCCTATGCCGTGGAAGCCTATCCGGAAAACAGTATGCGACATCTGAGTGGCGAGAGCGCGCTGTTTTGCCGTATTATTCCCGAAGGATTGTTCAAGCTGTGGCCTCTGGGCAATGGAACATATTCCATCACCCCCAATCTGCCCGGCCAGTTGACGCACTTGACGTTCGACGGCTGGCGCTTGGGCGGCCACCGCATCTGCTTGGAAATGGAACGGGGAAAGCCTTGCAAAATCTACAAAGACGGCACCCTTCTCACCCAATGCGAGATTGGAAAAGAAATGGTTCTTGACGTGAAATAGAATGGCAGAGCAACGGAAAAACATTTGCAATGTGGTATAATGATAGCATTAAAAAGAAGGAAGTGACGTTATGATTCTCGTATCGGGGCGGCCTGAGGGGAACGAAGGGCGTTTGGCGAAGGAAATTCGCACTTATGACTTGTTGGATTCCCTGAATATTTTATATCAGCGGGTGGACCACGAACCGGCGATGACGATGGAAGTGTGTGCTGAGATCGACAAGGTGCTGGATGCTCCTACCTGTAAAAATCTCTTTTTGTGCAACCGGCAGAAGACCGATTTTTATCTTCTGATGATTCCCGGAGACAAGCCCTTTAAAACGAAGGATCTGTCTGCACAGATCGGTTCTTCCCGGTTGTCTTTTGCGGCGGCGGAAGATATGGAACGGTACTTGGATATTACGCCCGGAGCGGTTAGCGTGATGGGGTTGATGAACGATACGGAGGGCAAGGTGCGGCTTTTGATTGACGAAGACGTATTGAAGGAAACTTTGGTGGGCTGTCACCCGTGCGTGAATACCTCTTCGATTCGCCTGGCAACGAAGGATTTGATTGAAATCTTCCTTCCGGCAGTGAAACACGGGTATACGACGGTAATTTTGCCGGAATATACCGAAACGGTATAAATAGATGAAGATAATGTTCGTATGCCACGGAAATATCTGCCGCAGTCCGATGGCGGAGTTCCTTTTTCGGGATTTAACGCAAAAGGCGGGGTTGCAGGACAAGATTACCGTTTCTTCTAGTGCTACTTCTACCGAAGAAATATGGAATGGCGTTGGAAATCCCGTCTATCCCCCCGCCCGGGAAGAATTGGCAAAACACGGTCTTTCCTGTGTCGGAAAACGTGCAGTTCAACTGCAAAAATCCGATTATGAAAAATATGATATGTTTGTTGCAATGGACGAGAATAATGTCCGGAATATTTACCGCATTTTTCGGGATGACCCCAAAGGGAAGGTCTGCAAATTGTTGGATTTTGCCGGCGGCGGGGACGTTGCTGACCCGTGGTATTCGGAGCGGTTTGACGTGGCGTATGACGATGTTTTGCGGGGTTGCAAAGGACTTTTGGAGTATTTAATCCAAGACGGTATTAAAAATGAAGTATAATAACATTGTTTCCGCAACGTTTCTCCGGCGGGTCAATCGGTTTGTGGCTCAGGTAGAATTGAACGGAATCGAAGAAACCGTTCACGTAAAAAACACCGGTCGGTGTAAGGAATTATTGTTGCCCGGAGTCCGGGTGTGGCTTCAACGGTCGGAAAATCCAAACCGCAAGACCGCATACGATTTGGTGACGGTGGAAAAATACCGTCCTGGGAAGTCTGCCTTGATGGTGAATATGGATTCTCAGGCCGCCAATGAAATTGCCTGGGAATGGTTGAAAAAGGGAAACCTGTTTTCTTCCAAGGCAGAGATTTTCCGGGAAGTGAAATACGGGAATTCCCGGTTTGACTTTTTTGTTCGGGACGGAGAACGAACGGCCTTCGTGGAAGTAAAGGGCGTGACGCTGGAAACCGACGGACTTGCGTCTTTTCCGGATGCTCCTACGCTTCGCGGAGTAAAGCATTTGCGGGAATTGGCGGAAAGTTTAAAGGAAGGCTACGAAGCCTACGTTCTTTTTATCGTTCAAATGAAGGAAATTCATTCTCTTTGTCCGAACGATGCAACGCACAAGGAATTTGCAGATATGCTTCGCCGAGTTTCTTCTGCGGGAGTCAAGGTTTTGGCTGTGGATTGCACCGTGACGGAAGACCAAGTAACGGCGGACGCGTTTGTTCCCGTAATTTTATGAGGAGGTTTTTATGGAAATGGTATTGTTGACCGCCCTTGGGGTAGGAGGAGCTACCGCCGTGGGCGCGGTGATTGGGTTTGTGTTCAAGAAGATGTCCCATCGTTTCAGCGACGTGGTTCTGTCGTTTGCGGCCGGAGTGATGTTGGCTGCGGCGGTGTTGGGATTGATTTTGCCGTCGGTGGAGTACGGCGGAAAATACGGACTTCTCGTTTCCGTTGCCGGAATCTTTGCCGGGGCTTTGTGTTTGAATCTGATTGACAAATTGGTTCCCCACCTGCACAAAATTATTGGTGCAGAGCCGGAACGTCATAAGGGCAATGAAAAATTGAGTAAGGTTTTGCTGTTCGTTACGGCGATTGCCATTCATAACCTGCCCGAAGGCATTGCCGCCGGGGTGGGGTTTGGTTCGGGCGACGTGGAACAGGCGCTTCTGATTGCCGGAGGAATTGCGTTGCAAAATATCCCCGAAGGGATGGTTATTATCGGTCCGATGTTGGCCGCCGGGGTTTCTCCGGGAAAAACCTTGGCCTTGGCATTGGTGACCGGACTTGTGGAAGTGATCGGAACCTTGCTTGGGTATTTTGCCGTTTCGGTTTCTACGGCGATTCTTCCCTTTGCCCTTGCCTTTGCCGGGGGAACGATGTTGTACGTCATCAGCGACGAAATGATTCCCGAGACCCACGCCCACGGAAGTCAGCGGGGGGCTACTTACGCCCTTTTGGCAGGCTTTTGCGTGATGCTTGTGTCGGATGTTCTGTTGGGATAAGAGAGGAATACTATGGACATTTTAGTGATCAACGGAAGCCCGAAAGGGAATTACAGCATTACGTTGCAGACCGTAAAGTATTGGGAAAAACTGTATCCGGAGCACTCTTTTGAGGTGTTACAGGCGGCGCAGAAGATCAAAGCCTTCGAGCGGGATTTTTCTCCCGCATTGGAAGCATTGCAGAAAGCGGATTTGATACTCTTTTCTTATCCGGTCTATACCTTTATTGCTCCGTGTCAGTTGCATCGCTTTATCGAACTGATGAAAGCGTCGGGGGTGTCGTTTGCCGGGAAATGGGCAACGCAATTGACGACATCCAAGCATTTTTACGACGTGACCGCCCACCGTTACATACAGGATAACTGTGGGGATATGGGGATGAATTACATCCGGGGATTGTCTGCGGATATGGAAGATTTGACCAAGCCGGAAGGCCGAAAAGAGGCCACCGATTTCTTTGAATTCCTTTGTTGGTCTGTGCAACAGGGTATTTGTGAGCCCGTGCCCGAAGTTTTGCTTCCTCCGGCCCGGATTCCGGTGTCCGTTCCCCCTTCTTCGGGAGAGAAAATGGGCGACGTTGTGATCGTTACCGACTGTGAGCAAGACGATGGGCAGCTGCAAGGAATGATTGACCGGTTTCGTGCCGTTTGCGACCGAAATACCAGGGTGGTCAATCTCCGGCAGTATCCGTTCCAAGGGGGATGTTTGGGATGTTTTAACTGCGCAAGCACGGGAAAATGCATCTACAAAGACGGGTTCGACGAATTTTTGCGCAATGAGATTCAATCGGCGCAGGCCACCGTATACGCCTTCACCATAAAAGACCATTCGATGGGTGCCTTGTTTAAGACCTACGATGACCGTCAATTCTGTAACGGCCACAGAACCGTGACGATGGGCGCTCCGGTGGGATATCTTGTCAGCGGAAATTACAGCAAAGAATTTAATTTGCAGATGATTCTGGAAGGACGGGCCAACGTGGGGCATAATTTTTTGGCCGGCGTTGCTACCGACGAGGAAAATCCCGATGCCGCCATCGATAGAATGGCGAAAAATCTTTCTTACGCACTGGAACACCGGTACGTTCCGCCTCAGAATTTTTACGGAATAGGCGGGATGAAGATTTTCCGGGATCTGATTTGGTTGATGCAGGGATTGATGAAGGCTGACCACAAATTCTACAAAGCCCACGGGCAATACGATTTCCCCCAAAAGAAGCGGGGACAGATGTGGATGATGTATTTGGTCGGCGGCTTGATGTCTCAGCCGAAGTTAAAAGCAAAAATGGGAAATAAAATGAACGAAGGTATGTTGATGCCTTATAAAAAAGTTCTGGATGACTTAGATAAGGCGTCCCAAAAATAAGAAAAAACGGAGTTGAAAAACTCCGTTTTTTGCGTGTTTTTTAGTATAACAAAGGGACGTTTCTTTTTGTCCAAAAGATTACAGAAGTTCAAAGCGACTCTTTTCGCTTTTGAGAATCCCTTCTTTGCGAAGTTTCGAAATCTCAGCGGAAAGTCCGCTTCGGTCTACTTCCAGATAGTCCGCCAACTGTTGTCGGTCAAAGGGGATGGTAAAGGACCGGCTATTGTGTTGTTGGGCTTGAAGTTTCAGGTATGCCATCAGTTTCTCCCGGGTGGTGCGGTGGGATACGATTTCGGCCCGTTGATGGAGACGGAGACTTTTTTGCGCGGTAATTTTCAATAGGTTGTAAATCATTTGTTGGTGAAAAGCACAGGCGTTGCAGCACGATTGGGTAATGCGCCGACTGTCAAGCAACAGTGTCTTGCTGTCTTTCGTTGCCGTGACCGAAACGGGAAGGTGGCTTACGCCGGCACAGGCAAAGGATTCGGCAAACAGCTCGCCCGGAGCCACTTCGGAAACGATGGTGCGGTTTCCGTCATAGTCAGTGCGTTCTACCTGAACGCCTCCTTGACATAAAATCCCCATATAGGTGGCAGGGTCTCCTTCCGCGAAAATCGTTTCTCCTTTTCGGTAGTTTCGTTCCATTGCTCCCAGACACCCCAGCATTGCGGAAAGATTGGTCTGTTCGATATTGGCAAACAGGGGAGAATGTTTTAGAATTGGATAATGTTGTTCCATAACGCCTCCGTTTTGTTGAAAATTCAACATACATTCTGTCCTCATTATAGTATAATATTCCCGCAAGGTCAAGGAAAAAAGTTTGACAAATGATAGGAGGAGCGGAATGATTCGCAAAATTATCAGAATTGATGCAGAAAAATGTAACGGTTGCGGTGCTTGTGCCCAAGCCTGTCACGAAGGCGCCATTCAGATGGTGAACGGCAAAGCCAAGTTGACCCGGGAAGACTATTGCGACGGATTGGGGGATTGCCTTCCCGCCTGTCCCACCGGAGCCATTACCTTTGAAGAGCGGGAAGCCCCTGCTTATAATGAAGAAGCGGTGCGAAAATCCAAAGAACAGAAGCAAGGTGCACCGTTGCCCTGCGGTTGTCCCGGGAGTCAGTCCCGGCAGTTTTGTCCGACGGTGGAGGAAGATTCTTCTTTTACATCTATTCCAAGTCGGTTGTCCCAGTGGCCGGTACAAATTAAATTGGCTCCGGTCAACGCACCGTATTTTAACGGAGCGGATCTGTTGGTTGCCGCCGACTGTACCGCTTACGCTTACGGGAATTTCCACAATGAATTTATCCGCAATCGCATCACACTCATTGGATGCCCCAAGCTGGACGGTGTGGACTACACTGAGAAGCTGACTCAAATTATTGCTCGAAACGATATTAAATCCGTAACGGTCGTCCGAATGGAAGTCCCCTGTTGCGGCGGAATCGAAAGTGCGGTAAAAAATGCTTTGATGGCCTCCGGGAAGTTCTTGCCGTGGCAGGTGGTCACGATTACCGTGGACGGAAAACGAGTATGATTTGCGAAAACCTTCTTGCAAATTGAAGAAAAATGTGTTATAATAGGTGTATCAACGAAAAATATACCGTTTTGGAATGAAAAAATTTGAAGATTACCGGAAAATTATAAAAACCCGAGATTTTCAGAATGATTTTTCTATACCGAAACGGACTGTAAAAGGAGAAGGTATGAAGGTTATGGTCAGCGCCTGCCTGATGGGCAGAAATTGTAAGTATAACGGGGGAAACAACTTTTCCGCTCCTTTGGCGGACTTCTTGAAAGACAAAGAAGTGGTGGAAATCTGTCCCGAAGTTTTGGCCGGCTTTCCCACGCCCCGCCCCCGCATCGAACGGGTCAACGGCCGGGTGTTTAACGAATTTGGAGAAGACGTGCACGAGCGTTGCCTTGCCGGCGTGAAAACGGCGGTGGAGACCGCAAAACGGGAACGGCTGGACTTGGTGATTTTGCAATCGAGAAGTCCTTCTTGCGGCGTGAACGAAATCTACGACGGAACGTTTTCCGGGGTGCGGATTCCCGGCCACGGGTTGTTTGCCGAAAAACTTATTGAAGCCGGGATCCCGGTGTTGGATATTGAAGATTTGGGAAACAAATGATTTTTTGATTTTTACTTCCGCCTCTCTCTGAGGCGGATTTTTTTAAAAAGTTACTATTTTTACGATATTTGCCGCATTTGTCCGTTGAAATGTCTTTTTATTTATGCTATACTGTGGGTGAAAGATAATGTTTACAGGGAGGATTCTTTATGAAATTTCGACAGGTCCATCTGGATTTTCATACAAGCGAGTTCATCGATGAAATCGGAAGCCGCTTTGACAAGAAACAGTTTCAGCAAATGCTGCAACTGGGACACGTGGATTCTATCACGGTCTTTTCTAAGTGCCATCACGGGTGGTCGTATCATCCCACAAAGACCAATCAAATGCATCCGGGATTGAAATTTGACCTTTTGAAGGCGCAAATTGAAGCGTGCCACGAAATTGGGGTTAAGGCCCCGGGGTACATTTCTGCCGGATACGATGAAAAATACATTCGGCAGCACCCGGAAGACCTGTGCTGTAAACAAGACGGGACACCTCTTCTACCGATGAATGAAGCCAAATATCATCTGATCTGTCTGAACTCTCCCTATATTAAACTTTTGGCCGAACAGGTGACCGAATTGTGCGAAAATTACGATGTGGACGGCGTTTTTCTGGATATTGTTTCTCCTCGCCCGTGCTACTGTCATAACTGTGTCAACGAAATGCGTGCCCGGGGATGGGACCCTTATGACCCGGAAAATGCAAAAAAGTTTGGAGAAGAAGTTTTTGCCCGTTATACTGACGCAATGCGAAAGGCAGTAGACCGCGTCAAGCCCGGCCTTCCCATCTATCATAACGGAGGTACGACCCCTCCCGGCCGCCGGGATTGGGAATACCGTTCTTCTCATACAGAGATAGAGTCGTTGCCCACCGGAGGATGGGGGTATGACGATTTGCCCTTCACAGCCCGAAATGTTCAGTCCCACGATGGACGGGATTATCTCGGTATGACCGGGAAATTTCATTTGACCTGGGGGGAATTCGGTGGTTATAAACACGAAAATGCACTGATTTACGAGACGGCCCTTGCCGTTGCCAACGGAGGGAAGTGCTCTGTTGGAGACCAAATGCATCCGTTGGGAGAACTGGACAGGGAGACCTACCGTATTATCGGAGAAGCTTATGGCAGAATTGAAGAACGGGAACCTTGGCTGGACCACGTTTCCCCTGTGACACAAATCGGTCTTTTGTCCTGTCGGGGAAATGGCATTGAACTCAATGGAGTGGATGAACCTGCCGCAAAACTTTCCGACATCGGTGCGTTGCGTATCTTGTTGGAGGGTCATTATCTTTTCGACGTGTTGGACGGAAAAGACGATTTTTCTCCTTACAAATTGCTGATTCTACCGGATGGGATTATTATCGACGAAGCGTTGCGAACGAAATTAGATTCCTTTGTTTCGAACGGCGGAAAATTGCTGGCAACGGGAACGTCCGGCTTGGTAGACGGGGCTTTTGCTTACGATTTCGGGGTTCGCTACGAAGGTCCGGAATCGGTCACGCCCGTTTATTTTACCCCGAAGCAGAAGATGGGCTCTTGCGGGCTTGCCGATTACGTATTGTATTCCCCCGCAGAGAAGGTCACGTTGACCGGACGTTCTTTGGGAGACCGAAAGTACCCTTATTTTGTCCGCACCGTAGAACATTTTTGTTCCCATCGTCACGCGCCCCAACGCCCGGATACTGTGTCGGTGGGAATGGCGGAAGGAAAGGACGGAATTTACATCCCCAACCGTATTTTTGAGGAGTATGCCTCAGTGGGACCGCAAATCGCAAAACAGATGATCTGCTTTGCGCTGGACCGGATGCTTGGTGATGAAAAACTCTTGACGGTTCAACTCCCTTCCCAAGGCATCGTTACCTTGATGGAGCAGCCGGAACAGCGCCGTGCCGTGTTGCATCTCCTTTATGCTCCCCGCACCGTAAAAGGTACGAACAAAATTGAAGTAATTGAGGACTGTGTTCCTTTGACGGACGTTTCCGTTACTCTTCGTACTGACAAACCCCTTCGCACTGTTGCTCTCGTTCCGGAGCAACGTTGCTTAGCGTTTACGCAATCCGACGGAGTCGTCCGGTTCACTGTTCCCCAAGTGAAGATTCACGAAATGGTGGAAGTTGCTTATGAGGATTGACTGATGGTTGCGCCGATTTTGATTGCTGTGGGGGTTGCCTGGGGCAGTCCTGAATATTGGAGCGATGCCTTATCACGGGTCAATCGCATCCACGTTCCTTTGTCCGGCGTAGCGGAATACGAGGATTTTCAAGGGGTTTTACGGTTGGAGCCCGGGACTGCGTATTTGATGACCAATGGATATGCTAAGAATTTTCATCTCCTCCCGGGAAGCGATTATCTCCATTTGTATTTCGATTTCAACTGTACGCCTCCGCTTCTCAACCGACCGGCCTTGCAAATTCGTAAGGAAGAAGACACGGTTCTTTTTTCCCTTTTCTCCGCGGCGATTTCGCTGATCGAAACGATAAAACCCCTTGACGGAAAAAGCCGTATCGTTGAGAAAAATCTGCCCCTGTTCCGAGAGCTGGAAGGGTTGTGCAAGACTATTTGTTCCTACCTCTTTCGTACGTACGATATCCCTACGATACAAGACCCGAAGGTGGCTCAGGCGCTGGATTATATTCGAGAGCATTATTCCGAACCGATTGGGAATACGGAAATTGCCAGTGCCCTCCACATTGACAATCGCTACTTAATTCGTCTATTCCGCCGTTATCTGTCGGTAACCCCCTATCAATATCTCACGCAATATCGCATTGAACGGGGCAGAGAACTGCTCCGTCGCGGGGTCAGTGTCAGCGAAACGGCGTACGCCTGCGGATATCAGAGTGAGACTGCCTTCCGCTTGGCCTTCAAGCGGATTATCGGATTTCCCCCGTCCTTTCCCAATTATCCGTTGAAATAGTTCCGCCGGTCGCTTTTTCTGTGAGTTTGACAAAGAAACCGGCGGAAAAGCGAATGGCCCCTATTCTTGACGAACAAATCTTGATTTGTCTTAAAAAAGACACAATTCAGGGCTTGACAAACCGCCGTTTTTATGGTATACTATTCAAGCATTCAGCAAAGCCTATCTGCCGGAGTGGCGGAATTGGCAGACGCCCGGGACTTAAAATCCCGTGGGAGCAATCCCGTGCCGGTTCGATCCCGGTCTCCGGCACCAAATTTAAATATCGCGGAGTGGAGCAGCTCGGTAGCTCGTCGGGCTCATAACCCGAAGGTCGTGTGGTTCAAATCCCGCCTCCGCAACCAAGTACCGGTGCCAAAAAAGATGCACCGGAGAGAACCCGAGGTTTCCTCGGGTTTTCTTTATTTTTCTCGCGTTTTCTCGATTTTTCAAAAATCGAATAACATTGCGGTTAAAAAGATGCAAACCTCGGTTTTCGACCGTCGGGAGGAATCTGAACCAAAGAATAGGCACTTTATCGGTGTTTAAGATCATTCAGGACTTGCTGGCGCCAAGCGGTACGAGAGGAAAAACACAGTTCCAATTGCTCGTCAGCAGACTGCCCGAAGAGCATAAGGCTCGTTGGTTTGCAGGTGCTGCCTTGAACACATCCGAGCAAGCCATGTCCTCGGTTATGTCCACGGCACTATCCCGTCTGAACGCCTTCCTTGACTCCGAGTTGGAACAGATCCTCTGCTTCGATACTGCCATCGATGCCGAGAAGTTCTGTAGCACGAAATCTGCCATTTTTATCGTGCTTCCCGAGGAAGACACCTCCAAACACTTTATGGTGTCTTTGATCGTTCAGCAAATGTACCGTGAGATCCTCGCCGTTGCAGATGAGAATGACGGCCGACTCAAAAACAGAGTTATGATGTACCTTGATGAGTTCGGTACGATCCCGAAGATCGAAGGCGCAGAGATGATGTTCTCCGCATCCCGTTCCCGTAGAGTATCTATCGTAGCTATTATTCAGTCCTTCGCACAGCTCCAAAAGAACTACGGCAAAGAAGGCTGTGAGATCATCACCGATAACACGCAGCTCACGGTGTTCGGCGGCTTTGCTCCCAACAGCGAATCTGCACAGGTACTGTCCAAGGCTCTTGGAAGCAGAACGGTACAGTCGGGATCTGTGAACCGAGGAAAGAACGATCCTTCTCAGAGCTTGCAGATGATCGAGCGAGCCTTGCTTACACCGGACGAGCTGAAGTCTCTTCCCAAGGGAACCTTCGTCGTAATGAAGACCGGCTTCCATCCCATGCAGGTCAAGCTGAAGCTCTTCTTCAAGTGGGGGATCGTATTCCCGAAGGAGATCTATGCCGTTGCGGATAAGGGCAACCGAAAGGTGTCCTATGCCAACAAGTCCAATCTCGAGGATACAATTGTAATGCTGTATTCTACGCAGAGCGTTGGCGAAAAGATGACCGAGGAAGAACGTGCAACGCACCGTCCCGGTCCCGATCGAAGAAACCGAACCGACATGGCATTCTCACCTCGCAAGCCAGGAAGAAAACCAAAGGCAGAAGAGGATGATGGCGATGATGCTGAAAAGGGCGACAGTATGCCTATGTCACAGTCCAACATTCCCGCAGGTGAAGAAACCGAAATCATAATCAACGAGAAGGGAGATATCGTCGATGAGAGAATTCGAAATGATCTTCCG
>JAZQKK010000023.1:0-15388 GCA_045542115.1 Eubacteriales bacterium
GTTGGATTCGGCGCGGCCTTTTTGTGTACAACCTTGGTTTTCATGACCACTCCTTTGCCATCTTTCCCCGGGGACGTTTCCGTTGTGGTTTCATCCCATTCGTACCCGCGTATCAGTTCCAACAACGAACGTTTGGAATCAACGACCAATTGGGAATCGTACCAATCTTGGTATGTCTGTTCGGCCTTTTTAATCTTTTCAATAAATTCCGCGTCGTTGTTAAGATGGGAATAAAACGCCGTATGGGAAACACGGGCCGCCGTGTATGCATCTTTGTACGATTTGCCGTTGGCAATCGCCTTGCACATAATATCCACTTTGGTATCGGTCCATTGTGGTTTGCGTCCTTTCTTTTTTGGTTCGGTCTGTTCCATAATTCCGGGGTTTTTGCAAAGTTAACAATTTTTCAAAACACGACGAATCCCGGGCGTCAATCGTCCGGGAATCTGTACACGCGAAACGATATGCCCCAAAAGGCAATCGCAATAGTTAACCAAATGCCGTTATTGAACACAACCCCGATTGTCGGCAAGAACAAGAATTGGTCTTTGTCTGTGTATATCGCAATCATTTTCGCGTCGGTTTCGGGTTTACTGAAACGCACGCGGGGCCGTCTTTATCAACGGGGAATCCGCCTATTTCGCATACGTGTTGCGGGTCCCACCAACCCGATAACACGAAATGCAAACAATCGCGGCATTTTAGTTCGATTAATGGTTTGTTTTCTGTTGCCATATCTTCAAACGTGCTTTGGCCTGTTTGTGCGTTTTCATTCCTGTTCGATTTTAGGGATAAATGCCGCATCCGGGCAACCATCATTGTAAAACTTGACGCGGACCAAAAGCGCGTGGCGTTCGGGGTCGTCTTTTATCGAAATAAGGCGTTTTCCCGTCCGCCCCTCTATTGCATCCCAAATCGCCAAAATATATTGCGGGTCATTGTGGTTTTCATAATCCGCTTCGAAAAAATAATGACTTCCACCGTTCTTTGGTTCGCATGGCTTACCGGTCAACGATTCGACCATTTTACACAATTCGGCATCAAAGGCCGTTAATTTGATTTGCCAATAATTTTTCATCATTCACCGATTTGGTCAAACAACTTTTTCATATTTTCGTTTTTGCCGGAAACGGTCACTTTGGCCGAATTGTTCCCGGCCACGGAGATTCCAACCAAATTGCAACCATATTCAGCCGCATTATTTTGGATAAATGCCGCTTTGTCAACGGGCAATAAAATGGTTTTGATTGTCATTTTGCGTCCCTGTTTATGCGTTTGTTCAACATATCCCATCCATCCGGTCCCAATGCCATTTCACGCGGGTATTCTGTTATGTCGCCTTTCGGCACGATAAGGTTGTAAACGCCCAATTGGCCGCGTATCGGCATTTCCACGACGCGTCGCGGGTTGCGCATCATCCATCCGTAACCCTTGCGCGGGCGTTCCTGTTCCGGAATACAGGTTGCGGCCCAATCTTCCGGCGTGAAATCTTCGATTGGTTTAACGTCGTACAATTCCACAAATCCACAAGTGACGCCGGATAACCGGCCCGGGATTTCGGGCTTTGAGGACGAACAAACCAACAGGTCGCCCCGGTAATTCGTGTTCCGGGTTCGGACCTCAATTGTTTTATCGGCGTGATATTCGCCGTTTTCATCCCGGAACACAACACGCGTTAACAAATCCGCATACGGTTGTTTTACCGACAACGCCTTGTAAACGTCGTGTTGGTCCGGGTTGAAATCTTTACTGTCAATTTGCATAATCGTTCGGTTTATAATCCGGCGGGCAAATCATCATCCGCGCCCATTGGTTGATAACCGCCGGGCGTGTATTCCGGAGCAGGGGCCGGGGTATGTTCGGGTTTCTTACCGCACAACAATTCCATTTCTTCCACGACGATTTCGGTAACGTACCGGGTTTGTCCGCCGTTGTCTTGGTATTGCCGGGTTTGAATCTTTCCCACAATCAAAAGCGGGGTTCCCTTTTTCACGAATTGTTCGCACACGCCCGCAAGGCCGGTGCGCTTGACAACGATGTTGTGCCAATCGGTTACGTCGGGAATCTGTTTGCCGTCCCGGGTCGTAAAGCCGCGTTCGGTCGTGGCCAACGTGAATTGTGCAACCTTTCCGCCATCTTGGAACGTGGTAATGCGCGGGTCTTGGCCAACGTTCCCTTTCAAAAATACTTTGTTCATAACTTATAAATTCCTGTACAAATTTATTGATTTTTATTGTTCAATCATCGAATTTCACGCCATCCAACAGGAACCGGCGTTTGTCCTTTGACCATCCGGCCGCCGCGTTTAGGGCGTCCCGGTCCGCGTCCCGGACAAATTCAACCCAATATCCGCCATTGCAATTAAACCCGCTTTCGATAATCCGGACCAACCGGCCCACAATTAACCGCCGGAATTGCTTGTATGCGCTTGCATCATTCAAGGCCACGACGCGACGGGTATTTTTCGGGTGCGGCGTCTTTGGTACGCGGCCGTTCAGTTTGAAATTCGCTTTGGCAAAGTCTTTCCGGATTGACCGCCGGACCAATTCGTTGTAATCTTTCATTCTTCCGCGTCGTATGGTTCCGGTTTGTCAACGGCCACGAACACGGGTTGCAACGGTTGCCCGAACGTCAAGACGCCCAACCAAATTTTGCCGGTTTCCTGTACGCGTTTCAGTTCGTCCGGGGACAATTCCCAACACGTCAAGATTTCGCCGGATTTGCCGCCCCGGTATTCGGCCGGTAACGGTTTGTATTCGGGTTGGTTCGCGCCGAAAACCACGTTTGCGGCTTCAAAATTTACGGGTTCCATATTCCTTTTTCAGTTGTTCAACAATCAACAGGTTTGCCCGGTATATCCTCATATTGCGCCGGTCCCCGTTTTCCCAACGGTTGTGTTGTTCGAAACAAAGGATGTTGACGTTACGCGGGTCGTGTGCCATTTCGGGATGTGCGCCCCGTGTCAAAATGTGGGACACATACGTTGCCGAATATTGGCGCAACGGCCGCATCGTTTCCGCGCATTGGTGCGGGTAATGGTCCCAACACCAACGATAAAACCTTTCGTTTTCGGCCTGGGTATGGCCGGTTCCGAACAATTCCCGTTGGATTGATACCCGCAACCGGATTTCCATTGCAAACCGGCGGTCAATCAATGGTTCGATTCCGTGGGCTTTGCAAAGGTCGTATTGGTCCCGGGTATCAATCAAAAACGGTTCCATCGGTTACGCGTCGGGCATATCGTCGGGGTTATCCAACGGGTCCGGTTCATCATCGGCCGCGCCGTTGTCGCCAAACAAAGACATTTGCGCCTGTTTGCCCTTGAACAAATACGCGTAAACCTCTTTTTTGATGGATTCCACAATGGTTTCCAATTCTTCTTCGAATCCGAACGAAATTGTTGCCATCTTAATACGCGGGGTATTGATGCAAGTTTTTAGTCCGTTCGGGGTTTTGAATACGGCGGTAATGACAACGCCGGTGTTGTCGTCTGTTCCGGACCAAGACACGCCGCAAACCTCAATTTTCGACAACAGTTCGTCCGCGAAATTGCGGGCCAACATCTTTTTCGATTCGGGCAATTTCATTTCGTCGGATTCCAACAGAGTAAGAAACGACGTAATGTTGAACACGCGGGCCACGATTGTACGCAAGTCCGTGAACATACCCAACAAATCCGGGTGGACGTCGCGGGTACACGTGTCGTTGCGGTCAATCAATGATGTTTCGCCGTCAACGATTTGCGTTACTTGGTATTCCGCTTGGATTCCGCCTTTCGGCAACAATTTGACCTTGGACAAATTAAAGTCCTTTTCGGTCGGGATGGTCTGTAATTCTTTTTCCATATCGCTTTGGTATTAGGATTGTTCCGTGTTATCCGGTTCCGCCGGTCCGGGTGCTAAAACTGACAACGCAACATCAATAAGTTGCAAAACATCTTCCAAAACGGCAACGTGCGTTTCCGAATGGTTGTGTTTCTTGGTATGCGTCAACCAATTGTTGACAAATTCACGCGTGAATTGTGGCGTGTTGTGAAATTCAATTGTCTTTGGCATAATATCGGGGTTTTAATCGAGACAACATCCGCCCGGGGCTTTGGCCGTGGCCGCGTTGTTACCGTGACCGTCGGCAAATTCCAACCCGATTTTGTGGGTTGTTTCCCACGGGGTAATCCGAATTTCGATGTTCAACGCCTTTACACCGGATTCGTTGTAAAATTCGGTCGCCAACTTTTCCAATTGGCTTTGCATTTCTTTAACCTTTTCTTTCATCGTTAAAAATTGTTTTGTTCCAACAGGTTGGCCGCCGCATCGCTTATTTTTGTGAAATTTTCGATTTCCGGGGCTTTCGCCGGTTGGATGGGTAATTTATCATCTTTTTGTTTTGCGTCCAAAATAGGGCCATTTCCGGCCGTTTCCGGGGCCGCGCCGAATTTCTTTGCCGCATCGGCCGCAATCTTGGCGGCGTCGCTTGCCGCGTCGGCGATTTTGGCAAAGGCGGAAACCGGGTTGTTCGGTTGTTCTTCCGGGTATTCCTTTACTTTCAGTTCAACCAATCCCAATTCAAGGATAACAGGCAAACAACGGGCAACCGCTTTCGTATCTTCCAACGCATCGTGCGCCGGGAACGTTTCGCCCGGGAAACAACGGGCGTACAGTTCGCCAAGATTCGGGAATTTCAGTTTTCCCCAACTGTTGCGGGCATCAACCCATTTCATTGTCGAACGCATCGTATCAATTCGCTTGCCCTTATACAACGCCGTTTCCACGTCGTTTGCGTCGTAATATTCCCGGCCAAGTTCGCGCAAGATGTTTGCTTTGACAATGCCGGTATCGAAATGGATGTTATGGCCGCATATCAACCCGGCGTCGTGGCAATCCTGTATGAACATATCCACGACGGCGGCGAACGGTTCGCCGTGTTCCATCGCGTATTCGGTCGTAATGCCGTGGATTTCCACGGTTTCGTCCGGGATTGTCCAACCATCCGGCCGGATAATGTGGTTTTCTACCTTGCAACCGTGAATCCACGCCATTTGCACGACGTGCGGGTATTCCATAAAGTCAACGTCCCATTTGGCGGCGCGGTCCGGAATCCCGGTCGTTTCGGTATCGAAAAATAAAACGTCGTTAATCGTCATAATGTCGTATCGCCTTTTGTGTGTTACTTGGTATCAAGAATCGCCCGGGTCCCGTCGGGTTTGTTCCCGTACAACGTCCCGAATTTCATACCGGCCCATTCGCGTTTCGCGTCGGCAAAGTTGTGGACGGTAAACGACCATCCGGAACCGGCAATGGTATAATTCACGTAATCGTTTTCGTTAATCATTCGCATATCGGTAATTGTTAAAGTGTTCGCGGGTCCTCAATGTAAACGTACAGGTTTTCGGCGGCGTATTGTTTCAACCAATCCAAGAAATCAAACATTTGGCGTTTGTCCATTTGGCGGGCTTCCGTTACATCCGTTCCAAATCCCAAAATCCGTTCGTCCTTTTCGCCCGGGTATTGCTCAACCAACCATTTATCCACGGCGCGTTCACGCATCCGGGTTCCCTGTTCATATAACGCGGCGGAAACAGTCGGAACAATGTAATTGTAATAATACGCCAATTGCAATTCAGTTGAACCGGGTTCGGCGGCTTCGAACCGGACGACAACCCGTTTGCCCTTATTGGCCGCGAAAAACGCGTTTAACCGGTCCATCGGCAACCGCAATTGTCCGTTGTCCGTAATAATGCCGGATTCGCTTATTTTGTCCATCGTCAATTCGCTTTTGCTTTCGGAAACAACACGGGTTCCAATTCCGGGTATTCCTCAACGACATATTGGGCGACGGTCAAATTGTACGCCTGTTGGCCCAACTGTTGGATGTACCGGCGTTCCGCAACCGGGCGTTCGGAAACCCGGGCGATTACGGCCATATATTCGGCGGCGAAATCATCCACGGACAAATCAATTACCCGGTCAATTGGATGCGCGGGCAATTTGTAACCCTTGGCCCCGCCCAACTTTCGCATCGCTTCGTATGATGCGCGTATTTGTTTTCGGTCCTCTTTTTGCGCGGTCATATACGCGGCAAGATTGTTTCGGAATCGGTCGGTTGCAATAAGTTCTTCAACCGTCTTTCCCTGTAACGCCTTGCAAGATTCTATCTTGTTTAATGTCGCCTTGTCAATCATACACGTTCGAATTTATATCCTTTTACGTGTGTAAAACAACCTTTCAAATGTTTTGCTATGTGTGAACAGGATAAACCCAAATCGCGGGCGGCTTCCATCAAACAAGAATATTCTCCAACACGCTTTCCGTTCAAAAAAGCAATTACGGGAATACCTTGTTTCTTTCGGATTGATTCAAATCGTTGGGGTTCCGTATTCGGGTTTCTCATATTTTCAAGATGGGAAACGTAACGCAAATTGGTATAGACGTTATTTTTCTTATTCCCGTCTATATGGTCAATTTCCGACAATCCGTCCGGATTCGGCACAAATGCCGCCGCTACAAGTCTATGGACCATTAAGTTTTTCATTTCCCCATTATTACACAGGCGGACAAAATAATAACCATTCCCACGATTTGCCGGTTTCATTTTCCTTTTAAGATACCGCGAATAAACATTGCCGGTTTGACTAATCAAATAACGCCCGTTGTATCCGGGAATTTCTTTCCAAATTTCACTTTGCATTTCTTGCCGATTTAATATGTTGCCGATTGATTAAAAATGCGCGGCCGGGCAATCGGCTTACCTTTTCGCCCGGTTAATTACTCCGGACTATCCGCGCATTGCAAAGTTACTGTTTTTTCTGAAATTCCGTATATTCTTCAATGTGCATTTCTTCCTGTCCTCTAACAACACATTCCAAAAACCCTTGAAATCCGTTCCGGCGGGCAATATCCACAATGGTTTCCAACCGCTTTGCGCCCAAAGATTCGCCCCGGGCAATCCGGAAAACCTTGACGGTCGGGTTGGACGCGATAACCAATTTGGCCGCGATTTCCATTGTTTGACTGTCGCTAACCTTGCCCGGCACGAACGGGACGCCGTTCAGTTCCAACCCCTCGTCCGTGAACGACAAACCGGCAATCGGCAATTCGGCGTTGGCAATCAATGTGGCGCGTTCGTCGGCCAATTTGGTAATGTCGGCGTCCATCTGTTCGGCCTTGGCCTTGAATCCGTCGTATTGGGCTTTCTTTTCGTTGTACTGACAAACGATGTTATGCCGCTTGTTGTGGGCTTCCGCTTCCGCCAACAGGGCCGGAACGTTGGTGTTTTCCGGGTTGTTCGCTTCGTACCGTTTAATCCAATCTTCGCCGTTGGCCTTGCGGCTTTCGTAATCGGCGCGTTCCGCTTCAATGGCGGCAACGTTGGCTTTGTATAGCGCGGTAATCTTTTGTTCCGCTTCCTTTTGTTCGGCCACGGCCTTTTCGTACAGGATGCGGGCGGATTCGACGCGTTGGGCGTAAACGGCCCGGGTTTCGTCGGCCTTGGCCTTTTCCGCTTCGATGCGGCCGGGAATGGCGGCAATCTGTTGTTTGCGTTGCTCAATCGCGGCGCGTACCGTCTTGGCCTTTTCAATCAACTTGGCGTTGGTTTCTTGGCGTTCCATCAATTCGGTAACGTCCACGGGTTCGGCGTATTTTGTAAGGTCGTCCGGGTCCAACTGTTTGGCCATCGTGTCAACGAATCCGGCAAACGTCTTGACGTCCCGGTTTACGCCGGTTCGTTCGTCTTTCAACGTCTTTACCGATTCGTCAATTTCGGCAATCCGGTTCCGGACCTTTTCGGGCAACAGGGCCTTAACCACGGCAATTTGTTTGCGGCGGCCGTCGGCGGTTTCGGACCAACGGGAAAATTCCACGGCGTCGAAATCTTGATACCCGAATATGCGTTGCAACATCGAAACGTTGTTGGTCGCCATACCGGTTGTTTTCTGTTTGATGGTAAGTGTTCCGCGCGGGTTCGCTTCCGTGAACGACAATTGTACGTCGTATTCTTCGCCATCGTCGCCCACAACCATTTTGGCAAAACCCTTGGATGCGCCGTTGCGCAACACGTCGTCGCGCTGGCCGGTCAACAATGCGCCGATTGCTTTTAACAACGTGGATTTACCCAATTCGTTGTCGCCGGTCACGAAATAAACCGTTCCGTCAAAGTCGGCGGAAAACTGTTCGATAACTTGGAAATTCAAAAGTTCCAATCTTTTAATGTACATCGTATCGCCTGTTTTGTGGGGCCGGTTGCCCGGCCCCGGGTTTATGGATTATAACTTGAAATTCGACATATCGAAATAACCAACCACGCATTTTTCGCCGCAATTCCACGCGTCCAAAATAACGCCATCAACACACGCGGTTTCATGGGATGCAACCGTAATGACATAACGGCCGGACGGGTGCGTTTCCGCAAACTGTTTGGCGGTCATTCTCTTTTTTCCTGTAACGGCCGGGCAATGGGTCCATACCGCGCCGCCCTCAATCAACCAACGGCGGAATCCGGGCCCGTCATTCGGTACGTTGAAATCCCGGCGGGCCTTGGCGGTCAAGTAATCGAACGATTCGACCCACGAACAGGAAATGGCGTTGGCCAACGCACGTATGGCGCAATCGCCACGGTCCCATTTGAAACCGCGTTTTTCAGCCCAACACGGGTTCGGGTTCTCAATCCGGAAATGCGGCCCGGATTGGTAATACTTTTGAAATCTTTTCGTGTCCATCATAAGACATTTGGTTTTATGTTCCCGGGAATCGGCCCGGTCCGTTTTCGTGGCCCTTGCCGGAATCGAACCGGCACACCGTTAAGGTACAAAATTTTGAGTTTTGCGCGTATCCCAATTTCGCCAAAGGGCCATTATTTTTTACTGTTCTTTCCGGCGTATGTTTCCGTTTGTGCGTGGCAATTCGGACAAAGGATTTGCAAGTTTTCCAAACGGTTATCCGTATTTATCCCGTTAATGTGGTGGACCTGTAACGGAATCGGTTTGCCGTTCCATTCAGTATTACCGCAAATTTCGCATTTCCTTTCCTTATATCCGTGGTTCAACAACCGCATACGCAAATTGTTCGAACACTTATACGGCGAATCAATCGTAAAAACGACCGAATCCGGGACGCGTGGCAAATAACCGCCCTTTTTACCTTTGTTCCAAACGCTTCCGGTAAAATGGGAAATATCAATACCCAATTCCGCAATCTTCGCGTGGATAATCTTATACGAACCGCCGAATTGCGACCGTCCAAGACGGCGGCATATTTCCGCAATACTCTTGGATTGCTTCGCGGCTTCGATAAATTCCGCATCGGTATTTTTGTATTTCCTGTTCATATTCTTTGTTGCGCCGCCCCGATTCGAACGGGGAATACAAGTGCCAAAAACTTGGGTGTTACCGTTACACCACGGCGCAATGTATTATCGTAATTGTTCAATAATTGCGGCTTTCAATTGCACCGCTTCCGCGACGCTTAATTTATTGGTTTGAGAAAGGACCGCAACGGCCATTCCAACCGGGGTGCAATCCAAAACCATTTTTACGCCCATATAAACCAATTTGTCAAAACTTACTTTCGTTTTCATAACCTGTTGTATTTACCGGGAACCCGCCCGGGCGGTCGGGTTGTAACCTCAACCCGATACAAAGGTAAGTATAATTTTTATATTTCCAAACATTTTTCGCTAAATTTTGCGAAAAAGTTTTGTTTTATCCTCAATCGCCGGATTCCATCGTACCGTTCCGGCCGCCAACGCCTGTTCAAACGCGGCGTCGGTCGGCCCGCGTTGGCCCAATTCGAACCAATGTTTGTATTTGGCCCGCTTGACCATAACACGGCAAATCCCGTTCGGGTCCCGGGCAATATACGCGTCAACCTTTGTTTCCATTCTTCGTTATCCGTGGTTCAACCAAAATACCATACCCGTATTGGGTTTGTTTGCACACGACGTTTTCCAACGCTTCCGGCGGATAAAAGTAACGGCAACAGTCTTTCGGGCCGGTCCGTGTGTTCATCCAATCCAACATTTTGCAACGGCCGCATTGTTCTTTCGTCATTTCTTTTTCGTCCTGTATTTTTCCGATTGGGCCTTTGCAATCTTGGTCGCCGGGGCGGTAAATTCCCATCCACGGGAAAACGTGTTATGGCGATGAAAACCGACGTTCCGGGCGGCGGCCGGGTCGCCCTTGAAATCCTGTAATTTCAAATTGGCCGCGTTTCTTTTCCGTGACATATCAAAACAATTTCGGCGTCGGGTCCAACAAATGCGCGTTAAGGGCGTCCAACTCTTTTTCCAACCGTCGGGATTCTTCCAAGATTTCCGGTTTCCGGAACGTAAAGAATCGGCGTTGCGTGTGCCGGACGTGTGCGACGAACCGCACGTATTCCGCCGCCTGTTCGGGCGTTATTTTTGCCAAATTTTCGATTTGCGGGCATTTTATCCCATCTTGGTACAACTTATCCATTTTTCTTTTTGAGTGTCTTTACGGGCTTCTTTTTGGCCTTTCCGGGCGGGCGTCCCCTTTTCCTCTTGGGTTGCGTCGTTTCCGGGGCTTCCTCAATCGGATGGCGACACCAAAAGAACGTCGCCGTTCCCATCCTGTAAAAGTGTTCACACGAACGGCAACCCGTGGAATCAATCATTATTTTCTTTCCAAACGGGCATAACCCGGTTATGGTCGTAAATATCTTGGTCGGCATATTATTGTAATTCTTCGCCGGTCAAATCAAAAACGCGTTGTTTGATTTTCCCCGCTTCAACTAACAAACGAAAACGCAATTGTTTTAATTCTTTGGCGTCCATTTCTTCCAATTTGGCGGGTTTTCCATCCGAATATTGAACATTGATTTGAATAATAACGTGTCGCATATTAAAACAACTTTTGGTATTCCCTTTCCGGCAAATTCGCCTTTACCCATTTCGGTTCATTGACCAACGCCCAACGGCCGAAATGCAACAACAACAGGGCGTCCGCGTTCCACAACGTCACATTGACGCCCGGGTACAATTGCGCGGCCGTTTCCCTGTACCGGCGTTTCCGGTCGGCCTTTTCTTCGTGTTGTCCACGAACCCGCAATTTCAATTTGGTTTGCCAACTCAATGGATGAACCATTACATACGGAATCCCGGACGTTTCGATTAGGGCTTTAAGATGTTCGAAATTCGCCATCATCTTTTGAATCCTGTACAACTTTCCCATCGCGGCCCGGTCGCCCTGTACAACCACGTCGTCCGGACGAACCGACAATTTTTCCAAAAAGACAATCGGTTTGAAATTGTCTTTGTAATACGCGAAGAAATCCCGCAATTCGGTAATGTCTTTCGGCATCTTCAACGCCTTTGTATTGTGTCCGGGAATAAACACGGCGATTCCGCCGCCCGCGCCCGGGTCAATGCCAATAACGCAATTGATTTTAATTTTCTGTTCCATCGTTTAACCTTTCAAAATATCCAACAAATTCTTTGCGCCCTTATATGTGTCGAACGCCTTTATATCAACCCATTTGTGAAATAACCATCTACATTGCAAACGTTGTACAACATACGCCGTCATTGGAATACAACCGTAATATACGGGATATTTGGTAACTATTCGGTACATTCTATTTTGATGTAATCGGTTATATTTATTTCCTGTTCAACCATCCGGCGGAACGTTGCGGTTAACGCCTTGCGCCGGGCCAATACGAACGAACCGTGTTCCAATTCCGGGTCGGATGTTCCGGATTCCTTTAACCGGCGAACGTCGCCAAAATATCCGCGCCGGGCGTAATCGTTGATTGTGCGTTGCAATATAATTTTTTGTTCTTCCAACGTAATTTCGATTTCATCAGCAAGTCCGGCGGCGGCCAATTCGTTGTAATATAACATTTCGGCAATTGGCGACATTTCGGACAACCGGCCGTTTTCCTTGAACGATTCGAACGCGTTGATACATCCTTTCCGGGTTTCGTTCCGGTAATACCTATCTTTGGCCCGGTCGCGTTTGGGTTCCTCTTTCGGGACCGCTTCGTGTGCTTTCCTCAATACCCACGCCCGGCGGCCTTTGTAGGCGTTCAAAATCTTGCACACATATTCGGCGTTGAATTGTTGGTAATGGTTCCGGTCGGGTTGGCCATCGCGCCCACGCGGCAAGAAATCGTCCAATTCGCCGGTCAACGACATTTCAAAGGCCATCCGGAAATCCTTTAACGACAACCCGGCGTAATACCGTTTCAGTATTTCGGCGGTCCGGATAACCAAATATTGGCGGTCGCTTTCATCCGGGGACCTGTACCCAACATCTTTGCAAATCCATTTCAAGGCCACGGCCAATTCGGCGGAAAGTTCGGCGGCGTCATATTCGGCAATGGTTTTCGCCGTGGACGCAAGAAACACGGCCTTTTCAACAGGACCCAACGCGCCCATAACGGCGGGAATCTTGACCATTTCCCGGCGTATCATAACGGCCGTTTTCTGTACCGGCCGGACGGCAATTTGGTTGTTGTTCTGTTCCATCGCTTAATCGGCCATATCTTGCAAATATTTGATTGCATCCGGCGACAATCCCGGGCCGGTCCCGCTTTTACGGTGCAACTTGCCATTTTCCATATCGCCCCGAATGAAATTACGCGCCGTTGCAATCCAATCTTTCATTTTCTTGCCCTTTTGCGCGGACCAATCCGCGACGGCGTGGTAATAATAGACCATATCCACGTCGGCAAATTCCGGGGCCGTAAATTCGGCGGCAAACGCGTTGTATTCGGCGAACCGGGAATTTTCGAAAAGACACGCGGCCGGTTCGGCGGTCCGGCGCGGCCGGGTAACTGTAACCGTTTCAAATGCCGGTTCAGTCGGGAACAAACCGCCGTCGGCGGCTTCATTTGGTTTTTCATCGGGTTTAATATCTGTTACGTTATTTATAACGGATTTGCCCGATTTGTCGTTACCATTTGACGATTCGGTAAAATGCTTTTGTCCTTTTTGTAAGAACGAATCGCCGAAAGCGTACCACGTTGTCCGGTCGTATGCGGACGTGTTATAATTCCCCGTGACAATTACGCCTTTTTCTTCCAAAGATTTGAGAACACGCCGGATTTGCCGGGCCGTCCAAAACGGAAACAATTTCGTAAACGCTTCAATACTGTTATACGTCCAAAAACGGCCGTCGTGAAAATGTTTGCCGTTCGCTTCATTCTTCCGAATCCAAAATTGCAAATTGGCAATCATTATGGATTCATCCACGCCATACAGGGCGGCAATATCTGTATCAAATTGGTATGTCATAACGCATATTCCCATTTATAACCACCGGCCGTTTTATAAGTTCCAACGCAACATTTATGAATGTTTTGAACGCAAATCCCGGTTTTCCTTGCGGCTTCGTGCATCCCATAAAATTCACGTATTTTTTTCCCATCTTTTGTTAATTGAACAATCGGGATTGATGATGTTACAGAAGAACGAAAACGTGCCGTTCCATAATTGTTGTTGTATTTGGAATCACACCATTCCAAATTTTCAACTCTGTTATCCGTCTTGATTTCGTTTTTGTGATTGATTTGTGGCAACGCATCCGGATTCGAAATAAATGCCATTGCAACCAATCGGTGTACGCAAAATCGTTTACGAACACATTTATAGGATAAATCAACGGTTAAATATCCGTTTGGCATTTTTATTGGTCGCAATATACCCGGTTCGGCTTTGTATTTTGCAATACGCCGCACATTTCCGATATTGCTAACTTGATAAATCCCATTATAACCCGGGATGTCGCGCCAAATTTCCATTGTATAAAAACGCCCCAAATTTCAACGCCGTTCTTGCACCACGGCATTTACTTTTCGGGGCATTAAATTTCTATCCTGTTGGTGCAAGCAACATTCGGATACAAAGTTATAGATTATCCCGGTAAAAGCAAATTTTTCGTGGAATTTTCCGCCTGTAACATTTCCCGGATTTCGGCCACGCGGGAATCGTTAGCAACCAACGAAACAACAGGATAACGGGATGAAACGCCGGGTTTATTGCTTTTGGCAAATTGTACCGATAAATCGAACACGGTTTGCGTAACCGTTCCGCGCATCATTTGCACACCGTCGAACGATTCCCGGATATTCCGGATGCTTGACGCCTTGCCCTTTGTTGAGAATTGCCAAACGCCGACGATGCCACGGACGGCCGGCACGATAAACCGCAATGTCAAGACAATATCCCAATTGTCCGCGCCGCGTTTGGTCGGGTTGTTCTTTGCGATTTGGTCCATAATGTCCGGGTACGCATCAACCGAATATGGAACATATTTTTTCCCGTCCCAAATTTCGAACGTCCGGCCGTCGCCCCGGGCGACCAATGCGCCCTTATCGTCGCGGTATTCGTACCGTTCGTTGCATACCTTTTCCGGGGAATCATCCGGGAATATTACTTGGATTGTTTGCGGCTTTTCGCCCAACGCTTGCGTGAACATCCCGGCATACTTTCCGGCCGGTATGAAATAATCCACGGAAACCGGGTATTCCCGGCCGTTTTGGCCCATCTGTTTTTTGCCGATATGCAACCGGCCGATTTCGGGTAATTCAAGGATTCCCGCGCCCTGTTCGGGTCTGTATATTCTTCCGCCCATATTATCCAAAAATTGATTCTTTTAATTCTCCCTTTGTTGCGAAAACTTTTGAAGAATCATATTCATTTGGTCCAACATCGGTTGCAAGTGTATAAATAACTTGAACGTCCATATTTTCGTGGATGGTTATTTTTACCATTACAACAACAAATCTTTCCGGTCGGTTTTGAAACATTACCCAAACATAATTCCCCGGCAAAAAATCGCTTCGTATTTCCATCTTACAATTCGATTTCGTCGTTTAACAAATTATCCTTTGCCGCCTGTTCCGGGGCCGGTTCGAAATACCGGGCCGTCACTTTCACGCCATCGTCGGTTTTTTCAACCTCAATGCCCGTTCCGTCGGCAATATCCTTTTCCCACGGCAATTTTTCGTCAATTTCCGTTTTAACGGGCTTTTCCGGTTCGGACGGGGAATTTATCGGTTCGGGTTCTTTCGTCGCTTTTACGGCCCGTTTACGGCCTTTCTTGGAAATTTCCGGCGCATCCTTGGAAATTCCCAACGCCTTTTCGGCAATTTCGATTTCCTCTTTGGAAATTTCCGGGGCGTTTGCCGCCTGTTCCGGGGCGTCCTTTTCGGCCGATTTCGTCTTGATAAGTTCGGCCAACGATAAGGTCAACACGTTATCCGCGATTTTGCCGTTGTCAAGGTCCAAGACGCCACGAACAATTGTCAACGTGTTATCCCGCTTTTCGTCCTCAATGGTCGCAAGGGCCAACAGGTACGGCAATTTCTTTGCGTTGACGGAATCGGTTTGGTCTTTCAAATTGTACGTGGGTTTGGTGCGCCAATCCTTG
>JAZQKK010000024.1:0-4442 GCA_045542115.1 Eubacteriales bacterium
CCCGTCACCCTTTTCAGCCACTGTGTTTTTTATGGAGTAACAACCCAATTTCTCATGGAGGGTCTAAAATACCGAAAACGGGGCTGACGCTACTTCCAACCACTGTGTTTTTTACGGAGTAACAACCCTCTTCCCGCGGAGGCTTTGAAACGCCGAAAACATGATCGTCACCCCTTTCAGCCACTGTGTTTTTTTACGGAGTTACAACCCTATTTCCTTCGGACGGTCTGAAACGCCGAAAACACGGTTGTCACAACTTTCAGTCACTGTGTTTTTTTCCGGAGTTACAACCCTGTTTCCTGCGGACGGTCTGAAACGCCGAAAACGGGGTTATAACCGCCGCGAAACTAGAGGGTGACAACATGATTTCACCCCGAACTTGCCGAGACATCAGAAAATGGCAAACGTTTCATTCCCCAACGTTATTAGAGTTATCCCCCTGTTTTCCCGCGAATGCTCTGAAACGCCGAAAACACGACCGTCACCCTTTTCAGCCACTGTGTTTTTTATGGAGTAACAACCCAATTTCTCATGGAGGGTCTAAAATACCGAAAACGGGGCTGTCGCTACTTCCAACCACTGTGTTTTTTACGGAGTAACAACCCTCTTTCCCACGGATGCTCTGAAACGCCGAAAACACGATCGTCACCCCTTTCAGCCACTGTGTTTTTTACGGAGTTATAACCCTGTTTCCCGCGGATGCTCTGAAACGCCGAAAACACGATCGTCACCCTTTTCAGCCACGGTGTTTTTTTCCGGAGTTACAACCCTGTTTCCTGCGGACGGTCTGAAACGCCGAAAACACGGTTGTCACCACGTTTAGCCACGGTGTTTTTTATGGAGTTGCGCCCCACTTTCCCAAACATGGTCAGAAATACCGAAAACGAAGTTATAACCACCGCGAAACCTTCACATTTAGAGGGGAATAACTTGATTTCACTTCGAGCTTACCGAGACATCAGGAATACCAAATTCTTTCATTTCCCAATCGTTAAGAAGGGTTACAACCCTGTTTCCCGCGGATGCTCTGAAACGCCGAAAACACGATCGTAACCCTTTTCAGTCACGGTGTTTTTTTACGGAGTTATAACCCTGTTTCCTGCGGACGGTCTGAAACGCCGAAAATACGGTTGTCACCACGTTTAGCCACGGTATTTTTTATGGAGTTACAACCCTCTTTCCCGCGGTCAGTCTGAAACGCCGAAAACACGGTTGTCACCACGTTCAGCCACTGTGTTTTTTTACGGAGTCATAACCCTGTTTCCCGCGGACGGTCTGAAACGCCGAAAGCTAAAATTTACCACTTTCCAACCTCGTCTTTTCCGGAGTTACACCCCTGTTTTCCAAACACGGTCAAAAATATCGAAATCAGGGTGATAACCTCCGCGAAACTAGAGGGTAACAACATGATTTCACCCCGAAGGAATACCAAACTCTTTCATTTCCCAATGTTATTAGGGGTTACAACCTCTGTTTTTTACAGGATAATGATCCCTGTTTTTGTAGATAGCTCGAAACTCCGAAAGCACGATCATCACACCTTCCATGTTTCTACGGCGATATTCTCAAGAAATGCAAAAATACACAAAACGAATCTTAAAACACTGTGTAAATTTCGCGAATTTTGTGTTGAAGATCCGTTTTGTGTACTTCTGAAATCTTTTAATGTTTTCGTCTGCAGGAATCACCGCGATGCGGACCAATACACAGAGGCCGGGGCGGTCTATATTCCGGCGCGTATTTTCATTCCGGCGTGTATTGCAGGTCGAAATTCCGGAACGTCGTCAGGTGGTCCGTATTGATGAAATCCACACCCAGATGCCGAAGTTCCGTCCAGAAAGTCACGTTTTGCGGAGCCCCCCAAAACCGCAGCGGAAGTCCATGACCGTGCGCCTTGTCGATCAGGGCTTTCAGTTCGGTGCGCTGGTCTGCCGGAAATTCACCTTTGCCTTTCCAGGAACAAATACGGCCCCAATTCTCATTGACTGCGCCGATGAGCCATGCGGGAATGCCGGGATCGTCCAGATCGTCAAACCGTACGTCCAGTAAAGCGTAGAACGTTTTTCCTTCAGGAGCCTTAAACGACCGGACCGGCCGATTCCCGGTGATGATCACCTGAACGGGACCTGGTTTCTTCACGCCGTCCGTCACCGAGCAAAGGATCTCGCTGTATTTTTCCAGCAGCGGAGAGAGCACCGCCCACGCTTCTTCCGGATCTTCCTTGATGTCGATCCACAAATAAAACGTCTCGACACCAGGGTAAACCGTTCCGCCGTTGAGCTGGATCTGTTCCTTGAGCGTTTGGAGGTAGATGGTTTCCAGATTGCGGCGAAGCTGGATCTCCGCCTTCGAGTGCCCTGCCCAAAACACGCCGTCACGCAGGAAAACGTCCGCCTCGACACTGCAAAAGCCATGATCGAGAGCATCCAGCATCGGACGGTTGCGCCAGTAGTCGTTATGCGAGTGTCCATCCCGGAGCGGCTTCACGTCTTTCGGAGGAGCCGCGGCGAGGAACGCGTGAAAGGTCAGCATCGCGGCCGCAAACAAAACGATCCGGAGGCTCCATGCAGGGATCCTTAAACCGGAAATGAAACGGGGTTTTATTGACTTCATGATCGTAAAATGTGAAAAAACGGGGGACCAGCCGGCAATCGTGTACCGGGGCGGGTAAAAAAACATGGTATCGTCCATGTTTCCATTGTATATCATATTCCCCAGATCCGCAAGGACTCCCTGTGGGAAAATTCCATAAAAAGGAGATTTTTATCGTAATGTGTCAGGAAACATACATCACACACACTGTTTTGAAGTTCCTTCGGCAAGTACGTTAAATCGCGGAGGCACAGGATCGGCGTTTGGGGGGACTTGATCCAGGGTTTGTCCTCTCGCGCTCCAAGGTTGAAATGAGAATGTTTTTCGAAAGATCCAAAGCAAAAATGCCCTTTTTATGGAAATTTCCCAACGGAAGTCCTTGCGGTTTCCTTGTGTATGGTGTAAAATACTCACAGATTTGGGGACTCTGATAGGATCTTCGTTTTTTCTATTCTATCAGATGCCATGTTTTTTTTCAACTCCCCCCGGTGTACACTTACCGGATGAATCAAAAAGATACAACGCCCCTTAAAGCACAAGCGGCAGGAAAGATGATTTAATGGAACGCATTATTAAATTTGGATTCATTATTTGTTTTTGGTTGACGGCATTTAGCTTTGGTACAGGGGTGCCGGCCTGTTTGTGGGATCAGTGGCAGAGGGCGGCTCTTCCTTTCACATGGCGATCAACAATGATTTTGGGAGCGATTTGGTTCGCGATCGTTGCCGCGCACATTTGGAATCGAAAAAAGGTTCGGTTTTGGCGGTATTTCCTGGGATTTGGCTGTGTGTATTTGGTTTTCATGAACCATTATATACCGAAGAATCTGATACCCAATCCGCCTTACTTTTCCATATTGGACCGGCCGGATAATCCAGGTCCTAATTTTATGCTGCGCTGGCAGCTGCAATATCCTTGCTGGGACAGCACACATGATTATAAATTGTATTTTGATACAAGGAATAATATGATACTTGCTATCATGGATTCGGATCATAATCTGGATTTTTCCAGCGTCCCTTCGTGGGAAAAGTGTATTTTGACCGCGTCTGACAAAGAATCCGTTTCATTTTCACCGCAAAAAAATCAGATGGTGATTTTTCATAAAAGAAAATTTCAGCAAATACCTGTTCCCGACGGTTTTGTGGACGAAACAGAGATTTACAAAGGCTTTTCAGAAAAAACAGCTCACCAAATGCCTGAATTCGTGAATATGCAGCTTGAAAAATTGGGGCTGGAGAAGCAGGATTTCACGGAATAACATGCTTCATTTAACGAATATATCAGGAGGAATTACTTATGAACCACTAATAAAGTCCCGACATCCAAAGTATGAAAATATTTTTCCGTTCTAAATTCCGTTCCTTTTGTTCTACTCTTCCTTACCGAAGAGACCGGGGGAGGTGCTGCATTTTCTCTGATTTGGAACACGAGCGGCGAAGGATGGTGTGCATTGGCGGGAATTACGAGACCGTCAACCGATATGAGGAAGACGAAAACGACGTCCTAACCTCCGTTGCCAACTCGCTTTATGAGTACAACGCGAACAACGCCGTTACGTCTATCACGCACAATAACGCGACCGGAAGTCAAATCGTCAAACATAGTTATACCTATGACGAAACCAATAATATTATTGAGTACCTCAATTCTCTCGACGGAAGCACAGAATATAATTACGACTTCCTCGGCCAGCTCATCGGCGCGGACCACGCCAACCAGACCGATGAATCGTACGTTTACGACGAAAACGGCAACCGCGTTACCGCCAACGGTGACACCTATACCACCGGAACCAATAACGAATTAACTTCCGACGGAGACTACGCTTACACGTACGACGCCGAAGG
>JAZQKK010000025.1:0-1603 GCA_045542115.1 Eubacteriales bacterium
CGAGGATTTCCCGTTATTATTTGGCGTTCCGAAAAGATGTTACAAGAACATTTCCGAATTAGCCGATTTGGGGTTTGTCCAACTGACAAAATTAGGGAGGATGAAATACGTTCGGTTCACAAATCGTTGCGTTGATTGGAATAAGAGAAAAGAACGAATTTGGACTAATAGTCCGAAAATGGACTCTTTGCAGTCCGAAAATGGACCGGAAAACAGTCCAAAAATGGACTTTTCTAATATAAACTATAACATTAATAATCCAGACATTAAAGATAAAAGCGCCGATGGCGGTTTGTTTGAGTCCGCGCCGGACTTCCAGCCTGTGACGGTAACGAGGCCGAGAAGGACTTCCGAGCCGTTGTGTCTCTTTGAAAATTCCAAGTTCGCCAATTATGATGCGTTTGCGGCGGAGTTCAAAGCCCCGGAGTTCGAGGGCGTTGATCTGGTTTACTATTTCCATGCCGTCGGGGATTGGTCGGCGCAGAAGGGGAAAAAGATGCGGGATTGGATAGCGACCGCCCGTAACTTCATCCGGGGAGACATGGAGCGGGGTAAGTTGCACCGGGTCGATGGCGGTTCGGGATTGTCCCCGGACGCCATCAAGTATTTGCAAGATATGGCCGATTAAGTTATGGGAGAGTTAACCGTAAAAAAATCTCCCGTCCAGATAAGGCGGGAAATGATCCAAAGCCCCGGAGTATTGGGGGCGCTGGAGCCGATTGAGCGAGCCGTGTTTCTGGCATCCACGGCGAAGACTGTCGCCGAGTATTCCGACCGTGATCTGGCCGGGGAGTTGTCAAACGCCCTGCGATGGATAGCCAAAGACGTCGGCTATAAATCAGACAATGAGAGCGACCGTCAATATCTTGTTATCCGGGTGTCGGAGATACTGAAACGGTATTACGGCCAGTTGTCGTTGAAGGATTTCCGGATGGCGTTTGAAATGTGTGTCACGGGCGAGCTGGACGAGTTCCTTCCGAAAGGCAGGGACGGCCAGCCGGACAGGGGGCATTATCAGCAATTCAATGCCGAGTATGTGTGCAAGGTGTTGAACGCCTACAAGTCCCGTCGTGGGTGGGTGCTGAAAAAGGCTTACGAGGCCGTGCCGAAAAAACAAGCGGAGACAGGGAGCAAGGATATGACCGAGACGAGACGGGCTTTGGTCAAGGCTTATGACGGTTACAGGGTTACGGGGGAGTTCCCGAAATTGTCCCCGATAGCGGAAATGTTGTATTATGACATTCTGGCCGAGGTCGGGCTTGCTCCGGCTCTTGAGGTCACGGACGGGGACTGCGAGAAGGTTCTGGAGCGGGCGGTCGCATGGCATCTTGCCAACGGCAATTTTGGGGCGGCGAAAAGGATGAGAGAATCGGGAACGAAGGATAAGGACGTAAGGTTTGACGCTTATATCATGAAGCGTAGAAAGGCTTTGCGGGATGTGTTCGGCAAAATGATAACTAACAATATAGATTTAAGGCGATATGTCAAGTTGGAAGATTAATTGCGTAATAGGGGTTGATCCCGGTGCGGCTGGAGGTCTGGCCGTCTTTGTCCCCGGCAAGCTGGCGAAGACAGTCAAGATGCCGAAGGATATAACCGAGCT
>JAZQKK010000026.1:0-7302 GCA_045542115.1 Eubacteriales bacterium
GTAACCCAAACCGATTTTCTTTGCCACAGTAGCCGTCTCGAACTCCGCTTCCACCCCGGCAACGTCCCCGTTCCTCTCCCATGTCGGCGTAATCAGAAACTGACCGACACTATACAAGTCCGTCCCCTTGGTTATCTCCACATAATCAGCCATACGTATAAACCGCATAACGTCCAACAAGTATTCGGAAGCGAAGAAATTGAACTTATAGCGTTTCGCCGAGATCATCTTCGACGGGAAAAAATATCCGTCCCTATTCTCGCCCTCTTCCTCGAAAGTATATTCAGGCTTCGCTATCTCCGCATCCAAATATAACACGTTTTTAAAGTCCGGGGTCTCGTAAACAATAACGCCCGCATCCATGACGAAATCCTCCTTATCCCACCATACTATCTTGTGATACGGTTCGATGTCGTTCACGACCGTAAAAACCTCCGAATAATAGTAAGCCCCATTTATCGTGGCTCTCATATAATAGCGGCCATTATTCAAGGCCGAGAGCGCCGGAAGTTGCCCCGGATATACTATCACGCTACATCCGAGCGTCATAAATTGTTTCGTGGCAAGACCCGTATCACGCAAATTCGTGACAATCGACGCGACTTGCGTGTTCGTGTTCGCGTCATACAAATCGCACGCCGAGAAATTCTGGTTCGGCCTGTACGGCAGAAGAATCTGGAACGGCGGTATAAATCCCGCTTGGACGTATAGCGGATATACCCGGTCGTAAACCCACCATTTCCGGGCGTTCTGCTGGCCTATCGAATCATACCACGGCAGGACTGAAAGATTATTATTCGGTGTCATATCTTAACGTAGCGTTCGCTTCCCTACTCGACAAATTTACGGAAATCTTATCAATTACACCATTCCCCAAATTTGTCTTAATTGATTTAACTAAATCGGGGTCTTGCATAACCGGGAATCTTATCGTTTGCGTCTTAAATTTCTTGACACCCAAAGCTATTTTCGTAATCCCGTTTATCTCATAATTTCGCGCTGGCATATCAAACGCGTAATATTCTTGTAAAATACAAAATGCCGCATAGGCGTTTTGTAAATAATGGTCGTTCGCATCAACAATATAATTGTAATATGGCAACATCAACTTTCCAACTTGAATATTACCAATTTCAATATCAACATTGCGTATTTCGTCCGGCGTTATTGCGGCGTATCCCTCTTTAACAATCAATATGGCAATACGCGTTGCGGAAAATGTCAAATTGACATCCGCAAATCTCCAACCCGAAAAACCCAAAAAATTATTGTTGTTATCAAAATATCCAAGGCCAAAACCATAACCCGGACTATTGATTTTGCAAACCAAAGTATCATTCGGTTTTTTCAATAAACCAATTGAACGAATCGTATTCGATGCCGAAATCAACATATCATAATAATTGGTCCCAACCGGCGCACCACCATTTATTGAACCCTGTTCGAATTTAACCGATTCCGTCGCGGCCAATAAAACAAACCCATCCTTTGAAATCGCACCCGGATTCAACAATATGTAATCAATATCGGACGTAAATTTGGACACATCAATTTGTTCGATGTTATCCGGATTCACGTATTTTGAAATTATATCTATCGGGAAACCCTCAAACAATTGCGTAACATCATCCATCCAACCGAATTGATACCGGGCCGCCATTCCCGGTTTATCAAATTGGAATTGATTTCGACCAAAGGCCCATTCCTTGCCATTGCGCGGGACCTTTTGGGTTGTCAAATCAATACCGACAACCGGCGAAACAGAATATGAACCGCCATTGCGGAAATATTGGATATGTTCAATTCGTAACCGCCCGGCCCCGTCAACGAACCAATAACAACGGAAGCAATCGCGCAACATATCCAAAACGTTCTTTAACGTAATCGGGGCTTTTTGCGCGGGTTGGTCATATCCGGCCGAAATAATGTTTGATTTTGGCGTAATCAACAATGTTTGGGTTATTCCAATAAGGTTTGTTCCATACAGAAATTCGGAATAATCCGTTGTCGCTTTGTGTGTAATCCCGGGCGCAATCTTTGCCAACAAAACCGATATAACAGACGCAAGCGGGTACGCGTGGCGAATCGTGAACGATTGCCGCCCGGATTCCTCAACAATCCAATCGAACGCCGAAAATGTAAACCAAATCGAAACACGGCCCCAAGCGTTACGGGCGACCGGGAACAATTCGGGATTCCAATACAAATACGGTTGTTGGTAATATTGGCCCGGTTGATACAATCCCCATTGGTTTGGCGTGGATGTTAACGACGTGGAAAAATAAATTGTATCGGGGAAATAATACCCAATTACACGCGTATAATTCCGGTTGTTTTCCACAATATCGTCCGCCGGAATCGGGTATGTGTCCAATCCGGAAATTTGCGGCGTGTCAAGAACAAAACGGGAATAAACGGGAATATCGTGAACATACAATGGTACATTTCCGGTTGCGCCTGTTCCGGAAACGGGGTTTAACGTAATTCGAACCGGCAATTGCGGCGGATATTGGTTCGTAACCTCATAATTCCATAATATAACATTATCCGAAAGTCGCACAATCGCCCAAGTATAATGCGAACTGCCGGAAAATGTATAAATTAATTTATAATCCGTATTTGGAAACTCTTGCGTTCCCATTGCCTGCGGATTAAATCTTTCATTCCCGGAAAATACCTTTGAAAACAAGTTTGGCAATTGTGGCGACATCGAACCAGAAACCTCTGCAACTGTCATTGTCTTATTCAACGAAAAATGGAAATCGTTAACCAATTTCGTTTCGTCGCTTTCCGGTTCGGCTTCCTGTTCCCACCACATACCGGAAAGGAAACTACCGACAACGGATTGTCCCGGGACATAAACTTGTACCATTGGCCGCTTATCCGCCTTTACAGGCGTTATTTCCGGCTTTAGGTCTATCAGATTGTATTCCTTCTCAATCCCCGCCAAAACGTCCGTATATTGGTCTTTGACGGACGGGGTGACCGTGACCGTCTCCGAGTCCGCGTCGAACTTGCAATCGGTCTTCCAAAACTCGCCCGACCAATAGACCGACCATGTCGCCCCGGCATTGTATGAGATTGAGATAACTATCCCGAAGCGCGTGTCAAAAGCCGCCGCGACTATTCGCCGATAGTCCACGCTCTGGAACTCCAGCTCGCCGCTCAACTTCCTGCGGAAAAACTCTTGCCCCGTCTCCTTCTCAAACGACAAAGACAGCTCGTTGTTATAAATCGGGTACGCCCTTTGGGTCGTCCCGTTCACGGTCAAATCAAATTTATAAATTGGATTCATGGCTACGACTTAATCTTTCGTGTCAGATTCTTGTAACGGACGACAACGTTTCCCCTCTGGTCAACGAATCGGCTCTCGTCACCCTGCCTACGGATTGCGGCGACGTCCCTCTCAAGGCCGGACACGTCCGTACCCTCCACGACCATTCCAACCGCGGCCCCTGCCAGCGACGCGTTCGCCTTCCTGTAACGCTCGGCGAAAGTCCCGTCGTTGAATGAGTTTATAACGTCCGGGATCACGTCCCGGAACTTTCTCGAATTCTTCTTGTTAATCACGGCGAAAAACTCCCCGCCCTCGGCTCTCCTTCTCGTCCCGTCCTTTTTCGTTCCGAGGTCAATATCATGTCCGCTGGCATGGCTTCCACCCTCAAGCAGCTCGACCGTACCCTCGCCGTATTGCTCGCTCCTTGACACCTGCGAAGCCTTTATTTTCGCCGCGGCAAATGATCCCCACATCGTGACCAATGCCGCCGCGGCCAAAGCCGGGCCGACAACAGGGATGCCGGAAAAAGCCTTCCAGATATTCGCCGAAGCCGTCACAAGACTTGACGTTTGTGTTGCCGAATCCATCAAGGCTTGCGCCCTCTGCGCCCGCTCTTGCTCCTTCAACGCCGCTTCCCGGTTCTTCTGCGCCAGCGCCAATTCCTTCTGCGCCGTCTCCACCTCATTTGCGTAGCCTTGATTCCTCGCCTCTATCTCCGCGTCCAAAGCCTTTTGCGCCGCCTCTACCTGCTTATCGGCAGCGGCCACGGCCGCGTCCGCAGCCGCGGTCCATGCGTCAGCTATCTCCGAGAGCGAGCCCTTTATCGAATCGAAAGCCGTCTTTAATGCGTCTTGCTGCTCGGAATCCACACTCAACCCTATAACCTCGAAAATATTCTTGTAACCGAGCCGGGACGCTTCTTTGTCGATGCCCTCGATTGTCTTTTTTATCGTCTTGATCTCGTCCTCGGCCATTTTCTTCATGGCCGTCTCGTTCAGTTCCAAAATATCTTCCAGACGCTTCCGCTCCTGTTGCAGCCGGAACAAAGTCTTTTGCCGTTCATTCTTGTCCAGCAAATCGAACTCGGCTTGCGCCAAATTCCTCGCCGCTTCCATATCCCGTTGCGCCAGCTTGTTATTAAATTCCGCCGATTCCCTCAAAGCCATTTGATGATATTTGGCGTCAATCGCCGCCTCGTCCTGTCTGACGCTCTCGGCCTTCTGCCTGTTCTGCTCGATCTCGATTTGCCGCTGCTTCTCGATATTATCGAGCCTTAATTGTAGCATCTCGTCCGTCCCGTCCTCGGTTATGGCGATTTGCAACTGGATCGCCTGCTGCTCCGCTTGCAATCTCTGGACATTCATTTTCGCCACTTCGGCGTTAAACGCCTTCTGCGCCTCTATTCTCTCCCGGTCATACTTGGCATTAATCGCCGCCTCGTCTTGCCGTTCTGACTCCGTTTTTTGCCGATTCTGCTCCAATTCCAACTGCCGTTGGGCATCGATCTTATCCAAACGGAGTTGCAGCATCTTATCCGTCCCGGCTTCCGTGGCCGCAATCTCCAAGTTTATCGACTCAACGACCGCCCTCCTGTCGGCGATCCTCTGCTTTTTCGCCTGTTCCGCCGCTTTCTTCGCCGCCTCCAAAGCCTTTTTATCGGCTTCCTCCTTCTTTTTCTCCGTCTCCGTCTGCTGCGATTGTCTTTGTTTCTCCCGCTCCTGTTCCTCGTTGGCTATCTGGTCGAGAAAAGTCTGGCGAGCCTTCAAATATCCTTGGTATTTCCGCTCCGCGTCCTCTTCCGCTTTCGCCCGTTTCCCGACATTAAATATCGACGCGTTATCAAGGTCTTCCCTCGCTTTCAGATATTCCCGGAGCGCTTGATCCCCCGATCCTTCCAAAGTCGATTTAGCGGCCTCCGTAGATATGTTCTTGGCGATATATTGGAAGTCCGCAAGATATTTGTCCGCCCACTCGCTCGTGATTGTCTGCGTAGGGAATAACAGTCTTTGCACCTCCCCGATTAGCTTCGTCAGCCAATCGATCGTGTCCTTGATTGTCCCCTGCGATTCTTGGAAGGCGAGCGTCAACCCCTCCCAAGCGGATTTTAGCAATTTCGTCGAACCCTCGACCGTGTTCAAACGCTCTTTCTCGATGCGTTCCAACTCGCCGGAAACGTCCTCAAGACTTGCCCGCAATTCTCTCGTTGTTTCAGCCCCGGACAGGAAGGCGGAGAAAGCGGCCACGCTTCGCCTATCAGTCAGCTCGAGAGCCTCGCTCAAGTCTATGCCGGAATCCCTCAACTTGATAAGCGCCTCGAATATCTCATCGAATGTCCGTACGCTGCCGCCCAATCTTTGCGCCAACTTGCCCCCCGCATCCGAGAGATTAAGTATTATATTTCTCGTCGCCGTGGCGGCGCTGGAAGCGTCGAATCCGGCATTGGCCAAAGCACCCAACAAGGCCGTCGTGTCTTTTATGGTCAAGCCGAAAGCGTTGGCCACCGGGAACACCGTGCCGATACTGTCTTGGATTCTCGCGAACGATAATGCCGAATTGTTCGTGGCCACCGCCAAGGTCGCAAGCACCTCTTCCGTGTCGGCACTTGTCAGATTGAAAGCCCTCAAAGTCGATCCGGCCACGCTCGCAGCCTCTCCCAGATTAGCCCCTACCGCCGTGGCGAACTGTAAGACTGACTTCTGCATCGCCATAATCGACCCCTGTCCGAAGCCGAGTTTGGCAAGCTCCGTCTGCAACTGCGTGACTTGACTTGCCGTGTATTCCGTGGATCGTCCCAGAGCCAAAGCCGAATCGACAAGTCCCTGCATATCCTTTCGGTTCACTCCGAGGATTGTGGACAAATCTGCGTTCGCCTGTTCGAACTCTCTCAAGGTCTTCGCCGATCCCGTAAGATGCCGGACGAATAACATCATCATACCTACCGTACCCGTGAGAATTGTCGTGAACCCCTGCAAGGCTTTCGTCCCCAACGGTAACCCGGAACCAGCTATCGCCCCCAACTGTCCCCGCATATTCGAGAACCCGGAGACCACTTGACCAATCGGCCCCGGCAACGCCCTCAAGGCGTTCTCGTAATGGCCGACCTCAAGCGTGTACTTGCCCGTCGCCTTTTGCAGGCGGGACATTTCCTCGTAGATCAGTCTCGTCTCCGTCTCAAGTTTACGCCCCGCCTCCGTGCTGCGCCTCTGCTCGGCGGTCATCTCATTAAGCCGGATTTTGTTTAAGCGATACTGCGCCGACAGTCTCTTGTACGACCCCTCGACCGAATTGTTAATCTCGACCAGAAGTTTGTCGATTCGCTGCTGCTCCTTCGTGGCCTGTATTATCGACTGCTTCCGCTTATACTCTTCCCGCTCCGCGGTTGTATATCTCTCGTAATGTTTGGCCAACTTTTCGCTCTCGGTCGCCAAAGCCGAGATATTCTGCCTTTGCGCCTCGGTCGCCCCGGAAAGATTCTGCATACTCTTCGCCGCTTCGACCGCCGCTCCTTGAATCTCACTCTTTGCCGAATTATACTTGGCGATCAAAGCGTCAAGTTGCGATATAAGATTCGTGATCGAATTGTCCGGCGTGATCAAGTCACGATAATAGATCGGGTTCGGATTGTCCATGTCAAGTTATTTTTTACAAAAATCGCCGTATTCAGCGTTTTATTTCCAAAATGATAAATTCCCTATCTCAAAAACAAAAGTGCGTCATACCGCCCGTTTTTGGCCTTTCTCGGCCTGTTTCGCCCTCTCCCGCACAAAATCAAAGGCGTTGTAAAACTCCAGAACCGTCAGACGCTTCGAGCTGACGTGAACCTGCTCGGATAAAACGAGGCACAAGTCCTCGAACTGCCTGTCGAACGTAACTTCCTCGCCATCCGAGCCGGAAAACATCTGCGGCTTCGAGTAAGTTATCAACGCCGTCGTCAATTTGTCACCCCCCGCAGTCTCCCCCGGCCTGTCCTCGCCTCTGATAATCCCGTTAAGTACCGCCAACGCCCGTTGCCTCAAGATGTCGTA
>JAZQKK010000027.1:0-74000 GCA_045542115.1 Eubacteriales bacterium
TTTAACAGATATTTTCGGTGACTTTAAATCAAGAATAATATTATTTTTTAAAGTCACTGTTGTATCAGATACTAAAGGAGTAATTCCATACGCAATTTTGAAAAATTCCGACGGAACCATAAGTTCGTCTCCGTTTACATATGGCATATTTTCAAGAGTTGTTTTTTCATTGTTTACGCAAACAACACCGCTTCTCATATGTACGGAAACCTTATCTGCCATAAAAGCCTTTTCTGTCTCTTCATCAATGAACCAGGTCTTATCCGTAAGAATTATTTCTTTGTCCCATACAGGTTTAGCATCGGGATCATATACAATTGCACCCCTGATCTTTTCATATGTGGGATATGCCATTATATTATCAAGATAAATGTCTGCATTTTCACCGGGGGCACTGAAATACAGTTCAACATTTACAATTTTATCAAAACGTATGTCGGTGAAACATCCTCTGACAACACATTTACCATTAAGATATATATCAAAGTTCTGCTGATTTGCTTTAAAAACAACAGCAATGTTTTTTACTTCTTCGTCATATTTTGCGATTTGGATATTGTTATAACTTATTACATTTCCATCAGACTTAAATGTAAGAGCATGACCTGCCCTATTTCCGCTTTCAAATGTCATTTTACCTTCAACAGGTCCGCCTGTGACCGCAAAATCAAAAGAAAAGACTGCATCTCCGGGAATCATAGCATAAAACTTCGCACTTTTTCCTGAAGAATTAATTCTCTGTTTGAGCATTTTGTTTCCTTTATATTCTGTAACAGTTCCGTCATAGAGTTGCGCACCAATCGGCATATTTTCAAAATCGTAATATAACGGCGGTTCTTTAACCTCTGATTCATCACCCGGTTCATCGGGAGGAGTCGATGGAGTTGACGGTTCATCTGAAAGTTCACCTTTTACAACATATTTAATATTATCGATAGCGACTGTTGCACCGGAAGTCTGTTGATAAAGAACACTATAAAGTGAATTTCCAAGAGTATCTGATTTGCCTTTATATACAACCGCACCATTTACAGAAGTATATACAGTTTTTGTGTCAGTGTCTAAAGTGAATTTTATTCTGTACCACGTATCACGAGGAAGCGTTCCGTGGATTGCTCCGGCGTCACTTGCGAGTGTTGTGCCTCTAAATACAAGACTTGCATCTTTGTCACGGTCGTCTCCTCCGCTGCACGGATAAAGGTATACATTTCCGTCTGAAATATTGATATCAAATGTCAGTTCGTGGATTGCACCGAGAACACTTCCATTTTCCCGAACATATGCATTCAGTGCATTTTTAGTTTTCAACCAGCCCTGGTTGCCAAATGAGAAAACAAAACCATTTGTTCCGACACCGCTTGTGCCATTTTCATTATAAATCATGGAATCTATCAGCGTACCCGCAGGTGCAACATAGGTTTTGGAAGGAAATTTTCCGTTTGAATATATGACTGTTCCTTCAACGCCGGAAAGAGGAATTTCTATATCCGTGCTGCCGACTCCCGGAACGGGTGTGAATTCATTCGTATCACCGTCGTCATCCGCTTCACCTTTTACAACATATTTAACATTATCAATAGCGACTGTTGAATCGGCAGTCGATTGATAAAGAATACTATAGAGTGAATTTCCTCCGAATGCACCTTTGTATACAACCGCGCCGTTTACAGAAGTATATATAGTTTTTGTGGCAGTGTCAAAAGTGAATTTTACTCTGTACCATACATCATTAGGAAGTTGTCCGTAGGTTGCTCCGGCGTCATTTGTGAGTGTTATGCCTCTGAATACAAGACTTGCAACGTTGTCACGGTTGTGTGTCGGGTAGCACGGATAAAGGTATGCAAGTCCCTCTGAAACCTTTATATCAAGTGTCAGTTCGTGGATTGCACCCGGAACATCTCCGTTTTCATGAACATATGTATCCAGTGCATTTTTAATTGTCAGATATCCCTGTGTGCCAAATGAGAAAACAGAACCGTTTGCTCCGACACTGCTTGTGCCCTTGTCCTGATAAATCATAGAGTCGAGTTGCTGATCCTCTGCAGATGTAACATAGGTTCCGGAGGGGAATTTTCCGTTTGAATATATGACTGTTCCTTCAATGTCGGAAAGAGGAATTTCTATATCCGTGCTGCCGATTCCCGGAACGGGTGCAAATTCATTCGGTTCATCTTTTACAACATATTTAATGTTATCGATGCTGACTGTTGCACCGGTAGTCTCCTGATAAAGAACACTATAAAGCGAATTTCCAAGAGTTGCTGATACAGCTGTATATACAACCGCACCGTTTATAGAAGTATATACAGTTTTTGTGGCTGTGTCTAAAGTGAATTTTATTCTGTACCATGTATCACGAGGAAGTGATGTTGCGTAGGTTACCCCGACGTCACTTGAGAGCGTTGTGCCGTTAAACACAAGACTTGCAGCAGCGTCGCGGTTGTCTCCTCCGCCGCAGGGATAAAGGTATACAACTCCGTCTGAAACCTTTATATCAAGTGTCAGTTCGTGGATTGCACCGGGAACATTTCCGTTTTCCCGAACATATGCATCCAGTGCATTTTTAATTTTCAGCCAGCCATGTCCGCCAAATGAGAAAACAGAACCGCTTTCTTCGTCTGTTCCGACACTGCTTGCACCACTATTAAGATAAATCATAGAGTCGATTTGCGTACCGGCAGATGCAACGTAGGTTCCGGAAGGAAATTCTCCCTTTGAATATATGGCTGTTCCTTCCATATCGGAAAGAGGAATTTCTATATCCGTGCTGCCGACACCGGCTATGGGGGTGAATGAACCGGCATAAGATATAATCTGTCCTGATGAAAGCATTATTGAAAATATGATTGTCAATGCTAAAAATGCTGATAATATTCTGTTTGGTTTTTTCATTCTTTTCTACCTCCTGAACTTTATAATATTATATGAACTTATTTTTGTTTTTCAATGAAACCCACCCTTTGTGCACACCATTAATCAATATAATATTAGCACAAATAAAACACTTAAATCCAACACTATTTTAACATTGGCAAAAACTTCAAAAAAGAATCTCAAAAACAAAATTCCCGAAAGAGAATATCTTCCGGGAACGTGGTTTGGTTTAATACGAATTTTATTTTATGGGATTATTATTTCACCATGCTTGCTACTTCATCAGCGAAGTTGTCTTCTCTCTTTTCGAGACCTTCACCCTTTTCAAATCTTACGAAATCTGCCAAAGCTATAGCTTCACCAATTTCAGCACCTGTGTTTGCAATATATTTTGCAACATCAAGATCACCGTCAAGGATGTATGCCTGGTCGAGGAGACAGATTTCTTTGAAATATTTTTTGATTCTGCCTGCAACCATTTTTTCAGCAATCTGAGCAGGTTTACCTTCGTTGATAGCCTGCTGTGTGAGGATTTCTTTTTCCTTTTCTACTTCTTCTGCAGGAACAGATGCTTCATCTTTATATTTGGGATTCATGGATGCAATCTGCATACATACGTTTTTGGACATTGCAGCAATTTTATTTGCATCTGCATTTGTGTCAAAGTTTACTAAAACGCCGATTTTTCCGCCGCCGTGAATGTAGGAACCTACAACGCCTTCAAATCTCTGGAATCTTCTGATGTTCATGTTTTCACCGATGGTGAGAACTTTTTCTCTGAGCATTTCATCAACTGTGAGAGAATCATTGTATTTGAGTGCTTTGAGAGCATCAATATCTGCAGGATTGTTTTCTGCAACAATTTTTGCAAGTGTATCAACAAATGCAACAAAGTCTGCGTTTTTAGCAACGAAGTCTGTTTCGGAGTTAACTTCAACAACTGCACCGATTTTTCCATCTTCGCTTACATATGCGCTTACTACACCTTCAGCAGCGATTCTGCCTGCTTTTTTAGCAACTGCAGCAAGACCTTTTTCTCTCAAAAATTCAATTGCTTTATCCATGTTACCGTCTGATTCTGTGAGTGCTTTTTTGCAATCCATCATTCCACAGCCGGTTCTTTCTCTGAGTTCTTTTACATCTTTTGCTGTAAACATTTATATTACCTCCCGAATTATTTTATTATGCTTCTTCCTGAACTTCTTCAGTTTCAGCTACAACTTCAGGTGCATCTTCGCCCTGTCTGCCTTCAATGATAGCATTTGCCATTGTTGCAGCAATGAGTTTAACTGCACGGATAGCATCATCATTACCGGGGATTACATAATCAACATCGTCGGGATCACAGTTTGTATCAACAATAGCAACAACGGGGATTCCGAGTTTCTTTGCTTCTGATACTGCAATCTTTTCTTTTCTGGGGTCTACGACAAACATAGCACCGGGAAGTTTTTTCATATCCTTGATACCGCCGAGGTATTTTTCAAGTTTTTCACATTCGAGTCTGAGTTTTACAACTTCCTTTTTGGGGAGAAGATCAAATGTGCCGTCTTCTTCCATCTTTTTAAGCTGATTGAGTCTGCCGATTCTCTTCTGGATTGTTTTGAAGTTTGTGAGCATTCCGCCGAGCCATCTTGCATTAACAAAATACATTCCTACTCTTTCTGCTTCTTCTTTGATGGAATCCTGAGCCTGTTTCTTTGTTCCTACGAAAAGAACTTCTTTTCCGGATTCTGCAACTTCTTTGATGAAGTCATAAGCTTCAACAATCTTCTTTACTGTTTTCTGAAGATTGATGATGTAGATTCCGTTTCTTTCTGTGTAGATGTATTCCGCCATTTTGGGGTTCCATCTCCGGGTCTGATGTCCAAAATGGACACCGGCTTCCAGCAGTTGTTTCATAGAAATAACAGCCATTGTTTTTTCCTCCTTCGGTTGTGCACCGCCACAACGCTTTTGTTTTGCAGATTCCCTTGGAACCACCGACAAAACCAAACGCTGTGTGTGTAATAAAATAGTATTTTGCACGCAGTTGGCGTACTGAAATAGTATACCATATAATAAATAGAATTGCAAGAGGGAAATGTGAATTTTTTCCTAACTCTTTCAAAAATCTTCCCCTCTACCGGGTGATAGAGGGGAAATACGCGTTATAATTGGATTTCAAAGACCGCTGCGTGATATCCTTCCGGGAGAGAGACGGTCAACGAGGGAAGGGATGCGGAATAGGAGACCTCGTCGTCGGTGAAGACCGAACAAACCTTTCCGGCGTCGTTGCAGTACTTAGACAAATCGACGGTCGCATCTCCGCCCTTCCATTGGGAACCGAACACGCCCAGAAGCATTTTTCCCTCCTCTTTGTTGAGCAATCCGAAGACCGCAAGGCCGTCGTTCATCATCTGCAACATTCCAGCGGGATAGATGGCAGAAGCGCCGCAAGTCCAAGTCCGACTCCGCTTGTAGAAGTCCACGGCTTCTTTCAGACGGGCCGTTCCTTGTTCATCCGCCAATTCAATGTGTCCGGAAAGATAGAAACAGCCGAACAGACCGCCCGCCAGATTGCAAACCGTTTGAGCATCGTTCTGCTCCACCGCTTCTGCCCAGGGGCGTTTTTCGCCCCCGCGGATGGGCCAGGGGAAACACCATATTCCAGCCTTTTCCGGGGGCATCTGTGCCAAAGAACCTTGGATAATCGAAGGAACCCACCGGTAATCGCTTTGGTCGGTAATGCTCTGCAAGGCAAAGTGGGACAGATGGAGATTATCCGACCGCATCGCACCGCTCCCGCAATTTTCGATAATCAGACCGGGGTGCCGGGCCAAAGTTTCATCAATAAAGGAAAGGAACGCATCGTCGTATTCCCGGGCTCCGTCTTGGAGCGTACCGCCGGCGATACTGTCACATCCAGCATCCAGATTGGCGTTGTAATCATTTTTGAAATACCCCACACCCATTGCCAGCAAATCGTCAATCTGCTTGGTAAAATAGTCCCGGACGGCGGGGATACGGAAATCGGGGAAATCCCGGTGTATCTTTACCCCGTGACGGGTCAAAAGGTACTCCGGATGTTCCCGGAAGAAGGGGGCGTCGCCCAAAACACATTCCAATTCCAACCACAGGCCGGGAATCATTCCCTCCTTTTTGATTTCGTTGATAACGCCTTGCAACCCTTCTTCTCCGAAGGGAGCGTTATCGGGAATCCAATGACCGCACATTCCGGTTGTTGCGTCGTGCCAATTCCCGAACCAGCCTGCATCAATGCAGAAGATTTCCACCCCGGCCTTCCCGGCGGCGGCAATCAAAGGCAATAATTTTTCCCGGGTAGGCTGTGCCCACAGGCAGTTCATATAATCGTTAAAGCACAGGGGGGCATATCCCTTTTCCCAAGAGACCAAAGACGTGGCCCGCTTATACTCGGTCATCGCCGCAATCGCCTCTTCAAATCCCCCGTCCACCTCCGCAAAGGCTACGAATTGAGAAGAATAGACTTCCCCGTTCTGCATCATCTTATGCCAGCCGGTCTGTTTTTCGTTGGCGGAAGTAACGTGGACGTAAAGTTTGGATTTCGTATCGGACGCACCGATTTCCAGGTACCGTCCGGCGGTGGATTCGGTTTCAAAACAGTACGAACAATTGGCCTTTTTATCGCATAAAATTACCAGAGGATAATGAAAAGCCGTCGTCCAGGTTCCCTGGGAAGAAATCCGTGCCGTGCCGAAGGTCCGGGGGAACAACCCCAAATCCGACAGGGTCAATTCCTGCCACTGTCCTTCCCCGCACCAAGTATTCCGGCAGACCCACACCGAAAGGCGGTCTTTATCTTTCCACCAATTGCCGTCCACTTCCAAGTCTTTATAATATAAGGAAGAAACTCCGTTGACCAAAATCGGCTCGTCCCCCCGGGCGGCAATCTCCGTATGAATCCGGGAAACGGTTTTCGTGACCTTCTCTTCGTGAACCGAAACTTCCAGATAAGAGTTCCCTTCCTGAGCAGGAAGACGGTAGGTCTTGACCTTCAAATTGTCTTGGTTGCAAACTCCCATCTCCTCTGCCCGAAGCATATTTCGGCAGACAAAAGTCCGTTCCCGGAAATAGTCGTTATTGATTTCTACATTGAAATAAATCTCACCCATAAAAGACCTCTTTTTTCTTTCATTATAACACGCGCCCGAAGAAAACGCAAGAAACTTCCGGCAAACAGCAACATTTTTCATAGAAACAGGCAACATTCAAACAATTGCATTGTCCCAAAGACACCTAATTGTAAAATATTTGTTTCTTTTTGCAAAAAACTATTGCATTATTATGCATTATATGTTATAATACTCGTAATTTCATATTTTCTATGCGAAGTTTGCAGAAAAAGCGAAGACTCGCTGCCGAAGGAGTAACACTCTCAGGCGTCCGCAAGGATGAAGACTGTAAACGGATAGGACTTTGGAGAATCCCGGAAGACGGGTGCCGAAGGTGCAAGGCGGAAACGCTAAATCTCTCAGGCAAAAGGACAAAGTTTACCCTTTCAAGGGGTAGTTTTTGTTTTTTTTGACAGATTGCGTTACCGCAATCTGTTTTTGTTTTTTATAATCTTTTTATATTTTGGAGGAAACTATGTTAGACAAGATTACCGAAATCAACGGTTCAATCAACAGCTTCGTCTGGGGAATGCCCGGACTGATCCTGTTGGTCGGGACCGGCATTCTGATGACCTGTGTTACGAAATGCTTCCAGCTCAGCCATCTGGGTCATTGGTGGAAACAAACCATTGGCAGTATATTCAAAAAGAACGTCATCGGCCATACCAAGGAAAAGGGCACCATCTCCCCCTTCCAGGCTCTTTGTACCGCGTTGGCGGCTACGGTAGGGACCGGGAACATTGCCGGGGTTGCCGCAGCGATCTGCATCGGCGGTGCGGGTGCTGTGTTTTGGATGTGGGTTGCCGCATTCTTCGGGATGATGACCAACTATTCCGAAAACGTTCTGGGAATGTACTTCCGTCGGAAGAATCCCAACGGCGAATGGTCCGGCGGCGCAATGTATTATCTGCAAGACGGACTTGGCGGCAAAAAAGGCTGCAAGTGGATCGGGAAAATCCTTGCCATCCTCTTTTCCATCTTCACGATGTTGGCGGCCTTCGGTATCGGTAGTATGGGTCAGGTCAACAAAATTGTTGCCAACGTAGTTTCTGCCTTTGATATCAAAGCCCTCTCCGACATTGCCCTGTACTCCTCCGGCGATTCGACCATCACCCTGTATCATCTGATTATCGGTATCGTCGTGATGATTTTCACCGCCGTTATCACCCTCGGCGGTCTGAAAAGAATTGCAAACGTTGCCGAAAAAATCGTACCCTTTATGGTGGTTCTTTTCGTTGCCGGCAGCCTTGTGATCATCGGAATCAACTATGCAAACATTCTTCCTGCCTTCAAGGCAATCTTCGTTAACGCCTTCTCTCCCGAAGCCTTCGTCGGCGGCGGTATCGGCGTTGTCATCAGCAAAGTCGTGACCCAAGGGTTCAAGCGGGGTGTCTTCTCCAACGAAGCAGGTCTCGGTTCTTCGGTTATGGTCCACTCCAATTCCAGCATTAAAGAACCCGTCAAGCAAGGGATGTGGGGCATCTTTGAAGTATTCGCCGACACGATGGTAGTCTGCACGATGACCGCGCTGGTCGTCCTGACCTCCGGCGGACTGAACGGCGGCGTGTTCAATGCTCAAACCGGTGAGATTGCCGCAGGCTACACCGACGCCACTCTGGTGGGCGGAGCCTTCAACAGCGTATTTAGCTGGGGCGGCATTGGTGCGAAATTCGTAGCTATCGCAATGTTCCTGTTTGCCTTTACCACCGTTCTCGGCTGGTCTCACTACGGCTCGAAGGCTTGGGAATATCTGTTCGGAGCAAAGACCGTAATCATCTTCAAGATCATCCACGTTTGCACCGTTATTTTCGGCGCTATCCTGACCTCGTCTCTGGCTTGGGACCTTTCCGACACCTTCAACGGGTTGATGATGATTCCCAACTTGATTGGCGTCGTCGTCCTGTTCCCCTTGGTTATAAAGATTACCAAAAACTACGTCAACCGTAAGGTTAAGGGCAAGGACGAAAAACCCATCCTCTCCTACGACCCGGAAACCCAGGCACAACACGAAGCCACCCTTTCCAAAGAAGACTAAAAAACACCCGTGCATTGTTAAAATGCACGGGTTCTTTTTTATTTATTTTTGAGAAATCCGATGTTTTTCCACCATCGAAACCAAATATTTTCCTACGTCTGCCATAATTTTTGCTCCCACGGGAATGAATCCCTCATCCACGTCGAAGATAAACTGTCCGTTGACTTCGTAGGTAAAGTCTCCCTGATAGTCGATTTCTCCCAAAGCTTTACAAATCTCCACCCAATTCAACTTTCCAAGATAGGGAAGCTGATGCTGGTCCCGGGAATAATCGTTATCGTGGATATGTAACGCTCCCAAACGATGATGACCCAAGATGCGAACCACATCGGCGGCGGTGTAGTCGGAAACGGGAAGGGCAACGTGTCCCACGTCCAGACAGGCGGTAATCCAAGGACTGTTCAGCGTATCGATATAACGAACGAATTCGTAGGGGTCCGAACAAACCGACGGCACAATATATTTCCGCTCCGGGTCTTTTTGGAACAGATTTTCCACGGCGATCTTTACACTGGATTGCTCTGCGTAGGGAATCAACCGACGGTAAAACGCCATATTCCGGTCAAATAATTCTTCCTCGTGTCCCCGGTATTGGGAGTGGTGAATGGGATGTACGATCATCGCCTCGGCCCCTAAAATGCCGGAAATTTCAATGGCACGGATCATCCGGGGGATAATGACCTTTTCAAAGGTCTCCGGGTCGTCCCACTGGGCGGCGGTAAACGTGAAAGGTGCGTGAGTCTGGGTGATAGGCATCTGCTTTTCATCGCAGGTCTTCCGTAATTCCAGCGCCAGTTCCCGGTAGTTCTCCCCATTGAACGGAGCGTCGTCGTCCACCATATCCATCAGCGAATAATCCATTGCGTCAAACCCGGCAGTTTTTACGATCTCAATGGAATCCGCGTCGTTAAAGCGGCAGGTATAGTTCCCCATATTGATAGAAAGCTTCATCGTTGTACCTCCAAGATAATTATCTGGTTTTATTATAACACGATGACGGAAGAAAGCAAGTCCGTAGGGACATTTTTCGATTTTTTGTCGAAAGAACGAGGAAGAAGTGCCCTTCGGCACTTCTTCCAATTTTTAATAATTTTCTTTTTTGATTTCAAAATATGCTTTCGGGTGGGCACAGACGGGGCACATCTCAGGAGCTTTCTTTCCAACCAGAATGTGTCCGCAGTTGGAACACTGCCACATCGTATCCCCATCCCGGGAGAAGACGATGCCCTCTTCGATGTTGGCAAGCAGTTTACGGTAGCGCGCTTCGTGTTCCGATTCAATCTTGGCAACGCCCCGCATCAGACGGGCAATATCGGCAAAACCTTCTTCGTCGGCTTCTTCCGCCATCCGCTTATACATATCGGTCCATTCGTACATTTCCCCGGCGGCAGCATCGGCCAGGTTCTCTTCCGTGGAAGGGACGGCGCCGTTGTGCAACAGCTTGAACCAAATTTTGGCGTGCTCTTTTTCGTTCTTCGCCGTCTCTTCAAAAAGATTGCCGATCTGAACGTAGCCGTCTTTCTTCGCCTTGGAAGCGTAGTACAGATACTTGGTATGAGCCTGAGATTCTCCGGCAAAGGCGTCTCTCAGGTTCTGTTCGGTCTTCGTACCTTTCAAATCTTTCATAAAAACATACCTCCAAATTTTAATTCTATATATTGATAGTATCAAACGCAAATAAAAAAGTTATACATTCCATTCTTCAAAAGAAAGAGGGCGATAGGTGTCTGTATCAAGATCCTCGGAAAATACCGACCGGAGACCTTCGCCCTGGGCAAGGGATTCCTTTTGATACTTCTTCAACCGCTTTATCCGATATTCCAGTCGGGATGCAGACGACCGGTCTTCACTTTCCCAGGCGGCACAAAACGCCACCGGGGGATGGGTACGGGTGTATTTGGAATGCGGGCACGCCCCGGAACGGTGTTCTGCCATCCGCCGGGAAAGGTCGGTGGCAATTCCGCAGTACAACGACCCGTCGGAACAACGAATCAGATAGGTGTAATACATCGCTGATTACAGATATTTCATATCCACCAGCAACCATTTCCCATCCACTTGACGGAAGGAAAGACGGTATGCGGAAGGATAATTTTTCTCTTCGCCCCGCCAGAATACGATATGGTCGAAGCGGACCGTACCGGCAAAGAATCCGTCTCCGGAACATTCCACGTCGGTAAATTCCCAGTTGCGGAATTCATATCCGCTGTGGGTGTTATACCAATAGTTGGAAAAAGTCCGAACCGCTTGATACAACGGCGTGGAGGCGTCCATTTTCGCCTTCAATCTGGCAAAAGTCGAATCCTTGGCAATGTAGCAGGCGTACAACTTGGAAAAATCTTGCATCACCGTTTCGTATTCGGTTTTTTGTTGTTCGGAAGGAGGGACGGTCATCGTGCCGTTTCCGTCTTCGTCCTTTACCAAAGAACACTCCACGCCGTCCCGGGTAACGCCCTTCAACTGCGGTTCGTACAAGTAGCCTTCCAGGGTATAGGTCAATCTTTGAGGAACTTCAAACACGTCTTTGACGCCCTCAAAATCGGGATTAACGGAGGGAGTCCCTTCGGTCAAAGTAAAACCGTTTGCGGTAACGTTCACCGAAGCGGGAGCGGTAACGGTGATGGGGTCGATATAATCCACCATCGCAATGACCTTCCAATTCCGTTTTCCGTTGTGGGGGACCAGGCGAACCTGCCCGATGCATTTGTTCCCGGAATAGATGCGATAAATCTTTTCTCCGGGGGTATCCCCGTCCCGTCCGGCAAAGCGAAGGTCGGAAAAATCAGACCCGAAGGAATCTTTCAAATAGCGAATATAATCTTCTTTGGAATTCTTCTCGCCAAAGGTAAAATCCGACGTTTGAGCCGCTGTTTCGTAATCTCCCGCCGCAAAGTGATTGAAATATTCCGTTACTGCCCCGATTTCGGAATTGGCCTCAAAGGTTTCCATACTGTGCCACAACGTATCGAGCACGCCCCAAACGGCAACGGCTAAAATCAAAGCCACCGCAAGAAGCAACAACTTAAACCAATGTTTTCTCATCTTCCGTTACTCTCCTTTCGCTTCCGGCATTACCACAATGGCATCGGGAAGCCGACGGGAACCGTAGAGGGAAGAAGAAACGTTGAGAATTTCCCCGTTGTACATCATCATACTGGACGAACCGCCGTCCAGATTCGCGGCGTTGACCGCTCCGTACTCCAACATAATCTGGGCACAGTCTTTGTAAGAAGCCCCCAAGCTGCTGGCCTGACGACCGTCAATGACCAACAAAAGCACCGCTCCGTCGGCACGTTGACCAATCACGGTTCGGGGATTCAGACCGCCCCCGTTCCCGGTGATATCCACCAGATTACCGTTGACAATAAACACAGGGCCAAAGGAAATGGCATCCCGCAGTCCCCGGTCAAGGGCCTGTTGTCCGGTCATATTCCCGACTACAAGCACGTTGTTTTGGTCAAATCCAACCACGGTGGAGACGGCGTTCAAAGAACCGTAGCGCAGTTTGGAATCGTGAATAACGATTCCCAAGGGGGTGCCTCCGTTGCCTACTCCGCCCGCATCTTCAAATCCGCCGGCGTTAATGGCAGCTATCGCCCCGGTATCCGCATAAAATTCTTCCACACGCTTTCCGCCCCGGCCGTCGTATACGTCCAGAGCCGCAACCTGCACCCGAGAGGGGTCGCGGACGATCATAATCCGTCCCCGGAAGGTGGAACCGAGCACTTCTTCCACGATAATATCACCCTTTTCCGCCTCATCGAGGGGCTCAAAGGGAGCGGTGGATTGGGTCACTTCGTCGGTCTCGACCACGGAATATTTCCGCAAAATGGACTGGACTTCCTCTTCCGAATAATAGATTCGGGCCACGAATTTCGCCGCCGACGTTTCCATTACCGTATTAACAAACACTTCCGCCGCAGAGGTGGAGGGGCCCCGGCAAATCACCGTAACGGCACCTACCAGCAAAATGACGGCGGCCAGAAGAACCACGCCAAGCAGGGCAAAAACCCTTCCGACCCAACGACCGACGGCAGATTTTTTCTTTTTTTGACGGGGAGCAGGCGACGATACCTGCTCTGCCTCTTCGGTCCGAACCGCTTCTTCTACGTAAGACAATTTTAACAACTCCTATGTATCAAACTCAAATCATTTATTTCCGAAACACCCAGCTGCGTTGAATCCGAAAGCTGATGCAAAACAGAAGAATATCCACGGGAATCTTGGCAATCGCCGAGGGACAGCCGGTCAGAGACAGCAGATGCACCAATCCAGCGGAGCAGAACAACTGCCCGATGCAAAGAACGTAATACCGCAAAAGAGTTCCTCCCAATCCGTCCCGGGAGCGGAAGACCACCGTGCGATTCATAAAGAAATTGAACAGAGACGAAATAATGCGGGCCACCGCGGTAGCGATGTAAATATTCACCGCTTCAAAGCCGGGAAGCCACCGCCCCAACAACCAAATCAACAAGGTGAATAAACCCCAGTCCAAAACAAAGGAAAGCATCGACGAGGACAAATACTTCAGAATCAAGCCGTAGATGGCCACAGAATCCCGAATTACCCGAAAATGAGAAGATTTATTTTCTTCGATATACACCGTTTCAATGGGAACTTCCCGAATGGTCACTTCCGCCCGACGGGTCTCCAAAAGCATATTGGTCTCAAATTCAAACCGTTCTCCTTTTACGTCCAGAAGATACCGGCAAAATTCCGAAGAAATTCCCCGCAGTCCGGTCTGGGTATCGGTGACGGGAATGCCGCACAGCGACTTAAACACGAAAGACGTGATATGGTTTCCCATCCGGGACCGGGCCGGAACGTTGTCTCCGGTAAAAACCCGGGCTCCCAGAATAAGACTTTGGGGATGCTCCTCCAAAGCCTGGGCGCAACGGACGACGTCGGCCATCGCGTGCTGTCCGTCTCCGTCCAGAGTAACCACGCCCACCTGTCCGTTTTCCAGGGAAAGGAAATGATTGAAAGCGGTCTTTAACGCCCGGCCTTTTCCCAAATTTTTTCCGTGACGAAGAAGGGTGCACTGGGGATATTCCATCGCCCGTTCAAACCAGACCCGACATTCGGGCTTGCTTCCGTCGTCCACCAGAATAATCGAGGAAAATCCCGATTGAACCAGCCCCTCCACCACCCGGAGAAATTTCTCGTCGGGGTTAAGAGAAGGAACGATTGCAGTTACGTTCATAATCCACTCGCTTCCTCCGGCAAAAACCGGAATATATCAGTATATAATGTACCAATTGTAATTATAGCATATTTCTGCGGGGTTTTCAAGTATCAAACTGAAAAATAAGAAATCTTTAATAAATTCGTCGAAAAAACGAAGACGGGGAGCGTTCCCTGTAAACGCTCCCCGGTTCGGACCACGAATTGCTCCGCGATCAAGGTTGGTGGAATATATTATGTAAAAAGTGAGGAATGTGCTTCTCGTTTCGTGTTTTTTCGACATCCGGATTCCCCAAAACGCCGTCTTCCGTGTTTAATCTGTACAAACACGCTTTCACACGCGTTGACTATTATACACGAACCGAACCGAAAAGTCAAGGGGGCTTATCGGTTTATTTTCGAACTTTTTGTAACAAATTTACACTTTGTGAGTTTTATTATACGCTTTTTCCAAAAACTGTGTTATTTTTCCCCGGTACGTTTCACTGTCGTAGGATGCGGCCCGCAAATGTCCCACGTCATCCAGAAGCCACAATTCCGCTTCGTTGTCTTTGGATGCAATGGCAGACAATCGGGAAGCGTCTTGGGAGCCAAACACCTCATCGGATTTCCCCTGAATGAAATACGCGTACTTTCCGCTCATTGTTTCAATGGGTCTGCTCAGGGATATTTCGCCGAGGTCTATCCCCGACAACAAGGGGAACAACCCCCGGACCGTTTCCCGGACGGGAGCAATATTCCACTGAGACCAATCTCCGAAACGGCTGAACAACGTGGATTCAAAATTATCGTAACAAGAATCAAAAATCACAGCGTCCACTTCGTCACACTCAGCGGCGGCCATCGCCACGGGATAGGAAGAAAAACCGATTCCTTGCACCGCAAGAAAAGAAGCCTGGGTCTCTTCTGCGGCAAACTTTACCACCGCCTTTAATTCTTCCACTTTATCTAAGGTGAACACGTTTGTTTTTCCGTCGGAATACCCGCTTCCGGTCCAATCGAAGGTGATGATATTGTACCCGGTAGCACACAATTCCGCAAGATACGCCACCCCGCCAAGGTCGGTGATTTCCCGATTGTTGTCGTAGTTGGGGGCAAGAATCAAGGTCTTATCAGAATATTCCGTGGCGTAGACCCAGTCTTCCGCATCGGGGGAATTGGGGGTCTGGGCGGCAATTTTCCAGCCGCACACCGTCCCGTTTTCGGTCTCAATCTCAAAGGTATAATAGTCCAAGCCGTGTTCCGCCGGGGAAATTTCCCAGACGGTCTTCTCCGGATGCGTCCACCGATGGATGGTCCCAAGCGCCAAGGCTACGTCCAGAATTCCCAGAACAAGGACCAGACCTACGGCAATCAACACGATCCACTTCACCGCTTTTCCCACGGAAGCAGGCTTTTTATTTTGATTTTTTTCTGATTTCATATCGTTCCTCCGAATTTCTTCTTTTTTGATTGTACCACATTCCGAACACAAAGTCAATGGTTTTTTCGTGGCAATCATCCCGAGCAGGGAGAAGAATGGAAAAAATTTGATTTTTTCGCCGAAATCTATTGCAATCAAATAAAAAATATGGTATAATATATAATTATAATGAATTCGTGTCGCCTTTTTTCGGCGGCTGTTATCAAGGAGTACCGATATGGACCGCACCCAAGCCAATCTTCAAATGGCACAGCTGTTATTCCCCCACATCACAAAGACCCCGGCAGATTACGAGGCAATCTATCCCCAGCGGGACCTTCCCAAAGGTGCGATGGTCACCCGTATCGCCCCCTCCCCCACCGGCTTTATGCATTTCGGGAACCTTTACGGGGCCCTGATTGACGAACGGCTGGCACACCAATCCGGCGGCGTGTTCTATCTGCGGATTGAAAACACCGATGCAAAACGGGAAGTAGAAGGCGCGGTCGACGTGATTCTCACGTCGCTGAACTCCTTTGGGCTGACCTTTGACGAAGGCGCAACGTCAGGAGAAGACAAGGGAATTTACGGCCCTTACCGTCAACGGGACCGGGCGGAATTATATCAAACGATTGCCAAAGATTTGGTGGAACAGGGAATGGCCTATCCCTGCTTCTGCACCGAAGAAGACCTGCAAGCCATCCACGATAAGCAGGAAGCGGAAGGCGCCAATTACGGATATTACGGGAAATGGGCCGCCCACGGCAACATCACCGTAGAAGAAGCCAAAGAATTGATTGAACAGGGCAAACCTTACGTGGTTCGGTTCCGTTCTCCCGGAAAAGAAGAAAACCGCATCAAATACAACGACCTTGCCAAGGGCGAAATTGAAATGCCGGAAAACTGCAACGATATCGTGCTTTTGAAGTCCGACGGCATTCCCACCTATCACTTTGCCCACGTGGTAGACGACCACTTTATGCGTACCACGCACGTGGTCCGGGGGGAAGAATGGCTCTCCACCTTCCCTTATCATCTGCAAATGTTTGATGCCATCGGTTGGGAAAAACCGGCCTACATCCATACCGCCCATATGTTGAAGCAAGACGGAACGTCCAAGCGGAAACTGTCCAAGCGGAAGGACCCGGAAGCCCGGCTGACCTACTATCTCCAAGAAGGATACCCCGCCGCGGCAGTCATTGAATATCTGATGACGGTGTTGAACTCCAACTTTGAAGAATGGCGGAACAAAAACCCCGAAGCGGATTTAAATGAATTCCGGTTCAAAGCCGAGAAGATGGGAGTTGCCGGTGCTGTCTTTGATTTAGAGAAACTCAACGACATTTCCAAGAACATCATCTCCCGGATGACCGGAGAAGAAGTTTACGAGGCCACCGCCCTGTGGGCAAAAGAATACGACCCCGACTTCTACGCTCTTCTCACCCGTGACCCGGATTATTCCAAGGCCATCCTCTCCATTGGAAGAGGGGGCAAAAAACCCCGCAAGGACTTCACCGTTTGGTCCGACGTGCCGCACTATATGGCATTCTTCTTTGAAGAGACCTTCCAAACCGACTACCCCTTCCCCGAAACGATGAAAAAAGAAGATATTCTCACCGTTCTCCGGGAGTATCCCCAGAAATATTACGACGCTGACGACGACCAGCAAACCTGGTTCAGCAAGGTAAAAGACTTAACCGAAGCGATGGGTTATACTACGGATATGAAGGCCTACAAGGCCGACCCCACCGCCTTCCCCGGAAACGTAGCGGACGTCAGTGCCGTGCTTCGGGTGGCTATTACCGGCCGCACCGCATCCCCCGACACCTACGCGGTGATGAATATTCTGGGCAAAGATACGGTTCTTGCCCGTCTGAACAAAGCAGCCGAAACGTTAAAATAAAGGATTGAAAAGCAATGGAAGAGATTACCAACTTTATTGACGAAATCATCGCAGAAGATTTGCGGAACAAGGAAGTGGACCACGTCCACACCCGGTTCCCTCCCGAACCCAACGGCTATTTGCATATCGGTTCGGCCAAGGCCATCTGGATCAACCACTCGATGGCGAAAAAGTACGGCGGGAAGTTTAATCTTCGTTTAGACGACACCAACCCCGCAAAGGAAGACACGGAGTACGTGGACGCCATCAAAGCGGACCTGGAATGGCTCGGTACCGTTCCCGACGGAGGAATCTTCTACGGGTCGGATTATTTCGACAAGTGCTATGAATTTGCCATTCAACTGATTAAAGACGGCAAGGCCTACGTTTGCGACCTTACCGCCGACGAAATGCGGGAGTACCGGGGCACGTTGACCCAACCCGGGAAAGAATCTCCCTACCGGAACCGTTCCGTGGAAGAAAACCTGGAACTGTTTGAACGGATGAAAAACGGAGAATTCCCCGACGGAGCAAAGACCCTGCGGGCAAAGATCGATATGGCGTCGCCCAACATCAATCTGAGAGACCCCGCCATTTACCGCATCGTCCATACCTCTCACCACCGCCAGGGGGATAAGTGGTGCATCTATCCTCTGTACGACTACGCACATCCCATTCAGGACGCCATCGAAGGGATTACCCATTCTTTGTGCTCCATTGAATTTGAAAATCACCGTCCCCTCTACGACTGGGTCACGGAAAATATTTCCATTCGTCCCCGTCCCAAGCAGAGAGAATTTGCCCGTCTGAATCTGACGTACACGGTAATGAGCAAACGGTTTTTACGGGAATTGGTAGAAACCGGCCGGGTAGACGGTTGGGATGACCCCCGGATGCCCACCCTGTGCGGACTTCGCCGCCGGGGATATACTCCTTCGTCCATTTTGGACTTTGTCAAAAAGGCCGGAGTTGCAAAAGCCTACTCCATCGTGGACATTGGGCTTCTGGAACATTGCATCCGTGCGGAATTAAACGAAACTGCCCCCCGGAGAGTTGCCGTCATTGACCCGTTAAAAGTCACCGTGACCAACTATCCCGAAGACAAGGTGGAATATTTTACCCTGCCCAACAATCCCCAGGACGAAGCCGCCGGAACCCGTCAGGTTCCCTTCGCCAAAACGTTGTACGTGGAACGCAGCGACTTTATGGAAGACGCCCCCAGCAAATTCCACCGTCTCAAACCCGGCGGAGAATGTCGCTTGATGGGCGCGTATATCGTCCGCTGTGATGAAATCGTCAAAGACGAAACCGGAAAGGTTATCGAGCTGAGATGCTCCGCCGACCTGGAAACCGGTTCGGGAATGCCCGCCGACGGACGAAAGGTCCGGGGCACCGTCCATTGGGTCTCCACGGAGTATGCCATTGACACGGAAATCCGGATGTACGACCGGTTGTTCACCCAAGAAAACGTCTTTGACCTTCCCGAAGGTCAAACGTATATGGACCTGCTGAATACCGATTCGCTGACGGTGATGAAGAACTGTAAGGTAGAACCCGCCCTGGCCGACGCACAACCCGGCGACCGGTTCCAATTCGTCCGCAACGGTTACTTCTGCAAAGACATCCACTCGGACAACGTCTTCAACCTGATCGTCAACCTGAAAGACAGTTACAAGGCGTAAGAGAAAAGCGAGGATTGTTCTTCTTACTTTTCGCGAAAAAAAAGAAGAACCAAGAAAGAAAAGCTAAGGTCGGCGGAATACTTCCGCCGAAAAGAGAAACAATAAAAGTGCCTGTTTTTACAGGCACTTTTCCATAATGTGGGAATTCCATCGAAACTCAACCAACGGTATGTTTACTTTGCACCCGTTTTTTGCTATACTGATAACGAAAGGAGAGGTTGCTATGAATCAGCTGAAAATCGGAACGTTCATCGCTCAACGGAGAAAAGACGCAGGACTGACCCAAATGCAGTTGGCGGAACTATTAGGAATCACCGACCGAGCGGTTTCCAAATGGGAGCGGGGAAAAGCGCTGCCCGACGCTTCCTTGATGCTGCCTTTGTGCGAACTTCTTCATATCACAGTCAACGATTTATTAAACGGAGAGGTAGTTTCTATGGAGAATTACAACAAAGAATTAGAAAAGAGCTTATTGGAAATGGTCAAGCAAAAACAAGAAATGGATAAACGATTGCTGTCGATAGAAATCGTCATTGGATTCGTTTGCCTCGTAATCTTTTTTGCCTTAATCATCGTCGCTTCTTACGCGCCCCTGGAAGAGTGGCTTCGCATCGTGCTCATTTTAATTGGCTTTGCGCCCCTTTTGATAGCAGCGCCCTTTATGTTGAGAATCGAACAGGTGGCTGGGTATTATGAATGCCGTGCGTGCGGACACCGTTACGTGCCCACCTACAAAGCCGTCAACCTGGCACCCCATATGGGAAGAACCCGGTATATGAAATGCCCCGAATGCGGCAAGAAATCCTGGCAGAAAAAAGTTTTGACCAAAGAATAAGCAAACGGAGAGAATCGCAAGATTCTCTCCGTTTTTTTCGAAAAAACCGCCCTCCGAACGCGAAAGTTCCCTAAGAAACAAAATAGGACAAATCAGCAAAACCGTTCTCGCGCGATCCATCAAGCCCCAGGTGCGTGAAACTTCTTTTATTGGGAGATGCCAAAGATATCGTTTCTCGCGTGATAAAAAGTATATGCAGCATTCAAGTGGGCATAGTACTTTTTCTCAATGGTCAACATCCAAGGAGCCATCATAAAGCCTGCCAACGCCTGTGCGCTGTTGTTCTTTTGACAGAACAGCATCATATCCTTAGCATTCAGGTGCCAGCTCCAGGTAGAACAGGTGGGAATAATTTCATAACCCATAGAATCCAACACAAGCATATCGCGGATGTTCTCGTTCTGTTTCTCCAAAGGATATCCGTCACGAATCATACCATACATCCAAGGCGATACTATGACTTCCTTAGGGATCCGCTCCCCAAAGACTTCCGCACCGCCGTAGCTATGGAAATCCGCCCAGATCCAAGGACGTACTCCGTGGGAAAGGCAAATATCAAACAAAAACAGAGCATCTTCGGTCTTTTTGGGAGGCGTTCTGACCACCGCGATGTAGTTAGTCGCCTGGGATTCATATTCTTCCTCTTCAAGTCCCAGATGGAAGAAGGGGGGCGAATCAAAGAGTTCGATGGTCTCCTCAATTATATCACGACAAAATTCATAGTATTTCTCAGTTCCCACCATATTAGCATATTCGCCCATCCAAGCGTTATGTCCGCAGGAAAAATTGAATTTTGGAATCGGCACAAGTCCCAACCCTCTCAGACGAGCAAGCTCCGTCCGCATTTCCTCCTTGGTCCAGGCACCGGAGATGGCAATCTCCGGATGAGAATCCAAACGAATTCCCTCTCCGATATCGATCACCAGTGTATTGATACCGCAAGTCGGCAAGAACTCGGTCACCCGATTCCAAACGTCCTTCTGACAAAACATCCGATCCTTATACGTAAAATCTTCCTCGTGACGAATTCCCGTAAGAACCTTTTCCTTTTTCGTCCACATATTGGAGCCCAAATGAATCAAGTATGCCCAAATTTTTGGTGTCTGCATTATCCTTCTCCCTTTCAATTACAGCTTACAACACGATATCCCTTGCGCGGAAATCACACAAGCGGTTGTCGTATCCGGTGTTATCACGGCGAAGAGAACACTCCATAACGGACTTTTTCCCTCGATACTCCACTTCAATTTCATAATCTCCATAAAATCCGCTGAACCGCAATTGCCCCGTCACCGTTTCCTCAAAGCTTGTATTCCACTCCTTATTGATCAAGCGGTCAATTACTTCATACACAGGTTTTTTACTGCAATCGTAGCGCAAAAGCCCGGAATGATAAACATTCTCGCTTTTATACGCTGTGTTGTCGCAAAGATTCCACCAAACGATCGACTCGCAATGTCTGCTGGAAAACCAAAGCTTAAAAAGACGTTCCGTCAATTCTGCCTGCAATTCCTCGTCATAGCTTTCGTTGGAATAAGAAGGGATTGAAACCTCAGAAATATGAATCGGAAGATTAAAATCACCGTATCGTTCAAGAACATCGAGAATTCTTAAAGGATTGCATACCTCTGCTAAGTCGATGTCTGCCGTTTCTTTTGGCGCATATGCATGATACTGCATCCCCAATCCATCAATTTTCACACCGTCCCGTAACATTTTTTCGATCATAAGATAATAAAAGCTACGAAATCCCTTATAGTGCGCGCCAAAAGTTTCAAACATACCTTCATTCCAATATAGGTTTGCATTTGGAAAATAGCGTCTGCAAGTATCAAATGCCCATTTTTCGTGGTCCGGTTCGTCCGTAATCTGTAAATTTCTCGATCCGTTTCCTACGTATGCATTTTTATAAACCGTGATCATTTCGTTGATGACATCAAAATCGAAAATGCCATCCCCATATTTTTCCGCAATCTCTCCGATCCTTTTCGTAATCTGCCTTTTCAGAACCTCATTGTCATCCGAGATCCACTGTGGTTGAAAGGAATTATACACAAGACAATGCCCTTTTGCGCGAATCTTGTTTTCATCGCAAAACTGCATAATGGTATCAATAGGAGGGCGACGAGGGACAAACCGAGAATCGCTTTCAAATCTTGGCTTTCCCTGCTCCGGTTCAAGCGTATCCCAATAAAACGGGACTACGGCATAATTAAAGAGATCCTTAAAACGTTCTCGGTAAAGGCTTCGTCTCGTCTCATCCTCAAATTGGTCCAGGTAAAAGGCACTGCATCCGAACTTAAATGCGTGCTTTTTCTGCCTCACCTTCACGTGAACGTCAGAAAGAGCTTCACCGTTCATATCCTTAAAGTTCAAAACAAACTGCCCTTTTCGGTTCTCTTCAATATCGCGAGCGATTTTCCCGTTCAAATAGGAACCAAAACGATCGAAATTGTTTATGATTTTTTCTATTCCGTTTGTCATATTGCCACCTCCGTTTAATTCCATTATATCACATAATTTTTAAAATTTCTACCTGTTTTCTCTGTAATAACTTTAAATTTCTACACTTTTTATATTGCAATAAGACTTTTTTTGTGATATAATACAATTACTATTTATACAATGATCGGATGAAGTAAATATGAAAAGAAGAACCGTACAGCACAACGAAATTCTGATCCACCATATCAGTGGCAATATTCCATCCACTTTTTGGAGCGAATCTTATCATTCGCACGATATCGCCGAAGTCTTTATCCACGTGCAGGGACAGATGGATCTCTTTATTGAAAACAACGTGTACCATCACAATTCGAACGAGATCAGGGTGTACGCCCCCGGAGAGCTTCACTTTGGAAAATGGGATCACGACCAGGATATGGAATGGTATCAGATTTCTCTCTCCCACACGTTTTTAAAAGCCAATCCGGCGCTTGCAAGCAAAATCGTCAACCGAAGATGGGGAGAGGGAAACCTTTTTATTTCCAGAAAGCAAGAAACCATTATTTCTTTGGCAGAGGAAATCTTCAAGGCCCAGGAATCCCCATTAAGCGAACACTATCTTTATGCCAACGTCATAAAAATACTTTGCATCCTGAATGAACCCGAAAACAATATCGGAGTCCAAATGGGAAAAAACGAATGCCTTCAAGAAATTATGGAGATCATAAACCAAAATTTGATACATATAAAGACAATCCGGGATATTACCGATCTTACCCATTTTTCCGAATCATACATACATCAATTGTTCAAAAAACATCTGAACTTAACACCTCATAAATATCTGACGATGAAAAAAATGGAACGTGCAAAAAAGTTTCTGGAAAACGGAGCAAGTATTTCCGAAGCTTGCTTTCGTTCCGGCTTTGATAATTACGCAAATTTTATTACAAGCTTCAAAAAACACTTCGGTGTGACACCAAAAAATCATAGAAAATTATAGAACAGCAAAGTTATGATTTGCCTCATCATATTTTGTATAAAAAAGTTCCATTATCTGGATAAAAACAATAATTCCCCTGCATATTAAAATGAACCAGTTTGTGCTGTCCGCACAAACTGGTTCAATTTAGGTACATAGATTTTTATCTTTTGCAGTTTTCTACACAAACCCTTACACCGAAAAGTTTAAAACTTTGTGTGAGATTGATTTTTTAGTCTTTAAAGTAACGGTTCAAAAGACCTTCCAGGCCACGGCCGTGCCGAGCCTCATCGCGGGCCATTTCGTGGACGGTGTCGTGGATGGCGTCCAGACCGTTCTTCTTGGCACAGGAGGCCAGGTCGAACTTGCCGGCGGTGGCGCCGTATTCGCAGTCCACTCTCCATTTCAGGTTGTCTTTGGTGGTAGCCTTCATATTGGGTTCCAGGTCTTCGCCCAGAAGTTCCGCAAATTTAGCGGCGTGTTCCGCTTCTTCGTAAGCGGCTTTTTCCCAATACAGACCCACTTCGGGATAACCTTCCCGATGGGCAATGCGAGCCATACACAGGTACATACCGACTTCGGCACATTCCCCGTTGAAGTTGGCCATCAGTTGGTCAAAAATGAATTTTTTATCTTCTTCGCTGATGTCGGGGTTGTTCTTGACGGTCTTACCGTAAACGCCGTATTCGTGTTCGGCGGCCAATTTTGCCCCTTCTTCCATTACTTTAAACTTATCGGCGGGAACTTTGCACACCGGGCACTTTTCGGGAGCAGCATCGCCCTCGTGAACGTAACCGCAAACACTACATACAAACTTTTTCATACTCAAATACCTCCATAAATTCCTGTTGTAATTTTCATTTTTAGGAATGATTCTTAATCCTTGGCTATATTATATCAAATTTTATGCCGGATGTCAATAGGATATTTGTAAACTAATTGTGAAATTTCACAACGCTCCCCCATTCGACGGAATCCGAAGGAGAAATCCACTACAATGAGAAAGAGGTGAAAACAATGATAACGTATGAAGTACAGGAACGGATTCTGACCGTTTCTATCGTAGGAGAGATTGACCATCACACCGCCGCGGAACTGCGCACGGACATTGACAAGTTGATTCAAAAATACTCTCCGTTGTGTTTAATTTTGAATTTCTCTCAGGTGGATTTCTGTGACAGCAGCGGCATTGCGGTGGTGTTGGGCCGCTATCGCCTGATGCACTCTTTGGGGGGCGAAGTGGAATTGACCGACCTACCGGGAAATGTGGCTCACATTTTTGAGATGGCGGATTTGAAACGAATTGTCAAAATCAGCTGACTCTTGGAATAATTTGTCAAAATTTGGAAATACTCAATCCGGAAAGGATGATATTATAATATGAAACAATTAAATCAAATGACGTTAGTCTTCGATGCCCGCTCGGTAAACGAAAGTTTTGCCCGGGTGACGGCGGCGGCGTTTTTATCCCAATTAGACCCTACCTTGCAGGAAATTGCGGAAATTAAAACCATCGTATCGGAAGCGGTGACCAACTGCATCGTCCACGGTTACGGGGACAAGCCCGGCACGGTGCGATTGAAAGTGCAGATTTTTGAAGGACAAAAAATTCGCATCACCGTCCGGGACAAAGGCCGCGGCATTGCAGACATCCCGAAAGCAATGACTCCGTGCTTTACCACAGGAAACGAAGACCGGGCGGGAATGGGTTTTTCCATTATGCAAGGATTCAGCGACCATATTCGGGTCCGTTCGATTCCGGGGAAGGGAACGTCGGTGGTGATGGACAAATACATAGGCGGCCGCAATGAGCGAAACGACCTTTGACTGCCTTCCCCTGGAAGGAGAAACCCCTGACGGCACCGAAGCGAGATTGATGGAACGCCACGCCCGATTGGTCACGTCCCTTGTGGGAAGATTCTTGGCCAGCGGGCAGGAATTTGACGACCTGTATCAAGTGGGAATGATGGGACTTCTTCGGGCGATTCGCAACTTTGACCCCGACCGGGGCGTGTGCTTCTCCACCTACGCCGTCCCGGTGATTTTGGGAGAACTTCGCCGCTTTTTACGAGACGACGGTGCCATCAAAGTCAGCCGGACCTTAAAAGAAAACTATATTCGCATCCGGCGGGCGGAAACCGAATGGGTCAACCGCACGGGAGATTCTCCTACCTTATCGGAATTATCCGCCGAAACAGGGTTGAGTCGCGAAGAGATCTTGCAGGCCACGGAAGGGGCCGCACGACCGGTTTCCCTGGAAACGCCGGTGGGAGACGAGGGAAATCTGTCCTTGGCCGACACGGTCCCGGAACAAGAATCCATCGACCGCATTGACCGGTTAGCGTTAAAAGAAGGCATTTCCAATCTTCCCCCGCTGGAACGAAAAATCATCACTCTACGCTATTGCTATTCCCGAACCCAACAACAAACGGCGGAGGTTTTGGGGATGACGCAAGTGCAAATTTCCCGAAAAGAGAAAAAAATCTTGCAGACGTTACGGAAAAATTTTGAAACGTAGCGGTTAGAAAAAATTTCCGCTATATTATTATATTGTAGAGCCATACTATGCTTGGTGATACGAATGAACGAGAAAAAAAATTCTTCGGCGAGGTCGAATGACCGTCGCAAACACGTTGATCCCATTGAATTAGCCCGTTCCTTCCGAACAACCCGTGATGACAGGATTCGGTCTGACGTGAACGGAAGCTATACCGGCGTCACGCGAGAGGGGGATACCCCGGTCCAGGACGTCGATGATTTGTAAAAACGAAGAATGACAGAAAAGAACCGGCTCATCGGAAACGACAAGCCGGATCTTTCTGTTTTTGTTTAAAGTTTTCCTCTTTTTAAGAATTAAAATCTGTGGACATTACCTTCATTGCATTTCCAAGATCTGATTTTCATATTCTTCGAGAATGTCAAACAATTCCTTCGAAGACCGGGAAGCAAAAATGCGGTTTTTGTATTTGGCATTGTCCCGCAACCCTTTCATACACCAGACCACTTGCTTTTTTGCTTCGGCGGCCGCTAACGCTTCCGGCTTGTATCCCAACATTTTTTCCGCAATCTTCCGCCCCATTTGTAATCGCTGTACGGGGGTGGGTTCGGTATAACGGCCGGTTTCCCGCAATTGCTTTATCTGGGCAAATAAGAAGGGATTTCCCAGGGCTCCCCGGGCCACCATCACGTGGTCGCATCCCGTCGTCTCAAACATCCGGACCGCATCTTCCGGGGCAAAAATATCCCCGTTTCCCATCACGGGAATCGTCACCGCCTTTTTTACACGGCCAATGGCAGACCAATCGGCCTTCCCCGAATACATCTGCGACCGGGTCCGGGCGTGAAGGCAGATCGCGGAGGCTCCCGCGGCCTGACACATCCGGGCAAACTCCACGGAAATATCTTCCTCAAACCCAAGACGGAATTTTACTGTCAAGGGGGTCTTTCCCGCAGCGGTCACCGCGGCACGAATCACCGATTCCGCTTTGGCAATATCTTTCATCAAGGCGCTTCCGTCCCCGTTTTTCACGATTTTCGGCACGGGACATCCCATATTCAAATCCACCCAGGCGGGACGGTAGGTCAGGGCGTGGGAAACGCCGTGGGCCACGATTTCCGGTTCAGAACCGAACAACTGAATCCCGCAGGGGGCTTCTTTTTCCCCGAAGAACAACAAATCTGCGGTTTTTTTGTCTTTGTACCAAATGCCTTTGGCACTGACCATTTCGGTGCAGACCCCGTCCGCTCCCTGCTCTCGGCAAATCTCCCGGAAGGCCCGGTCGGTCACCCCGGCCAAGGGAGCGAGGAACACCTTCCCCGGCTGATTGAAATCCATAAATACTCTCCTGTTTTTTCGTGGTTCTATTGTACCACATTCCAAGGGAAAAGTCAAGAAAGAACCGGCATTGTCAAGAACACTTCCCACTCTTTGGTACAGACCGCCCGCAGGTCACCCTTGGCGAGGGGAATGGTCACCGCCGTATCGGGCAAGCACCGCCCGGTGGCTACGGCCGCGGCTAACGCGGCACAAACGTCATTTCCCCGCACTGTGCCGCTTCCATCCCGATGAACGGCCCGCAGACGCATCTCTTTTTCTCCGCGGACATAGGCAAACAACACCTCTGCTCCCTGGGGGAACAGATTCATTTTTCCGATGTTTGCTCCCTGTTCTAAAAGGGCGCAATCCCCTACTGTATCTAAAAAAATGACGGCATAGGGGAAGGAAAAACGGAGAGCCGTCATTCGGAATGGTTTTTGCTCGGGCAGAGAAATCTTGTCGTTTATTAGCGATTTTTCAAACCGAAGCGGTATATTTTTCGGCATAAAATCTGCCGTTCCAACGTTGAACGTCACTCCTGTCACCCGGTCGCCGCAGGTAGAACACAAAAGTCGGTATTCTTCCCCGCTTTTTGGACTCATTACTGTCACAGGACACTCACGAATTCCTTCTTCCCACAGGATTTTTCCGGCACAGGCCAAACTTTCCGCCGTCGGACGAATCTCTCCTTCATTTCCGTAAACCCGAAGGAAAAATCCCCCTTCATTTTGGTGTAATACCGCCGATAACCCGGTATAATTTTGAGGCCGTTCTCCAAACAGAACGTCTCCGCCGCAAGATTGCACTACGATTGCCTCATTTGTCACCATACACATCGCTCCTTTCTTGATACAGTATATCGGAGCGACGGCACAAAAAAGACCTTCCCGGAGGAAGGTCTTCAAAATCTTCGGTTTTCGTTAAGATAACGTTGCAATTTCCCCATCGGTCAATTCCCGGTACTGTCCCGGCTGTAAGGTGTCGTCTAAGGAAACGCCCCCAACGGACCGGCGATGGAGTCCCACGACCCGGTTCCCCACCGCGGCAAACATCCGTTTGACCTGATGGTACTTTCCTTCGCTGAGAACAATCGTACATTCGGTTTCGGTCTTTTGACTCACCCGGCAAGGACGGGTCGTTTCCCCATTTTCCAGCGTCATTCCCCCCTCGATGCGGGAAATCGCTTCTTCGCAAAGAGGTTTTGCAAGGGTCACCTCGTACTCTTTCTCGGCGTGATGTTTGGGAGACATCAAACGGTGGTCAAACTCGCCGTCGTCGGTCAAAAACAGAAGACCGGTAGTATCTTTATCCAACCGTCCCACACAAAACAACCGTTTACGGTACCGTTCGGGAAACAGATTCAGAACGCTTTCGGGAATCGCTTCCGTGGTGCTGACCGTTCCCGCCGGTTTGTGAAGCATAAAATACAAATGTTCCCGCAAATCCAGAACCTGTCCGGCGCAGATGACGGTCTGTCCTTCCGAAACGGAAGCGTCCGCTTTTTTCACAACAACGCCATTCACCGTGACCAACCCTTTTCGAATAGCTTCCCGACATTCCTTCCGGCCTTTTCCCGTTGCCATTGCACAAGCGGCATCCAATCGCACCTCAGAACTCCCCCTTTCCGAATGTTCTGCCCTTATTTTAGCACAAAACGGGGAAAAAGTAAAGAGATTTTAGGAGAAATATTGAAATATTTCGGAAATCTCTTGATATTTTATTTGATTTATAGTATAATAGGGGACGAACGGGTCTTGCGTGACTTTGCCTTGTGAACCATGTCAGGCAGGAAACTGAGCAGCATTAAGCAATCGGCGGAGTGCACAGCAAGTAACCCGTTCTCTTTTTTTAGAAGTCTTAATCTTACCTCGGAGGATGCTTTATGTATTACGCTTTATATCGAAAATATCGCCCCTTGTCCTTCGAGGACGTGTTGGGGCAAGAGGCCATCACGGAAACCTTACGCCGACAGGTGGAAACGGGGCAGATTTCCCACGCCTATCTGTTTACCGGCACCCGGGGGACGGGAAAAACCACCTGTGCCAAAATTTTGGCCCGGGCAGTCAACTGCCAGAATTCCGTCAACGGAAACCCCTGTAACGAATGTGCCATCTGCAAAGGTCTTTTGGAAGGCACGCTGTACGACGTGGAAGAAATCGACGCCGCTTCCAACAACGGGGTGGAAAACATCCGTCAAATCCGGGAAGAAGTGGTCTATGCTCCCACGGCGGCAAAGTACAAAGTGTATATCATCGACGAAGTTCATATGCTTTCCCCAGGGGCTTTCAATGCCCTTTTAAAGACCCTGGAAGAACCTCCGGCCCACGCGTTGTTTATTTTGGCAACCACGGAAATACACAAGGTTCCCGCCACCATTCTTTCCCGGTGTCAGCGGTTTGACTTTTTACGGTTGCCGAAAAAGACGTTGATCGAACAATTCCGCTCCGTTCTGAAAAAGGAAGGAAAATCTCTGGACGAAAATGCCTTGGATTTGATTGCGGAATTGGCGGACGGGTCGTCCCGGGACGGTCTTTCCATCTTGGACAAGGTTATCGACCTTTCCACCTTCGAGCAGGTGGAAGCCGTGTTGGGTGTCATTCCAAAGAAACGAATTTTTGACCTTCTGATTGCCGCCGCCGACGGAGACACGGATACCTTGTACCGGGCGGTGGAAGATATGTATAACGCGTCCGCGGATCTGGGGCGGCTTTGCACCAATCTGATGGATACGATGAAGGACGTAATGGTCTTCCGCTCTGCAAAAAATCCCACGGCACTGTTGGAGAAAAGCGAGGCAGATATCCAAGCTTTGACCGAAATTGCAAGCAAATTCCCCACGGAACGCATTTTGTATTCTCTGGGGATCTTACAAGAGACTGTGGCTCTTTTGCCCCGCAGTTTGGACAAGCGGGCAGATACGGAAGTCTGTATGCTCCGTCTCTCCCGTCCCGACCTGCAAACCGACCCGAAAGACCTTGCGGCCCGGGTCGCGACGCTGGAACAACAGTTACAAGACCTGAAACAAAAAGGGATTTCCGTCCGCCCGGCAGAACAACCCCAAACCATCCCCGGCAAACTGACGCCGGCTCCCGCCCCCGTTCCACCGAAAGAACCGGAGCAACCGCCGGTACAAATTCCCGAGAAAAAGCCCGCGCCTCCGGTGTTTGAAGACCCCTTTGCAGACCCCTCGGTGGCCTCGGCCGGAAAATACCGGGAACCGGAGGAAGTCTTTGAACAGGCTCCCACACCATCTCCCGCGCCGACTCCAAAACAGGCCACACCGGCACCCAAACCGTCCACACCGTCTTCCCGAGTAGAACCGGGGGAAGACAACACCTTTGTCGCAGGGTGGCAGCCCCTGGATGCTTGGCGGGATATCGCTCACACCGTCAGCCGGGACGAGCGGCTTGTCGGCTTTATTTTGGAATCCCTTCCCGCCGTATACCGGGGCCGAGAAATTATCGTAATTGCGGAGAATGACGCCGATTATCGGGAGGTGAAGACCCCCGAATGTATGGAGCTGATCAAAGCTGCCCTGTCGGAAAACCGCAAGGACGGATATACCGTAAAAATCGAGCGCTGTGCGGCGGATAAATACATTCCCCACGCGACGGTTCAATTTTTGGAAAAAGAAAACCTCTTCGATTTCGGCGACGACGAAATCCCCGAGTATGACGATTAAGGAGAATAACTATGAAAGTCCGTATTCCCAAACAAAATTCCCAGGCAGAAATGATGAAACAGTTGCAGGAGTTCCAAGCCAATTCCGCACGGATGGAAGAAGAACTCAACGAACGTGAATACGACGTAGCCGCCGGCGGCGGTGCGGTCAAAGTGAAAATCAAAGGAACCAAGGAAATCCTTGAAATTAAGATTGATTCCGACCTTTTGGAAGATGCCAAAGAAGAACCCGAAATGCTGGAAGACCTTCTGATTACCGCCGTAAACCAGGCCATCGAAACAGTAGAATCCAACAATGCGGAAGAAATGGGCAAACTGACCGCAGGTCTGAATCTTCCCAACATCCCCGGTTTCTGATATGACCTACCGTTTTAATTCTTTGGAAGAGCTGACCGAACATTTTCGGGCCCTGCCGGGCATCGGCGGAAAATCCGCGCAGCGGTTGGCTTTTCATATTCTGAATATGCCCGAACGGGATGCGAAAGCCTTTGCCGATGCGATTTTGCGGGCAAAAGAATCGGTGAAATACTGCAAAGATTGTCAGAATCTCACCGAAAACGAGTTGTGTCCCATCTGCACCGACCCTTCCCGGGACCGGAGCGTCGTTTGTGTGGTACAGACTCCGGCGGATTTGATGGCGGTGGAAAAAACCCACGGCTACAAAGGTACGTATCACGTACTTCACGGCGCCATTTCCCCAATGGACGGCATCGGTCCCTCAGACCTGAAAATCAAAGAATTGCTGATTCGGGTGGCAGAGTCCCCCATTCAGGAAGTCATTTTGGCCACCGACCCCACGGTGGAAGGGGATGCCACGGCCATTTATCTGTCCAAATTGCTCAAACCGATGAATTTGAAGGTGTCCCGCCTTGCCTTCGGTCTTCCCATAGGGGGAGATTTGGAATACGCAGATGAACTGACGCTGGCGAAAGCCATTGAAAACCGAAGGGAATTGTAAGCGATGTTACACAACGACCACCCCATTTCCGAGGCTCAGGCCCGGCAATATTCCCCGCTGACGTTGGCCTATCTGGGAGACGGCGTATATGAATTGCTAGTTCGGGAAAGGCTAATCTTAAAGGAAAACCGTCCCAACGGGACTCTGCATCGGGAAGCGTTGCAATTCGTTTCCGCCACCGCCCAAAGCAACGGTTTGGAAGCTGTTTTGCCCCTTTTGACCGAAGCGGAAGAAGCCATTTTTAAACGGGGAAGAAATTCCGATGCGACGGGACATCGCAATTCCGACGTCATACAATACAAGCGGGCAACCGGGCTGGAAGCACTGTTCGGATATCTGTATCTTATCGGGAACACCGCCCGGCTGGAAGAATTATTCCAAATTCTGTATCAAGCACTTTCTCAATAACCATTCCCCCGACATAGCGACCCTATGCCGGGGATTTTTGGAAAGGAATGAGTGGATGAAATTCAAATTCCCCTCTTCGGTCAAGTCCGTTATCTTGGACTTGTTTTGTGCCGTTATCGGCAGTTTTTTCTACGCCGCCGCCGTGCGGATGTTCATTGACCCGAACCACATTTCCGTGGGCGGCCTTACGGGCGTAGGGTCGGTACTGAAATATCTGTGGCAATTCCCCATCGGTCTTTCGGTACTCTTGATGAATGTCCCGCTGTTTTTATTGTCCTTTAAGCGATTGGGAAAAACCTTTTTCTTCAAAACCCTGTTTGCGACCGTCGTAATATCTCTGGTGCTGGACGGGGTGTGGTTTTTGCCCACCTTCACCGAAAACAAATTGCTTGCGGCCATTGCCGGTGGTGTTTTGGCCGGGGCCGGACTGAGTATTATTTTCAGCCGGGGAATGGCCACGGGAGGCACGGACCTTTTGGCAAAACTCATCAAAGGATGGTTCCGCGGCGCCAGCTACGGAAAGGTAATTCTCTTCGCCGACGCCGTAATTCTTATCTTTTCCGCCATCGTCTATCGGGATTTGTGGTCGATTCTCTATTCCGCCATCACCGTGTATCTGTCGTCTACCGTCATCGACGCCATTCTCAACGGGATGGAACGGGCAAAAAGCGTCAGTATCATCACCAACAAAAAACAAGCGGTCCTGGACGGCGTATTGAAAGACGTGAACCGGGGAGCCACGGTATGGAACGCCGCCGGAGGGTATACCAAAGAAGGGCGGGACGTGATTTTGGTGGTGGTACGGAACTACGAACTGTTTCACCTCAAACAAACCATTCGGGCCGCCGACCCCGATGCCTTTCTTATCGTTTCCGACGCCACGGAAGTGTTGGGGACCGGATTTGGAAGGAACGGAGAGAATTCGTAATGAAAAATGCCGTAGAAAAATAATCTGTTACGGAAATACTTTTGCCCCCGCCTTGGACATTCTTCGCACCGTCGGAAATACAAAATAATAAATCGGGAACGGTCTTCTAAACCGTTCCCCATTTTTTTGCAATTATATCGCCGTTCGCCGGTCTTCGTCTTCGATGAGAATGAGAATCTCTTCTTCCACTTTGGTGTTGGCATTCACAAAGACCATCACCCGGGTCTCGGTATCGTCGTGGACGGTAAACTGCCAGCATATCGCTTCCTTTCCGTCACCCCCGGGAACCGAAGCAAGGTCTACGGATTCCACCGAAAGGTCGTCCCGCAAGACCTGCATCGCCTGTTCCTTGGAAACCGTTACAGACAGGTTCCGTCCGGGGTTGTGGGCGAGAAGATATTCCACCGCGTTGACGGTCATAATCTCTCCGTTATCCAGCGCCATCGTCACGGTGATACGGTCGGAATAGACCAACACTCCGTCCTGCCGAAACACGTAGACGGCCGTGAGGGTGTTTTCCGCCGATTGCCAAGACACCGGCTCCATTCCCTCAAATCCCAATTCCGCCAACTTTTCGCTCCCGAACATCAATGCCTCTTCCACCGAGAGTTTGGACTCGTTTACCTCACGCAGATTGCTCATTCCGTACAGAATTCCGCCCCGTTCCGAAAGAGCAATCGCCGTATCCCCGTTGCGGTATTCCCGGAAGGGGAATGGGGTATCAAAGCGGCTTTCTTCCGTCAATTCTTCTTCCTTGACCGAACCGTATTTTGCCGCAAGGGTCTTCAATTTGGCCTTTTCCAACTCCGGCAACTCTTCCAACCACGTAGACGTTCTCGATTCCCGCCAGGCGGAATGTTCCCCGTCGTAGGTCAAGGGGCGGTCTGCGGAAAAAATGTCTTCCAGAGATTCAAATTCCGTCTTGTCTTCCCCTTCTTCCGAAGGAAGCAAAAGTTTTTGCATTTCTTCGTAGCCGGGATTTTCGTCGGCAATTTTTTCCGACAGCATCATCACTTCGTCCGCTAACTGCTGGGAGCGGAGGGCCAAGGTTTTCAAAGAGGTTTGTTCCCCTTCGCTCAAATCCTCGCCCCGCAACTGTTTGCGAGCCATTTCCAGGGTAAATTCCCCCACTTGGTTCAAAAAGGTTTCGGTGGCTTGCAAACGAAGTTCATACACCGGCAACGTCTCCAAGGCCGTGCGAGCCGCTCCCGCCTCGGAAAAGACCCGGGCCGCCCAGGAAACGGTCTGATAATTTCCGGAAGCAAACAAGCCTTTTTGCAGGTCGGTTTCAAGGTCGCTCAAAGCGCCGGACAATTCCGACACCGACTGACGCCAAAAAGCGGCGGTCTGGGTCTGATAATCCTTTTGCTGATTGTTTTTTGCGGTATTCATCCCAATCAGTCCGGCACATAATCCCAAAACAGTCAGTGCCCCTAAGACCGAAAAGACGATGAGGGTCGTTTTTTTTATTTTTACATACATTGAAAGTACCCTTCCTTTTTTTTCAAAATGCGCCCGTTCTTGTTGTTATCCTCTCCCCAAAGAGAAAATTTATACCAACTTTCCCCTTCTGCCGTAAAAATGCCCTTGCTTTTTTACAAAAAATATGGTATTATATATAATGTATTATTGTGTACAAGGAGTTTGTTTATGAAAAAAATCCTTCTTTGGTCGGGGCTGGCCCTGGTAATTGCGGCGGCAATCGTCGTTGCAGTCCTTTTCCTTGCCCCGGACCGGGTGAAAACGGTGGATAACGAATATTTATATACTTTGGACGGACAGTGGGACAACGCCCGGGACTTCTCCGAAGGCTTTGCGGCGGTAAAAAAAGACGGAAAATGGGGTTATATTGACGCCGAAGGCAACGTGACCGTTTCCCCGAAATACGACGGAGCTTACTCCTTCTCGGAAGGTCTTGCAGCAGTACAAAACGGCGGAAAATGGGGATATATTGACGCAAAAGGAACGGTGGTCATTCCCTTTACCTACACTTCCACCTACGCTTTTTCCGAAGGGCTTGCCGTCTACGGACAGGGCAATTATTACGGCTATATCGACAAGACCGGAAAAGCCGTCACCCCTCCCATTTACAGCGAGGCTACGTCCTTTGAAAACGGGGTAGCTTGCGTAAAGAAAGACGGGAAGTACGGATTTATCGACGACACAGCAACCCCCGTCACCGAATGGGTCTACGGTATGAAATCCGAAGCAGACGAAGGGCTGATTCCCGTGTTTTACCACGATACGGAGAAGGGAAGCAACACCGGATACATCGACGTAACGGGAAAACAGGTCCTGGACTTTTTGTGGTACGACGCCAAAGAATTTTCCGAAGGCTTGGCGGCGGCTTGCGACGAATATACCAAGCCCTACGGATTTATCGACAACAAAGGAACCTATGTCATCGAGCCGGCGTGGGATTCCGCGGAAGCCTTTTCCAGCGGATATGCGCTGGTGATGAAAGACCGGGTTTACACCTATATCGATAAAACCGGAAAAGCCATCACCGAAAAGACCTATCAAAAGGCGTATTCCTTTACCGATTCCGGGCTTGCCCGCATTGCCGTCGCTGCCGGAGCGAGCTGGCAATTCGGATTCATCGACGGGACGGGAGCAGAAGTCATTGCCCCGTCTTACGCTGCGGCAATGGATTTTGAACACGGCGTCGCCCCCGTATCCAACGGAACCAAGTGGGGCTTTATCAACACCGACGGAACCGACATTTCCGGGATGAAATGGACGGCGGTCGGCGGCTTTTCCCAGGAAGGCATCGCCCGGGTACAATCCGGCGAGGTCTGGGGCTTCGTTAAATTGAAGTAAGGAGGAATCGTTTTATGAATATCGTAGTGCTTGCAGGGGGATATTCCCCGGAACGGGACGTGTCTCTCTCTTCCGGAAGTTTGATTGCCAATTCCTTGATGCGGTCGGGGCATCGCGTATTGCTCGTAGACGCTTTTTTGGGTCTTGAAATCCCAGAAAACAAAGAAATCGACCAACTGTTCCGCGGAAAGGGTGACGAAGAATATTCCTATCGGATTTCAGAAATCGCCCCGGATATGGATGAACTGAAAAAACTTGCTTACAAAGGGTCTTTGGTGGGAAAAAACGTATTGAAACTGTGCCACCACGCCGACTTGGTATTTATGGCCCTTCACGGTGCAATGGGGGAAAACGGTCAGATGCAAGCCATTCTGGAAGCGGAAAACGTTCGCTTCACCGGATCTACCCACGTGGGTTGCGTGCTTGCGATGGATAAAGATATTACCAAAAAACTCCTCCGCGCAGAAGGTATTCCCACGGCGGATTGGGTCACGCTGGACCTGAAACGGGACCCCCTTCCCACCACCGCCCAGCTGCCTTGCGTGGTCAAACCCTGTTCTTGCGGTTCCAGTGTGGGGATTTCCATCGTCCACACGGAAGAAGAATTGCGAATCGCCTTGGAAGAAGCGAAAAAATATGAGGATCTGATCCTGATTGAAAATAAGATTTCCGGCCGGGAATTTTCCGTGGGCGTGTTGGACGGGAAAGCCCTTCCGCCCATTGAAATCATCCCCAAGACCGGCTTTTACGATTACAAGAACAAATATCAAGCCGGAGCCACAGAAGAAATCTGCCCGGCCGTAATGACCGAAGACGAGACGGCAAACGTACAAGAACTGGCAGAAAAAGTGGCCCGGGTCCTTCGGCTGGGAAGTTATTGCCGTATCGACTTTATTTTGGAACAAACCACCGGCGTATTCTATTGCTTGGAGGCAAACACGTTGCCGGGAATGACCCCCAACAGTCTGCTCCCCCAAGAAGCGAGAGCCGCCGGCATCGACTACGATACGCTGTGTCAGACCATCGTAGATCTGGCACCCCCCGCAGGAACGGTATAACACGAAACGAACGTAAGAAAGGAGGGGACGGGAATTGTATACCAGCCTTCTCTTTCCTCAGCCGGGAAGGGGAACCGGGATTGGAGATCTGTCTCAACCCGTCACCCCCGAGCAGGCGAAGTCGATGCTGTTTTCCGCAATCCCTACCGAGGTTTTGAACTATCGAAAGGAATTTGCGGAAGAATTGCTGAGCTCTTCCCCGTTGCGCGACGCCTTTCGTCTTTGTGCCGAAATCCCGAATATCGCCCTTCCGAAGGCACAACCCTCAAAGGAAGCGGCCGAGTACGAAAAGGTGACGTCTTTTTTGGCGTTTGCAACCTTTTTTGATACATTCTGCTCTTTTATTTCCCCTTTGATTCCTCAAAGCCGGGCGGCGAAACGGTGCTTTTTGACCTTTCGTAATTACGGAGAAAGTTTTGAATATCGGAAACGGAAGACGGTTGCCCTGGAATTGATACGGCAACTGCATTGGGACGGGGGATATTCGCTGTTTTCTCAACCTTCCGGGGCGGTTCGCATCGTCAAAGAAACCACCCTTCCCGACGGCATTTGTTTTGCACTTGACCGGGCGGTGGAACTTTTGGGAAGACCGCCGGAAGAAGAATCCCTCTTTCCCAAAGAAAGAAATAACACGGAAACCGCCCTTCTCACCGGGCTTCTTCGCCGCAACGAATCTCTTTTCCGGGCCTTTCGGAACTTTAACGCAGATGAACCGCGGGAATATAACGACCTTCTTCGCATCGGTGCCGAGGCCGCGTTGTACCAATCTGCCCTATTTCCCGACCTTCCCTTGCCGGAAATGAATTTTCCGGAAAAATCTGCCGGGCAGTGTCCTTTAACGGGACCGTCAAACCGCCCTGCCGTGCGCTTTGATGAGGTTCCCACGCTGTATCCCCGGTTGCAATCCCTTCGTGAAGATTGGAGCCGGCTGAAAACCACGGCGTTGCGGGAACGAAACGCCCCGGCCGGTATTTCCTATGAAGAGACCTTTGATATTTTAAAGCAAAACGCCGTCAGCGTGACGGAGCATCTGCGGTTTTTACAACGGGTCGGACAGTATCTTCCCCCCGACGCCTTCTCCCACCCGGAGACAGTGGCGTTTTTGGAAGAAATCCACGCCTATGCCCATTCTCCTATTTTCCGCACTCTGTGGGAACAAATCGCACCGTATCCGTTGTTGTCTTCCCAATCTGCCCAGAGTGTTCTGCACTTGAAGACCAACCGCAAAGGGGCGGTGGTGAGTGCAGACTTGCGATACCTTGGAACCAACGCCGCAGGATATCAGCGGAAATACTCCTATCCTTCGGACACGTTTTCGGTCTCCCTGCCCGGGGACGGATGGGACGGCTGGACCACCTGTGCTTTGGGGCGGCTTGCCAACGGTTTTTGCACCTTGACCAAAGCACTTCGCCACGTCACGTCTCCCCTGGGAGAATCAGAAGAATGAGACCACTTTGCAAATAATCCCTTTTGGGAGGAATTCTATGAAATTAAGGCTGTCAAAACCTATTTCCATTGCCTTATGGGCGGGGGTGGGGATTCTTCTATCCTGCGCCATTTTTGCCTTGGTCGTCGTTCTGGGAGCATCTCATCCCGAACCCCAGACCAATACTTCCGCCTTGCGAAATCCCCTGGACGGTGTCATTGACGGGGTTTCTTCCCTTTTCCGGGCAGACCCGTCCACCGACGAATATTTTGCCGCGAACCATTTTCCGACCCTGATCGGGGCAAAAGGAGACGGCGTAAGCAACGATACGGACGAACTTCAAAAGAGTCTGGAACACGCGGGCGAGACCGGAGGAACGGTGTATCTTCCCCAAGGAATCTACCGCATCACCGAGCCTTTGACCATTCCCAGCGGAGTAACCCTGCGCGGAGACTTCTCTTCCCCCAACTCCAAAGACACCGACGGCAGAAAGACGGTCTTATTGGTGGCAGACAACGGCAAGACCCGTTCCGCGCCCCTTCTTACGTTGGAAGACAACGCCTCGCTGACCGGGATTACCGTCTATTACGAAGGACAAGCTCCGGGGAATGCGGTGGAATACCCTGCCACGGTACTCTGTAAAGCGAACGCCCGGGTGGAAAAAATCTCCCTTCTCAACCCCTATCACGGCATTTGCGTCACCGGAACGGGAGCGGTGGACCTTCGCTCGGTGTGGATCTCTCCCCTGGATTACGGAATTTTAGTTACCGAAAACAATAACCTTGTCACCGTGGAAGATTGCTTCATCTCCCCTACCTATTGGCTCAACTACGCCCCCACCGTATTTTCTGACGGAGCGGGTTATTCTTCTTTGACGTCCTATCTTCACGAAACGATGCACGGCATTATTCTGGAAAAGGTCACCGACGTGACCTTGAACCGGGTCTTCGTGGAAGACGGGGCTGTGGGAATCTTGTTGAACGTTCCCAAGGAACAGCAAGGCGTTATTTTGATAAAAGAAACCACCGTTTCTTCCGTCTCCCAACCCTTGCATCTGTTGTCCATTCCCCAATCGGGGGTGTTGGTGGCAGATTCCACCTTCCGTCCGGAAAACGATTCCGGGGCAGACACGGTGCAGATCTCTCCCCAGACCGAAGGGCCGGTCCTTTTCTCCAACTGTACCTTTTCCGGTCTTCCCAAACGGGTGGTAAACGGGGAAAACCATTCTTTCGTTTCTTTTTATCACTGTAATTTCGGAACCTGGTGGGACGTTTGTTTTAATTTCTCGGCAGACACCTTCCTTGCCGTCGCCCCCACCTTCAAAACGCAAAATGAAAAAGCGACGTTGGGTAAAGACGCCTTCGGGCTTTTTTACAATTCTCCGGCGCTGGAAGAGACCTCCCAGCTGTTGTTCTCCGTCCCCCAAGGGGATGCGCTGCGAACCGAATCGGTTGCCGTAGTATCCAGCAAGGAGACGGTAAAAACCTTTGTTTCCGCACCGATTCTCAATGCTTTGGAATACGGCATCTCTCCCGAGGCGGAAGATAACGCTCCGGCGATGAACCAACTTCTTCAACGGGCAAAAGAGCAAAAAGCCACCGTCTTTTTACCCGAGGGAATTTACAAATTCAACGCCATCCTCACCGTCCCCGAAGGGGTTCGTTTGGTGGGGGTTGGATGTTCGGGGAATTACCGAACGGTATTAAATTTTAATCTGCAACAAAACACCGACTACTCTCTGTTGGAATTGGGGCAGGACAGTTCGGTGGAAAATCTGGAACTCCGTCAAGGGTCCATTTTGGCGGATTCCCATCAAACTTACGCCATCTCCACCCTTCATTCCGCAGTCCGCATCCGCAATGCAATCATTTCCGCCGGGCGGGGGATTTGGCTTGCCGGAGGAGAAAACGCCTCGATAGAACAGGTCACGCTGAACGTCACCCAGGTGGGAATTCTTTTGCAGACAGCCAAAAACGTTCATCTTCGGGATTTGACGATAACCGACCCGTCAGGGTCCTACGGCACCACCGGGATCCGTCTGGAAAACGCCACCGCAACCCTGACCGACTGCCAAGGCGTCAACCTGGCGTGCGGTCTGGAACTGAACGGAGAAACGGACCTGGAAGCAACCCTGGTCACCCTTCGAGGCCCCACCGTGGGAATCAAAGCCTCCCATTCCGGCAAACTTGTTCTCACCGCATCCGGCTTCTCCGAAGCGGGACAGGGCGGACAGACCGTGGTCTTCCAAGGGACGGAAGCAATGAACGGAACGGCCACGATGCAAGGAATGGTGGTGGCCGGAACGTCTTTGCAGGGGAATTTGATTTCAGCGAAAAAGGGAACGACGGAGCTGCGGGCCGCACTGATTACCGCCCCCTTTACCAATACGGTCATATCCGACGGAGAGGGGAAAATTGCCCTGTACGGCTGTATCTGGGATAATATCCCCACCAGCCACGCCACCGTCCTCGGAGGCACCGTCACCTTTGCGGCAAATCTACTTCGGTCGGACAAACTGTTCGAAGGAATCGAAGGAGATTATATGCTCACCGTCACCGGGGAAGAATCCGGCACCGTCAACGACGACGTGAACATTATCCAACATATCTATCAAGACATCGAAACCGAAGTCGCCCCGGAAAATCAAGGGGAATAAAATAGAACAATAACCGAAAAGCGAGAGGAACTTCCTCTCGCTTTTCTTTCCTTATTTAATTTCCTGTTCCAGGTTGCGAAATTCCGGAGTATCGAAAAACTCCGTCAGAGAAACACCCAATCCGTCACACAGCATTTTAATGGTAACGATGCCGGGGTTCAAACTGTTTCCGTATAAAATGCTTTTCAGTGTGGAGGGCGGGACGGCAGCTTCCGTCGCCAAACGATTAATCGTGAAGTCCTTTTCGCCACAAAGCGACAAAATTCGATTTTTTACGGCAGTACGAGTGTCCATAAGTCCTCCTTTAAAAGAAACAAAATTATGACTTATAGACTAATTATAGTCTTTTCCTCTTGACAAAATAGACGATATATGATAATATATATTAGCAAAATAAAAAAATCGAACCTCCGTGCAGGGAGGTTCGATTGGAAAATTTTGTAGTTCGGTTTAATAGTGAATGGTGACCTCGCTGCGGGGCGTGGGGCGATTTTCCAAACGGAGCCGGTCGGCAATCATTGCAATAAATTCCGAGTTGGTGGGCTTGCCCCTCGTTCCGCTGACCGAATACCCAAACAGCGACGTCAAGGTCTCCACGTTCCCCCGGTCCCAAGCCACCTCGATGGCGTGACGGATGGCCCGTTCTACCCGAGAGGGCGTAGTCTTGAACTCTTTTGCAATGGTGGGATAAATGATTTTCGTCACCCCGTTGATAACGTCCGGGTCGTTTATCGCCATCAGAATGGCACGGCGAACGTACTGATACCCTTTCACGTGAGCGGGGATGCCTACCTCTAATATAATAGAGGTGACCTGCTTTTCCAAATCCGCGGCATTGACGGGAAGATTAAAGACCTTACCCGATTCCTCGCTGTGGGTATGCTCCTCGGTATACAATTGCAAAATCCGTTCTTTCAAGATTTCATAATCCACCGGTTTGACCATACAGTAATCGGTTCCCGCCGCCACTAAATTGCGAATCACCGAAACGGTAGATAAGGCGGACAGAGAAATGAAATGGACCTTATGAGGGGCCTCGATACGGGTGGCTCTGCGAAGAAACGACAGACCGTCGGACTGCTCCAACATTACGTCGAACAGAACCACGTGGGGCGATTGCATTGCCAAAATCTCCAAAGCCGCTTCCGCATCGGGAACGCTTCCCACGATACGAAACCCAAAGTTTTTCAGAACGGTTTGACATTGCAGACGGGTGTCGGTTTGGCTGTCTAAGATAAGAATCTTAATTTTGTTTTCGGTTTCCATTGTGATTTCTCCTTCGTGTTGTGTGTGTTTGTTTGTTTTTTCCAGCAAATTATAGCAAAATGCCGGGGAAACTGCAAGGGGAAAAATGTCGTACGCCCCTTGCAACCGCCGGACACCCTTCCCCCTCCCTCGTCTGCTTGCACAAAACCTCGACAGGATTCCCTGGATTGCCTTTGGTAAAATTTGCCATATAATTGCGAATATAATCTTTTTTCCCCTTTTTTTGTCCGTCGATTTTAAGGGGGATTTTTTTGTGGATTTCTTGGCGATTTTTTGAAAATGTGAAAAAAAACCGAAAAAACGTACTTTTTTCAGAAGCGGTCTTGACAGACCCTATGATTTATGATATAATAATCAACGCCGCATAGAAAAGGTTCCGAAAAGGGGGCTCCCCTACCTTCATAGCGAGTCTTAATAAAATGAGGTAAAAGAATGTACGCAGTGTTTGAAACAGGCGGAAAACAGTACAAAGCTGCCGTCGGTGACGTTCTGTTCATCGAAAAGCTGAATGTTGAAGCCGGTGAAACCGTGAAGTTCGACAAGGTCCTGCTCGTCTCCGATAACGGCGAAGTCAAGGCCGGAACTCCCTACGTCAATGGTGCCGTCGTCGAAGCCAAATTGGAAAAGAACGGCAAAGGCAAGAAGATTCGTATCTTCAAGTACAAGGCAAAGAAAACTTACCGCAGACGCATCGGTCACAGACAACCTTACTCCAAGGTCGTCATCACCGCTGTTAACGCGTAATCAGGAGGTGCAGTAAGAATGGCTCATAAGAAAGGTGTAGGCTCGACTAAAAACGGTCGTGACTCCGAATCCAAACGACTCGGCGTAAAGCGTGCTGACGGTCAGTTCGTTCTCGCCGGTAACATTCTCGTTCGCCAGAGAGGCACCAAGATTCATCCCGGTGTCAACGTGGGCAAAGGCTCCGACGACACTCTGTTTGCTCTGAAAGACGGCAAGGTTAAGTTCGAAACCTTCAAGAAGAACAAGACCCGCGTCAACATCTTTGAAGTAGAACAGTAAAAAGGAAGGACTCCGAATTTCGATTCGGAGTCTTTTTGTTTTCCTCTTGCTTTTTGATAGAATTTGTGCTATACTGATAATAGAAACCTCGGAAGGAGACAAACTATGAAACATTGTCCTTACTGTAACAATTCAATGGAAGACGCCGCATTATTCTGCTCCCAATGTGGGCAAAAATGGGAACAGCCCGTTTCTTCCTCCCCGGAACCCGACGAAAAAGAAAAGGCATTTTACGTTTTTCGCAGAAATCTGCGACACGAACGGAAATGTTGGAGCATTTTCGGAAAAGTCTGGGTGGGATTTTGCATCTTTTTTGCCGCATTTTCCATTCTGTATCTGATGCTCTCCCTCGGCCTGGAAAGTCCGGTTCTATCTATCTTTGCCTTGGAATTTTTCCTGTATCCCGTTTTACTTTTACCGGCGGCCATCATCAACCTGGTAATGGCAAACAAAATCACCGGCTACTTAAACGCCCTGGAAACCGACCCCAACCCGGCGGTGGAGCGGTGCGGAGCCGTGTGGCTGATTGTCCTGAGTGCCCTGTTTAACAATATTGCACTGATTTTCGTGATTATGAATTTCATCCACGTCAAAACCAATAAGGACCTTTTAATAAAATAAGTTATTTTGAACGACGGAAGAACCCATCTTCCGTCTCTTTTTTTTGAGAAAGGAAAAAGAACGTTACCCATTCCCACCCCCTTGATTTTTGTAGAAATTTGTGGTATACTATAATTTAGAATAGTATGCAATCAAACGGAGATTGATTATGTTTATTGACAGTACGAAACTTTATTTGAAAGCCGGGAACGGGGGCAACGGATGCGTGGCCTTCCACCGGGAAAAATACGTAGCGGCCGGCGGACCCGTCGGGGGCGACGGCGGCAAAGGCGGCGACGTAGTCTTTCAGGTAGACAAAAATCTGAATACCTTGGAGCATTTGCGGTACACCCATCATATGTCTGCCCGGAACGGAGAGGACGGAAAGGGCGAAAAAATGTACGGCAAATCTGCCGAAGATCTGGTGATTAAGGTTCCCGTGGGCACGTTGATCAAAGACGCCGCCACAGGCCAGGTCATCAAGGATTTGAGCGAAGACGAACCCTTCATTCTCTGCAAAGGAGGACGGGGAGGTTGGGGAAACCGGCACTTTGCCACCCCCACCCGGCAATGTCCCCGGTTTGCCCGTCCCGGCATTCCCGGAGAAGAACGGGAAGTCATTTTGGAATTGAAATTGATTGCCGACGTGGGCTTGATTGGGTTCCCCAACGTAGGGAAATCCACCTTGCTCTCGGTGGTTTCCGCCGCCCGACCCAAAATCGCAAACTATCACTTCACCACCTTGGTTCCCAACCTGGGCGTGGTCTCGGTGGGAGAGGGGCAATCCTTTGTAATGGCGGATATTCCCGGCGTTATTGAAGGAGCCGCCGACGGAGCAGGTTTGGGCCACGACTTTTTGCGCCATATCGAACGGTGCCGTCTGTTGGTTCACTTGGTAGACGTCTCCGGGGAAGAAGGCCGGGAACCCATCGAAGATTTTGAAATCATCAACAAGGAATTGGAGCAATTCTCTCCCGAATTGGCCAAACGTCCTCAAATCGTGGTAGCCAACAAAATTGACGCCTCTATTGAAGAACAGATCGACGAGCTGAAACAGTACGTAGAAGAAAAGGGATATCCTTTCTACGCCATTTCCGCCGCCGCCCATATGGGAACCCGTGAATTGACCTTGGCCATCTGGAACGCGGTCAAAGAATTGCCCCCCATCAAAGTCTACGAACCGGAATTCGTGGAACCCTCGGACACCTTCGACCCCAAAGACCGGTCGGTACGCATCTCCCGCCTCGACGGGAATTATTGGTCGGTGGAAGGGGAATGGCTGCTTCGGATTATGCGGGGTATCAATTTTGGGGAATACGAGCAGTTGCAGTATTTCCAAAAAATTCTCCACAACACCGGCGTTATCAAAGAATTGGTCAAAGCCGGCGTCAAAGAAAACGATACGGTGGATATTTACGGATTTGAATTTGATTTCGTATATTAAGGAGCAGATATGAAACTTCTGCGAAACTATATCATCGGACTTTCCGTGGTGGCGCTCATCGCCGTCACCCTTGCGATTCTTTCGGGGCTGGGATACCTGACCCGGGCAGACCAGGTGGTTTTGTCTCCCCAAGACCCGTTTACCGTTCGGGAAGGCGAAGAGGGACGTCCGGAACTTGCCCAGCGATTCCGGGGGCTTCTCCGTCGGGCAACCCTCCTGGAACACCCTCCGCAGATTCCCGACGGGACCACAGCCATTACCTTGCAGACCCGAACCGAAGGGGGCGTGTTTGTGGGAGCATATTCGCTGCACATCCTCAGTATGATAGACCGAAACGCCCTGCTGGAAGACTTGCAAGAACACCGGTTTTACAAGGTGGCTGTCCGGGATTTTGAATTGTTTCTCAGTGACGGCAGTTTTGAAGACCTTCCGTTAAAACGGTACGAGTCTCCCCCCTTGGCGCTGGAAAGTTCCTTCTGGGAGCAAAAACAAATTTTGACCCCTCAATCGGAACACCTAAAACTGTTCACTCCCGACGGGACGGTGCAATCCACCACCCGACGGAACGGGACTGGATCCAAAATCCTGCTTTTAACCCGGGAACAGGCATCGCAAAAGCCTACTTTTCGCATTGCCCCCCTTCCCGATGCTTGGTCGCTGACGCTCACGGCCGGCAATACCGACATTCTGACCCAAGACCGGGTGAAAATCTCGGAATTGGTCTTCCCCTCCGAGCCGGGAGTTTACACCTATCAACTCACCGCCCATTGGGACCTTTCCACCCAGCGGGATTGGTACGGAGATTTGAATTATGTCCTTGAAGTCCATATTACAGAACCGGAACCGGAGCCGGACGTTCCGGAAAATCCGGACGGGGAAGAAGTCGATTCTTGACCTTCCCCCATATGAACGGGGTCTTTATTACGAAGACGTGGTCTGCCGATGGTTAAAGGGGCGGGGATATCACATTCTTGACCGAAACTATCGGGGACGGCGGAAGACCGAAATTGACATCATCGCAAAAGACGGAGAAATCTTAGTTTTTATTGAAGTCAAAGCCCGGCGACGGTTTTCGGTATATTCCCCGTTGCGGGCGGTAGACCATAGAAAACGCCAAGCCCTGGCCCTGGCCATCACCGATTATATGCGACAACTCCAATTGACCGGCGTCGATATCGAATCGGTCTCCATACGGTACGACCTGGTCGCCGTGGCCTTGGACGAAAACGGGATGCCCTGTGCCATAGACCATTACCTTGCTTACTTAATTGCCAATAATGAACGTTTTTGATTTACATTGCGATACCGCAACGGAATTGTACCGGAGAAATCTTTTCTTTGACAATTCCGTGACCCATATCAATCGGACTACCGTGGGAAAACACCGCCTGACTCAATGCTTTGCGGTGTTTTTTAACGATGCCTCCGATTCACCGCTGGGGATGGACTTTTTTCACGCCGTAACCGATACGGTCTTTCCTCAATTGCACACCGAAACCGTCACCCCGATTTTGACAGTGGAAGGCGGGGGCGTTTTGGCAACCGACCCCCATTGGATCGATGTGCTTGCCGAGAAAAACTGCCGAATGGCGGGGCTTGTATGGAACGGAAAAAATCCGTTGGCTACGGGAGCGATGACCGACGACCGGGCAAAATTAACGCCCCTGGGCCGAGAATCGGTTTTAGAACTGATTGCCCGCAACATTGCGGTGGACGTTTCCCACTGTTCCGCCGCCGGGACCGAGGAAATCCTTCAATTAACCGACGCTCCTATTGTCGCTTCCCACTCCAACGCCAAAGCGGTCTGTCCCCACCCCCGAAATCTGTCCGACGGGGTTGCCCGGGAGATTTTTGCCAGGGGCGGCCTTGTGGGATTGAATCTGTACCCGGAATTTTTATCCGAACAACCGGCAGGTATTGATGCCGTATTACGGCACGCGGAACACTTTTTTTCTTTGGGAGGCGAAGACGGTCTTTGTTTGGGATGCGACCTGGACGGTATCGACCGGATGCCTTCGGGAATGAAAGATTTCTCCTCCCTCGCCCTTCTTTACGATGCTTTTTGCAACGCGTTTTCCCCCCACCTTGCCCGCAAGGTCTTTTATGAAAACGGGGCGGCATTTTTTGTCTGATTTCACACAAAGGAGTTTGTATGGCACTTTACACGATGGCAGATTTTCATCTGTCTTTTTCCACGGAAAAACCGATGGACGTCTTCGGGGAACGGTGGAAAGACCATCCCCAAAAGATTGCGGAACGCTGGTGCCTGACCGACGACGACACCATCGTTCTTCCCGGAGATTTTTCTTGGGCGATGGACCTGAACCAATTGAAGGATGATATGGAATTTCTCCACCGCCTTCCCGGGAAGAAAATTCTCTCCAAAGGGAACCACGACTACTGGTGGGAAACGATGGCAAAATTGAATCGGTTTATCGCCGATTACCCCTCTGTCTGCTTTTTACACAATAATTCCTACACCGTGGGAGATATCAGCATCTGCGGAACCCGCGGCTGGACGCTGGAATCCACCGACGAAGACGAAAAGGTCCTGAACCGGGAAGTGGGACGGCTGAAAACCTCTTTACAATCCGCAGAAAAGCAACCCGTCGTCTTTCTTCATTATCCTCCCCTGTTTGGAGAATTACGGTGCGAACCCATTCTGGAAGTCTTGCAAGAATACGGCGTAAAAGAGTGTTATTACGGCCACCTGCACGGCCCCGGAGCAAGCAGTCTGGCCTTCCAGGGAAACGCCGACGGAATCGACTATCGCCTCATCTCCGCCGATGCGTTGGATTTCACCCCCCTGAAAATCCGGGAATGACTTGATTTTATGCCGATTTCAAGGCATTTTTGCGACAAGATTTTAAACTTTCTTCCCAAAGTATGGAAATATATTAAATTATATGCTATAATATCCATTACGAAAGATTATTCTTAAAATAGCAAGGAGTAACTGATGATGAAATTAGTGAACAAAACCGAAGTCGAAAAGAACGTTGTGGAATTGGAAATTTCCGTTCCCGCGGATGAATTCGAAACCGCCGTTCAGGCTTCCTACCGCAAAAACGTGGGGAAAGTAAATATCCCCGGGTTCCGCAGAGGAAAGGCTCCCCGTAAGATCGTGGAAAAGATGTACGGCGAAGGCTTCTTCTGGAATGACGCCGTGGACGCCCTGTATCCCGACGCTTACGAAGCCGCTGTAAAAGAAGCCGGTATCACCCCCGTAGACCGGGCCAACATCGAAATCACCGACATCGCCGCAGACAAGGGATTCACCTTCAAAGCGAAGGTCACCGTGAAACCCGAAGTCGCCGTGAAGGAATACAAAGGCTTGAAGGTTGAAAAACCCGCTACCGACGTAACCGAAGACGATATTGCCAACGAAATCGCCGGTTATCAGCGCCGCAACTCCCGGATGATTGACGTGGACGACCGCGCCGCAGAACTGGACGACACCGTCACCTTCGATTTTGAAGGTTTCACCGACGGCAAACCCTTTGAAGGCGGAAAAGCCGAAGGCTATACCCTGAAACTCGGCTCCGGCCAGTTCATCCCCGGCTTTGAAGACCAGATGGTCGGCAAGAAGATTGACGAAGACTTCACCGTCAACGTTACCTTCCCCGAAGAATACCACGCCGACGAATTGAAGGGCCAGCCCGCAGAATTCAAGTGCAAGATCCACAAGATTCAGAAGGAAGAACTTCCCGTTGTGGACGATGAATTCGTAAAAGATATCAGCGATTTCGATACCCTCGACGCCTTCAAGGAAGACCTGACCAAGAAGATTGCAGAACGGAAAGAAGCCGAAGCTGACCGCGTCGTTGCCGACAAGTTGGCCGAAGCAGTTGCGGAATTGGTGGAAGCCGATATCCCCGACTGTATGTTTGAAAACGAAATCAACGCTTCCCTGAACGACTTTGCCCAGAGAATGGCTTCCCAGGGAATGAATATGGAACAGTATATGCAGATCACCGGTGCGAAGATGGAAGACCTCCGGAATATGTTCGCCGGCCGGGCTCAGGTTGACGTAAAACTCCGCCTGGCTCTGGAAAAGATTGCAGAGCTGGAAGGCGTCGTCATCTCTGACGAAGACGTGAACGCCGAATACGAAAAATTCTCCAAGGAAATGCAGGTTCCCGTCGAACGGATCAAGAGCGACGCTGTCACCGAAAACATCATCAAAGAATTGGCCAATGCCAAAGCTTTTGAATGTGTAAAGGCTCACGCTGAATTCGTTGCCCCCGGCGCGAAGAAGCCCGCCGCCAAGAAGAAGGCTCCCGCAAAGAAGGCTGAAACTGCGGAAGAAACCGCTCCTGAGAAGAAGCCCGCCGCAAAGAAGACGACTTCCACCACCGCCAAGAAAACGACGGCTGCGAAGACGACGACGGCGAAGAAGCCTGCTGCGAAGGCCGATGGCGAAAAGGCTGCGGAAAAGAAACCCGCCGCCAAGAAGACTTCTACCGCAACCAAGTCGACCGCGACGAAGACCACCGCTGCCAAGAAGCCTGCCGCCAAGAAACCTGCGGCGAAAAAAGACGCTGAATAATCCACCGGATTTTCGGCGATACTGAAACAGAACGGACCGGGGACCTTCCTTCCCAAGAGGGGGGTCCCCCAATTATCCCAAAACACCAACCGAACATACTGCTTTTAGAAGGAGAGATTATTATGTTGCCTTATAACGCTTTGGTCCCCACCGTAGTCGAACAAACTTCCCGAGGGGAACGGGCTTACGATATCTATTCCCGTCTGCTCAACGACCGCATCGTCTTTTTAGCAGACGAAGTCAACGACGTGACCGCCAATCTGGTGGTTGCCCAGTTGCTGTTTTTGGAATCGGTAGACCCCGACAAAGATATCAGCCTTTACATCAACAGCCCCGGCGGCTCTATTACCGCAGGGATGGCCATCTACGATACGATGAATTATATCAAATGCGACGTTTCCACCATCTGCGTGGGAATGGCAGCAAGTATGGGAGCGTTCCTGCTCTCCGCAGGAGCCAAGGGCAAACGGTACGCTCTGCCCAACAGCGAAGTAATGATTCATCAGCCTTTGGGCGGATTCCAGGGCCAGGCCACCGATATCAAGATTCACGCGGAACGAATTCTGGACATCAAAGATAAATTGAATCAGATTCTTTCCGAAAATACCGGCAAGCCTCTCGACGTGATTAAAGCCGATACCGAACGGGATAACTTTATGACCGCTCAGCAGGCCAAAGAATACGGCCTGATCGACCAGGTCATCGCTCACCGCTAATTTTATCATCACCGTTTTTCCGAAGGGAATTTTATGCCGAATCAACAAAACGACCCCCGTACCTGTTCCTTTTGCGGACAGCCTTGCACGGGTGAAAAAATGTTTATTGCGGGAATTGAACCCGACACTTATATCTGCAACGACTGTGTGGACGCCTGTGTGGAATATCTCCAAGCGTTGGCCGAAAAGAAGCAGAAGAAAAAGGACGACAAACTCCGCTTGACGATGAAGACTCCGGCGGAGATCAAAGCCGCATTGGACGAATACGTCATCGGTCAGGACGATGCAAAAATTGCCCTTTCCGTGGCGGTGTACAATCACTACAAGCGGATTCTGAATCAGGACAACAACGCCGAAGTGGAATTGGCCAAGAGCAACGTCTTGCTTTTAGGCCCTACCGGGTCGGGAAAGACTCTGCTCGCTCAGGTGTTGGCAAAATCCCTGAACGTTCCCTTCGCCATCGCCGACGCAACCACTCTTACCGAGGCAGGTTACGTGGGCGAAGACGTGGAAAACATTCTTTTGCGGCTGATTCAGGCGGCAGATTTTGACGTAAAGTCCGCGGAGCGGGGCATTATTTATATCGACGAAATCGACAAGATCTCCCGCCGGTCTGAGAATCCTTCCATCACCCGGGACGTTTCCGGAGAAGGGGTCCAACAGGCCCTGTTGAAGATTTTGGAAGGAACCGTCTCCAACGTTCCCCCCAACGGCGGCCGCAAGCATCCAAATCAGCAGTTTATCCCCATTGATACGAAAAACATCCTCTTCATCTGCGGCGGTGCCTTTGCCGGACTGGAAGACGTGATTCGCAAACGTACCAAAAAGTCCGCCATCGGATTTAACTCCGACGTCACCGGGAAGAACGATGATGACGTGGGGAAATTGCTCAAACAGTGCGAAGCCCACGACCTTGTGAAATTCGGGCTGATTCCCGAATTGGTCGGGCGCCTTCCCGTCATTGTTAACGTGGAACCGTTGAACAAGGAAGCCTTGATCCGCATTATGACCGAGCCGAAGAACTGTTTGACCAAGCAGTACCGGGAACTGTTCCGCCTGGACGGGGTGGAATTGGAATTTACCGACGACGCCATCGAAGCCATTGCAGACCAAGCGTTGGCCCATAAGACCGGGGCTCGGGGACTTCGCTCCATTGCGGAACGGGTAATGACGAAAATTATGTATCAGACCCCCTCGGACAAAACCATCACGAAGGTGACGGTAGACGAAGCCTGCATCCAAGGAACGGGAGACGCAAAAATCACCCGCACCGAAACCGAACAATAACCTGCCGACTCGGACCGTATTATACGGTTCGAGCCGTTGCCGTTTTCTCCCCCGAGAGAAATTCACCCCAAATATACGAAAAATCGAAGGAAATTGATTATGCACGACGTCTTTGAACAAAAGATTCGCACCCTGCCACTTCTCCCCTTGCGCAACCTCACCGCACTGCCCAAGCAGACGGTTCACTTGGATATCCGCCGGAATATTTCCACCACCGCGGTAAACACCGCGCTGGCAGCGGACCGCTACATATTTTTGGCGTCTCAAATGGACGTGACCGAAGAAGAACCCCGTCCGGAAGGTATTTTTGCCTACGGGGTGGTCGCCAAGGTCAAACAGATGATGAAGACCCAAAAAGGGGATTTGCGGGTAATGATGGAGACCCTGTGCCGGGCTCAGGCCATCACGCTGCCCCATAAAGAAAAAGGGTTTTTGAGCGTTACCGTTTCTCTAATTCCCGAACTTACGATGCCCATCCAATCTTCGATGGAACGGGAAGCTTTGGCACGGCAAGCGCAAAGCCTGTACGGAGAATTGGCTCAATACGTGGAAAATATTTCCCAACAACAGATGATGGAAGTTCTCACCATCGACGATTTGGGATTTTTAGCCGACTATATCACCCAGAATCTCTTTTTACGGTTTCAGGACAAGCAAAAGATTTTGGAAATCCTCGACCCGGAAGAACGGATGATAGAACTGTTGCAGATTCTCGACCGGGAAGTGGAAATTGCCAATTTGGAAAACCAAATTGCAGAACGGACCAAAGAACGGATCGCGAAGAATCAACGGGATTTCTATATCCGGGAACAGATTCACGCGTTAGAAGAAGAGTTGGGCGAATTTGACCCCGACGACGAAATTGCCGTTTACACCGATAAAATCAACAAATCCGACCTTCCCGATGCCATTAAGAAAAAACTTCTCAAAGAAGTGGAGCGATTGGCAAAAATGCCCATCGGCGCTCAGGAAGCCGGGGTTTCCCGTATCTATCTGGACACCTGTCTGGACCTTCCTTGGGGGAAATTTACCCAGGAAGAAGTGGACATCTCCACTGCCCGGGAAATCCTGGAAAAAGACCATTACGGTCTTGCCAAGGTCAAAGAACGGATTTTGGAAACGTTAGTCGTCTTGAAAAAAATGCCCCAGTATAACGGGCAGATTCTCTGTCTGGTAGGCCCTCCGGGGACGGGTAAAACATCAGTGGCACAGTCTATTGCCCGGGCCACGGGGCGGAACTTTGCACGGGTCTCCTTAGGCGGCGTTCACGACGAAGCGGAAATCCGGGGACATCGCCGCACCTACGTAGCCTCGATGCCCGGGAAAATCATCGAAGCCGTCCGGGAAGCCGGGTCGGTCAATCCGGTGATTTTGCTGGACGAGGTGGACAAGATCGGCAGCGACTACAAAGGCGACCCCGCCTCGGCCTTGCTGGAAGTGCTTGACCCGGAACAGAACAAGACCTTCAAAGACCACTTCTTAGACCTTCCCTTTGACCTTTCCAACGTGCTGTTTATTCTGACGGCAAACACGGAAGATACGATGCCCCGGCCCCTTTTGGACCGCACGGAAGTCATCGAACTTTCTTCTTATACCCAGGAAGAAAAGATTCATATCGCAAAAGAACATCTCATCCCCAAGCAGTTGCAAAAGCACGGGCTTACCCCCAAGCAATGCAAATTCACCGACGCCGGATTGAACGACCTTATCCGCAGTTATACCCGGGAGGCGGGGGTCCGCGTACTGGAACGCACCATCGCATCCCTGTGCCGGAAAGGGCTGAAATATTTTGCGGAACATCCGGAAGAAACCAAGGTCACCTTCAAACCCGCCAATCTGGAACAATTCTTAGGTCCCCGAAAATTCCGGGACGACCCGTTGTCCAAGCGGGACCAAGTGGGTATCGTCACAGGTCTTGCCTACACCGCCGTAGGAGGCGAAGTGATGCCCGTGGAAGCCACGGTAATGAACGGCTCCGGGAAGATTCAACTCACCGGGTCGCTGGGTGACGTAATGAAGGAATCCGCCAACGCCGCCATCAGTTACATTCGCTCCAAAGCGAAAGAATTGGGCGTGGACGGAGATTTCTATAAGAACAAGGATATTCACATTCACGTCCCCGAAGGTGCCGTACCCAAAGACGGCCCCTCCGCCGGGGTAACGATGACCACCGCATTGGTCAGCGAACTGACAGGAAAAAAGGTAGACCACACCGTGGCAATGACGGGAGAGATTACCCTTCGCGGCCGGGTCCTGCCCATCGGCGGACTGAAAGAAAAGACGATGGCCGCCTACAAGGCCGGTATCAAGAAAGTGGTTCTTCCCGCGGCAAACCTTCCCGATTTGGAAGAAATCGACCCGGTGGTAAAAGAACATCTGGAATTTATTCCGGCAGAACACATTGAAACGGTCTTAAAGACCGCCCTTGTGGAAGGATAATCCTATGACCATCCATTTCAGCAACGCCCAATTCGTCACAAGTTACTTTGACGGAAAAAAAATCGACCGCCCCAAACACCCGGAAGTGGTGCTGGTAGGACGGTCCAACGTGGGCAAATCTTCTCTTATCAACAAACTGCTCAACCGAAAAAGCCTCGCTCGCGTCTCTTCTACGCCGGGCAAGACCATCTCGGTGAACTATTACGATGTCGACGGAAAATTCGACTTGGTCGACCTGCCCGGCTACGGCTTTGCCAAACGCCCCAAAACGGAACAGGCTGCCTGGGGAAAACTCACCGAAGGTTATTTTTCTTCGGAGCGGGATATCCGGCTGATTTTGATGTTGGTAGACCTGCGTCATCCCCCGTCGAAAGACGACGAAGTAATGTTTGAATGGCTGATGCAATCCCAAACGCTGTTCACCGTGGTTGCCACCAAGGCGGACAAGTTGAACAAGACCGAGGCGAAGAAAAACGCTGACGCCTTGTCGGAACGGTTTGGCATCAACGTTATTCCCTTTTCTTCCCTGACCGGAACCGGCGTGGAAGAACTGCAACAGATTATTTCCGATCTGGTTTTGGCCGATTAAAGGGCAAGATAATCGGGAACGTGCACCTCGGACTCGCAAATCATCCGGCGAATCCACGCCGACCCCAGCACCGCCCCCGCAATGCCGTTCTCTCCGAAGGAGTACAAATAATACAGTCCCTTCCATTGGGAATCCCGGCCCACGTAAGGCAACCCCTTTTTCGGGAAGACCATTCCTTGACAAAAGCCGTAATCCTGCTTGATTCGGGGAATCCCGTAAAACATCTCTCCTACCTGGTGGGTGAGATTTTTATACTTGACCCGGCACAAAGCACTGGCATCCATCGTTCCGATACGTCCCTGGGGAGAAAGCGCGGAAGAAGCCTCTCCGGAACAAACGATACGCCGGTCGGGCGTGGTACGAAGATGCAAAAGAGTATCGTGACTCTTGATAAGACATCCGTCCGGCCATCCCCGCATCTCGGAAAGGGGCTCGGTAACCACGGAAAAGACCGTGACCCGCTGTCCCAATCCCGGGCGTTTTTGCAAAACTTCACCCCCGCGGGCATCAATGACTTGGGATGCCTTTATGGTTTTTCCCGCACACCGACAGGAAAATCCGCTTCCCTTGGATTCGATGGAATCCACCCGGCTTCCTTCGTACAGTTTTCCCCCGTGCAGGGTAATCCAGTCCGCCAAATCCCGGCAGAACTTTACTACGTTCAGTTCCGCCCCGGACTGTTTCATTAAAATTCCTCCGAAGCTGGGGAACGAAAAAGATTCCCGACATTCGTCTTCCCCCATCCATCGGCAATTTAATCCGATGTGATGTCGCAGATAATATTCATCTCGCAACAAGGTTGCCTGCGTACGGGACGCGGTATAATAGAATTGGTCCCGACGCCGGAAATCACACCGGCTGCCGGTATCTTCCAAAATCTTTTCGGTCTGTTCTACGGCCGCCGCAGCCAGACGATACCAGGAAACGGCGGATTTTTGCCCAATCAAATCCCGAAGCCGCAACAAATCCGGTCCCCCGTCGGCACTGATGATTCCGTTGGAGAACCGACAGGCCCCGTCCCCTACCGTATTGGACGTGACCAAAGTAACCTGTCTCCCGGCTTTACACAATTCATAAGCACACAAAAGCCCGCTGATTCCGCCCCCAATGACCAAAATTTCGGTCTGAACGTCTTCCTTCACAAAAGGGTGGGACGGCAAAAAGTCCTCGGGGATAAAAAACGGAGACAAGCCGCTTCCCCAGGTTTGGTTTTGTTTCATAAAAAATTCCCCCCATCGGTTTCTCAGTCTCATTTTCACCCTCATTTCCGCTTTTTATTCAGAAAGGAGCAAGCAATGAAAAAAATACTTCCCCTTGCCCTTTGCCTGTTGCTGCTGTTCACCGGCTGTTCCTCCAAGGGAACCGATTGGCAACCGGTCAATCTTGCGTTGCAAGACAAGGAAACCGACGCCTCGATTCCGGCACAGCACGTTGCGGTTGCGCTGTCCCCGGACGGGACGTTGGGAGGCATCGAAATGACCTTTTCCGTAACGGGAGACACCCCCTCCGTCAGCGTTGCCGTCTACAAAGCGGAAAAAGATTATCAAACCACCCTTTCGGGAAAACCGGTGCGAAAGAAAAACTTTTCTCAGATAACCGAAAAAATATTATGGCAGTTCCGAACCCTTCCGGCGGGAGATTACCTCATCGTATTCTCAGAAATGAACGCCGTTACGCTCACCCGTTCGGTGGTCCCCTCAGATGAAGCCAACGGAAAAATCTTGACCTACCGCAACGGAGAGATTATGACCGACGGAACGCCGGTATTGACCCTTCTTTGCCCAAAAACCAACGACCAGCCCGAGCCGGGGTTAATTACATTTTCTTACCCGGTCATCGAAGAATAACCCTAACGGAGATGCTTTATGAACCATCAAAAACGTCGCAAACCCGAAATTGCCCCCGAGCAAACTGAAAATATCGTAACCGGAAGAAATCCCGTAATGGAAGTTCTCCGTTCCGGCCGTACCGTAGATAAGATTTTGGTAGCAAAAGGCGAACGGGAAGGGTCGATTCTGAAAATCGTGGCAATGGCCAAGGAAAAGGGAATCCCCGTCCTGGATGCGGAACGGACCCGAATCGAAACGTTGTCGGGAACGGCGGGACATCAAGGCGTTCTCGCCTTCGTGACCCCCTTTGAATATTCCACGGTAGATGACATTCTCACCCTGGCAAAAGAGCGCAACGAAGACCCCTGCATCGTGATTCTGGACGGTGTGACCGACCCCCACAATGCGGGTGCTATTTTGCGGACCGCCTGTTGTTGCGGTGTCCACGGGGTGATTATGCCCAAACACAATTCTTGCGGAATGACCCCGACCCTCATCAAATCCGCCGCGGGAGCCACGGAATATATGAAGGTTGCCCGGGTCACGAACATTACCGACACGGTGGAAGAACTGAAAAAGCAGAATATCTGGGTCTATGGCACCGACGGGTCCGCCCCTGCGGACATTTATCATACCGACCTGACCGGCCCCTGCGCCTTCGTTTTGGGAGACGAAGGAAAGGGCATTTCCCGGTTGGTACGGGAACATTGCGACTTTTTGGTCAAAATCCCGATGAACGGCCCTCTGGACTCCCTGAACGTTTCGGTGGCCGGAGCCGTCATTCTCTATGAATCCCTACGGCAGAAGGGGGTAAAAGAATGAGAAAAAAAGAACTGTCCTACTTTGAACAGCAATACAATTCCGCAGTCGCCGCCCGGGATAAATACCTATTAAAAACCGGGATTTGTCTGGGCATCGGTGGGGTGTTTGGCTTGTTGACGATGCTCAACCTTCCCCGAATCGCGTTGGCAATTTTGCAGTTGCTCTTTGCGGCCCTGATTTGGGTCAGTTGTAACGACGAAATTACCGGCGGGCTCCGCTCCTTTTTGAAGTTGCGTCCATCCACCGACAGTTTTAACGCCTTGGGCTTGATTGGGCTTGCCGGTCATTCCATCTATATGTTGGCGGCAAATCCCCCCGCAGACGAGCATTTTGTGGGATTCGTCCTGTATCTTTCCATTGCCGTATCGATGGGGATGAAGTATCTGTACGTGCTTCAAATTTTGAAAAATCTGGATTTGATCCGGGATAAAAAAACCTACGCTCTTCAAGTCACAGACCTTTCCCTGTCTAAGAAATACATCCGTCAGGTCTGCTCCGCAAACCCGGTGGTGGATTTCCCCAACGTGATACGGACGTCTTACGACAGCGACCCCACGGCAAAGAAAAGCCGCAGTTTCGTTCCCTTGGTTACTCTGGGCGTCATCGGTGTTTCGGTGGTAGTCTCGCTGATTCACAAAGGGTCGTTTTTGGTGGCTCTTTCCGCGTTGCTCTGCATTTGCGCCTGCTTCTCTGCGGAAATGTCCTTTGTTCTCCCCTACGTAATGATGCAGATCCGTCTCCGGAAAATGGGAAGTATTCTGATGGGAAACTATTCCGTGGAGCATCTGAAAGAAACCGACACGCTTTTGGTCAAGGATACCGACCTGTTTCCCCCGGAAAACAACGAAATTTTAGATTTGAGCATTAAAAACAAGGGGATGGCCCGGGAAGCGGTGACCTATACCGCCGCCCTTCTGAAAATTTCCGAATCCCCCTTGGAAAATGCGTTTTTACGAACCTTCCCCAACCTCCCCGAGCGGATTCCCTCCGTCTTGCAGTGGCGGGTGATTAAAAATTACGGGATTGTGGCAACGGTGGATATTGATAACGTATTGTTGGGAAATCGGAATCTGCTTCTGTCCCACAACGTTCAACCTTGGAGCCCCGACAAAGAGGCAATGCTCACTGCCGCGGGAGTTCACCTTCTGTATTTGGTCATTAACGGCCGCATCGCCGCAACGATAGTATGCCGGTATCGGGAAGACCCCGACCTGAAAAAATCCGCGGAACTGCTGGGAGGAGATTTCAATCTTTTAGTAGACACGAAAGATTGTAATATCAACGAAAGTATGATTCAGCGGAAATACGACCTTTCCCACACCAAAATTTCCGTCCCCGACCCGGATGAGGCGGAATCGGTGGAAGAGACCCGGGAAGAATTAGAAGACGACCAATCTCCCCCGGTAATGCTCTCCACACAAAACGCGTTGGGCATCTTAGAGTCCATCCGAAGAGCGAAAAAGCTTTACCAAACCGTCCAGCTCTGTATCGCAATCCAGCAATGCTCGGTTTTGGGAGGATTGATTCTGACCCTCGCCGGCCTGCTGATTGCCCCGGGGAATCTGTCCTGGGTCTGGGTGTTGGCCTTTAACGTAATCTGGGCATTGCCGGTATTGGCAATCTCGCTATTCAAAAAAGAGTAAATTATTTCATCATTCCGAAGGAGGAATTATATTATGTCCGGACATTCCAAATGGAAGAACATTATGCACAAGAAAGAGAAGACCGACGCGCAAAGAGCGAAAATCTTCACAAAAATCGGCCGAGAAATTGCCCTCGCCGTGCGGGAAGGCGGTCCTGACCCCGTCTCCAACGCCGCGCTGAAAGACCTTATCGCAAAGGCAAAATCCAATAACGTGCCCAACGACAACATCGACCGGGTCATTAAAAAAGCCGCAGGCGGAAACGACGGGGCAAACTACGAAGTTCTGACCTACGAAGGCTACGGTCCTTGCGGTGTTGCCGTCTATCTGCGGTGCGTTACCGATAACCGTAACCGTACCGCCGGCGATTTGCGGCACTATTTTGATAAATGCGGCGGCAATCTGGGGCAGACCGGCTCGGTCAACTGGATGTTTGAGAAAAAAGGCGTTATTGTCATTGACGGTGAAGACGTCAACGAAGACCAACTGATGGAAGACCTGTTGGAAGCAGACGTTCTGGATATCGTAGCCGAAGAAGGCGGTTTTACCGTCTATACCGACGCGGAAGCGATGTCCGACACCAACGATTTAGTGTTGTCGAAAGGCTACACCGTTTTGTCTGCGGAAGTGGCACAAGTCCCCAACAACTTTACCGAACTGTCCGACGAAGACGGCGAAAAGATGCAAAAACTGTTGGATATGTTGGACGATAACGATGACGTTACCGACGTCTGGCACAACTGGGACAACTGATTGGAAGAATTCGTTCTTTTTCAGAAAAATTCAAGAAGTACAGTGCTCGTTTTCTTGACAAGCACTGTATTTTTTTGCTTTTTTCCTTTATAATATACCATATCCCCGATGAAGAATTTTACCGGCATCCGCTTTGCTTTTGATTCTTTTCTTTTTGCAAAAAAGAGAGACCCCCGTCGCCCTTGACAATTGGAAGGAATTGTGTTATTATTTATAGTATCAAGAAAAAGGGGCTTTGTTATGATATTTACGTCCGTAGAGCAATTGATTGGAAAAACGCCTTTAATGGAATTGACCCGTTTGGAGCAATTTCTGGAATTGAAGGCAAAAGTTCTTGCAAAGTTAGAATATTTTAATCCTGCCGGGTCGGTAAAAGACCGGGTTGCCCTGCAAATGATTGACGACGGAGAAGCAGATGGAAAATTGAAGCCCGGCTCGGTCATCATCGAGCCTACGTCGGGGAATACCGGCATTGGCCTTGCGGCGGTGGCGGCGGCGAGAGGGTATCGGTGTATCATCGTAATGCCCGATTCAATGTCGGCGGAACGTCGGAAACTGATGACCGCCTACGGAGCGGAATTGGTGTTGACCGACGGAAAATTGGGGATGTCCGGCGCCATTGCAAGAGCAGAGGAGCTGATGAAAGAAATTCCCAATTCCTATCTTCCCGGCCAATTTGTCAATCCCTCCAATCCCAAAGCCCACACCCGGACTACCGGACCGGAAATTTGGAAAGACACCCAAGGGAACGTGGATATTTTCGTCGCCGGCGTGGGGACGGGGGGAACCATCACCGGCACGGGAGCCTACTTGAAAGAACGAAATCCGAATCTTCATATTCTTGCGGTGGAGCCTGCGGATTCCGCTGTACTGTCCGGTCAAAAGGCCGGTCCTCACGGATTACAAGGCATCGGTGCAGGCTTTGTCCCCGAAGTGTTGAACACCTCGATTTACGATGAAATTTGTCCCGTCACCACGGAAGAAGCCTATGCCGCTGCCCGGCTGTTGGGACAAAAGGAAGGCATCCTTGCAGGCATTTCTTCCGGAGCGGCACTCCACGCCGCCATCCAAACGGCAAAAAAATCAGAGAATCAGGGAAAAACCATTGTGGTCCTGCTCCCCGATACCGGAGACCGGTATTTGTCGACCGAGTTATTTTAAAAGAATCCAAATTGAAAACCGGCGGAATTTACCCGCCGGTATTTTTTACTTCACAAAAAATTCAAAAAAATTTCAACTTTTTTAGACCAATACAAGCGCTTGATATGTTATAATTAAATCAGTAGATATCCATTTTCACAGGAGGGATTGCGATGAAACAAAAAAATCTATGGAAACTTTGCCTCAGCCTTGTCGTTGCGCTGACGGTTCTCGCCTTGGCAGGAGTTATGGCCTTTGCTCAGCCTGCCGTCACCGAGGTTTCCACCGAGGCGGAACTGCGTACCGCCGTTGCCAACGGAGGAGAAATCAAACTCATCAATGATTTTTGGATTGGAGATATCGTCACCGGAACTTCGGAACCGGTCGTAATTGAAAAAGACGTCATTCTCGACCTGAACGGCCACGTCATAGAACTGACCAATCCCGGAACGGAGTCGATGTTCACCGTATCCGGTGGGTCGTTGACCATCAACGGTGTTTCGGGGGAAAATGCGTTTTTGGGATACAACGGGGAAGGAAGCCTGTTTAAGGTGGTAGGCGTCGCTGGAAAAGGAACGTCGCTGACCATCAACGGCGGCCAAATTTACGCAAGAGCGGGCGGCGATTTCCAAAATCCCACGTTCCCCGCCGGCATCATTGTGATTGAAGCCGCAGAAGGCACGGTGTTACCCACCGTCACCATCAACGACGGACGGTTCTCCTGTCAAAACAGCACGCAATCCTACTTCGGGCCCATCGTTTCGGGAGAAACCGACGGTGTGACCGTCAAGGGCGGCACGTTTGCCGTCAATCCCGAAGAATTCGTTGCACCGAATCACACGGCGATTCGGGATAACGACGAATACCGCGTTCTGCCCCTCGCGGAGCAGTATAGCGATGCTTTTAAAAAGTACATTAACAAAGACGGAAAATTCGTTGTGAATCATTATCAGCCCGAAGCGGAAGAACCCATTGATTCCCTGTTTGAGGCTCTTTGGCTGATGGACGAAACGCTGCACTTCTACACGAGTACGCTGAACGAAGAAGATCTGTCGGTCTACGTTTCCCGTTATGACGAAGAAACGTGGGAAATCGTAGAGACCCACAAGGTCAACCTCGTCTTCCAATACGACCCTGCCGTCCGTAAAATCGTTAAAGAACTTCTCGAAACTCTTCCCGAAGACCCCAACGGGCCCTATTATTTCAACGTAAGGGATATGGAACTGGTCAATTATTGGATGTCGATGGCTTCCGAACGGGAATACACCGGTAACTTGATGCAATATTCCGGAGAATTCCGGAAATTTGTGGATTACCGCAATTTTAACCTGGACCTCCGGATGGGGTGGGACACTCCGTTCTATACAGAGTATGCCGGATTAGGCAACTTTACACATAGCGGAACCATTTACGGAACGGCAGATGTGGGGGTCAAAGCCCAGCACATTCTTTACGTTCCCGACGCAACTGCCAATACCCGGCAAGCCCTGATTGACGCCGCTCAGAAGAGATTAAACGACTATTTAGGGAAAACCAACGCCGTCACCGTGGAATATGCAGGAACGGTGGAAGAATGTTATTACCGCTGGCATTTTGAGTATTTTGCTCTTGAATGGGCTTCGGAACTTCCCGATATCTCTTACGAAGAATGGAAACAATCTTCCTACTGTCCCGTTGTTTCCGATGCAGATATGGAATATTGCTCCGGCATCGAGGGACTGACCCTGGCAGACGATTGCTACAAGACCGTAATCAACGGCGTGACTCACTATCTGTTCCTCCTTCCCGGAAGCAGTCAGATGATCTCCCCTGCCCATAAAACCGCCGACGCAACCACAAACATTTTCGTTTCCACCTCCAACGCCTCCATTCCTCTGGACACGGTAATTCAGGCGAAACCGCTCACCGAAGGGGAAGAATACGAAAAACTTCTTGACACCCTGAAAATCGAATCCGGTATCACCTACGATATTAAATTGCATTCTCAATCCTTGGGGAACTACATTACTTCTCTTGAAAACGACGAATTCGAAGTCCGGATTCCCATTCCCCAAGAAATGGTGGAAAAAACCTTGATTGCCTACTACGTAGACAAAGATAACGAGGTAACTGATTACGACGTCACCGTAGACAAAGAAAACTGCTACGCAGTCTTTTTCACCAACCATTTCAGCGTCTATACCATCGCAGAGAAAAAGACCGTGGAAAACAACCCCAATAATGACAACAATAATACCGGAGCCGGAACCAATCCCGGAACCGGGAATAACAACTCCGGAACCACCGGCGGAAGCAGTACCCCCGCTCCCATCGTTCCCAACCCCGAAACTTCGGACCGGACGACGAGCGTCCTTTGGGCGGTTTTGTGGATGACCATTGCTATCACCGCAACCACCGTCCTTCTCCGGAAACGGAATCAGCATCAATAATCGAATAACTCATAATAAAAGCCGGCGGAAAAATTCCGCCGGCTTTGGCTTTTTATTCTTTCTCCGCTTCGGAGAGAATGAGTTTATAGGTTTTCGGGTCGGTCTTTCGGAGCATTTTTAATTGCTGAATCAAAAATTTCCGAACGTCCCCCTCGTTGACCGAAGAAAATACTGCCGTTTCTTTGTAGGGCAAATGATAGGCGTTGCATATCTTCAAAAGACTGTCGGGAGATGGGGTCACCGGGTTTCCCGTTCGGGGGTCGTATTCCTTTTCAATGGCGGAAAGATAGGTATGGGAAATACCGATATTGGCCGCCGCTTCCCGGAGAGACCATCCCTTTTGCAAGCGGGCTTCAAAAATGCGTTCTCCAAAGGATTTCATATCAATCCTCCCGATGTTGGTCGAGATTTTTCAAAAACGATTTCCGATAAATGGGAGCAATTCCGTACTCCAAAATCTTTCGGTAGTGTTCTTTGGTGGGGTATCCTTTATGCTTTTCCAACTCATACTGGGGATATTGTAACGCCAATTCTTTCATCATCCGGTCCCGGGTGACCTTCGCAATCACCGATGCCGCCGAAATGGAAGGGCACTTTGCATCCCCTTTCACCACCGCAAGGGCGTCTACCGTCAACCCTTTGGGAATCCGGTTTCCGTCCACCAAAGCAAAAGAAGGAGCTTGCTTCAATTCTTCTACCGCCCGGCACATTGCCAGATAGGTGGCGTTTAAAATATTATAGGCGTCAATTTCTTCGGGGGTGGCAATCCCCACGCCCCAATCACAACAGGCAACGATGGTCTCGTACAAGGCCTCCCGCTTGGCCTCGGACAGTTTTTTGGAATCGTTGAGCGCCGAAACGTCAAAACCGTCGGGCAAAATCACGGCACCTGCCACCACAGGTCCGCACAAAGGACCTCGGCCGGCTTCGTCAATCCCACACAGACCGGGATGTTGCTCCCGGAAGGGCAGTTCGTATTCCCAAATCATTCTTCGTTAGCCTCGGTCTTCTCTGGGGATCTCTCATCCGGGCGTTCCAGGGTAATCTTCCCGATTTTTGCGCCCCGGAATTCATCCAAAAGGGTAATGGCGGTACGTTCTTCGTCCACGTCGCCCCCACTGACCACAAATCCCCGCTTGCGGCCAATCTGCAAAAACAGGTCGTATGCCTTGGATTCCAATTCGTTCAATTTGTAACGGGTTTTCAGTTCGTTAGGATAATATTTTGCCAACATTGCAAGCAAAATCAACGACAGCCCTTCCAGGTCCAGAATGGTGTCTTTGATGGCTCCGGTAATGGCCAAAAGAGCCGCATCGGACTGATTTTCCAACTTGGGCCACAAAATACCGGGGGTATCCAGCAAGTCGATACCTTCTGCCAGCGGAACCCATTGTTTCTTCTGCGTCACCCCGGGACGGTCCTGGGCTTCCGCGCGGCGGGCACCGCACAGATTATTGATAAAAGTAGACTTCCCTACGTTGGGAATCCCCAAAATCATCACACGGGCGGTCCGGGCAACGATTCCCCGTTTTTTATCCCGCTCCGCTTTTTCCCGGTAGGCTTCCCGAATGGCGTTCAGCACCGGTTTGCGGTCGTCTTTGCTGCGGCTGTTTCCCAAAAGCACGGTATACCCCAACTTCCGGTAATATTCCGCCCATTTTTTGTTTTGGACAGGGTCGGCCAAATCGCTTTTATTCAAAATCAAAATCTTCGCTTTATTGCCAATCAATTCGGCAATATCCGGATTTTTCGAGGCGGTAGGAATCCGGGCATCCACCAATTCAATGACGATATCTACGTTTTTCATCGTGTCAAGAATCACCCGTCGGGTCTTTGCCATATGGCCAGGATACCAGTTAATATCCATCCGTCACGCCTCCTTACAAATAAAAATCAAAATCCTGAATGGGCCAGAACCGAACCAACACGCGGCCGGCCAATTGTCCAATCTCCACACACCCCAAATCCGCATAACGGCTGTCGTGGGAAATAGAACGGTTATCTCCTAAAACGTACACGCATCCCTTGGGAACGGTGATGGGGTTTTGTGTCGTATGAGGGATGGTCCCTATCCCTTGAAGATAGGGTTCGTCCAAGACAACACCGTCCACGTACACTTGGTAGTTTTCGGGATTGATATAAACGGTCTGCCCTTCCACGGCAATGACCCGCTTAATCCATAATTCGTCTTCGCCGTCAATTTCAGGACGGAACACCACGATATCCCCTTGCTCGGGGGTATAAAACAAATCGGAAATAAGATACCGGTCGCCGTGATGCATCGTGGGAACCATCGAAGACCCGTCCACCACACCGGTACGGCAAATCAGCGTCAGCACCAAAATGGCGGCCACCAACGCCCCTACCACGATTTCCACGATCTCCACAAAGGGAGACACGGCGGAAGGCTTTTTGCCGGGAACTTTTTTCGGAATTTCCGGGGGATTCTCTTCCAACGATTCCAGAGCCTGACGTTGAATTTCGTCCGACTCGGGAGAATTTTCCACAGAGAAAAATTCTTCGGAGAAGTTCTCGTCGGGAAGTTTATCCTCGGGAAGAGCCAAAATCTCTTCCAGGGTCATCCGGGACGCCGCCGAAGGATACGAATCTGTCGTCGGAGTCGGAAGGGAATTTTCCGCCGTTTCCACCGTCTCAGCCGTAGGCTGAGAAGCAGAGAGCGAAGCGTCTTGCCCAAAAGGACCTTCAAAAAATTCTTCTTTGACTTGTGAACCATCTTCCGAAGGATCGTCAGTCACTTCCGCAAGCGCCTGTTCGTCCCAAAGGGAAAGTTGTTCTTCCTCCGCAAGAATCGGTTCGTCTGCAAGAGCCGGTTCTTCCCACAGGGAAATTTGTTCTTCGTCTGCAAGAGCCGGTTCTTCCCCCTGAGGGGCCGGTTCTTCTGCCGCTTCTGCAAGAAGGGCCGCTCTGCGGGCACGACGGCCGATAATATCAGTTCCGGGAATCAAGGGGGTAACCTCCGGTCCTACGCCCGCCGTCTCCCGGGGGGTGGAAGAAAGCTCTTCTTCCGGGTCTATGGGACGGTATTCTTCGTTCATCGCCGTCGTTCCTTTCTGTATGTTATACGTTACGTCTTGATAAGAAAAAGGCAGTTCATAGAAAACGTGGATTTCCTACGAACTGCTTCTCTCCTGTTCGATGAAAAAGGAAGAAACTTACAGAAGTTCCTTAACCTTAGCGGCCTTACCGGTTCTGCTGCGCAGATAGTAAAGCTTCGCACGACGAACCTTACCGCGGCGAACCACTTCAACCTTCGCAAGGTTGGGGGAGTTGACGGGGAAAGTCCGTTCCACACCGACACCGTAGGAAACACGGCGAACGGTAACGGTTTCAGATACACCACCGTGCTTTTTCGCAATTACGGTGCCTTCGAAAACCTGGATACGTTCTCTGGTGCCTTCTTTGATCTTCACGTGGACGCGAACGGTGGAACCGATTTCAAACTTGAAAGGTTCTTCCCGAAGCTGGTCTTTGGTGAAAGCGTCAAGAATTACATTGTTCATCTCTCAGTACCTCCTGATTTAGTCAAGATAAGTAAGACGTTCGTGCTGAGGGCAGAGGACCGTCTGAATCAAGCAACAGTTATTATATCATAAAAAATAGGGAATTGCAAGAGAAAGTCTTAAATTTTCCGATTGTTCACAAAAAGTTCGTTTCTTCTCCCCCCTGGATTTCCCCCTTTTGCCACGGTTTGTACATTGACATCGGGAAGAATTTATATTATAATAGAAGAAACACACCACAACACGCGAAAGGAACCGCTATGAAATTACGTCTCACGGCTTTGGGATTACTCTTCGCCCTGGCAGGGTCCCTTACAGCCTGTACCAGGCAGACACAGGGAAATGGATTATACGGGAAAACCACCGTTTATTCCGACAGTATCGCCTATGCAAACCGAGCCTGGGGAGGCGTGGATATTACCGAGACCGCGGGAGAACATTCCCTGAAAAATCAAACGGCGAAACTGAACTTCGGACGAGACGAAAAAGGGCTGAAATCGTTGGTTTCTCTGCAAACGGGCGAAATCATCTTACAAAATACCGTCACTACCACCCTGACCAATCCGGAGGGCGGTGAAGGTGCGGTCACCGGAGGCAAGGATGTCACGGTCCAAGGGAATTACGGCGTGAGCCATTCCCGGACCGGAGCCGGAATCCGCAATCCCGGAAATCCCAGCGATGCCACCGTAGTAAAAGCCTTTGACCTTACGGAGAAAGACCACCGGACCGCCTTCTCCGTTCTGAAAAACGACGTTACCCCCCAAGCCACCGACACCGGGCTGAAAATTACTTCTCCCGGAAAAATCCGCTCTCAATTCGGAGCCCGATATCTGGGAATCGACCTGGGAACGGCAGACCATTATTACCTGTCAGTGACCTTGCGGACCGAGGGGATTTCCGGACTGAAATGCTACTTCTCCACCGATACGGCCCCCTTGACGGAAGATACGCTGCTTGGGACTTTGAATATTTCCGGAACTGCGGGAAGCGAATTTGTGACGCTGACCGCGGAAATCAACAACGTATTATGGAGAGGAACGTTACAGACCTTGTTGTTCCGCCTTCCCGAAGGAGAGGCCGGGTCGGTAGAGGTGTCCAAAATCGCCCTGCTGACCTTGAACGACCCTATCGACGAGGGGGTTGCAGATATCCTTTGGACGGTCTATTCCGACCGCATTTACTACACACAAACGCTGCGTCCGAATGCCCTTTGCTATACTGCCGCCGTTACGGAATTTTCCCTGCCGGCGGGCAAGTGTAAAGAAATCTTATCTCTGGAAAACGCAGTGGCGTTGAAACTCATTGACGGGTCGGTTTTGGGCGTCGTCCGGCCTTCTTCCGGAGGAACCCTGCAAACCGTCACCGAAGACGGAAAAGTGAAAATTCTTTTACATTGGGATATGACAGGTCCGTTGACCGTAACGTTACCAATCTATCTGAACTATACCGATTCCACCGCCGAGTTGGAACAAATCGCATTCCAAGAACGAACTCCCCTCACCGCAGAACACTTCGTGCTGGAAGGTGCAGAGTTGGAGCGGTACGACCCCAAGGGGGGAATGTATCGGTTAAAACGGACGGGAGACACCGTTTCGGTTACAGTGAAAAAGACCGACCGCCCCGTATACCTATACTTGGAGCCCGCGGAAAACACCGCTTGGAAGGTGTGCGACAGCAAGGGAACGCAACTTCCCATTTTTGCAGGAACCACCTTCCCTCTGGTGGCAACCAGGCGAAACGTCACCGTCAGCTTAACCCCGCAACCGGCCACAGAATCCGTAGAGATTCCCGACTTTTTTGCGGAACAGGGACTGATTGAACAATCCCGCTCGGTCTCGGTCTTCAATGGACTTTGTACAAAGAACACTACTCGCTATTCCGCTCCCGACGGCTCTTACGAAGTCTCTCTCACCGCCACCCGGTTGAAAGATGGAAAAAACACACTGTACGACGTGGAATATCGGTTTTTGACCGACAAGACCGTGTTGGAAGGATTGCAGACCTTACCGTTATTTACCTTTGAGACGGAATACGGCTTTGAAGAATATTTCTATCTCAACTCAGAAAACGAATCAATCGTCTCCCCCGCAGGAAGTGAACCAACCGTTTATCTCGGTTCTATTCCCTATTTGGGACTTCGGGGCAGCGGTTCTGCCCCGGGATGGCTGATTTCCCACGGACAAATGACCGTGGGCGGCATCCCTTCCACGGCCCATCTTTGTTTGCAATACGAAGAAATCCGGGAAGGACAACCCAACAAACTGCACTTAGTCTTCGACCGGAACGGAGCAGAATTCATTCGCGGAGATATCCTCACCGCTCAAATTATCTGCCGGGATGACGGTGCAGAAGAAACGGCTCTGAAAACGCTTCGGGACCAAGGGAATTTCCGCCTGATTCAGACCGAAGACCACAGGACCAAGACCTTTACTGCACTGGGAATGGAAGAAACGGTGATGGTATGTATCGAAGGCTTTGACCGGTACCAATTCCCCAAACTGTACGTCAACGGGGAACGCTTCACCCCCGAATACCAAGTTTACGTAGATGAAAACGGATATTACGCCTTTGCCTTTGCCGTAACGAACGGAACCCAAATTGAAATCAAATAAACAAAAAACTGCTCTGTGAAGAGCAGTTTTTTTTCTACGGTGCCTGAAACAGTGCCAACGCGGGAGGGAAAAAGGTAAACAGGAAAAAGGCAAACATCCATATTAAAAATACGATGAGAGCCAGCAGATTTTCCCCCTCACTTTCTTTCTTCTCCCCGGAAGAAAAGCGATTGGCGAAGATAAAATACAGTGCGTCCGCCACAAAAAACAGGCTGATATCCACCCAGGAATATCGCTGTCCGATAATACCGCTATACGTGTAGTGAGCGATGGGGATAAACAACAAAGCCAAACTCAACGCCCAAACCCGGGGGGCGAAAAACCGCGTCTTCTTCCCACCCCAAATACCTTCCACAATCCACCAAAGAGCCACGGGGAAATACAACAATTTCAAATGTTCCCAAATGCTTTCGTTGATGGGAAAGAACAACCCGGCAAAATTATTTTGCCCCAACCAATCGTAGGTAAAATGAAACAGCGTCCCCAACGCCCCCACGAACAAAAAGCCCCAAAGCCATCGTTTTTTATCGTTACGCATACCTCAACCTCCATTGGTATCAGTATACGAAGAAATCTCCCGAATTATTTGTCCGGGAGATTTTTTTCTTATTTATTTCAAATACCCTTCCAACACCTTCAACGTGTTAAACACACCCTCCACGTGACTGCGTTCGTATCCGTGGCTGGCAAAGACCCCAGACCCAATCAAGCCGTGGCGAATATCTACGCCGCTACGCAGGGTGGCTTCTACATCCGACCCGTAATAGGGATACACGTCGACCGCATAATCCGCGCCGGTCGCTTTTGCCGCCTCGATAAGCTTGCCCACAACGTCGTAATTGTACGGTCCGCCGGAGTCCTTGGCACAGATGGAAACCTTCTTTTCGGTGCATTGCAGACCGTCCCCAACGCATCCCATATCTACGCTGATAGCCTCAGTCACCCCAAAGGGAACCGACCCGGAACCCCCGTGCCCCACTTCTTCGTATACCGTAATGTGGAGATAGACCCGGCGTTTCAACGCGATTTTTTCATTTTTTAAAAAAGCGGCAAAACCGTACAAGATTCCCACCGACAATTTATCATCCAAAAACCGACTTTTGATGTATCCGGAATCGGTCACCTTCGTGCGGGGGTCAAAAGCCACGATATCCCCCACCTCAATGCCCAATTCCCGAACCTGGTCGGCCGAAGAAACGTCTTCGTCAATCACCACTTCGGTGGTATCGAAATTCCGTTCCGATTTGCTGTAATCCCGATTCACGTGAACCGAAGGATTGCACAACTGCAACGTTCCCTCGTACACATTGCCGGCGCGGGTATGAATCCGGACGTTTTCGGTCTCCCCGTTGTCCGCCTTCATTCCCCCCAAATTGGTCAGGCGAAGCCGTCCGCTCCCTTTAATTTCCGCAACCATTCCCCCCAGGGTGTCCAAATGGGCTTGCAGAAGAAGGGCATCCGTCGCGTCATCTCCCCCTAAATCCACCAAAACACCGCCCTTGACGGTAATTTCCGCATCATAACCCAAATCGGAAAACCACCCGCAGACGGTTTGCGCCGCTTGTTTCGTATATCCCGTGGGGCTGTCGACCCCTAAAATTTCCACCGCTTTTTCCACGGCGATTTCAGCATACTTCCGTTCCATCTTTTCCCTCCGGAACTATTTTCTTTTATTATACCACATTCCCCGACGTTTGTAAACCCGGCAAGGGGAATTTTTCTTCCTTTCTTTTTCGAAAAAGAAAGGAAGAAAACCAAAAACAAATCCGCCGAATTTCTTCGGCGGGAACGGGAAGAAAATCTTCCGACACCCTTCGACAAATATTGACAAACCCACCGGGGTGTGGTATAATATGGACGTAGGATAATTGCATACTCAAACCGTTTTTGGGAAAATACTTGTTAAAAAGTGTTTTCTCTCTTTTTACTATCCCAAAAACGGAAAGTAATTATCCTACAACAATGAGGGAAGGACACTTTTTCAGTGCGACCTCATTGAGGCCGCACTTTTTTTTCGCCTCGAAATTCCCTCGCGAAAAAAACAAACGCTGTAAAAACAAAAGAAAAGGAGAGTTTTTCTATGGAAAACAAAATCAATCAAACCTTCAAAAATCTGCTCAAAACAAACGGGCAAAAATTGACTGCCATCATCGGCGGGATTCTGATACTTGCCATAATCGTCGGCATTATTGTCATCGCCGCCGTCAACCCGGCTCCCAAAGTCACGGAAGAAACCCTATTCCCCACCTTGAAGTTGGTAGGAGAACTGACCACGGCAGAATTAAATTATAGCGGCTATAAAGAATACAAAGACAGTGGATTGCCCTTCCTGAACCGCTCCAACTTTCTGATGACTTACCAAGCAAGTCTACGCGCCGGAATTGATATTGAGAAAATCGAAATTGACGTTAACAACAAAACCAAAACCGTCACCCTTCCCGCCGCAGAAATACAGGAAGTGAAAGTAGAACCGGGAACCATTAAGTACTACGACGAAGAATTTGCACTATTCAACTTCAACTCCAAAGAAGATTCAGACAAGGCTCAGGCACAAGCAGAAGAAGAAGCGAAGGTTCAAGCTCACGAGATGGGAATCTTAGAACACGCCGACAAGCACGCAAAAACGCTTATTGAAAATTCGCTGCAAACCGCCGTCCCGGAAGATTACACGATTGTTGTTAAATAAAACTACATAGATAAGGAGATTACATTATGGCAAAAAACAATGAAACCTCGTTGTCCAAGAAAAACCAAGCATCGGCAGTGCAAGTGGTCGAAGAACTGTCTACCGAAAATGCCGTAAAATCAATGGAAGAAACCATCAACATCGTCCGTCAGGAATACGGGAATTACAAAATTACCCAAAAGATGCGGGAAGAATTAAAGGAAGAATTGGGAGTCGATGCCGAAGTTGCAAACGGGTGGGAAAAGGTAAGTGACATCTTTGACCATATCGACATTTATGAATTGGTAAAAAGACACCCCGAAGCAATGGGAAAAGTGGCTCGCTGGGTTGCTTCCATCGTCGGAATGTTTTTTGGCCCTGTCGGAACCGTTGCCCACAATATTCCGGATGAACTTGCCGCCAAAATCGTTGGATTTGCAGGTCTTCTCACCCCGGAGCATTGGATGAACGTCATAGCAAAAGCCCAAGTGCACAAAGCCAACGAAAAGAGAAAACAGGAACTTCTGGAACTGGAAGAACAATTTAAAACCACCCCAGACAAGAAATTATTGGTTGTCATCTGCAAGGATGAACTTTTACTGAATGAAATTCGCAACTTAGTGGAAACCAATGACGACACCGACGGAACAATCGTCGGAACAGCAGACAACTCCATTAAAATAATTCCCTGGACGGAAAAAACGTGGAAAAACAATGCCGCAGACGAGCGTTTGAATCACGCCAAGATTTTATTTGTAGGAGATATTGAAGGCACGGAAACAATTTCCCCCTTAGTCGAAACAAAATTTGAGAAATTTGGCGTATCCTACGGTTGGACCGAAAACAAAGCCATTCTCACTGCAAACCAAAAAGTTCTTGAAGACAGAAAAAATTACGCAGAATTTCTAAAAGAATTGAAATCACTCCCTCTCCCGGAGTCAGCAAAAAACACCGAGAAGACCGGTGGGAAAATAAAAGCTATTTCTGCCGTTGTCGGAACTTTACTGTTAGGACCGATCGGAACAGCCGGCGCCCTAATGGGAACACACGCAAAAGACAAGAAAAATCTGATTCAACAAATGCTTCTCTACGGAATCATAAATCTTTACAACAACGATTTAGAATTCTTTATGAACGCCTGATAAAAAATCCGCCGAATTACTTCGGCGGATTTTCTATTATTTCTTATGCTGGTACTTATCTAACATTTCCTTGACGTTCGTATTGATTTTCTCTTCCAATACGGGGGTAAACCGGGAAGACAACGCTCCGTAACCGCCTTCGGAGAAGGCCTGTGCGGTGGGGAGGTAACCCTGTCCGCCGTTGACCAACGTCACGGGAATCACCGTCAGATCGGGGGCCATTTCGATGGCATCCCAACCGTATTTGGTAAAGGCTTCGCCACCGAACCCGACGAAGACGATATCGCCAATCCCCATCACCGAAACGGGAACCATCTGGAAGAGC
>JAZQKK010000028.1:0-1699 GCA_045542115.1 Eubacteriales bacterium
ACGTTTTTCGATGGCGCTGCCAGATTACAGGCGACAATCGAGCCGAGGGGAAAGATTGTCGGGTTCGAGATTGTCCCGGTTCGGTCTATGGGAGTGACCACGAAGATCGAGCGGATAGGGTTGCAGATGGTCGGAGGCACAGGAACGGTTAGGCTTTATTTGTTCCATTCCTCGCAGGTCGCCCCGATGAGGGTTATCGACTTGGAGTTCACGAACAGGAGCGGGGGCTTCCAATGGTTCACGCCAGCCGAGCCGATTTATTTGCCGTATATCCCCGGGAGCGACGGGGATGGCAACGACTCCGGCGGGGCTTGGTTCTTGTGCTATAACCAGAACGAATTGCCGGAGGGGATGCGGGCGTTAAACGTGTCGAAGGATTGGTCGGTCGAACCCTGTCAGACCTGCCTCGGAGGGTCGATAGAATCTTGGCGGCAAATGACGAAATATTTGCAGGTTTCCCCGTTCGGGATTCAAGCCCCGGAGGATTTCTCGGAATATCCCGAAATGTTCGATATTGGCTTGGTGGGCTACACGAACACGATGAATTACGGGCTGAATTGCGAGATTTCGGTCGGATGCGACTTGACTGACTTTATTATCTCGCAGCGGCAGATTTTCGCCACGGTGATCCAGAAGCAGGTCGCCGCCACGGTCTTGAGGACTATCGCCATGAATCCAGATGTTCGGGTTAACCGTAACCAAGTCAACGTGACGAGGGACGAGCTATTGTACGAGCTGGACGGAGCGCCCACGGGGAGGGCTGCCGGGCTTGGGTACGAGCTTAAACAGGCGTATCGGGCTTTGTCCCTTGACACGAGGGGGCTTGACCGAATTTGCTTGACTTGCAACAATCACGGCGTGAAATATCGCACGGTTTAAAAAACGGCTTCTGACGGGCATTTGCCATGCGGGATGATAAATTACTCATCTTTTTGGGGAAATGCCCGGAAAACGCCGGAAAATAGCCAAAATAGGGACGTATGGGAATACTTGAGGACTTGCGATTGCGTGTCGGGGCAATAGAGACGGGGCTTCGTACCGGGGAAATGATCCGGGACGTGGTCGTGCGGCACCCCGATGATATTCTGGAGTTGCAAAGGCGGCAACTATTCGAGGGCAAGGCTTCCAACGGGGAGGACATTCGCCCGTATTACTCGGAGGACTTGAAGCCGTCGGGGTATTTCCATTCGGTCGAATCGGCTGGAAGATACGCCGCTTGGAAGCAGAGCGGCATTAACTATCCCTATTCGGCAAGACGTAACCCGGACGCGCCGAACCTGTATATTAACGGCAAATTTCATGACGAGCTGGGGGTTCGGTTCGGGACGAGTAACGTGGGGATAGTCCCGACAACTCCGTACGCGGCTGGGATTATGGCCAAATATGGGATAAATACCTTCGGCTTGATGATGTCTAATTGGCTGGCTATCTTTACGGAGCGGAACGGTTACAACGAATTGATGTTAGTTATTAAAACGAGGTTATATGTCTGAAATTAACGCACCCGTCATCGCTGACGCTGTGATGCTGGACAAGGTTATCGGGGAGATACAACAGGCGCTCGTCGATAATATCCCTTGGATGGATGCCGCGTTCGGTCGCTCGCAGAGATTGACGAAAAGAATATACGGCAATAGCGTGATAACTCCGAACGTCTATTGCGGCGGCTGGAATGGCCACGGGGAGAATGATTATATCG
>JAZQKK010000029.1:0-2156 GCA_045542115.1 Eubacteriales bacterium
TCCAGCAAGTTAACACCTCGCCCGTGCGCTCCTTCCCTCTCTTCTCGGCTGGAAGCGGAATATATTCGGGCTGGTTCGCCCCGTAAACAACGTTCGCAAGTCGGAGGCCAAGCGGTCTTAGGAAGACAATGTCATAAATCAACTCCTTGGCTCACAGAACGACATGGCTACGATCCGACTTGGATTTATCGTTCGAATATGCTATTAATCGAACAATTAAAAAGCGAATATGGTTCCGAAAAAATTTGAGGGTGCGAATGTTATTTACGGGGCGAACCAGCCCGAATATATCCCGCTTCCAGCTGAGAAGAGAGGGAAGGAGCGCACGGGTGAGGTGTTGACTTGCTGGAGGCTTACGGACGAGGAAAAGGCGCTAATACAAATGACGGGTGAGATATGGCTTTCGACATTGACATTCGGCCAGCCTTTGCAGCCTGTTTTGTTATCGGCCACAAGGCCGGAAATTTACGACCCGGAATGAAAGTTTTAGAATTGTTTAGCGGTCGAGAGTGCGTAAGTAATGCTTTCCGAAAAAGAGGGCATGAATGTTTCACGGTAGATTGGGATAGGAGATTCGGGTCAAGTCTGCATATCGATATTATGGATTTGACGGCGGAAATGATTTTGGAGAATTTCGGCAAGCCGGACGTTATTTGGGCTGGTTTTGATTGCACCACGTTTTCGGTCGCCGCAATAGGTAAACATAGGCGAAAGAATCCTGTCACGGGAGTTTTGGAGCCGAAAACGGAAAAGGCGAAGCAAGCCGATAATCTCAATCGCCATTCGTTGCGAATAATACAACAATTAGCGCCGCATTTTTTCTTTATCGAAAACCCGATGGGGGGACTGCGGAAAATGGATTATATGCGAGGAATACCACGGTATTTAATAACATATTGCCAATATGGATTCCCGTATCGCAAAGCGACGGATATTTGGACAAATCACCCATGCCCGGACTTTTTGCCGCCGTGCAAGAATGGGGATTCGTGCCACGAACGAGCGCCGAGGGGATCGAGAACGGGCTTGCAGGGGATAAAAGGGAAGGAATTAAGGTCGATTTATCCGGCCAAATTATGCGAGCATATAGTCGAGATATGTGAAAGGGATTTTGATTTAGAGGCCAAGTCGGTAATATGGCATATATGAAAGATTATACGGAGACGATTAGACGCTCGGTAAAGAGGGATTTCGCAAAGGCCAATTTCAAGAGGCTCGGACAATCCCCGAAAGCCCCACGTCATAAGCATGTCCGAAGGGTTGTCAGCATGACTGATTCGAGCGGTTACGCCAAGTTCAGACGGCTCGTTGTCGGGAGATTGGTTCGGATTCTGGCGAGGTGGGACGGTGGGGGCTGGCTTGTTCAGTTTGTGAAAGATCGTGACCGCAGGGCGCTCAACCGGGCCGCCGGATGGTCAAACGAAAAGGAAGTTTATTTGCTCGATGGCGTAAAATTTGACGAATGAAAGAATATGTTTTGGACAGGACGTTAACAAAAGCGCCTTGTATTTACAAGAAAGTTGGTAATATATATTACCCGGTTGTCTATTTGAGAAGGGCGAAAAACGCCATGAATGAGGATTACGAGGAAGTTGTTAACTTAATAGCTAATAGAAAGAAATGAACAAAGTTTTTTTGAAAGGGAACGTCGGGCAAGACCCAAGGATCACGACGTTCAAGGATGGCGGCAAGGTGGCGCAATTCACGTTGGCCACGACCGAGAGAGGATTCAAGACCAAGGACGGAAAGGACATCCCGGATCAGACTGAATGGCACAATATCGTCGTCAAGCGTACGGGGCTTGCCGGGGTTTGCGAACAGTATGTCAAGAAAGGCTCGCCGCTTCTGATAGAGGGCAAAATCCAGACGAGAAGTTATCAAGATAACGCCGGGCAGACCCGGTACGTCACCGAGATAATCGTCGAGGAAATGGAATTGCTCGGACAAAAGAGAGAGCAAGCGCCAGCCCCGACCCCGGATTATACCCCGGTGGGAGGTTACGAGCCGATGTCTGGCGATATGCCTGTTTAGTATGCAGATCGAGAAAAAGGATTATAACCCGGACGAGCATGAGATCGTGAAGGCGCTGACGGTTAAGCAGCCGTTCGCGGACTTGCTGACGGTGGCCGTCCGGGTTGATGATTGGGGCATATACC
>JAZQKK010000030.1:0-94320 GCA_045542115.1 Eubacteriales bacterium
GTATAGCCAAGCGGTAAGGCACGGGACTTTGACTCCCGCATCGTTGGTTCGAACCCAACTACCCCAGCCATACTCGGAGAGTGGGAAATAGTTACCGAGTTTAATATTGATATTTAGATTGTTAATGTAATGAGATTTCTGGCAGAAAGTATTACAAACCACGAAGTAATATGATTAGGTTAGAGATTTCGCACTTATATCGAGGCAGTTATGGAGAATGACTTGCTCTTGTGAGGGCTGCAGGTTCCTAGGACCAGCGAGGATAGTTGGAGTGGCGACGTTGACCCCTCTCAGAAGTTAAGCGTCAAGTAACAAATAAGTAAAGATTTTGAAGTACTGTTTCGATATATGATGTGCCGGTGTAGCTCAGTTGGTAGAGCAGCAGATTTGTAATCAGCAGGTCGGGGGTTCAAATCCGTCCACCAGCTCCACCTCTTTTTTTCGCTAAATCGAATATGGGCGAGTTCCCGAGTGGCCAAAGGGGGCAGACTGTAAATCTGTTGCATCTTGCTTCGGTGGTCCGAATCCACCCTCGCCCACCAAGTGTTGCGGTCTAAAAAGATGCTGCACAGAAAAGCCTTGAGAAAACAAGGCTTTTCGCATTTTTTACCTCTATTTTTCAAGTTACAATTTCATAGATGCTAACGACTTACAAGATGGATTCGAACCATCAAACCAAAAAATGAAAGAATTTAGCGAATTTTAATGATCTCTCCTTTTTTGCTTGTTTAATTATAATGCAAGTTAAAAAACATTGAATTATATGTGTGTTTGTGTTAAACTTTTATGGAAAACCGATTTAGGAGATGATTCTTTGATTTATGTTTTTCTGTTTTTAGCCACTGCATTTTCTGCAATGATTACAATTGGTGGCAAACTTTTTAATATTCGCGCAAAGCAGTTGAAAAATGTTTCGCAACTTTACAATTTACTTTGTTCTTTATTTGCTTCGCTATGGTGGTTAATTGTTTGGATTTTTGATTTTTCGTTTGATATAAAGGTGCTTCCATACAGTTTTTTATACGGAATAGGCTACTGTGCCTTTACCGTCGGAATGTTGGGAGCAATAAAAACAGGACTTACTTCTCTTACTGCCCTTATAAAGCAAATGTCACTAGTATGTGTTTCATTTTGGGGGTTTGTTTTTTGGGGCACAAAGGTTACCATTGCAAGCTTAATAGGCATTATTTTTATTTTTGTATCCCTTTTCTTTTGTCTTGTTAAAAAAGACGATCCGACAAAAGAAAATCCAAACATGTTAAAGTGGCTTTTTTATTCTCTTTTAATTGCGGTCGGCAATGCCGGTTGCTCAATTACACAACGGTATCAGCAAACCGCCTTTAACTACCAACACAAAAATATGTTTATGTTTTTCGGTGTGTTTTTTGCTGCGCTTTTTTGCCTTGTGCTTGCATTAAAGGAAGATAAACAAGATTGGGAAAAGGCCATTAAAACTGCTTGGTATTTTCCGGCTTTAACGGGTTTTAGTTCGGTTTTTAGCAATTTCTTTATTCTATTGATGATTAAATTTCAAATGTCACCAGTTATTATTTATCCTACGATTGCGGTTGGCGGACTTATGTTTACTATAATAATTTCACTTATTTTCTTTAGAGAAAAGCTACGCCCATTGCAATGGTGTGGAATTATTATCGGCTCGGTTGCACTAGTGTTTCTTAATCTTTAAAAAACATATTTTTAAAGAGAATACGTATTTAATATTAATACCGAAACTGAACTTTTATAGCTAATGATTATTATAAAAACCAACTTTAAGTTGGCATCTAAAAGGTTCGTAACAGCCAAAAATCCTCGTTCGTAAGAACGGGGTTTTTACTTATTCACCATTCCCTCTTCACTCTTCACTTATTCTTTAAATACTCGGATTTTTGGAAAGTAAGAAGTAATGGTGAACAGTGAAGAAGTAGAATCCGCCCACGGCGGAGTATCATTAAAATCTCCGTCAAGGTGGATTTGAACGACCGAAACCAAGATACATATTGTTTTATGCTATAATCATCACAAACTGTATATTGTATACCAAAATGAAGTTTAAGTTACAATAGTTACAAATAAAGTGAAATTTTAGGAGTGGATTTGCGTTATGAACTTTATTGAAAGTGAATGGAATGGATTTAAACGGCTCGATTTTGAGTTTAAAAACAAAAACGCCATATTAGTGTGTCCTAACATTCCTACGCAAGATAAAAAATGGCTATACAAAACTGAATACTTTGGTGCATTTCCAAGCTTTGAAATTGAAATGCTGAATAGGGGATATTATTTGGCCCACCTCTCAAACAAGAGTCGTTTATGTCCTGAAGAAGACACAGATATGCGTCCGCAATTTTGTGAGTTTTTACAATCCGAATTCGGACTGAATAAAAAATGCTTACCTGTAGGTATGAGCTGTGGCGGTATGCAAGCAGTGTATTTTGCAGCCAAATATCCGCAGTATGTGGCGGCGCTTTATCTTGACGCTCCTGTACTTAATCTGCTAAGCTGGCCTTTAGGCTTAGGCGAAAGCAAATGTGCTTCCCCTGATGAATTTGAAAAAAATATCGGTATCTCCGTTTCCAATATGATAAATTATAGGAATCATCCCATCGACTGCAAAGAAGTTCTTTTAAAGTCAGGAATTCCGATATTTTTGGTTTGTGGCGATTCTGATATTGTAGTTCCGTATAATGAGAACGGGAAGATCTTATCGGATTATTTTAAAGCTAATAATGGTAATTTAACCGAAATACTCAAGCCACACTGCGACCACCATCCTCACGGACTGGAAGACAATACTCCTTTATTTGAATTCGTAAAAAAATATTACTAAAATCTATTTTGTTGCTGTTGCCAAAAAGAAAGGTGGCAGTAACTTGGCATCATAACGGTTCGTAACAGCCAAGTGTTGCGGTCTAAAAAGATGACGCACAGAAAAGACTCGAGAAATCAAGGCTTTTCGCATTTTTTACCCCTATTTTCAAGTTGCAATTTCATAGATGCCAACGACCTGCAAGGTGGATTCGAATCACCGAAGTAAAAATAATGGTCAGATTTAGTGATTTTTTTGAAGATTGGCAAAAGAGCAAATTTAACAGAAATGTAAAATCTTAATTTCTCTATATAAATTCTTAACAAAATGTGATATAATTAGTTCAATAAAACTGAATTTAATGGAGATATATTATGGGAAGTATTCTGATAAAAATACTTGTGTGCTTTATTGCGGGAGCCGGCGCAGGTATTGGAACGGGATTTGCCGGTATGAGTGCTGCCGCGGTTATAGGGCCTATGCTAATAACCTTTTTGGGCGTTCCTGCCTATGATGCGGTCGGAATAGGACTTATTAGCGACGTTTTAGCAAGCTTGGTCAGTGCATATACCTATAAGAAAAGCGGAAATTTAGATATTAAAAACAGCTTGCCGTTGCTCGTGAGCGTTCTTATCGTAACCGCGATCGGAAGCTTTGTGGCAAGTTTTTTGCCCGAACAAGCTATGAGCGGTACTATGCAGGTAGCACTTATTATTATTGGATTGCGATTTATATTAAAGCCTGTCAACAAAACGAGGGAGCAATTAGAAGCTGTTTCTCCCAAAAGCAGATTGATCAAGGCAATCGTCGGCGGCATATTCGTTGGATTTATCTGCGGTTTTGCCGGAGCCGGCGGTGGAATGATGCTTCTGCTTGTCCTTACCTCCTTTCTCGGTTATCCTATGCACTTGGCAGTTGGTACAAGCGTATTTATTATGGCGTTTACGGCTCTTACAGGAGGTATCAGCCATTTTATGATTGGCGGACTACCCGACATTCTGTGTCTCGTCCTGTGCGTTGTGTTTACTCTGCTTTGGGCAAGAATTGCCGCAATGATCGCCAACAAATCTAACGCAAAAACACTAAACCGAGTGGTCGGTGTTGTTATGATTGTCACGAGCATCGTGATCTTGGTGGTGAATTACCTTTAATATTGTCAAATAAACTAATAAAAAATCGTTATAAAGAAAACTGCCACCGGGTAGTGAAATGCAAAGAGCATTCGTTTACACGTCGTTAGGTCTTTGAAGACGTGTATGCGGATGCTTTTTTTAGGAGGGTTTGAGTTGAAAAAGTATTTTTCAAACGGAGAAATTGTACTATGGTGTTCTTCGGTAGCACTTATCGTTCTGTCGTTTTGTATTTTTGACCGGGAAAACTATTTGACGTTGGTCGCTTCTTTGATTGGGGTAACGTCCCTTATTTTTAATGCAAAAGGCAATCCCTTTGGTCAGGTTCTGATGGTCGTTTTCAGTCTGTTGTATGGAATGATCTCTTTTACGTTTGCATATTACGGTGAAATGATTACGTATCTCGGGATGACGATGCCGATGGCGATTTTTGCTTTGATATCCTGGTTAAGAAATCCTTATAACGGGAACCGGGCCGAAGTCAAGGTGAACAGTATCAGCAAAATCGAAATGGCGTTTATGTGGGGTTGTGCCGTCGTTGTTACCCTTTTGTTTTATTTTATATTGGCCTATTTTAATACCGCAAACCTTGTCCCAAGCACCTTGTCAGTTACCACCAGTTTTATCGCCGTATATCTCACGTTTCGAAGAAGTCACTTGTTTGCTTTGGCCTATGCTTCCAATGACGTTGTGTTGATTGTGTTGTGGATAATGGCGAGTGTGTCCGATGTGCGGTATCTTTCCGTGGTGGTATGCTTTATCGCTTTTTTGGTCAATGACATATACGGTTATATCAGTTGGCAGAAAATGAAGTTCCGTCAGAGCAAAAATATATAATTAAATTCCGAGTTGCGGTTGACTTTGCCGTCATTTTTTGTTATAATAAATCAAAAGGACGTGAGTGTATGCATAATTTTTTTGTCGACGCTTCTCAAAAACAGGAGAATCGCTATTTTATTTCAGGAATGGATTGTAACCATATCGTCAACGTGTTGCGGATGGATGTGGGTGATACGTTTCTTGTGAGTTTGGAAGGAAAAAGCGATTTGTGTGAATTGGAACGTATTGATAATATGACGGTCATCGCTCGCGTTTTGGAGGAGAATTATCAGAACACCGAACTTCCTTTGAAGATTTATTTGTTCCAGGGTCTTCCCAAGGCAGACAAAATGGAATTTATTATTCAGAAGGCGGTGGAACTGGGGGTCTATGCCATTGTGCCCACGGAGATGAGTCGATGTATCGTAAAACTGGACGATAAGAAAAAGCAGTCGAAGGTTGCCCGTTGGCAAGCCATTTCCGAAAGTGCGGCAAAACAGAGTAAGCGAAATTATGTCCCGCAAGTTTGCGATGTGGTATCGTATAAACAAGCCTTGCAGATGGCAAAAGAATTGGACTTTTTGATGGTTCCCTATGAAAATAAAGACGGAATGGCTGCAACCGAACGGGCGCTTAAAAAATTGCAAAATTGCAACTCTGTCGGAATTTTTATCGGAGCGGAAGGCGGATTTGAAGATGCGGAGATCGATCTTGCCAAAGAATTCGGCGGACAGACAGTTTCTCTGGGAAAACGTATTTTGCGGACGGAAACGGCGGCGATTGCCAGTGTTGCACTGTGTATGCTGAATGCCGAGATGAATACGAAGGAAGAATGAAATGAAACAATTACCAGCGGAATACGTTGCAAGAATGAAGGTTCTTTTGGGGGACCGATACGCTGATTATGAGCGGGCGCTGACGGAACCGCCCGTGAAAGCCTTTCGGGTCAATCTGGAAAAAATTTCAATGGAAGCCTTTGAAAAATTAAACATCTTTTCTGCGGAAAAGATTCCTTACGTGGAGAATGGGTTTTATTTGAATTACGAAAAGGTGGGCAACCACCCTTATCATCACGCCGGTATGATTTACGTTCAGGAGCCCGCAGCGATGGCTCCCGCGGAATGTATTGATATCTCACCGGATTGGACGGTTCTGGATATGTGTGCCGCTCCCGGCGGAAAAAGTACGCAGATCAAAAACAGGCTGGGGGAAAACGGGGTTTTGGTTTCCAACGAAATCATCCCCTCCCGGTGCAAAATTTTGACGGGAAACGTGGAACGGTTGGGACTTTCCAATACGGTGACCACCTGTATGGATACGGAAAAACTTGCCAAAACCTTTCCCGATACCTTTGATTTGATTATGGTGGACGCTCCTTGCTCCGGAGAAGGAATGTTCCGAAAAGAGGAAATTGCCATCGCCGAGTGGAGCCCGGAAAACGTTAAAAAATGTGCAAAAAGGCAACTTGAAATTCTGGAAAATGCTGTAAAATGCTTAAAAAGCGGTGGGCGTATCATTTATGCTACGTGTACCTTTTCGTTGGACGAAAACGAAAAAGTGATTGATTCTTTTTTGCAGAATCACTCCGATTTTGAACTTGTTCCGGTCAAAGAATCGGTGCGGGATCATACCTCGGAGGGGATTTACTTTGACGGGTGCCATTGTGAAACTATTCGCTTTGCGCGGCGGTTTTACCCCCACGAATTCCGGGGGGAAGGGCAGTTTATGGCAGTGCTTCGTCACACCGGCCGGCCCGAATCTCGGATAACAAAAATACTGAAAAAACCTTTAAAAACCGAGGATGCGATCCTTCGCTTTTTGGATGATACTTTGCTGGATTACAAAAAGGAAAACGTGCGGCTTTATCACGGTAATCCCGTTTATTTTACGCCGGATTTCGAAGTGAAAGACGGTGCCGCTTTTTCCTGTGGAATCACCATCGGAGAAGTTCGGAAAAATTATATTCAGCCCCATCATCAGTTCTTTATGGGAATGGGAAAGCATTTTAAGCGAAAAATAGAACTTCCCCTCGGAAGCGAACAACTTCAAAAATATCTCCACGGCGAGTCTTTCCCCTGGGATTGTCCCAACGGATGGGCGGTCGTTACGGTGGAAGGTTGCTCCTTAGGGGGCGTGAAGGTTGTGGACGGTGTTGCCAAGAACCATTATCCCAAAGGGTTGCGAACCCTGTAACCCGGAATAAAACAGAAAAATTCAGAGGGTGATCGATTTGAAAATTGCAGTAATGTACGGTGCCGGAAATATCGGCAGAGGTTTTATCGGAGCATTGTTTTCCGCCTCAGGATATCGCGTGGTCTTTATCGACGTTTCGCGTCCTGTCATCGACGCTTTGAACCGAGACGGACACTATCCCATCCGAATTCTTTCGGGAGATGCCTATGAAGACGTAGACGTGAAAAACGTCTGTGCCGTTGATGGGACCGACCCTGTCGCAGTAGCCGAAGCCATTGCTTCCGCAGATTTGATGGCGACGGCAGTCGGAGTCAACGTTTTGCCAAAAATTACCCCTAATATCGTTGCCGGTTTCCGCTTGCGCAAAGAGCAGGGGAGACCCCCCTTGAATTTTTTGATTTGCGAAAATCTGATGGACGCAAATCAAGTGTTGAACGAAATGATTTCCTCCTGCTTGACCGCGGAAGAGCAGGTCTGGTTCTCGGAAAATATCGGATTGGTAGAAACGTCCATCGGTCGGATGGTCCCCGTGCAGACCGAGGAAATGAAGGACGGAAATCCGCTAAGAGTTTGTGTCGAACGGTACGATACTTTGCCCGTGGATAAAGATGGCTTCCGGGGTGAAATCCCTGCCGTTAAAAATATGATACCGTACACTCCTTTCGATTTTTACGTGAAGCGGAAACTGTATATTCATAATCTTGGACACGCAATAACTGCATATCTTGGGGATATTTTGGGTTTGGAATACATTAGCGATGCTATTGCGAAGCAAGATGTCTATGTTATCGTAAAAGGTGCGATGACCGAAAGTGCCCGGGCTCTGTTTCGAAAATACGGAGCGGATTTTACGGAGCTTTCCGAACACATCGACGACCTTTTGTATCGTTTCACCAATGCGGCGTTGCAGGATACCTGTAAGCGAGTCGGGGGAGATCCGAAACGGAAGCTTGCTCCCAAAGACCGTCTTGTAGGAGCTGCAACCACCGTTTTGGAAGAGGGTGAAACACCTTCTTTTATCGCTTTGGGAATTGCTGCTGCTCTGTGCCGCTATTGCCTGGAAAACGACGTTCCTTTCGAGAATGTCACTCAGGTCTTATTCGAGGTTTGCGGGCTTTGCGAAGACAACATTTTGACAAGAATGATTTTGGAGGATTTTGCCGCTCTTCGCGAAAATGTCCCCCTGTCTGAATTGTATCGTCAGGCCGTTGCGCGCCAACAGGTTCAAACAGTGGATGAGGGATAGGTGCAAAAAACAAAGTTCGCTGTCTCCACGATTTTCCGCCCGTTGCGAACGGGCGGTTTTTGTATTTTTTTGGTTGCAAATGTGACATTTATCGTCCTTTTTGTGCAAGAAAATGTGTTCCTGTTGACATATGCGCAGGTATCTGCTATAATATATAGTATATAAAGGTATAATGTACGGATTTTTGAGGAAGGAGATAAATTTATGAAGTTACTGGTCGTATGCCAAAACTATTGGCCTGAGCCGTTTCCGCTGACGGATATTTGTGAAGCTCTCGCCGAACGTGGTCATACGGTTCACGTGGTAACGGACGTTCCGAATTATCCGATGGGATATATTTTTCCGGAATACAAGAAAGGTCGCAATCGCCGCGAAGAGCACAACGGCGTTCAGATTTTCCGGACTTTTACGATTGGGAGAAGGAACAATACCGTCTTTCGGATTCTCAACTATTTCAGTTACGCGATTTCTTCCACGCTCTTTATCTCTCGCTTGAAAGAGGACTACGACGTTGTGTTCACAGTTCAAGGGTCTCCCATTATGATGGTGAACGCCGCTCTGCACTATGCAAAGAAGCGGAAGAAGAAGGCCGTTCTGTACTGTATGGATCTGTGGCCGGCAAGTTTGGCTGCGGGAGGAATCAAGAGTTCTTCTTTCGTGTACAAGGTATTCCATAAAATTTCCCGCTATCTTTACCGAAAAGCGGACCGCATTTTGATTACGTCTCAGATGTTCCGGGAATATTTCTGTGAACAATTTGAGATTAACGATGCAAAAATCGGTTATCAGCCGCAGTATGCGGATTCCCGTTTTGACCACGCCTTGCCGCCGGTTGATCCTGCGGATGGTACGGTGGATCTTTTGTTTGCCGGGAATATCGGATATGCACAAAGCTTGCCCACCATTCTCAACGCTGCAAAACTCCTGTCTGACCGAACGGAGTTGCGGTGGCATATTGTGGGGGACGGCGCGGCTTTGGAAGAGTCGAAGCAGCTCGCTTCCGAGTTGCAGCTCAATAACGTTATTTTTTACGGTCGCAAGCCGTTGGAGGAAATGCCGTCGTATTACGCAATGGCGGATGCGATGTTGGTGACTTTGACTGCGGACCCGTTGATTTCCCTGACCCTTCCGGCGAAGGTCCAGTCGTATATGGCCGCCGGAAAACCCATTCTTGCAGCGTCTGACGGCGAAGTGCCACAAGTGATTTCTGCTGCGGATTGTGGCTTTTGTGCAGGTTCAGAAGATTCCGAAGGTCTTGCAAAAGCAGTCGTTTCTTTCCTTGAAACGGAAGATCGGTCCGCTTTGGGGAAAAATGCCCGTCGCTATTATGAGACCCATTTTACTCGCGATAAGTGTATCGGCAATTTGGAGAAAGAACTCCTGCATTTTTGTTCTTGATCTGTCAAAACTGTGATTGAAAATATTTGATAAAACTTTGGAGGTTTTTATGTCTGCATTTTCTGGAGCAACCCTTATGATTACCGGAGGTACCGGTTCGTTCGGCAATACGGTGCTCAAACATTTCTTGACGACTGATATTGGCGAAATCCGCATTTTTTCCCGCGATGAAAAGAAGCAGGACGATATGCGGCACGATCTTCAAGCCCGTTTCCCGGAACACGCCAATAAGGTAAAATTCTATATTGGCGATGTCCGCAACGCTCAGTCGATTCGGGATGCAATGCCCGGGGTGGATTATATTTTCCACGCCGCTGCCTTGAAGCAAGTTCCTTCTTGTGAATTTTTCCCGATGCAAGCCGTTGAAACGAACGTAATTGGGACCGATAATATGCTTCACGCTGCAATCGACGCCGGTGTTAAGCGTGTCGTTTGCCTGTCTACGGACAAGGCTGCCTATCCCATCAATGCAATGGGAATTTCCAAGGCGATGATGGAACACGTTATCTACGCCAATGCCCGCGTTGCTGCGGAACGGGGCGGTACGGTAATTTCCTGTACCCGTTACGGAAACGTTATGTGCAGCCGTGGTTCCGTAATTCCTCTGTTTATCGACCAGATCAAAAACGGAAACCCGATTACGATTACCAACCCCGAAATGACTCGTTTCCTGATGAATTTGGATGAGGCGGTAAGCTTGGTTCGTTTTGCCTTTGAACACGCAAATCCCGGTGATTTGTTTATTCAAAAGGCTGATGCATCTACCATCGGTGATTTGGCTAAGGCGGTTCAGCAGTTGTTTGGAGATACCGGAACGAATATCATCGGGACCCGCCACGGGGAGAAGTTGTATGAAACTCTGATGACGAGAGAAGAACGGCTCCGCAGCGAAGATATGGGGAATTATTATCGCGTTGCTGCCGATAGCCGCGATCTGAACTACGATAAGTTTGTCGTGAACGGTCAGGTTCAAACCGAGGCGGACGAGTCTTATACCAGCCATAATACCCAGCGTCTTGACGTGGAAGGAACCGTGAAGAAGATTCTGACGACGGATTACGTTCAGGAACAACTGGAAGCAATTCGTAGTCTGTAAAGGAACTATCCGACAAAAAAGGGGTCTGTTGTGAGCGGAACAAATCAGGAATCTACTCGAAACCCGTTTCTTGATTTCGTAAAGGGCGTTTCGATTTTTCTGGTGGTCTTCGGACATTGCATCCAATACGGAAGCGGAGCGGGATTCTTGAATGACGGAGAATTTTTTTACGATATTCTCTTTCAGACGATCTATGCTTTCCATATGCCCCTTTTTATGTTGGTGAGCGGTTTTGTTTGCTTTGGGCAGATGAACCGACGGTTCCCGGGGGCCGTTTTGAAGCGGCAGTCTGTGGGGCTTTTGTTGCCGGTGCTCTGCTGGACCGTGTTGTATGAAGGTTTTCTTCTTACCGTTCAGCGCAGTAGCTTAAACCTGACGTCGATCGGCGGTTTTTTGTCATCTTTTTGGGATTCGCTTCTTCGCAGCCATTGGTTTCTTTGGGCTGTTTTTCTTTGTACCGTTGTATTCCTGGCCCTTCGGAAGATTCGTTGGGATAATATACCGGTTTGTTTCGGAATCTTAGTGTTGCTTCTGTTCTTCCCGGATGATTTGATTCCAAACTATCACCTATACGTCTATGTGTTTCCGTACTTTTGTATGGGATATTTTGCAGCCCGATATTCTCTGAATGTTCTGAATCAAAAGCGTCGTTGGATTCTGTGGATAGCCTTTACGATGTTATTTGCTTTGTTGCTTCCGCTGTTTTCGTATGATTCTTACATCTATACGACGGGCGTTTCCCTTGCTACGGATTTCACGTGGTATCAGTTGTATCTGGACTTATATCGATGGACGATCGGCATCGTCGGAAGTGTGATGGTTTTACTGACTTTATACGGAAGTTGGCGTTTTCTTGAAAACGTTCTTCCGTGGGTCAACAAAATGTTTTTGTTCCTTGGACGGCGGACGACCGGGATATACGTCATCAGTACTTATTTAAATTTTGAATTGTTGATTCGTGTCAGCGAGTCCTTTTCGCCCAATCCGGGAATCAATCTTTTTGAGGCTTTTGTTATCCTTGCCTTCTCGGTTGCTTTTACGGTGATTTTGGAGCGAATCGGAATTTTGCGATTTGCCCTTTTGGGCGGACGCTCCGGAGTGCCGAATGTTACGATTACTAAAAAGGAGTTTCTGTCAAAATGAAGATTCTTATTACAGGTGCGAAGGGATTTGTAGGTAAAAATCTTGTAGAAAATCTGCTGAATATCAAGACCGGAAAGAATCGTGCGCGCAACGTTACTGTGGATGAAATCTATCAGTACGATATTGATACGGACCCTGCGCTTTTGGATGACTTTTGTTCCGATGCGGATTTCGTTTTTCATTTGGCGGGCGTGAACCGACCGAAGGACCCTTCGGAGTTTATGTCCGGGAATTTCGGGTTTTCATCCACGCTGTTGGACACGTTAAAGAAACATCAAAATGCTTGCCCCGTTGTTTTGTCCAGCTCTATTCAGGCAACTTTGATTGGGCGCTATGGGCAGTCCGACTACGGAAAATCGAAATTGGCGGGGGAAAATCTCTTTTTTGACTACGGCAAAGAAACCGGTGCATCGGTTTACGTATATCGTTTTCCGAATCTGTTTGGAAAATGGTGCCGCCCGAATTATAATTCGGCAGTTGCCACGTTTTGCAACAATATTGCCAATGAACTTCCCATTACCGTTTCCGATCCTTCCGTTGAATTGGAACTCCTGTACATTGACGATTTGATGGAAGAGATGTTGAATGCCCTGGAAGGAAATCCCCATCGGTGTGAATTTGACGGAGTCAATACTGTATTGACCGCGGACGGACGATTTTGCGCGGCCCCCGTTACGCACAAAGTAACGTTGGGGGAAATCGTGGATTTACTGCACCGCTTTCACGATCAGCCGAAAACGCTTTTGATGCCGGAGATTCCGGAAAACACTTTTGCGAAAAAGTTGTATTCCACCTATTTGTCTTACCTTCCGAAAGAGAAGGTTTCCTTTCCGTTGAAGATGAACGTCGATGACCGAGGGAGTTTTACGGAACTGTTAAAGACGGAAAAGTGCGGACAGTTCAGTGTAAATATTTCCAAGCCGGGAATTACGAAGGGACAGCATTGGCACAATACGAAATGGGAATTTTTTATCGTTGTTTCCGGAAAAGGCTTGATTCAGCAACGAAAAATCGGTTCGGATGAAGTTTTGAATTTTTACGTATCCGGAGATAAAATCGAAGCGATCCATATGTTACCCGGCTATACCCACAACATCATAAATCTGAGCGATACGCAAGATTTGGTTACTGTGATGTGGGCGAATGAAAATTTTGACCCGAATAGACCCGATACATTTTTTGAGGTGGTAGAATGATGAATATTAAGTTAGACTATTCCGATGTTAAATTTCAGGATAACGGAAAACTGAAACTTTTGATTATCGTGGGAACGCGGCCGGAAATTATTCGCTTGGCTGCCGTGATTAACAAGTGCCGCACGTATTTCGATTGTATTCTCGCGCACACCGGCCAAAACTATGATTACAATTTAAACGGGGTCTTTTTCAAAGATTTGAAATTGGCCGACCCGGAAGTCTATATGGATGCCGTGGGAGATGATCTTGGGGCGACCGTAGGAAACATTATCAACTGTTCCTATAAATTGATGAACCAGATTAAGCCGGACGCGTTGCTGATTTTGGGGGATACCAACTCCTGCCTGTCTGCGATTGCCGCAAAACGGCTTCACATCCCGATCTTCCATATGGAAGCAGGAAACCGTTGTAAGGATGAGTGCCTTCCCGAAGAAACCAACCGCCGGATTGTTGACATTATTTCCGACGTCAATCTTGCATATTCCGAGCACGCCCGGAAATATTTACACGAGTGCGGTCTTCCCAAAGAACGCGTCTACGTTACCGGTTCTCCGATGGCGGAAGTTTTACGGGCAAATCTTGCAGAAATCGAACAGAGCGACGTCCATCAGCGGCTGGGTCTGGAAAAGGGAAGATACATTCTTTTGTCGGCGCATCGGGAAGAAAATATCGATACGGAAAAGAACTTTCTCAGTCTGTTTACCGCTATCAATAAAATGGCGGAAAAATACGATATGCCGATTCTTTACTCTTGTCATCCCCGTTCCCGGAAACGCTTGGAAGCCACCGGTTTTCAGTTGGACCCCCGGGTTCGTATGAACCAGCCCTTGGGATTCCACGATTATAACTGTCTGCAAATGAATTCCTTCTGTTGTGTTTCCGATTCCGGTACCCTGCCGGAAGAATCCAGTTTCTTTACCTCGGTAGGTCATTCGTTCCCGGCAGTTTGTATCCGAACTTCTACGGAGCGTCCCGAAGCTTTGGACAAGGCGTGCTTCGTCTTGGCGGGGATTGATGAAAAGAGCTTGTTGCAAGCGGTCGATACCGCGGTTCAAATGAATCTGGATGGAAATTATGGGATTCCTGTCCCCGACTACGTGGAAGAAAACGTTTCTACCAAGGTCGTCAAGTTGATTCAAAGCTATACCGGCGTTGTCAACAAAATGGTTTGGCGGAAATCCTGATTCCAGTTTTACACGGAAAGAAAGAGGATAGAGGATGGTTTCAACGGTTGATTGCAATAAAAATGCATTGGATGTATTCCGGATCATCGCAACGGTGCAGGTCTTTTTAGGTCATATGATTTCCCACTTTTATTTGGAGAACGCGCCTGTGGATTTGATTTACTTTGTCCGCGGGGTTCCGATTCTCTTTTGCCTGTGTGGGTTTCTCGCTGGGATGGCTCTTGAAAAATATCCTCCCTTGGAATGGCTGAAACGGCGAGCGATTCGCATCTTGCCTGCCTTCTGGGCCTGCATCATTATCAATTCAATAATTATCCTCATCGTCTATTCTGTGAAGCCCTCGCTGTGGGAGGGATTGGTTTATGGCGTTACGCAGTTTTTTGGATTGAATTTCTATACGGGAGAATGGTTGCGGGGATATGGAGTCGGAACTCCGAACGGTGTTCTTTGGACGATTCCCGTGCAGATTCAATTCTTTTTGTTGGCTCCGTTGTTTCACCGCTTTTTATCCAAGCGTTCCGTTAAAACTTCCCTGTGGACCGTGGGTGGCTTGACGGTGTTCAGCATTCTTTGCAATATGCTCTCCGGTCACATTCCCGGAATAGCGGAAAAACTCCTTGGAGTTACGGTGCTTCCCTATTTGTATTTCCTCATCGCCGGAATGGTGGGGTGGTATCACCGCGACGTTTTGATTCCCTTTCTCCAAAAGTGGAAATGGGTCGTTTTGCCGTTGTACGTTGTATGGAAATTTGCTGAAATTTTCTTGCAATTCCCCCATATTTTCGACGGAATTCTGTACAATACCGTTACCACGCTGTTGATGTGTTGCGTGATTTTTGCCTTTGGTTTTTGCGGAAAAGTCCGGATGCGGACGGACTATACCTTTGGCTTCTATTTGTATCATATGGTGTTTATCAATTTGGCGGTTCATTTTGGAATAACGACTCTGCATCCCCTTTGGAAAGGTGCATTGTTAACCATTGTAATTTCGGTTTTGACGATTGTTTTTGCTTGGCTCTCTCAGCGTTGTGTTGAAAATCCCGTGGTAAGGCTTTTCAAGAAAGGACAAAAAAATGGATGAGTTGCTTCGATACGGAAAAAAAGTTTTGATGTTGTGTCTTCTGTTTCCCCTCCGCTTGTTTCCAGTGAAAAAGAACCGGATCGTTTTGTGTAACGATTTGTCTTACAAATATGCGGGAAATCCCAAGGTTGTCGGGGAATATCTTCGTAAAAATTATCCGGGGAAGTTCGATTTGGTCGCTTCTGTTCGTGACCCCCAGGAATTTGCACATCTTTCCGAATTTGGGATAACCGTAGTTAAGTTTAATTCTTTTCAGTATTTTTTCAAGGCGGTTACCTGTGCAGTCTTTGTGACGAACAGCGGTGGTTATTCGTACTTGCCCTTGCGAAAAAAACAGTGCGTTATCAACACTTGGCACGGCGGCGGAGCGTACAAAAAATGCGGTATTTATATGTATAATGATACGCCCATTTTTCGCAAAGATTTAATTCTCGCCGCAGACCGCACGACGAAATTCCTCTCCACCTGCACCCGTTTTTCTGAGGTTATATCGGATTCTATGCTTGTCCCCAGAAACCTGTTTTGGGAAATCGGTATGCCGAGAAACGATATGTTGATCAATCCCGACGAGGAATACAGAGCAAAAATCCGGGAAAAATTGGGCTTAAAGAAGGACGAGAAACTGATTCTCTTTGCGCCCACGTATCGGAAAGTGAATGATAACTATTTCAAAGATTCTGTTGCGATTTCTTACGGAGTGGATTACGACAGAGTCTGTGCCGCGATGGAGAAACGGTTCGGAGGAACCTGGAAATTTGCCGTCCGGTATCATCCTTGCGTTGTGAATCGTGGAGATTTAAGCAATGAAGGGGTTATGGATTTAACGGATTATGGAGATATGCAGGAATTGTTACTCGCCGCAGATGCAATGATTAACGATTTTTCGTCTTCGATGTGGGACTTTATGTTGACCGGGCGTCCCAGTTTCTTGTTTGCCGTGGATTTAGACCATTACGTTGCCACAACGGACGTATACACTCCCGTGTCCGAATGGCCCTTCCCGAAGTCGGTAAATAACGATGAATTGGAAGAAAATATTTTAACGTTTGACGAAGCTGCTTATGCCGCTGCTTGTAAACGACATTACGATTCTTTGGGTGGTTGTGAAACCGGAACCGCTACGGAAATCGTATGTAAGTATATCGACGAGATTTGTTTTGAAAAAGCTAAATGAAAGGATGTTTTTAAGTGATTTTTGGAGTTATCTTGGCGGGCGGAACCGGTACTCGGATGAACGTTGCGGATATGCCCAAGCAATTCCTCCCTTTGGGGGACAAACCCATCATTATCTATTCTCTGGAAACCTATCTTGCCTGTGAACGGTTGGATTGCATCTACATTGGCGTTCATAAAGATTGGGTGGAACACACAAAGGAATTGATTGAAAAGTACGTTCCCGATCAAAAGGACCGCATCCGGGTGTTGGTCGGCGGCTCTGACCGGAACGGTACTGTGGAAAACGCAATCAACGCCATTGAGCAGGATTGGGGCGAAAGTCCGGAGCACGTGATGATTACCCAGGATTCGGTACGTCCCTTTACCACGCTTCGTATGGTGGAAGAAAACGTCGATTACGTTCTCGCTTACGGAGCGGTGAACACGGTCGTGCCGGCGGTGGATACCATTCTTCTGTCCGATGACGGAAAACTGATTTCCGAGGTTCCCGACCGTTCCCGTATCTATCAGGGACAATCCCCTCAAAGCTTTTGTATTCAAACGTGGAAAGAACTGTACGCCTCTATGTCGGATGAGGAAAAGGCTATTCTTACGGACGGAAGTAAGATTTTTGTGACCAGAGACCACCCCGTATATCTGATTAAAGGTGCAGCAAACAATTTCAAGATAACGACCCCCGCCGATTACGAAATGGCACGGGCGATTGTCGAAATCCGTTCCAGAGAAGAATAAAAACGCATTTTTACGTTTTGTTGCTCCTTCTTTTGAAAAAGCAGATTATCGGAGCTTGGGAGGTTGTATTTTATGAAAATTGCGTATTGTAGCCTTTTGCTGCCGGAAGAAAAGCGGCTTGCAGAACGGGCGAAGGAGAGACTCTCCGGGGTATCTCTGCATAAATTTACCAGAGCTGTGATCCAAGGTCTGGATGCAAATTGCGATGAGCCCGTAACGGTATTTAATATTATCAATACGTTGAACTATCCGAAATTTCCGGATTTGATTTTCAAAACGGAAGAATGGAGTCATACGGACGGCTCCAAGGACGTTCACATCGGATATATAAATTTGTTTGGGATTAAATATATTACCCAGGCAAATGGACTATACCGCAGACTGAACCGCTGGGTGAAGTCTTTGAATGGAGAGAAATGTATCGTTTGCGTGCATCACATTTATTATCCTGCAATGAAAGCGGCGTGCCGTTTGAAGAAAAAATATGGAGAACAAGTTCAGCTTTGCCTGATCACGGGCGATATGAATGGTACGTTTGGTTTGGCTTCTCAGTATAAGCCGAATTTGAAAGAACGGTTAACTCATTTTGTGGAGCACAGCATCGACAAAATGGCCCCCAAATTTGACTGTTACGTATTTGCGACCAAAGATATGGCCGACGGCTTCGGCGTTGCGGACAAACCTTTTACGGTTTTGGAATGTACTTATTCGGAACCGGTTTATTCCAGCAACGTGCCGGATAATTCCTTAAATCCCGATGGGAAAAAGGTGATTTTCTACGCCGGAGCACTTCGGGATGAATATGGAATCGGGCATCTTTTGAGAGCTTTTTCGATGATTGAAGACCCGGATTACCGGCTGTGGCTGGCCGGCGGCGGAAATGCCGAGGAAATGATTAAAAATGCGGCCGAAAAAGACCCTCGCATTGAATTCCTCGGGTTTGTTACGCCCCAACAGGTGGACTTGCGGCAGAAAAACGCCACCGTTTTGATTAGTCCCCGTACTTCTGAGTTAGAATTTGTGAAATACAGTTTCCCCAGCAAAACGATGGAATGTCTTGCTTCCGGAAAACCGTATATTGCTCACAAACTGCCCTGTGACCCTCCCGAATACGGCGGTTATATTCAATATCCTTCTGATGAAAGCGATGCATCGCTTCGGGACAAAATCGTAGAAATCTGCGAACTTTCTCAGGATGCTCGCGACAAGATCGGTCAAAACGCAAAAGAGTTTATTGCTCGTGAGAAAAACCCGAAGGCTCAATGCCGGCGTATAATTGACTTGTGGAAACAAATGATTAGTAAAGAGAGTGTGCTATGAACTTAGTTGCTTTGAAAAAACATATATGTTTGTACTTTATGGTTTACTTAACAGTTTTGCAAACATTTGCTTCTCGGTGGGTGATTTCTTTTTTAGGAGTCCCATCGCTTGTTAACAAAGTCATAACTCTCGCCTTATACATTCCCTTTTTCGCTTTTATCCTATGGAAATTGATATTGGATATAAAAGGGAGGAATGTAGAGCTTTTTTCTATTTTATATTACGCTTTTGCCGGGTACTATGCAATTCTTTCTGTATATCGTTTTTTTGCAGGATTAGAGGTAAAAGAAAATCTGTATTATACAATTATTCTTCTTGGCTCTATTGCAATCTTTGATCTGATTTACAAAGGAGCAATTTCACTTGATAAACATACGTTTGTTGACGACCTTTGTATGTTTTCGGTATTTATTCTTTTGTATATGTTAGTCTTTGTCGTATTCTTCAAAAGACACATATATTACTGTCCTATCAACGAAATAGCAATAGGGGGCAGTTTGGTATTACTTATTATTGCTGTTGCTCTTCGAATGTACAATGTTGAGAAAAACGATATTCTTCAAAAGTTATGTCCGCTTATTGTTTTTGGTCTTACCGCTACCGCTTTTACACTCAAATCTCGGGTGGTATTCGTTGTCTTTTTGCTCGACATTATATTGATTTCTTTGTATTTTTTACGCAAAAAGAAAGTTGCTGTAAAATTTTTAGCGGCAGTTCTTTGTGCCGTTCTTTTGGTTGTTGTTTTATTTGTGTTTAATGTCGGTGAAGTTCGATATGCTATTTATCGGGAAACAAAAATGTTCGGGAATTTAGTCGCGACAGAACCCTCAGGCGACGCTGGTCCGAATCATTCCGATTCCGTGCTCCAACAGCAGGTTTCCGATCAGGTACTTCGTAGTGATAATATGAGAAGTGCATTGCTGGAAGAAAGTATTAAACAGGTCAAGAAGAATCCCCTGTTTGGTACGGGAGATGTCTTTTACGCATTTGATGTGAATGGTGAGATCTTTGATGCTCCCGCTCATAACTTTGTGTTTGCGACGTTGAATTGTTACGGTATTATCGGGGCATTGTTTATCTTCTTGATTTTTGTTATAATGGTCAGCAAAACCGGAATTTTCAATTTACAAGGCTTTTTGAAAATCGGTCCTGCTTGCATTCTCATACTGATATCCTTCTTCAGCATCGGGATGCTTCAAGCTACGGTATATGATATGCAGGTTCTTCCTGTTTTGGCTATTTTGTTGGGACAATTGTTAAATATGGTTCCTCTTTCTAAAAAGGTGTTCGATAATGGGAAGCGCTAAAAGTCGAAGTAGAAACAGTCTTCTAAATGCAATCACGGCGTTGCTTCTGACCTTGGTCAATGGATTGTTTGGAATTGTTGTAACGCGATTCGTGATTGACAAATTCGGTTCGGATTTTAACGGGTTGAATTCCACTGCCAATCAGATCGTCAACGTTCTTCTGATTCTCGAAGGCGGCTTTACGATGGCTTCCAACGTGGCCTTGTTTGCTCCGTTGACCAAAGGCAATTTGCCGCTTGTAAATGGAATTTTGTCTGCGACAAGAAGAAAATTCCGCCGAGTCGGTCTGTTGTTTTTCGGAATCGGCGCCGTCATTTCCGTCGGATACGGATTTTTGGCAAACAGTTCGTTGCCCGTGGAATTTATTTCAACCGTTATTTTAATGACGGTAGTTCCCGCCGCTTTTAATCTGTTTTATGCCACAACCTATCGGGTGTTACTGCAAACGCAACAGAAAGAATACGTTATCAATATCATCACCATTATTACGGTCGGTTTGGGGCATATTACAAATATCATCCTGGTCTTGAACAACGGTCCGATGTGGACGGTTCGTTTCGTAACGATGGTATTTGCCCTCTTGAACAGTTTCTTGATTGCAGGATACGTAAAACGGAAAGAACGTTATTTGGATTTGAAAGTTGCCCCTTGTTCCAACGAAATCAAAGGAACCGGCGACGTTATGGCCCAGCGGATTACCGGGGTTATTTATAACTCCGCTCCGATCGTGTTTTTGTCCATTTCTCCCACGGGGGGGACGATTCTTGCGAGCGTGTATGCGGTGTATAATAACATCTTTACGATGTTGAAAAGTTTATTGCACGGCGTGATAGATGCTCCCCGGCTTAGCTTTGGGCAGTTGTTGACGGAGCGGAAAAGGGAAGACGTTTGGAACGTTTTTGCCCAATATGAGTATGCTGCGTTTTCCGCAGTTTTCGTACTGCTCACGACGTGTTGCACTCTGATTCTTCCCTTTGTTAATTTGTATACGGAGGGAATTTCCGATGCAAATTATTATGATATGGTCATTGCCCTGTTGATGGTGGCGATTGCTGCAATGGAAATGGTTCATATCCCCAGCGGCCATTTGATCAATATGGCGGGGGAATTCCGGATCAGCAAAAATTTCCAAATCATTTCCTGCGTTGTCTTGGTTGTGACGATGTCTGTGGGGGGCGCCCTTTGGGGGGTCTACGGAATGCTTTCGGCAATCTTGATCTGTGCAGTTCTTCTTGCGGTGTTGGAAATGGGTTATGTTCATCTCTGTTTCTTCAAAAATAAGCTGTTGCCGTTGCTTCGTCTGTTGCTCCCGATGCTGCTTTTCGGCATCGTGTTGTGTGTTCTCGAATTGCAGATTCCGTTGCAGATTACCAATTATTTTTCGTTTTTGTTGTACGGTGTTGTCTTTGCCGTTGGGAACGGTATCGTCTGCGTTTTAATTGGTTTGATATTTAATCGAAAAGAGTTTACGTCACTGGTTCGTCGATTGTATCAATTGGTTCGCCGTTACTAATCTTTACGGGTTATAATTGAAATAGATATTTTAAAGGAGATTCACTTATGAGTAATGAAACGCGAGAATATCAACGTTGCACAAATTGTGTGATGGATACGACGGATAGCAAAATTGTATTTGATGAAAATGGAGTTTGCGATTTTTGTAATGACTATTACAAAAACATTTTGCCCCATTGGAAAGCCAAGTTGGAAGATAAGGATTTGTTGCTTCGCACTGCGGCAAAAATTAAAGAAGACACCAAAGGAAAGAAATACGATTGTATTATCGGTATGAGTGGTGGAGTAGACAGTTCCTACCTGTGCTACGTGGCAAAGAAGATTATGGGCTTAAATCCGTTGATTTACGTCGTTGATACCGGCTGGAATCTGCGGGTTGCCGATGAAAATATCGAACGCGTCGTGAAAGCCCTCGACCTCGATATGTATACCGAAGTTGTCGATTGGGATGAAATGAAAGATTTGCAGTTAGCGTTCTTTAAGGCCCAAGTGCCCTATCAAGACTTGCCTCAGGACCACGCAATTTTTTCCGGATTGTATAACTATGCGGTTAAAAACAAAATCAAATACGTTTTGACCGGTGCAAACAGCGCTACGGAATGTATCCGTCCTCCCATTGAATGGGTCTATCAGAACGACTTGACGATGATTCGTGATATTCACAAGAAGTTCGGAACGATTCCCTTGAAGAAATTCCCTCAATGCGGAATGCTCAAATATCGTCTGTACTATCCGTATTTCAAAGGAATGAAGCGAGTCGCTCCTTTGGATATGATTGAGTACGATAAAGCAAAGGTCCAAAAATTCCTGATGGAAGAATTTGGTTGGCAACCTTATGAGAATAAGCATTACGAGAATGTTTTTACCCGTTTTTACGAAGGATATTATTTGCCCCATAAATTCGGATACGACAAGCGGAAATGCTATTTCTCCAATGAGATTCTTGCCGGAACGATGACGCGGGAAGATGCTCTTGCCGAATTGGACCAACTGCCTTACAGTGCGGAAAAAATGCAAGAAGATCTGGAATTCATTGCACAGCGCCTGGGAATTACGGCAGAAGAATTCCGGACTATCATCGACGGGGAAAAGAAAACGTTCCGGGATTATAAGAATAGTTGGAATTTGATTCAATTCGGTACGGTCGTTCTTCGTTTCCTGGGGATTGAAAAGAAAAAATTCCGTTGATATATCAAGACAAATAGTTGCGAAAAGGTTGTTTCGTAGAATAATTGTAGGGAAGATTTGCTTATGTATGTGAATAAGTATAAAAACAAAGAACTGTACAAACGCCTTTTGCGGTACGTTTTCTCTGTTTTGCTGATTGCTGCACAGACGGTTTGTTTCGGTTACGTTTGGTTGAACCAGTATAATCCGAATATCGTTACCCCCTTTAATGAACGGGGAAACTGGCTGATGTATGCGGTGTATGCCATTCTTTTCGTGGTGTTCCTGGTCTGCTTTGACGGGTTGAAATACGGTCATTACCGCAGATTTAATCTGTTGTTAGGACAGGGGCTGGCAACGCTTGGAACGGTATTTATTGTGTATTTGCAGACGGTTCTTTTGTCGATGCGGTTTGTAACGCCCATTCCGTTGTTGCAGCTTTTATTGGTGAATTTGGCTTTGTGTGTTATTTTCACCTTTGTAGGGCATTTTGCCATTCATACGCTGTTCCCTGCAAAGAAGCTGTTGGTTATTTGCGATAGTTATCCTCCGGACCAGTTTTTGCGGAAAATGTCCATTCGGAGAGATAAGTATGTGGTAGAGCAAGTTGTCAACGTTTCCGAAGGTTTGGATGTGCTTGAACCTAAAATCAAGGAAGCGGAAAGCGTTCTTGTGTATGACGTTCACTCGGAAATGCGGAACAAACTTCTGAAACTTTGTTTTGAACACGATATTCGTGCCTATTCCACCACCAAGGTTTCTGACATTCTGATTCGGGGCGCGGAGCGAATTCACATTTTCGATACCCCCCTTCTGTTGTACCGTAACATTGGTCTTACTATCGAACAACGGTTCTTTAAGCGGGCAATGGATATCGTCGTTTCTTTGTTGATGTTGATTTTGATGTCCCCCTTCTTGTTGATTTCCGCGATTGCCATCAAATTGTACGACGGCGGGCCAGTCTTTTTCTTGCAAGACCGCTGCACTCTGAACGGAAAGGTCTTTAAGATTCATAAATTCCGTAGTATGATTGTTGATGCGGAAAAGGGTGGAATTTCTGTCCCCGCCGGGGAAAAAGACCCCAGAATTACTCCCGTGGGACGGGTTTTGCGGGCTACCCGCTTGGATGAACTTCCCCAATTGATTGATATTTTGGTAGGGAATATGAGTCTGGTCGGCCCCCGTCCTGAGCGCATTGAGCACGTGGAGAAATACACGGAGGAGATTCCCGAATTTAAATACCGCCTCAAAGTTCGGGGAGGTCTTACGGGATACGCTCAGTTGTACGGAAAATACAACACCTCTGCGTACGATAAATTGCAGTTGGATTTGATGTACATTCAGCATTATTCTTTGCTTTTGGACCTTCGCTTGATTTTGATGACCGTCAAAATTATGTTTATGAAGGAAAGTACCGAAGGGTTCACCGAAGAACAGCGTAAAGAGGTCCAGGAAAACAAAAAGGAATCTTGAAAAAGTAAAGACCCGTATCCTTTTGGGTGCGGGTCTTTCTGTAAAAATCCGGAAAGGGAGGTCCGTTTTGAAGAAATCTGTTTTATTTCCGGTCTTGACGGTATCGGTGTTTTGTTGTGCCGTAATGACGCTGGTAGACGGAGTCTGGCAACCGGGATACGTAATAAAATCCGCGGTAAAACTGGCGTTGTTTTTATTGTTTCCCTTGGTTTGTTCGTTGTTCCATCGGAAGATAGAATTTCGCTCTCTGTTCCACGGAACCCGAAAGGGTTTTTTACTTGCGTTTGGGTTAGGAGTCGCCCTGTTTGGCGTAATTTTGGGCGGATATTTTCTCTTGTCGCCGGTTTTTGATTTTTCTAAAATCGCATCCTCTCTTACGGCATCCACGGGGGTGGACAAGAGCAATTTTTTGTTTGTTTCTCTGTACATTTCTTTCGTCAATTCTCTGTTGGAAGAGTTCTTCTTCCGAGGATTTGTGTTTACTAATTTGAAGAACGCGTCATCTCGCTTTTTTGCCCACGGATTCAGTGCAGTTTTGTTTTCCCTGTATCATACTGCAATGATGATAGGATGGTTCTCGTTGCCTCTGTTCCTGTTGGTTTTAGTGGGACTTGCGGCGGGAGGTATCATTTTTAATCTTCTCAACGAGAAGGGCGGGACGGTCTACGTTTCTTGGGTGGTACATATGTTTGCCAATTTTGCTATCAATACGATTGGCTTTATCCTGTTAAAATAAAAGGAGTATTTCTATATGCGATACGTTATTGACCACGACTATCACATTCACAGTTTTCTTTCTTCGTGCAGCAACGACCCGGAGCAAACGCCGGAGACGATTCTGCGTTACGCGGAAAAAAACGGCTTGAAGGAGATTTGTTTGACCAACCACGTCTGGGACGATACGGTAGCTCCGGCGGGACCTTGGTACCGCCCTCAGAATATTCCTCATATTCGGAAAGCACTCCCTCTTCCGGACTCGGACCGGGTTCGCTTCCGGTTCGGATGTGAAGCGGATATCGATAATCATTTGATTTTGGGACTTTCCGAGGAAGCGGCTAAGGAAATGGAGTTTGTCAACGTTGCTGCATCCCATCTTCATATTGAAAGTAACGTCCCAAAGGAGACTCCCATTGACCAACGTGCCGTCATTTACGTCCAGCGGATGAACGTGGCGCTTCATTCTTCCATTCCCGACGGAAAAGCCGGGCTGGCTCATCCCATCACTCCCTTGATTGCAAATTCATCCCACGAGGGGCATTTGCGGCTGTTGGATACCATCCCCGATGCCGTTTTCGTTCATCTGTTTACCATAGCGGCCCGCCGTCGATTCGGTATTGAATTGAATTTTGACGCCACCCGCTATACACCGGAAGAGAGGCAATCTGCGTACCGTCCCTATTATATCGCAAAAGAATGTGGCTGTAAGTTTTATTTAGGCTCGGATGCCCATACGCAGGTGCAATTGGAACGAGCAATGGAAAAATTCGACCGGATGATTGATGCTTTATCTCTTACCGAGGAAGACAAATTTCATCTCTAAAACGCGACGTAACGAAAAATATCAGATTCCGCAAACGTTCTTCGTTTGCGGAATTTTTTCTCTTTTTTGCACAAAAAATTGCACAAAAAATTCCGTCAAAAAATGTTCAAAACTTTTTGAAAAAAGGGGATTGCATTTCCTGTAATTTTGTGTTATAGTGTAGGCAATCAAAGGTTTCCGGTTTCTCGACGGGAGGTTCGAGGACCGCGGTGAGGCATACGTCAACACCGGATTCAAATACGCGCCCCAATCGTCTGTTCCAATTACATCAATGCAAAAAAAGGAGAGACCCAAAATGGGAACGAAAAAGAATCGAAATTATACCGGAGAGCCGAAGGAGCCTCCCGGTGCGGAAAAAGGAAATCCCGTTCACGTAACGTTTCGTGGGCGGCCGCTGTTGATTAACCGGTCTCTTTCCCCGGAGGCGTTGCAACTTCTGCAAACGACGGTTCCTCCGGAGGAAGAGGTAAGATTCGTTATCGTCGGTGACTTGGATGAAAAAAGTAAATACGCCACCACATTTTTGGCTGTAACCGACCTTCGAATCTATGCTTTTGACCCCTCCCGCGCAGAGTTTTGCCGTGTTCGGGGATACGAAGGGATCGCCCGAGCTTTCGTGAAGCGGAATTACGGAAACGCAATCTTGGTCTTTTCCTCGGACGACAGCAAAAAAGAGTTTGTGGACCTATCTAAGCAGTATGAAAATTTTATTCGCTTTTCTTATAAAACGGCGGCTTTGTTTGACGCCGCAGCCCGTTATATTGAAAACGTCGCCGCAGGAAAAGATTGGCAGGAAGAAATGTTCGCCGTACAGGGAGCGTTTGAAAAACAATTCCGTGTCTGTCCCAAGTGCGGAAGAACGCTGATTCGACCCGGCGCACCTTGTCTGAACTGTCAATCGAAGGGGCAGATCGTAAAGAAGCTGGCAACGTATATTTTGCCTCAAAAATGGATGCTTTTGTTTTGTCTTGTTCTTTCGGTGATTACCACTGGCGTATCGTTGGTTCCCCCGTATATGACAAAGACTTTGGTCGACGAAGTGCTGCCCTACGGAAAACGGGAGATGCTCCTGGTTTGCGTGGCAGTTTTGTTCGGCACGTATCTGGTCCAATACGGAATCGGCGCCGTTCGGTCTTATTATTTGAAGGTCAGCGGCGATCGGATCGTGGCGGACCTTCGAAACGACGTGTACCGCAAGGCGCAACATCTTCCGATGCGGTTTTACGATCGGACTTCCACTGGCTCGGTCATCAACCGCATCAGCGGTGACACATCTACCATTCAGGCGTTTATGCTCCGCATTACCCAAGAAGTAGTGGTGCAGTTTTTCCTTTTGATTGGTATCATCGTGATAATGTTCGTTCTGAATTGGCAGTTGACGTTGCTGTCGTTGATTCCCGTGCCTTTCGTGGTGTTAGGAGCGCGGGTCTTCGGCAAAAAAATTGCTCCGTTTTACCGCCGCATCTGGCGTCGATGGTCTGCGGTGTCTTCGATTTTGACCGATACCATTCCCGGGATTCGGGTCATCAAGGCCTTCGCCAATGAGAATCGGAGCGTGGATACCTTTTGTGATTACAATGGGGAATGGTTGAAGACGGATATTTCCGCATCCCGGATTACCACGCTGTTTCCGAACATTGTCAGTTTTGTGATTTCCTGCGGTTCCCTTCTTATTTGGGGTATCGGCGGAAATTGGGTCATCAGCGACCCGGACTTTCTGTCTCCCGGCCTTTTGGTTTCCTTTATTTCCTACACGTCGATGTTCTACGGTCCGGTGAATTTCTTTGCCAATCTGAACGACTCCTACCAGAACGCACTGAATTCCGCTGAACGGTTGTTGGATATTTTGGATGCGGAACCGGAAGCGGATTTTGCAAAAGGGAATCATCCTAAGCACTTAAAAGGAAAGATTGAATTTAAAAACGTCAATTTTTCCTTTGACCGTTCCAAGAAGACGCTGTCCAACGTTAATCTTACCATTGAACCGGGGGATATCGTGGGAATCGTTGGAACGACGGGTGCGGGAAAATCTACGCTGATCAACCTGCTGATGCGGTATTACGACCACTACGACGGGGAGATTCTGATGGACGGAATCAATATCCGGGATATCGACTTGGAGTTTTATCGTTCCGAGATTGGATACGTTCAACAGGAACCGATGATGTTTCACGACTCAATTTATAACAACATCGCTTACGGATGTGAAAACGTTCACGTGGAGCAGGTCATTCACGCGGCGGACGTGGCCAACGCCCACGGGTTCATCGCCCGTCTGCCTGACGGTTACGATACGTTGTTGGGCGAACGGGGAACGGGGCTTTCGGGCGGAGAGCGCCAGCGCCTTTCTATTGCCCGGGCGGTTTTACGTAATCCCAGTATCCTGTTCTTGGATGAAGCTACCGCTTCCGTGGACTCGGAAACCGAGAGTCTGATTCAAGACGCCATTGACAATCTGATTCGCGGGCGCACCACGATTATGATTGCCCATCGGTTGTCTACGCTCCGGAAAGCCAATAAGATCATTGTGGTAGATAAAGGGGAGATATTGGAAATGGGGTCTCCCGAAGAGTTGATGGCAAAGAAGGGGAAATATTATAAACTGGTGCAGATTCAAACAATGTCCGACCAGGTTCAGAAATCGAAAGAACAGGAGAGGTTTGACTGATGGAACGGATTTATATTGACCACGATTTCGCCCGGTTTACCCGAAAAGATATTACATTGGTGGATATGGAGCTTTACGACGGCCGAGCGTTTGAGAATTTGGAACCCCGCCGGCTGTTTCCGTTGACGGGACTGGAAAAATATATTACGCTTCTGGACCAGGAGGGGAAAGAGGTTGCGGTAATACGGAATCTTGCGACCCTGCCACCCCAGGAACGGGAAATTATTGAAGGTTGTTTGGAGGAGTATTATCTCATTCCCCGTATTACCCGGATTACGGAATGTAAAGAATCTTTTGGGATGTTAACCATTCGGGCGCAGACCGACCGGGGAGATACGGTGATTGAGATTCGAAACATTCTTCACGGATTAAAATTGCTCTATGGGACCCGCGTCCTTCTTCGGGACAGTAATGACAACCGTTACGAGATTCCGGATCTGAATCGATTGGACCGAAAGAGCCGGGCAATGATTGACGCTTTTTTATAATAATAACGAAGGAGAATATTATGAAACTGATTCTTGCTATCGTAAACAACGACGACAGCGCTGTCGCCTCTTCCGCTTTGACCGACGCCGGATTTTTCGTGACCCGGCTTTCCACGACGGGGGGATTTCTTATGGTTGGAAATACGACGCTCTTGATCGGAACGGAGGACAAAGATGCTCCCGTTGCCGTGGAGATTCTGAAACACCACTGTACGACGCGAAAAAACGTCAATCCCCATACCTCTTCCTTTGGGGGCGGGATGAAAAATCACAGTCTCCCCGAGGCTGTCAGCGTAGGGGGAGCTACGGTGTTTGTCTTAAACGTGGAACAGTGCGAAAAATTCTAACCTTTTAGAAACTTTGAATACAATCCCCTTGACGATTCAAGGGGTTTGTATTATAATATATAAAGAATCACTTTACGAGAAGGAGCGCTGAGATATGGCCTTGACAACAGAACAAATCAATAGCGTAAAGGCAAGAGGGTTTTTGCGGAATCGGGGGACCGATTGTTTTTCCGGGCGGATGCTTGCCCCCGGCACGGTGTTTACCGGAGAAAATATGAAGGATATCGTTGTTCTGGCAGAACAGTACGGGAATGGGAAATTGATTCCCACCAGCCGTCAATGTATTGAAATTCCCGGAATTCCGTTTGATAAAATCCCCGAGGCCGAGGCTTTTGCTCTGGAACACGGTTTAATTTTCGGGGGAACCGGTCCGAAAGTGCGCCCTGTGACCGCCTGCAAAGGAACTACTTGTGTTTTTGGCTGTTTTGATACCCAGGCCTTGGCTAAAACCATTCACGAAAGGTTTTATGAAGGCTGGAAAACGGTAAAATTACCCCATAAATTCAAAATCGGCGTGGGTGGATGCCCCAACAGTTGTATCAAACCTTCCTTGAACGATTTTGGGGTGGAGGGACGCCGGATTCCCGGACAGAAACAAGCCGCGTATCAAATTTACGTAGGCGGAACCTGGGGAAAAACGACCCGGATGGGGACTCCGTTGTCCCGCCTGGTTTCCGAAGAAGAAATTCTCCCCATTTTGGAAAAGACCATTTTATGGTTCCGGGAAAATGCCTACGCCAAGGAGCGGCTGGGAAAGACCATTGACCGCCTGGGGGCGGAGGTTTTGGAAAAAGCGTTGTTTTCCGATGATCTTCTCAACCGAAAACAGGCCATTCTTTCCGCAGATATCAAGGAATCTTAAAATGACACAAAGATTTATTTGTATCCTTTTTTCCTTGCTTTTCTTGTTCTCTACCGGATGCTCGGTGGAGTCTTCTCCTCCGAAAGAGCTGTCAGGGGGAATCGTTACGGATGCCTTAGGGCAGGAAACGGTGATAAAAAAGGATGCCCGCGTGGTGTCTTGTTACGGCTCCTTTGGGGATTGCTGGCTCTTGTCCGGGGGAACGCTTGCGGGCGTGACCGACGATGCTTTCGAACAAGGTGTCGTACCTAAGGATTCTCTCCCCGTGGTCGGTTCGGTGAAGAATATCGACTTGGAAAAAGTGCTTTCCCTTGCTCCGGATTACGTGATTCTTTCCGCCGACCTTGCCGCGCATCGGAAGTTGCAGTCGGCCTTGGACACCGCAAAGATTGCCTATGGGTATTTTCGCGTAGATACCTTTAAAGATTATAAAGGGTTGATGAGGCAATTTTGTGCCGTCAACGGTGGGGAAGACCCTTACCGGGAGTACGTATTGGAGCCGGAAGAGCGGATTTCTGAGATTATGAAGAAAATCCCCACACCGTCCGCGTCGGTTCTGCTGGTCCGGGTTTATTCCACCGGGATGAAGGCAAAGGGAGACGATAACCTTGCCGGGCAAATACTAAAAGAATTCGGGCTTCACAACCTTGTAGACGACAATCCTTCCCTCTTGGAAGATTTGAGCGTGGAAAAGATTTTATTGGAAGACCCGGACCACATTCTCGCTCTGACGATGGGTGAACAAGAGGCGGCAGAAACGTTTCTTCGTCAAAACGTGGAAAACAATCCGGCCTGGTCCGGTCTTTCGGCGGTAAAGAACCAACGGTATCATACGTTGCCCAAAGATTTGTTCCATTACAAACCCAACGAACGGTGGGATGAAAGTTATGAGTATCTTGCAAAACTTATTTACCCGGAAATCTTCGGATAATTTACAAAAGCACGGGAATTTTCTCGTGCTCTTTTGGGGACTCTTGTTTTTTGCCGTCGTTTGTTTTGTTGCCGGTCTTTGTTTCGGTTCCGTACCGGTCAACCTCTCGTCGGCATTGTCGTCTCTCGCTTCGGGAGAATTCGACGATCCTTCCCTTCGTATTCTGTTGTACTTACGGCTTCCCCGCGCCTGTGCCGGCCTTTTGGCCGGGATGGCTCTTGCAGTAGCAGGGGTCTTAATTCAGGCGGTTTTGCACAATCCAATGGCCGCACCGAACGTTATCGGCGTCAATTCCGGGGCAGGATTGGGAGCAATCGTAATGTTGACGATTTTTCCATCGGCAGTGCAATTCCTTCCTCTTGCCGCCTTTTTGGGGGCGGTATTGACCTGCCTGTGTATCTATGCTATTTCAATGAAGACCGGAGCCGACCGGATGACCGTTACGTTGGTGGGCATTGCGGTAAGTTCCGTGTTGTCCGCCGGAATCAATACCGTAAAGACCCTCTATCCCGACAGCGTTTACGATGCGGACAGTTTTATGATTGGTGGACTTGCGGGAGTAACTTTTGCCCGGATCGTGCCGGCGGCTCTTTTGATTGTCGTTGGAGTCTTGGGAGCAGTGTTTTTCGCCCGGGACGTGGATATCCTTGCTTTGGGGGACGATACGGCAAAAAGCCTGGGGATGAACGTGAAAAGAGCGCAATTGCTCTTTCTTTCTCTTGCCAGTCTCCTCGCCGGGGCGGCAGTTTCCTTTTCCGGCCTTCTCGGATTCGTTGGGTTGGTCGTTCCCCATATTGCCCGTCGGTTTGTGGGACAAGACCACCGAAAATTGATTCCCATCAGTGCTTTGGGGGGCGGAATCCTGGTTTTATTGTGCGACCTTCTCAGCCGTGTATTGTTTGCCCCTTACGAATTACCCGTGGGGATCTTGTTGTCCTTTGTGGGGGGGCCCTTCTTTATTTTCTTGATCTTAACGGGGAGGAAGCGATATGATTGAGTTGAACAACGTCTCCTTCTCGTATGAGGAAAATCCGGTGTTTTCCGGTCTTAACGCCACCTTTGAACCGGGAACCTTTTATGGAATTATCGGTCCGAACGGATGCGGCAAAACGACCTTGATTCGCCTGTTGTGCGGGCTTTTTCCTCCAAAGTCGGGTGAAGTTTTATTTGAAAAAAAACCGTATTCCTGCTTTCCCCGAAAAGAATTGGCAAAGCGGATTTCAATGCTTCCCCAGATCCAGACACTCCCCGAAATTACCGTGGAAGATTTGGTCTCCCGAGGGAGATATCCCCATCTTGGTCAAACACGACGAATGAAGGAGTACGACCGGACAGCCGTTTCCCGGGCCCTTTGTGCCGTGGGGACAGAAGAATTGACTCACCGAAATCTTTCCACCTTGTCCGGCGGTGAAAAACAACGGGCCTGCCTTGGAATGGTTTTGGCCCAGGACACGCCGGTGATTTTGTTGGACGAACCCACTACGTATTTGGATATTTCTCATCGGTATGCCTTGTTGGACGGGATGAAGGCGTTAAAAGAACAGGGAAAGTGTATTATCGCCGTTCTTCACGACCTTTCCCTTGCGGCGGAGTATTGCGACTGCCTCCTCCTTTTGGCGCAAGGGGAACAAAAGGCCTTTGAATCTCCCCGTCCCCTTCTGACTTCGGAACTTATTCCTCAGGTGTTCGGTGTCCGCGGCCTGGAAGTTTCGGTGGACGGAAAACGAGAAATTCTTTTTCGACCCATCAAAAGATAAAAGAACGGAGAGCAGAAAAACATTCTGCTCTCCGTTTCTTTTTTGTTTTACTGTATTTCTTCCAATTTCTTTTCTTTGTTTGCGGCGGAAATTACGAATTGCATCGTTATGGCAACGAGCACCATCAATCCGCAGGAGAGATACAGGGCAATGTTGTACTTCCCCGTAAGGTCGTAACAGAGGTTTGCCAGGGGAGCCCCTACGGCGTATCCGGCCACGTTGACCGACGTGCAAAGTCCCAGAATCTGATGATACGACCGGGACCCAAACAGATCTGAGGCAAAGATGGGGAGCATAATCGTTTCCAAAGGCAAGGCCAACGAAGAAAAAATGCCGTAAACCATTCCCAAAACCGCGCCAAAAGGAGAAGCGGATACGTTTGCCAGTATAATCAAAACGATAATGGATGTAACGAAACAGATTCCGGAAGTAATTCGAAGTCCGCATTTATCGTAAACGATACCAATGCCGAATTTAAATATGGTAAGGGCAATGGAGTGCGCGCTGAGAATGGTTGCTACGTATCCGGCATCCAGCCCCACGTCACGAAGAAGGGGAGCGGCCACCCCACCCATACCCTGCAAGATCATTCCGGTTAAAAAAATGCATCCCAACGCGGCGTAGAAATAGGGCTTTTTGGAAATCTGCGAAAAGGGAAGACCGATCCAGTTGGACCCCCGCTTCTTTTTTGTTTGTCCTGCGGGAATGTTACGGGCTTTCGGTTTGTCCCGGAAGAGGAGAACCACCGTGGTTCCCACAACCAATAAAATCAATGCGGTCAAGCGATAGGCATTCCGATACCCGAAGGGATTTCCTTCTTCGTAAATAATGGGGGAATTGATTTGCATCGCTAATGCGGCGCCTAAACCGTTCGACGCTAAGATTGCCCCCATTACCGTACCTTTTTTCTCGGCAAACCAGCGTTCTACGATCGTTCCCACCATCGTGGTGGTGGTCCAGGAAAGACCGATTCCCAAAAAAATACCGCCCAAATAGAAAACGACAATGTTGGTCCCTACCGAGTACAAAAGGCTGGAAATAATTAGACAAATAAACCCTGCTCCCACCAATTTTCGGGCACCGAATTTTGCAACTAATACGCCAAAGAAAACGTTGACGATGGCCGTTGCGATATAGCGGCAGCTGTCGTTAATGGAAAAAGCACTGCGGGAAATGGACAGCGCATCCGTAATGGCGGAAATATAAAGACTTTTACTGGAAGAACAAAATCCCAGAACGGTAAACACCATCAGGAATACAGCGCCTGCAATCACCCATTTATAGTCAAAATTCTTTTTCAGCAGGTCTTTTTTCATTGAAAAACCTCCTATTTACAAACGACCAAACATAATACAGTACCTTGATTTACACTTAAATTATAGCACAAACCCTTTGGGCAGACAATATAAAGTTGTTTGCTGTTTTCGTCTATTTGTTGGATTTTGGGAAAGCAATAAAAGAACCAGCCGAAAGCGGAAAATCCCGTCTCGGCTGGCAAATATCAAATTATTCTTGCATTATGCGGTCGATTGCGTTGAAATTAACCGCCCCATAGGTCGTCGAGGTACAGACGTTAATCGCAGTTTTTCCCCGATTGATGACGATGGGTTTTCCCGTTGCTGTTTCTACCAACGTCAGATTTCCTTCGCGGTCGGTTCTCGACCAGGTAATGGCAACGGCTTTCCCTTCACTGATCAAATATCCGTTTCCGTTTCCTGTTGTGGTGATTTGAAGGAGTTTATCGCCGATATCTCTCGTGTTGCAGAACAATACGATAACGTTCTTAAAGGACAGTTGTTCGTTGGTTTCACCGTCGATATGCTTATTCCCATTATGTTGATAACGCAGATATTCTTTTGTTTCGGCGTTGTACACGTAGTCTACTTTTTGATAATTGGACACCGGAAGATATACGTGCAGTGCATCTTCTGTTCCAACCTGAACGGGAGTATCTATGGGGGCAAAGGTGAAGGGGTATTCGTATCCCTCCCGCAAAGTGGTGCGGTATTTCAGGGCTTCAACATTTTTTGCGATCCCCTCGCCCGTGATCATCATCGTATGTTCCAGAGACATCGTCTTCAAGCGTTCCGGGTCACGGTAGTAAACCTTCATCGGGTTTTTGGTGATGCCGTCCATATTATCAATTTTACGAGATGCAATTTGAGAATAGGCGTCGTTGCTTCCGCCGTGGTGGCAGTAAATTGCGTCGAACATCTGTGCTACGTCCAGATAGTAGGGACGGGAGGACCGAATGGAGCCGATAACCCCTACGGATTTATAGTCGGAGAAAATTCCCATCAGGCGGGTAATTCCCCCCTCGACGATACATTCCACTAAAATGTCCGCATCTCGGATGCCGATCTGAGGAAGTGCTTGCTTTATATTGTTGATCATTACCGCAGCGGGTCTGGTTCCGGTGAGATTTTTTTCGCTTAATATCCCGGTCAACGGGTGGGCGTAAAGAATCGGTTCCGGTTCGCTGACAACGTTGTCTGTGGTGATTTGTTCCGTCTCGGAGGAGCTCGAAGGTGTTTCGGTGGGGGTGTTGCCACAGGCGGCCGCCCCAACAGCCAAAGCGGAGAGCAAGAGAAGGGATAAAATCGCTTTCAGAAATTTCATAGAGAGTCCTCCTACTTAAAGTCTATAACACTATTATAAAGGACGATACGAATTTTGTCAAGTCATCTGTTCCGTTGTTCAAAAAGGTTTAAAAAACGGCACGTAATATTTTACGTGCCGTTAAAAATCATTGATTATTTTGTTCGTTGATGCGGGATTGCAGTTGTCGTTGTGATTTGCGAATAAGTATCTTATAGGCAATAATTTCCGCGATGGCAGTAGCCAGCCAGGAAGCGGGGTAGATCAAGTATAACATCATTGCCCGGGTTTCCGTGGGGAAGGACGCGAAATATTGATACCCTGTGCAAATCCATCCGATACGGAGTCCGCAGACCCCCAAAACAGAGATGAGCATCGGTGTAAGAGAGGCTCCCATCCCCCGCAACACGCCACTCATTACGTCCATTAGTGCAACGGTAAAATAGGGGAGCATTACGAAGGTCATTCGCAACATCCCGTAATGAATTGCCTCTTCGGAGTCGGTAATATAGATTCCAAGGAGGGTCTTACCTCCCAAGAAGGTGAGAAGACTGAGAACCGTTCCTGCGATCAGTGCGCAGGAAATACAGACGTTGACGACTTTACGAACGTTTTCGTATCGCCGGGCTCCCACGTTCTGACCGGTGAAATTCAGAGCTGCTTGATGGAAAGAGTTGACCGAAGTCCAGACGAACCCTTCCAGGTTTGCCGCCGCAGCATTCCCCGACATAAAGACCGAACCGAAGGCGTTGACCGAAGATTGCAGAAGGACGTTGGAGATGGAAAACATTGCCCCTTGGATTCCCGAAGGAACCCCGATGCGGATGATTTTCATTAAAGGGCCTTTGTATATTTTCAATTTACGGAACTCTAATTTACACGCGTCGGTACGGCGGGCCAACGTGATTAACACCATTACGGCGGCAAATACTTGGGACAGTACCGTTGCCAACGCTACCCCGGCCACGTCCATATGGAATACGGTGACGAAGACCGTGTTTAACACTACGTTGACGATTCCTGCAAGAGTCAGCTGAATCAACGGCGTTTTCGTATCCCCCGCAGCTCGGAGAATGGACGCTCCGAAATTATATACCATCGGGCCTAAAATACCACCGAAATAAATTTTCATATACAGGGATGCCAGCGGAAGTACGTCGTCTTCCGGCGTTCCCATCCATTGCAAAAAGAGTTTGGAACAAGAGACGCCGATAACCGTCAGTACGATCCCGCTGATGATGGCAGTGGGGATAGCGGTATGGATGATACGGTGTACTTCCTTTTCGTGTCCCGCTCCCAAAGCCTGGGCAACAGTAACCCCGCATCCCACGGAAAGTCCGATAAACAGGTTAACAATGAGATTGGTCAAAGCCCCCGTAGTTCCTACCGCAGCAACCGAGACGCTTCCGCAGAATTGTCCTACGATAATCAGGTCTGCCGCATTGAATGCAAGTTGGAGAATCCCTGTCAGCATAATCGGTAGGGTATAGAGGATGATTTTTTTCAAAAACGGTCCTTCACACATATTAAGCCCTGTTTTAGACATCGTGCGATCTCCTTCCGATTCTTTGAATCGCCCTCATTATACCCCTTTCTTCCAGGAATGTCAACCCCCAAAAACCAATTCCCGGAAAAGGTTCAAAAAAAGTCACAATCTATGTATTTCTCCGAAAAAAGAACATTTTTGTTACATCGTTTTCAGCCTCATTTTAAGGGTTGACATCCGCTTCTTTTGGGTGTATAATAGAGAAAAGTTGCAAATGCAACGATTTATAAAGGAGACTGTTATGCCCGCATTGATGTTTCTTATCAATACGGTCAGCCGTTGCTCGGCATTGTATCACGGAGAACGGTTTGAGCATACCGATTTAAAGCCGCCTCACGCCCGCTGTATTTCGATGCTATGCCGCAATCCGGGGATTTCCCAGGAACAGCTGACCCAAAAGCTTTGTATTGATAAAAGCCAGGTGGCCCGCCAGTTGGCTTACTTAGAAGAAAAAGGATACGTGACCCGCTCGCCCGGAAGTGACAAACGGGTCTTATTGGTCTATCCCACAAAGAAAGCGGAAGACACCGTTCCGATGATTCGGGAAGTATTCCGGGATTGGAACGAGTGGCTCATTTCTGAGTTTACCGCCGAAGAACAAGAGCAATTTTCCCGGCTTTTGGAACGTGCCAGAGACCGGGCAATGCAATACGTACGGGGAGAAGATTTTCCCCCGCAGTCCAATCGGGGAGGAGATACGGTATGAAATTGATGATACGTTATCTTCGTCCCTACTATCTGCGGATGACGGCCGTATTTTCGGTGAAATTCCTTGCGACTATCGTAGAACTGTTTCTTCCGTATATTCTGAGCCACATTTTGGATAACGTGGTTCCGATGCAGCGGGCGGAGTTGATTTTTGCCTGGGGTGGTGTGATGATTCTTTGCGCTCTTGCCGCCTTCGGAATGAACGTATTTGCTAATCAGAGAGCATCTGCCGTCGCTCGGGACGCTACTCGGGATATCCGCCACGACTTGTTTGAAAAAACGTTGTCTCTTTCTGCCCGGCAAGTAGACCGATTTACCGTTCCCAGCTTGGAATCCCGCATTACTTCCGATACGTATCACGTCAGCCGGTTTTTGGGGATAATGCAACGAATGGGGGTTCGTGCTCCCATTCTTTTGTTTGGAGGTTTGCTTCTGACCACCCTTCTGGACGTAAAATTGACGCTTGTGATGCTGGCCGTATTGCCTTTTATCTTTATTATTGTATTTTACATCGCCCGAAAAGGGGTTCCCCTGTATGGCGACGTGCAAAAGCAGGTAGACTCGATGACCCGCGTGGTGCGGGAAGATACCAAAGGAATCCGTGTCATTAAGGCTTTGTCTCGGGTGCAATCGGAAAAAGAACGCTTTGACCGGGAAAACGACGCCCTGGTCCGGGCCGAGAAAAAGGCCGGTATTACGATGGCTGTTTCCAATCCCGCAATGAATCTGTTCTTGAATCTGGGGCTGACGGCAGTTATTTTTGTGGGGGCGTTACTGATTTCTGTCCAGGCAGGTACGCAACCCGGAGTTATCATCGCCTTTACCCAGTATTTTACCCTGATTGCAATGGCGTTGATGTCCATTTCCCGTATTTTTGTAATGTTTACAAAGGCTACCGCTTCTGCGAATCGTATTGATGAAGTATTGCATTGTGAAAACGATATGCCCGTAGCTTCGCGACAACAGTATCCGGACCGGGAAGCCAAGGATGAAACCTATCTGGAATTTGACCGGGTCAATTTTTCGTACAACAAGGTGAAAAACAACGTTTCCGACCTGTCCTTCACCCTCGCAAAAGGGGAGACGTTGGGTATCATCGGAGCGACCGGAAGCGGAAAATCCACGATTCTTCAATTGTTGATGCGGTTTTATGACGTGGATTCCGGCGCCATCCGTATCGCCGGGCGGGATATTCGAACCATTCCGATGGGAGAATTGCGGACTCGATTCGGAGCGGCGTTGCAAAATGATATTTTGTTTTCCGGTACCGTAGAAGAAAACCTCCGCTTTGGACGGGACGTGAGTGACAAAACCTTGCAATCGGCCCTCCGCACTTCCCAGGCGGCGGATTTTGTGGCGGAAAAGGGATTGTTTTACGAATTGACGGTAAAAGGGTCGAATCTTTCCGGCGGCCAAAAACAACGGTTGTTTATTGCCCGTGCTCTGGCGGGAAACCCTGATATTTTGATTTTGGACGACTCTTCTTCCGCATTGGACTACAAGACCGATGCCAATCTCCGTCAGGCCTTGGCGTCGTCCGGAACCGAATGTACCCGCATCATCGTCGCCCAACGGGTCAGTTCCGTGATGAATGCCCAACGGATTCTGGTGTTGGACGACGGACAGGTCGTAGCGTCCGGAACCCACGAAGAGTTGATGCGATCCTGTGATATTTATCGCGAAATCAGTCAATCTCAGATGGGGGGTGCGATTCTTGAATAAGCCTATGGGTGGCCCCCGGGGAATGGAAGGCCCGTCGAAAAAATTAGACCGGCAGACCGGGGAACGGGTGTTGCGCCGGATATTGTCTTATTTGTTCCGTTACAAATGGTTGGCGTTTCTGGCCTTTGTAATGATGCTTGCTTCCAATTTGTTGGCGTTGGTCGGTCCCCGCCTTTCCGGGTTTGCCATTGACGCTCTCAGCGGAGAATTTTCCGAGAAATTGCTCATAGCACCGTTATACAGCTGGTGTCTTTCCCTCTTTGATGCGCCGATGTTGGGGCAGGTCTTGTATTATTGCATTTTAATGGCGGCAACCTACCTTTGTTCTGCCGGCCTGTCTTTTGGCCTTTCCGCCTTGATGATAACCATCAGCCAAAAAGTCATTTCCACAATGCGTCGGGACGTATTTCATCATTTGACCACCCTTCCGGTCAGTTATTTTGATTCCCACGCCACCGGGGATATCATCAGCCGTATTTCTTACGATATTGATACGGTCAATACGTCGCTTTCCAATGACCTTCTGCAAGTTTGTGCCAGTGTGGTCACCTTGGTAGGGTCTCTTGTGATGATGGCTTCCATCTGTCCGGTATTGCTGTTGGTCTTTGCCGTTACCGTGCCGATGTCGTTGTGGTTTACCCGGCGAAAGACCAAAAAGATTCAACCGTTCTTCCGGGCACGGTCGGGAAAATTGGGTGAATTGAACGGGTATGCGGAAGAAATCCTATCCGGACAGCGGACGGTCCACGCCTATCACCGGGAACAGGATACCCTGCGTCAGTTCGACGAAAAAAATGAATCCGCCGTAGAGTCTTATTATCAGGCGGATTATCACGCCGCCGTCATCGGCCCTTCGGTAATGTTTATCAACAATCTTTCCATCTCTTTGGTGACGATCTTGGGCGGCTTGTTTTATATGCTGACCGTTGCCAGGGGAGAGGCGAATCTTTTTCCTTTGATCGCAATTACCTTGGGGGAAGTGGCGTCGTTCGTTCAGTATTCCCGGAAATTTGCCGGTCCTATCAATGAATTTGCCAATATCCTCAATGAAATCCAATCGGCAATGGCGGCGGCAGAGCGGGTCTTCCATCTTTTGGACGAACCTTCCGAAGCGCCTGACCGCGAGGACGCGGTTGTGTTGACCGACGTTCAGGGCAAGGTAGACGTGGAACACGTTGATTTTTCCTACGTTTCCGATAAGCCCATTTTGAAAGACTTTACCTTGAACGCCGCCCCCGGAACGGTCAACGCCATCGTTGGTCCCACCGGTGCCGGAAAGACCACGGTTATCAATCTTCTGATGCGGTTTTACGACCCTCAATCCGGAAAATTATCCGTGGATGGAATGGATTGCTATTCCGTTACGCGGGATTCCCTTCGCAAGGCCTACACGATGGTGTTGCAGGACACGTGGCTGTTTTGCGGAACGGTCCACGATAACATTGCCTATGGTAGGGAAGGGGCCACCCGTGAAGACGTCATTGCCGCGGCAAAAGCGGCTCATATCCATTCTTTTATCGAGCGGTTGCCGCAGGGATACGATACGGTCTTGTCCGACGACGGAATCAATCTTTCCAAGGGACAAAAACAGATGATTACCATTGCCCGGGCGATGTTGTCCGATTCGTCGATGTTGATTCTCGACGAAGCCACGTCCAACGTAGACTCCCGTACCGAACAGCGGATTCAGAAAGCAATGGTCTCTTTGATGAAGGACCGCACGTCCTTTGTTATTGCCCATCGCCTTTCTACCGTTCAGCACGCCGACAACATTTTGGTCGTCAAGGACGGTACGGTCATTGAGCAGGGAAATCACGAGCAGTTGCTTGCTTGCGGAGGTTTTTACAGCAAACTCTACAATTCGCAATTTGAATAAGAGAGAAAAGAGGGGAAGAAATTCCTCTCTTTTTTTCTTTTTTCGGGAAATTATTCTTCGGTTCTTGCATTTTGCGGAAAAATATGTTATAATGTACAATGGTGAGTTTTTTTGATTTAATCTTTTTATAGGAGTTTTAATATATGCGTAAAACCAAAATCGTCTGTACCGTCGGTCCTGCTTGTTCCGATGAAAAAACGCTGACCGAAATGTGTCTTGCGGGAATGAATGTAGCTCGTTTGAATTTTTCTCACGGAACACACGAACAGCATTTCGCTATGATCAATACCATCAAAAAAGTGCGGGAAACGTTGAATCTTCCCATTGCTATTCTCTTGGATACGAAAGGTCCGGAATACCGTATCAAGACCTTTCGAGACGGACAGATCACCCTGAACGACGGCGATACCTTTTCCTTGACCGTTGAGGATATTGAGGGAGATCGGAATCGGGTCTCCGTTTCCTATTCGGGGATGATTCGGGATCTTTCTATCGGGGATCGGGTTTTGATCAACAACGGGCTTGTGGTTTTGAAGGTTCGGGAGTTGACCGCTACCGATGCTATCTGCGACGTGATCTCCGGCGGGGTACTTTCCGACCGCAAAAGTATGGCATTCCCCAATAAGTTGTTGAACCAGGTTTATCTCAGCGAACAGGATAAAAAAGACCTTCTGTTTGGGATTCAAAACGGCGTGGATTTTATTGCCTGCTCTTTCGTTTCCCGCAAGCAGGATCTGACCGATGTCCGTCGCTTTTTAGCAGAAAACGGAGAATCCCATCCTGCCCTCATTGCCAAGATTGAAAACCGTGCCGGTGTCGATAATATCGAAGAGATCTGCGAAGAATGCGACGGCATTATGATCGGCCGCGGAGATATGGGCGTTGAGATTCCCTTTGAGGAATTGCCCGGGATTCAAAAGCAGTTGATTACCAAGTGCAGTCTTCTCGGGAAGAGGGTCATCACCGCTACCGAAATGCTCGAATCTATGATTCATAATATCCGTCCCACCCGTGCGGAGATTACGGACGTTGCCAACGCCGTTTACGACGGTACCAGCGCCATTATGCTTTCTGCTGAAACCGCTGCGGGGGAACACCCCGTCCTTGCGGTTCAGACGATGGCTCGTATTGCCGAACGCACCGAGCAGAACATTGATTATGCTTCTCGATTCCACGCATCACAGTTCAAGATTCGTAATACTGTCGATGCTATTTCCCACGCCACCGTAGGGATGGCTATTGATATCGGAGCAAAGGCTATTTCGGTCTGTTCCTTGTCCGGAATTACTGCCCGTATGGTCTCCCGATTCCGTCCTCCTATGGATATCGTTGGAGTGACCACCGATGAGAAGACCTGGCGGGGACTTGCACTTTCTTGGGGTGTTAATCCCGTGCTTTGCGAGACCTTCAATTCCACCGATGTACTGTTCTACACTGCCAAAAAGTTAACTCAGCACACCTTGGGGCTGGGCAAAGACGATCATATCGTTATTACCGGAGGTATTACCAACGGACGGTCCGGCAATACGGATTTAATCAAGATTGAACGAATCTGATTCTATTAAAGGGTGGCTTGTTATGAAACCTATGCGTCTGATACCTGCCTATAAAGATTACCTTTGGGGCGGAAGGAAATTAACTGAAATTTACGGAAAATCTTCCGGACTTTCCCGTACTGCGGAAAGTTGGGAATTAAGCGTTCACCCGGACGGGCTTTCGGTGATTGCCGATGGTAAATTTGCCAGAACGACCCTTGCGGATTATATTGCAAAAGACCCTTCGGTCTTGGGAACCAATCGATCTTGTGACGAATTGCCCATTCTCGTCAAATTGATCGATGCCGCCGATGATCTGAGCATCCAAGTTCATCCCGATGACGAAAAAGCAAAGGTCTGGGAAGGACAGAACGGAAAAACCGAAATGTGGTACGTTATGGACTGCGAACCCGGTGCTAAAATCGTCTACGGGTTGAAGGATGACGTGAATCGGGAGACTTTTGCACAATCCATTCGGGACAACTCGGTTATGGATTTGCTTAATCGGGAGGACTCCGCTCCCGGTAGCGTCTTTTTTGTAGATGCGGGGACGGTCCACGCTATTGGAAAGGGCAATCTTATTGCAGAAATTCAGCAAAATTCGAACGTTACCTACCGGCTTTACGATTACGACCGACGGGATAAGGACGGAAACCCCCGGGAACTGCATATTGAAAAAGGGGTTCTTTCCGCTTCGTTAAAGAAGTCTGTCTGCCGTGAAATTCCCGTATGCAGTGACGGCAGCCGTCTTTTGGGGAGCTGTCCCTTCTTTCAGGTGCGGGAACGGAAGATCCGCGGAACGCAAACCCTTTTCGTTGCGGAAGAAAGTTACCTCTGTCTTTTATCCGTTGGGGGAAGCTTGACGGTCTGCGGAGAAGCCGTTGCCGCCGGAGAGACTCTCTTTTTCCCCGCAGGATCGGGCGACGTTATTGTGGAAGGAGAAGGGACCCTTCTGCAAATTACGAATCCTCCCCGCTATTTCGTGGGAATTGATTTGGGTGGAACAAACATCGCCGCTGCGGTGGTAGACGAATGCGGTATTATTTACGGAAGAAGCTCCCGGAAGACCTTGGCACCTCGTCCGTATACGGAAATTTTTGACGATATGGCCGCCTGTGTTTGGGATGCCGTATTTGCCTCGGGATTGGCACGGGATGACGTAGAATCGGTTGGAATCGGTTGCCCCGGTGCCTTGAATAAAGCCGCGGGAACGGTGGAATTTTCCAACAATCTGGATTTTTACGACGTTCCCATTGTCTCTTATATGGAAAAAGCTCTCGGCAAAAAAGTATATATTGAAAACGACGCCAATGCTGCCGCGTGGGGTGAATTTCTCGCGGGAAGTGGTGCGGACGTTTCGGATATGATTATGATTACCCTCGGAACGGGGGTGGGAAGCGGAATTATCATCAACGGTCGTCTCTTCACCGGAGCCTGGGGAAAAGGTGCGGAATTAGGGCATATGGTCATCCGCCAGGATGGAGAGGACTGTACCTGTGGCCGCAAAGGTTGTCTTGAAGCCTATGCTTCCGCTACGGCATTGATCCGTCTGACCAAAAAGGAGATGGAATCCCATCCCGACAGCGAACTGTGGCGTATTGCCGGAAGTCTCGACGGAGTTACGGGAAAGACCGCCTTTGACGGGACTGACGAGGTCTCTCACGGGATTATTGACCGGTATACGAACGATTTGGCCGACGGAATCGTCAACATCGTCAATATCTTTCAGCCGGAAATGATAACGCTTGGAGGCGGTGTCAGCAAGTCCGGAGAACGGATTCTTCAACCTCTGCGGAAGGCTGTGAAGAAGTATTCTTTTGCCCGCTTTGGCAAGGAAGAACCGAATATCACTTGCGCGACCCTTGGTAATGACGCCGGAATCATTGGTGCTGCACTGCTTTGGAAGAACGAAGATTGATAACTATATTTAAATTTTAAACCGATTTGGTTTAATAAAATACAAAGAAAACGGGTCTGATCAGAGACCCGTTTTCGCTTTTTATTTATTTAAGAATGTCTTGCGGTTTTCTTCGAGAGTTATTTTCCGTGCTTTTCTTTTGCTTCGTTGAGTTTGTGATGGCGGCGATTCTTGACTTCTTCCGACATCGGTTTGATTTCACCTGCGGCTTGCAGTGCCATTCGGGTAAACAGCGGTCCGACCAATTCATAAATCAGAACGGCAAAGAGGGTAATGTTGCGGATGATAGGACCGCTTGCTCCCAATTCCGGTGTTGCCGCGGCAATGGTACACATTCCCAACGCAACTCCCGCCTGAGGCAACAGGGTGATCCCCAAATATTTGCAGATCTGGGGTTCGCATTTTGTTGCTTTGGCACTGCCCAACGTTCCCAGATATTTTCCGGCGGAGCGGGCAATGATATAGATTATCCCGGCCAGAACTACGAATCCGTTTTTGAGAATATCCAAATTCAATTCCGCACCGCTGATAACGAAAAACAAGGCGTACAGGGGAGATGTCCACTTATCTGCCCGTTCCATCAAATCGTGGGACAAGGGACAGATGTTGCAGAAGACCGTTCCCAGCATCATACATACTAAAAGGGCGGAGAACTGAATATGTACCGGACCGACGTGAAAGTCGATCATCGAAAGGGAAACGGTAATAAACACGAAAGCAATGGTCAGATTCAAACGGTTGGTGTTGGAATTGAAGAGCTTTTCCAAACAGGTCAAAATAACTCCCATCACCGCACCCAAAATCAGTGATGCCGCAATTTCCACCAAAGGATTGACCAGGATGGAAACCAGGTCCACCGAACCGCTGGCTAAGGCTCTTGCGATTCCAAAAGAGACGGCAAATACTACAAGCCCCACTGCGTCGTCCAAGGCGACGATGGGAAGGAGTAATTTTGTCAGAGGGCCGTTTGCCTTATACTGGCGGACGACCATCAGCGTGGCGGCAGGCGCGGTAGCTGTGGCAATGGCGCCCAAAATCAAAACCGTGGGCAGCGGCAGGATTTCCGGCATCAGAAGATGTAAACCGTACAGGGCCAAATCTACAAACAAGGTTGCCACCAGAGCTTGCAGAATTCCGATAATCGTTGCCTGTTTTCCGGTCTTTTTCAGTTCCGATACCCTGAATTCACTTCCGATGGAGAAGGCAATAAAGCCAAGCGCCACCTCGGAAATCAGAGCGAACCCTTCCAGACCTTCGTGGGAGGTAAAACCGATTCCTTCCTGGTGCAGCATTCCCAAAAAGTGGGGACCGATCAGAACACCGGCAATCAAATATGCGGTGACCGAAGGTAATTTCAGAGGTTTGAACAGTCGGGTCATCAGAAGACCGGCCAAAAGAGCAATAGATACGGCCAAGAGAGTCGATGCCATAATCGTTACTTCCTTTATGTAAAATTTTAAAGTGTTGCAGTGGTAAAACCTCGTCCGAAGACGAGGTTTTACTTGGCGTACCCGAAAGGATTCGAACCTTCGACCTTCAGAGTCGGAGTCTGACACTCTATCCAGCTGAGCTACGGGTACAAATATTCCGTTCAAAAGATTTTTTCCGCAAAATAGTATATCACAATTTTTCCCAAAAAGCAAGTGTTTTTTGAGAATGTAATATTAAATTCACAAATCGGGAGAAAACACATAAAAAAAGCCGAAAAAGAGGCTCTTCTTTTTTTGCAGAGGAAATTCTTGGCGTTTTATTACTTTTTGAGGGAAAAATATTGACAAAACGAGCGAAAAAATTTATCTATTTGACATTGTTTTGTCATAGATAGATGATACTCTTATGTTGCTTACTTATAAATATAGTTGGAAGAGCGATATTACATAATAATATTCTCTTGGAAACGCAGCCAAAAGGACGAATCCGACATTCAATACTGCGGCGAAGAAAGGATTGAAAGAAGCAAAAATTCTTTTTTTGGAGTGATGAACGTGAAAAAGGAAAATGTCATCATTGAACTGGTAGGAGTTTCAAAGACCTACAATGAGACCACCGCGGTAGACAACTTTAATTTTTACGTGAAAAAAGGCGAATTCGTTTCGTTTCTCGGCCCTTCCGGATGCGGTAAGACCACAACTCTGCGGATGATTGCCGGGTTTGAGCATCCCACCTCCGGGAAGATTCTGCTTAACGGGGAAGATATTTCCGAACTGCCCCCCTATGAACGTCCGGTCAATACGGTCTTCCAGAAGTACGCGCTGTTTCCCCATTTGGACGTGTACGATAACGTGGCGTTTGGATTGAAACTGAAAAAAATCCCTTACGAAACCACCGACCGTAACGGTAATAAGGTTACCAAATATCGCAAGCTGACCAAAGCAGAGATTTCCAAAAAAGTTACCGAAGCTCTGAAAATCGTAGATTTGGAAGAGTTCGAATGGCGGGATATCACCACTTTGTCCGGCGGTCAGCAGCAACGTATCGCCATCGCCCGTGCTATCGTTAATGAGCCTCAGATTCTTCTTTTGGACGAACCTTTGGGGGCGCTGGACCTGAAAATGCGAAAAGAAATGCAACTGGAATTAAAGGAGATGCACCGAAAATTGGGCATCACCTTCATTTACGTTACCCACGACCAGGAAGAAGCGTTGACGATGTCCGACACTATCGTGGTAATGAAAGACGGTTGTATTCAGCAGATCGGAACCCCAGAAGATATCTATAACGAACCGAAAAACGCCTTCGTTGCCGACTTTATCGGTGAAAGCAATCTGTACGAAGGAACTTATATGGGCAACCGCAAAGTGCGGTTTTTGAATCACATTTTCGATTGTGTGGACGATTTCCCCGCCAACGAAAAGGTCAACGTGGTCGTCCGTCCCGAAGACGTGAAATTTGCAGAACCCGGCCAAGGGATGATTGACGGAATTCTCACCGAGAAGGTCTTTAAAGGGATCCATTACGAATATACGATGATGGTCGGCCGCAACGAGGTGACCATTCAGTCCACCAAAAATATGGAGACCCAGATTCCCGTGGGAGTCAACGTTGCCCCCGACTTGATTCACATTATGAAAAAAGACCTGTTGTCCAACGTTTACGACGATGCGTACATTGACAACGACAACCGGGTCATTATTGCCGGCGGAGCCTTTGATTGCGACGTAACGCAACTGATTCCCGGTTCAAAATTGGACGAAGAAGGGTACGTCATTGCCCCCGATGGAAAAAAATACGATTTCAAAGACGCGGACGTATTTGCCGACGTGGCTTTCCCAGATATTGAGATTATCGACAACGAAGACGGCGGCGTGGTCTGCGGTAAGATCGTTTCGATGATTTATCTCGGCAATCACTACCAGGTCATTATCCGTACCGAAGACGATGAAGATTTCGTGGTTGACACTGAATATACCTGGAACGAAGACGACCGGGTCTCGGTTCGGATTCCGGCGGAAAAGATTCGTCTGAAACTCCGTGGGGAGGCGTCGAAATATGTCAAGAATTAAATTTACTCGGAAATGGCTTGCTTTTCCTTACGCGGTGTTTATGGTTCTGTTCGTGGTCATTCCTTTGGTTTTGATTCTCGGCTATGCTTTCACCGACGCGGAAGGGAATTTTACCTTTAACAATCTGGTCTCTCTCTTTGGGAGCGCCTCGAACATCAATACCATCCTCGTTTCCTTTATCATCGGGGCGGCAAATACCGTGATATGTCTCGTCATTGGATATCCCGTGGCCTATTTTCTTGCCCACCGGGATTTGAAGATGCCCGGGGTAATGATGCTTCTGTTCGTAATGCCGATGTGGATCAACTTCGTTCTCCGCACCGCTGCTACCCGGGATCTGTTGTATTGGCTTGGGTTGAACGGGGGAGAGCATCCCTATCTTTGCACGATGATCGGTATGGTCTACAACTATCTGCCCTTTGTCATTCTTCCTCTGTATACCACGATGACGAAGTTGGATTACAGCCAGATTGAGGCTTCTTCTGATTTGGGCGCCCGTCCTTTGCAAACCTTCGTGAAGGTCATCCTTCCGATGTCTGCTCCCGGTATCGTTTCGGCGGCGACGATGGTGTTTATGCCCACGATGTCGTCGTACGTTATCAGCGACGTAATGGGAGAACGGAAATTATCTCTGATTGGAAACAGTATCCAATTGTATTTTGACCAAGGCTTGTGGCATATGGGCAGTATTGTTGCAATGGTAATGCTGCTTCTTATTGCCGTGGGTATGTTCGCAACGAAGAACGTACAGAAAGAAGACGACGTCAGAGGTACGATGCTATGAAGAAATCCACCCGTATCCTGGCCCGTCTTTACGTCGGCATAATGCTCGTTCTGATGTATGCTCCTATTTTGGTCCTGATGATTTTTTCCTTTACCGAAGCCAAAGTTATCGGCTCTTGGACGGGATTTTCCTTGGATTTGTATCCGGATCTGTTCAAGAATAAGGAAATCGTCACCGCCGTGGTCAACACGGTGATCGTTGCCCTTTCTTCCGCCGCGGTGTCCACCCTTTTGGGGACTGCCGGTGCCATTGGAATCCATTATAGCGGAAAGAAAATGAAATCCGCCTTGGAAGGGGTGTCTCAGATTCCCATTATGAATGCGGAAATCGTTACGGCCCTTTCATTGACCGTTCTTTTCGTTTATTTCGGCGTACAGTTTGATTTTATCACCCTGCTGATTGGTCACGTGGTTTTGACGTTGCCCTTTGTGGTGCTGAGCATCAATCCCAAATTGCAGCAGATGGACCCCAATATTTACGAAGCCGCCCTGGACCTCGGCTCCAAGCCGTCTCAGGCTCTTCGCAAGATTGTTCTTCCCGAAATTATGCCGGGTATTTTCAGCGGGTTTTTGTTGTCCATAACCTTGTCTTTGGACGATTATATCATTACCGCCTTTACCCGGGATACGTCCTTTACCACTCTGTCCACCTACGTGTACGGTGTAACCAGTAAAAAGGGAACGTTGCCCCCCACGTTGCGGGCATTGACTACCCTGATTTTCGTGTTTGCCCTGGTCTTTCTTGTGATTACCAACCTGCGGAACAGAAAGGGAAAGGAGCGCGGTAAACGATGAAAAAAATACTGTCTCTCGTCCTGTTTTCAGCGGTTTTCTTTTCGTTGTTTTCCGCAACGGGAATTTCCCTTAACGGGGCAGAAGTGACCCTTCGGGTCTATAATTGGCAGGATTATATCGACGACGGCACCGATGAAAACGGCACGAAAGTCGTCCCTTCCGTGATGGAAGATTGGGCCAACGACTATTACGCTCGCACCGGTGTCAAGGTGAACGTGCAATACGACACCTTTGAGACCAACGAGACGATGTTGAACACCTTGAAGACCGGAAAGTCCCAGTACGATTTGGTCTGTCCTTCCGATTATGTGATTCAAAAAATGATTGCCGCCACCGAAAACGGGACCGATGACAATATCGCATTGGAAAAATTTGATTATTCCAAGCTGGAAAACTACAATAAATACGCTTCTCCCTACATTAAACAAGTCTTTGAAGAAAATAATTTCGATGCCTATTCCGTAGGCTATATGTGGGGAACGGTTGGGATTATTTACAATCCCGAAGCGGTGGCCGAGCAAGATACTAAATCCTGGGAAATTCTTTGGAATACCGATTACAAAAACCGCATCACCATCAAGGATTCCGTTCGGGATGCCTATATCCCTGCGGTGGTTTCCGCTTATCGGGAAGAAATTGCTTCGTGGAATCAACGGTTGGAGAACGGAAGCGTGACGTTACAGGAATACCGCACCGCTTTGGACCAGCTGATGAACCGTACCGACGACAAGACCATCGCCGCCGCCGGTGCCGCGTTGAAGTCGATGAAGGGCAATATCTACGGTCTGGAAGTGGATAGCGGAAAAAGCGATATTGTTTCCGGAAAGATTGACATCAATCAAGCCTGGTCGGGAGACGCGGTTTATTCGATGGACCTTGCGGAGGAAGAAGACGGCGTTCTTCTCAACTTCTCCGTTCCCGAAGACGGTGGCTCGGTCTGGTTTGACGGCTGGGTTATGCCTAAGGGCGCCAATACCGAATTGGCTCACGACTTCGTCAATTATCTCTGCCAGCCTTCCGTGGCCGCCCGGAATATGGAATTTATCGGGTATACCAGCGTTATTGCCGGAGACGAAATCTTTGACCTGGTACAGGACTGGTACGGAGACGACGAAGGTGAATATACCGTTGATTTGACCTACTATTTTGAAGGAACCATCTCCGAGGAGAACTACACAGAAGACGGCAAGGTCCTGATTCAAACCGCCGAAATCGGCCGCCAATTTTCTGCCCAATACCCTGAAAAAGAAGTGGTAGACCGCTGTTTTATTATGCGGGATTTCGGGGACCGGAACGACGCCGTTCTCACGATGTGGTCCCAATTCAAAGCCAACGATATTTCGGTAGGCCTTTTGGTGATGTTCATCGTAATTCTTGTGGGTGGGTGCTTGGTTCTTTTGTGGTTCACAAAACCCAAACGGGACTCCGCCCGCCGCCACAAAGAATGGTTAGCAAAACAGAAATAAAAAACAAGAGGGAGACCGTGAAAACGGTCTCCTTAATTTCGCTTTTCTTTGTTTACGTTCTTTTTTCGGGAAAAGAAAGTAAAACGTCCCTTATTCTCGCCGGTGAATCTGCCAAATATTCCGGTTTTGCGGCGGTCAGTTCTTCCACGCTCCCATAACCGTAGGTGACGGCTATGGCGTCAAGGCCGAAGGCGTGGGCTCCGTGGACGTCGAATTTCCGGTCTCCCACCATAATTGCGGTGGAAGGGTCGGTAACCTTTGCCTGTTGGAGGACGTATTTGAGAACGTCTTCTTTTTTTGCTCTCGATTCGTCCATCGCCGCTCCGCCCACGAAATCAAAGTATTCCAAAAGACCGAAATGCCTTAGAATAGTAAGAACGAATTCTTCCGGCTTGGAGGACGCGACAAGCAAGGTTTTCCCGGCCTGTTTTAGGGTTTTTAACAGTTCGGGAATCCCGGGATATACTTCGTTTTCAAACATTCCTTTGGCCCGGAAATACTCCCGATAAACCTCGACTGCATCAATGGATTTTTCCTTGGAAAAACCGTAATATTTTTGAAAAGAATCTACCAACGGCGGTCCGATAAAGGGGTATAATTCCGTCCGGTCGGAAACGGTGATTCCGTATCGGTTCAAAGCGTATTCTACCGATTTTGTAATGCCGACTCCCGGGTCGGTCAACGTCCCGTCCAGGTCAAATAAAATCGTATCGTACCGCTTCATTTATTCCTCTCCGTTTGCCCGTAATTTTTCCGCCTGCTCCGCCGTAATCAGAGCGTCAATCAGTTCATCCAAATCCCCGTCCATAATCGATTGAATCTTATACAGAGTCAGTCCGATACGATGGTCGGTCACTCGCCCTTGGGGGAAATTGTAGGTGCGGATTCGTTCGCTTCGGTCTCCCGACCCCACCTGCGACCGCCGGGCAGACGTGATTTCCGATTCCTGTTCCGCCCGTTTTTGTTCGAGAATCCGAGAACGCAAAATCTTCAATGCCTTGTCTTTGTTCTTGTATTGGCTTCGCTCGTCCTGACAATCCACCGCAATTCCTGTGGGAATATGAATAATGCGAATGGCAGACTCGGTTTTGTTTACGTGTTGCCCTCCGGCTCCTCCGGAGCGGTGAGATTCAATCAACAGGTCTTTCGGGTCGATGGCAACGTCCACCTCTTCCGCCTCCGGCAACACCGCCACCGTGGCCGCCGACGTTTGAATCCGGCCTTGGGATTCGGTTTCGGGAACCCGTTGCACCCGGTGAACGCCGCTTTCAAACTTTACCCGCCCAAAAGCCCCCGTGCCGTCCAGGGAAAGCACGGCTTCTTTGATTCCTCCCAATGCGGTCTCATTGACTGAAAGGACCTCCACTTTGAAGCCTTTCTTCTCTGCGTACATCGAATACATCCGAAGCAGCGACCCGGCAAACAGCGCCGCTTCTTCCCCTCCGGTTCCGGCTCTCAATTCCAATATGACGCTCTTTTCGTCGTCGGGGTCTTTTGGAATCAGCAAAATCTTTAATTTTTCTTCGGCGGTTTTCAATTCTTCCTTCGCTTCCAGCCATTCTTCCTTCGCTAAGGCTTTTAATTCCCCGTCGTCGCCGTTCATCAGTTCTTCCGCTTCATCGGCCTGCAATTTCCATTGCTTCCACTGGCGGTACTGTTCCACCAATTCTTCGGTCTGCTTTTGCTTTTTGGTCAAATCCCGAAGACGGATGGGGTCGGCAAGCACCGAGGGGTCGCAAAGCAATTCCTCGTTTTGCACGTAATTCTGTTCAATTTCTTGAAGCTTTTCAAACATTCTTCATTCCGTCCTGAAATTATTTTCGTGTGTACCGTTTTACGGTTACAAAGATGCGGTCTTTTCTGCTGTGCCCACCGATTTCGGCGATAACCAAACGCCCGTGGCCCCGCAGAGAAATGGTATCTCCCTGTTGTACCGACAGAGCGGGGGAGTCCGTCTCGGTCCAATTTACGGACGCACCGCCTTTTTTAATAAGTTCGGTCATCTTTGTCCGTGCCATACCGAATCCTTCCGCCGCAATGCAATCCAACCGCAACGACGGAACCGTAAAGGTCTTTACCGTATGTTCCGCTTCGGGAACTTCTCCCAATTCGCTTTCTTCCGGTCGGAAGGCTTTTTGCCCCGCTTTGGTAAAATTTTCTTTTAAAAAATCCGCCAAAGCCGAATCGCACAAAATTTTCGGGGGGTTGGATGAGGCTAAAATATCTCCGATTTTTTCCCGCCGTACGCCCAGTCCGGTCAACGCTCCCAAAATTTCCGGGTGAGTGGGGTATTCTCCCCGGGTCGTTAAGGCAAGGACCGTGATGGGATAGTCCGGTTCGAGATACTGGTTGGGGAGAAATACTCCCATTTTCCGTTCTGCCCCGTCGTATCCTCCCCAGAGTTGGAAGGTCGTTTCTCCGATGGATTTTGCGGTTTTCAATGCTAATATCTGTTGGGCGGGGGAGAGAAAATCCGTATACACGGGACAGTTTCGCTTTTCCGCCAACCGGGCACCGTCGGTGATACGTGCCATCAATAATTTTTCTTCTTCTGATGCCGGCAAACCGTTTTTTGGCAAAAAAATTCCCCCTTGCAAAATCATATCTCTATTATAATCGAGAATCTGAAATCTGTCAAGGGGGAACGGGTCGTTTATTTCGCTATTTTCGCCTGAATCATTTTATTGATTTTCCGGCGGAGATTGAGAAGGTAATCCGCTTCTCTGGGGTACCGCTTAAAGGTGATGGGGTCAATGCCGTCTTCCATTACCGCAAGAACTTCCTCTTTGCCGTACAATTCTTCGCACAGTTGCAAGGCTCTCATATCCTGCAACCCTTCGTTGAAGAGTACTTGCCGCAGGGAGGAATGTGCCGTACCGTCGGCGGCGGGGTAGACGATAAAGGCGTCTCCGGAAGGAACGAATCCTTCCCCGTCGGAGCAGACGTAGGGATTGATGGTTGCGTAGGAATATTGATTGTTGTAGAAGTTAAAGCCCCATTGCAAAAATCCGTAGATATTGAACTTATACAACTGCAAGCCCAAAATACGGGTCCGGGCACCGGGCATCGAGAAGAACCGGTTGGAAGTGTCCACGCATTGGCTGCAACAATAGTAAGCCCAAAGTTCGGGGACGTTGTTTTCCAGGAAGGGTTCGATGTGGTTAATGCCCGGGACGGGATGGTCCACAAGCCCTTGTTCGTAGAAGGCATATTTCGACAAGGCATCAATCATCGGATAGCCGGCAATCAACGGTTTGAGGAATTCGCTAAGTGTCTTATACTGTTCCAGATGTTTTTCGTTAGGCTCATCGGACAGATGGAACCAGCAACGCTTGTCCGCACCGTTCTTTTCTTCCTTCATATATTTCAGGAATGCGGGAATAAACTGGGTCAGGAAGTTTTTGTACTCGTCTCCCGTTGCGGGGGTGTCCCATCCGAAGATGCGTTTTTCTTCCCCGTCTACCGTGGCGATGACCTTCGGGCAGGCCTTTGCACCCCACTGAGAGTAGAAATGGCAGATTTCAAAGTATTCCATTCCCACTTTGTCGCACAAATCTACCCAGCGGCCCAGTTTGGAGAAATCAAATTCGTATTCTTCGCCGTTCTTGACAATGCCCACCAATTGGGTCGTGGGACGGTACCCCCCTACGTAGGTGTCCAATTCGGGGGTGAACAGCGGCGTCAAAATCATATTCTGTCCGTACGTCCGGGCAGAACGCATAAAGTTTTCAATAATCTGCCAATGACGTTCCGACCAGGCTTCTTCGTTGTAATACTGCATCAGACAGTCTGTATAGAACCAATGGGTCATAATCATCTTCTGATGGGGAAGAAGGGCGTCGATAATCTCCACTTCGGTGGAAAGTTCATATTCCACTCCGCCGTCAGTATTGGTGAAGGTAATTTTAATGGGATATACACCGGCTTCCATCGTTCCGTCCGGTGCAATTTCGAACCACAGAGCGCGAAGATTGTTGTCGGTAACCAATCTGTCGTTTTCCCGAATGGGTTCCAAAAGGTCCGGGAACAGTCCCGGTTCCGTCCGAAGATAATTGTCGTCCTTCCGGTCTTTATAAGCCGGCATTGAAGAGGGAATCTGCTGAACTTTTGTAATCTTAATGTGGTCCGCCAAGGGGGATTCTACTTGCAGATGAACGATAACCTTGGCAGATACGAGTTCCGTCCGATTATAGCAGACCTGAAAGGAATACCGTTCGTTTTTCAGCATTGAAATCTCACCCAACGCGGGCTTGGATTGAATGGTTTCATCCCAGAAGCATTTTTCAAGGGATGAAATAATTTTTGCTCGTAACATATGGATTGTCCTCCCATCAATATGTTCATAACCTTATTATAAGTTATTTTCTTTTGTAAGTCAAGATATAATTGTGAATGAAATATGGATTTTTCGGTTATTTCTTGAAAAAATTTACTTTTTTGTGTAAATTAGCTTATTTTAATTTCGTTCCGTTGAAAATAGGGGAAAAATATGGTATAATATATTTCAAAACAACCACCCTCAGAGAGGACGATTTTATGCTAAAACTTACCAACATCGTAAAGGAATATCCCGCCGGGGGAGACATTGTGGCCGCCCTTCGCGGAGTATCGTTGGAATTTCGCAAAAGTGAATTTGTGGCTATTTTAGGCCCTTCCGGATGCGGAAAAACTACACTTTTGAATATCATCGGCGGATTGGACCACTACACCCGCGGGGATTTGTCCATTAACGGTATTTCTACCAAGAAATACAAAGACGCCGATTGGGATGCCTACCGAAATCACTCCATTGGTTTTGTGTTTCAGAGTTATAACCTGATTCCCCACCAGACGGTTCTGAACAACGTGGAGTTGGCTCTGACTATTTCCGGGATCTCCAAAAAAGAACGCCGGGCAAGAGCCGTAGAAGCCTTGAAAAAAGTAGGATTGCAGGACCAATTGAAAAAGCGCCCCAATCAAATGTCCGGCGGACAGATGCAACGGGTTGCCATTGCCCGCGCCTTGGTCAACGACCCGGAAATCCTCCTGGCCGATGAACCCACCGGAGCTCTGGATTCCGAGACCAGCGTTCAGGTAATGGAGCTTTTGAAAGAGATCTCCAACGACCGGTTGGTAATTATGGTGACCCATAACCCCGAACTTGCCGACGCGTATGCGACCCGTACCGTGCGTCTTTTGGACGGAAACGTTATTGACGATACTGCTCCCTATACGGCACAAGCCGAAGAAGTTTTGCCTCAGCAGAAGAAGAAAAAAGAGAAAAAGCCGTCGATGTCCTTCTTTACTGCATTGTCTCTGTCGTTGAAAAATCTTCTGACCAAAAAAGGAAGAACGCTTTTAACGTCTTTTGCCGGCTCCATCGGAATTATCGGGATTGCTTTGATTTACGCCGTTTCTCAGGGGATGACTGCATATATCGATGCGGTGCAGGAAGATACTCTTTCGTCTTACCCCTTGACCATCGAAGCCACCAACGTAGACCTCACGACCCTGATGGAGACCTTTATGGGAATGGCGGACGATGAGGAAAAACAGCACGAGGACGATGCGGTGTATTCTCAATCGGTTCTCTTTGAAATGATTAACGCGATGAACAATTTAGAGACCACGGAAAACGATTTGGTTTCTTTTAAAGAGTTTATCGACGTGGAGTTGAAATCCGAACCCGGATTTTCCAAGTTAAAGGAAGCTTTGTCCGGGGTTCAGTACACCTATGATTTGAATTTGTTGGTCTACACGAAAAACGTGGACGGAAACATTATCTATTCCGATACCCGCCAGCTGTTGTCCAAAGCGATGGCGGAAAATTTCGGAATGGATATGACGGGAATGATGGGAATGGACGGCTCGTCCTCGATGTCGTCGATGGCGTCGATGGCGTCGATGTCTCCCGGGGCATCGTCGATGAAACTGTGGACGGAAATGCTTTCGGGCAAAGACGGCAGTTTAATCAGCCCCGTGTTGCAGAATCAGTATGACGTTATTCACGGTTCTTGGCCCAATCAAGCCAACGAAATCGTTCTCGTCGTAGATAAAAATAACGAATTGGATGACTTGACCCTGTATGCGTTGGGGTTGGAATCGGAAGATACCATCAATGCTTTGTTTGACGCGGTCACCGAAGGGGAAGAGTTGGATATCCAGCAAAAATCCTGGTCCTATGACGAGTTGATGGAAATGGAATTCCGTGTCATTCTCAATTCCGACTGTTACACCTTCGACCCCAAAACCGGATATTATACGGATTTGCGGGAGACCGATGCGGGACTTAGGTATCTGTATGACAAAGCAATGACCTTAAAGGTCTCTGGGATTATCCGTCCCAGCGAAACCGCCTCTTCCACAATGTTGAGTGGGTCGATCGGCTACACCAAAGCGTTGACCGAACTTGTGGTTGAAAAAGCCAAAGATTCGGCGGCGATTCAGGCGCAGAAGAATGATATTCACACCGATATCTTTACTGGACTTCCTTTCAAAGAGACCACAGGAAAATTGACCGACGAAGAGAAAGAGAAAGAATTCCGTAATTATATCGCCGGTTTGAACGAAACGGAAAAAGCCTGGGCATACGTGAAGATTATGTCCATTCCTTCCGAAGAATATCTTTCCAACGCTCTGACCCAAGCAATGGCCGGCGTGACCCGGGAAAAAATGGAGCAGACGATGTTGCAGGCTCTGACCCAGCAGATGGGAATGAATGAGGGAGACGTGAAGCAATATCTTTCTTCGATGAAGGAAGAAGAGTTGACCGAACTGTACCGGGAACTGATGGCCGAGGGAATTAAGATGCAATATGCCTCCGCCGTTGAAAAGCAGATGGCGGCAATGGATCCGATGATGCAGTCCGCCGCGTTGGACCTGGCGTTGCCCACCTATACCACCGCGCAGTGTGCCGTTTATTACGAAGAAGTTCTGGTCTTTTCCGATTCTTCCTATGAGCAGAACTGCATTAAATTGGGTTCGGTGGATTTGAATGACCCTGCTACGGTAAATCTCTTCGCTTCATCCTTTGAAAACAAAGACGTGATTGAAGACGTTATCGCCGAGTATAACGAATCGGTTGATGAATTGTCTCAGATTCGCTATACCGACTACGTGGGGATTATGATGTCGTCTATTACCACGATTATCAATGCCATCACCTATGTTTTGATTGCTTTCGTGGCGATTTCTCTGATCGTTTCGTCGATTATGATCGGGGTCATCACCTTGATTTCGGTGCAGGAGCGGACCAAGGAAATCGGCATCTTGCGAGCCATTGGTGCCTCGAAACGAAACGTTTCCAGTATGTTTAATGCAGAAACGATGATTATCGGCTTTGCTTCCGGCCTTCTCGGGGTGGGTGTCACCTATCTGCTGTGTATCCCCATTAACTTTATTCTTAACGCGTTGACCGGAATTGCCAATTTGAAGGCCGTCCTTCCCCTGCCTGCGGCGTTGATTTTGGTGGTGATTAGCGTGATTCTGACGTTGTTTGCCGGAATCATTCCTTCCCGTTCTGCCGCCAAAAAGGATCCTGTTGTCGCATTGAGAACCGAATAATTATTCCCAACGAAACGAGGCACTCCGAAATCCAGGGTGCCTCTTGTTTTTAACGTTTATATCCTCGGTTTTCCCCGAAGAACGGCTTGTCCACTTTTTTTGCGAAAAAACATTGCTTTTTTTTTCATTTTGTGCTATAATAGGAGAGTCCTGTTTTGGTAACGTGACGGGATGACCACGTTAACCTCTCGGGGTCTCTGCCCGAAAAGCGGCTCAGAATTGCGGATTCGGTAGTGATGCATCGTTTTATCGATTGTACCGAAAGCATTTTGGGATTCCCCCTTCCGGGGAAGGAAAAACACGGGAAAAGGAGAATAAAAATGATACGGTATAATTATCATACCCATACGACGTTCAGTGACGGAAAAAACACTCCGGAGGAAATGATTGAAGCGGCGATAGGCAAGGGCTTTCATTCCATCGGGATTTCCGACCACGCTTATACGGAGTTTGACCCGAGTTGGAGTATTCTTCAAATGGAGGACTATTTGAAGGCCCTTTGGGAATTGAAAGAAAAATATGCGGGAATAATCAACGTGTACGTCGGTCTGGAACAAGATGTCCTCGCCGTTGACGTTCCGGAAAGAATCGACTATTACATCGGTTCGGTTCATTGGATTGAAAAAGGCGGGCACTATATTGAATTGGATAACAATGCCTCTCTTCTTCAAAACGCCATCCGGGACTATTACGGCGGAGATGCCGACGGGCTTGCAGAAGACTATTTTGACCTGGTCGCTTCCTACGCGGACGACCCGAACGTGGCGTTTATCGGTCATTTTGATTTGATTACCAAGTTTGACGAAAAATATCCGCCGTTATTTTCTCCGACGCCCCGTTACACCGCCGCTTGGAAGAACGCCGCTGCGAAATTGGTCGAAGCCGGAAAAATCTTTGAAATCAACACCGGGGGAATGGCCCGGGGGTACCGAACAAGTCCGTATCCCTGTGCGGAAATCCTGCAATTTTTGGGAGAAAACGGTGCGAAGGTTCTTGTTTCTTCCGATTCTCACAAAGCGGACTCTTTGGATTTTGCCTTTGATTTGGCGGAAGAATGGATAAAAAAATACCGCCTGAATGCGGTCGATTTATTTTAAATTATGAAAAATCCCCGGAGGAATAAAACTCCGGGGATTCGTTTTCATTTAAGGACTCATTATAAAGGTGATATCGTGTCCCACGATTTTCAGCGTAGAAGTAAATCCGTTCAGTCCAAAGCGTTTTGCCAAAGTTTCTGCATTTTGATTGAACCAAGCTTGGGGATTTCCGGGATTTTCCACGTATTGGTGGAATACGAAAGTGTTCCCCTGCTTTTTCGTGCATTTTACGACATTTTCAACGGTCAGCGAGGGGATTTCCATTCCGTGTTTTTTGTAGTAATTTGCGGCGGTTGCGGTGCAGTTGGGATAGGTATAACTGTCATTATCAAGGATGTGGTCCTGTTGTATTTGAGCGGTAGTCAGGTCAAACCAGGCATAGTGAATGTCGTTCTCTTTCGGTTCTCCCGCATCATCCCAGGTGGCATCCGTATGATAATACTGTCCGTCGATTTGAACGATGTTCCAGGCGTGGCCTTCCGTGGCCCCTGTTGAGGGATTGATTGAGGCCCCGTGCACGTACAAAGTCTGGATTCCTACGCTGCGACAAAGGTATTCAAAGGCTCTCGCGTACCCTTCGCAAACGGCTACGTGGTCCACCAACGCTCCGTAAGCATCGTGGGCGTGGGAACCGTTGTTGTATTGGCAAGAGAGAATCAAACGGTCGTGAATCGTCCGTTCGATTTCAAATTGGGTCATATTTTTATTGATGCCGGCAAGAATGGTGTTGACTGCATTGTTAAAGCGTTGCTGAGCCGTTGTTTTTTCGGAACTGCTCATCGAATATCCCGGGGAAACGGAAAGGATTTTTTCGCCCTGAACGGAGAAGGAATATTCCGTTCCCAACCAGAAATGCTGGGGATAATCGGCTCGGTAACATTCCCAAGCCAGAGTTAATTGGTCTTCGGTAACGCCGTCCGGCAGAGAGATGGACGGTTGCATTTCCCCAACACCTACTGCAATAGCATCGTAAAGTTTTGTCATTACCGCCCCGTCAGAGCGGCCGGAAAGCCATTTGCGACCGTAATAATTCTCCGGTGCGATGGGGGAGATGTTGGTATTGACTACGGGTGCCGGAGGCAAAGGGACGACAGGGGTGTCTTCCGGTTCGGGGGTTGTATTCGTTTGATTGTTTGTCGTCGTGTCCGTTTCTGTTTTTGGGGAAGAAGAGGTGGTTTGCGATGATGTGGAGCCGGCCGTATCAGACGGTGTCTGCGACGAGGTTTGTGTGGAGGCAGTATCGTCGGTTTTTGCATCGGTATCGGAGAGTTCCGTGTCGGTGTCCGAATCCGGGTTTTCTACCGAACCGCTTTCGGTTTCTTCCTCCTTCGTATCGGTCTTCACTTGACTGTTATCCTGATTTGTATCGGTGGAGAAGTATACTTCTTCTGATCCGGAATCGGAATCGTTATCCGAAGCCTCTCCGCAAGCGAACAGGGAAAGGACCGCCGCAAAGGAAAGCACGAGACTGCACAGTTTCAAAAGATGTGTTTTATACATTGCCCCATCTCCTCAAATATTCTGACGAAAAGGTATTCATTTCAAAACAAACACCTTACATTATACAGTATAGCACAAATATACATATTTGTCAAATTTTTATAAAAAAAGACCTGATTTGTTTTTTAGGCAAATCAAGTCTTTTGGTGCCGGTGGTGGGGGTCGAACCCACACGGTATCGCTACCACGGGATTTTGAGTCCCGCACGTCTGCCAATTCCATCACACCGGCGAAGTTAACGGAGATAAGTATACCACATTTTTTTTCATTTGTCAAGAGGTTTTCGATTCTTTTTTTCGATTTTATTGACTTTTTTTTCACAATGTGTTATAATAAATAAAAATTTCTTCCTCACGTAGAGCGAAAATGAGGTTTGTATGAACATTTTGGTTGCGATGGATTCTTTTAAGGGGAGTCTTACCTCTCCCCGGGCTTGCGACGCGGTTCAACGGGGTTTTTCCCATCTTCCCGACGCGTCTCTCGTCTGCGTTCCGATGGCGGACGGGGGAGAAGGGACGGCGGAATGTCTTGCGGTTGCCTGCGGCGGCCGGATGGTGTGGGAGACGGTCCCCGATTTATTTGGACGAACAAAACTGTGCGGATACGGATTGATTGACGGGGAGAATTGTGCCGTAATAGAAACGGCAATGGCCGCCGGAATTGCCGATTTAAAGCCCGACGAGAGAAACGTACTGAAAGCCTCGACGTTTGGTGTCGGAGTACAGATCCGCAACGCCTTGAACCGAGATTGTAAAAAGATTATCGTTTGTTTGGGCGGAAGTGCTACCACCGACGGCGGTATGGGTGCGTTGCAGGCACTCGGCGTCCGTTTTTATGACAAAACCGATGCTCTGATTCCCGACGGTGCCGGAGGGGAATGGCTTTTGAAGGTTGCTCGGGCGGATGCTTCCGGATTGGTACCGTTGTCCGGCGTTGAAATTCTGTACGCCTGCGACGTGACCAATCCCCTATACGGAAAAACCGGCGCGGCCCACGTGTACGGACCTCAAAAAGGGGCGGATGAAGAGACGGTGCTTTTACTGGACGAAGGTTTGAAGAATTATGCCCGTATCCTTGCCGAAACTTTTGGAAAAGACATTTCGCTCGTTCCCGGTTCCGGGGCGGCGGGAGGACTGTGCGGCGGCCTTTTGGCGGGGCTGGGCGGCACAGTGCGGAGCGGATACGATATTTTGTCTGATGCCGCACGATTGGAAGAAAAGATTGCACAAGCGGATTTGGTGATTACCGGTGAGGGGAAGACCGACGGTCAGACCGTGTTTGGGAAATTGCCTTGCAAGGTGGGAGAAACCGCAAAAAAGCACGGCGTTCCCGCCCTCGTTTTAAGCGGAAGCGTCCTTTCGTCTGCCCGGGATTTGTATCCCAAAGGAATCGTTGCGGTATTTGACTGTGTTCCGGCTCCGATGCCTCTTTTACAAGTAATGGAAAATGCAGAGCAGGCTCTGGAATTTGCCACGGAAAATCTGGCGAGACTCCTTGCTGCAATAAAAAAATAATTTTTATAACAAGTAAAAGGACAGAATGTAGAATCGTTCTGTCCTTTTTTATACACATATTTTATTGCTCCGCGTCATATCTTGTCCCAGGGATGTCCCCAAGACGTCCCGGCTGAACAGAAAGGACGAAGAGAACGATGAAATCAAAAATTACTTTTATAGCAGGGGCAGTAACGGTCTTTGTCGGATATCTTTCCGGAATCCTTACGGTTTTACTCCAAGGAAACGTGGACGGCGACCTGGTCCGGCGATATTTGTCCGCCGAATTGGGAACCGATTGGCTCCGCGCCTTCGAGACCGGACCGTTGTACGTTCTTCTCGTGTTTTTTTGCGGTGTTTTTCTGTTTGGCTGGTTGGCGGCGTTTCCGCTGGTGTTTTATAAATCTTACGGCTTGGGATATTCCGCCGGGTTGCTGTTAGCGGTTTACGGGGCAAAGGGCTTTTTGCCCTTAGGACTTTGTCTCTTTCCCTCGGGAGCGGCGGAATGTCTTCTTTTGATCCGGGCAGCCAGGGATGCTGTCCCTCAATCTTATGCCTTATTTCGAGGGCTTCAAGGAGATTCTACTCTTTTTTTTGCGGGATTAAAAGGATACTTGCTTCGTTCCTTGGTAATTATTCAATGTTCCTCTTTTGTCTTGCTTTGGGATTTGTTTTTGTCCCCATTGATTCTGTCCGGGATTCGGGATATGTTATAAAATCGGAAAATTCGGTACAATTTCCAACCATTGCTTGACAGTTGCCTCTGAATTTGTTATAATAGGGAAAACACAAATTCGGAGGTGCGGTTTTGGGCGTCTTTTTTAATTTTAATAAAGAGGGCAAAGGTGTTACCAAGCAAGAGGTAGCGGCGGAAAGCCCGATAAAACGGTTTTTTGTGGAGTTTCTCCATCGGTTCTGGCAGTTGGTCCTGCTGAACCTCCTTTATATTTTGGCCTGTATCCCCATCATCACGATAGGTCCCGCTACGGCGGCGATGAACTACGTTTGCCGGAATTTTTCTCAGGCAAAGCCGGTGTTTTTCTTTTCCGATTTTATTGAGAAATGCAAAGAACATTTCAAACAGGGCGTCATCGTTTGGCTGATTCAGTTGGGTGTGGGTGCACTTTTGACCGGTTCCTTCCTTAGTTGGACCGACAGTGCTTTTAACGTGTCTTCCACCTTCCGCACGGTGGCGGTTATCGTTATTTTTATTTTCGGATACTTACTGCTCTTCGGTTCGTTTTACATCTATCCGATGATGGTTTCCTTTGACCTTTCGGTAAAACAGTTGATTCGCAACAGTGTTATTTTGGCTTTGACTCAACTTTGGCGAAATCTTGTGATTTTGTTGGTTTTAGCCGCGTACGTTCTTTTGTTTGCGCTGTTTGATATATTGGTTCTTCCCCTGCCGCTCTTTTTAGGGTTTACGTTATTGGCCTACGTTGCCAACGGATTGATTTTCCCTGTGCTTCAACGATACGTTGCCGCTCCCGAAGAAGAAAATCGGAATTCCGATTCCCCCACGGAAGATTCGGAAGAAAGCCAAGCCGAATAAGCCTGAATAAAACAAGTCCTCATCTCATAAATTGGGATGAGGATATTTTTTTGAAGTGAGGAATCCATTATGTTCAAACGGCTTTTTTCTTTGGTTCTCGTGGGAATCTTTCTTCTGTGCATCGGTCAACCGACTCTTGCCGCAGAGACTCCGGCCGGCGGGTCTGTGGCGGCTTCGGGGGAATTGAATCTGGATGCAAAAGGTGCAATCTTGATGGAAGCGGAAACAGGAACCATCTTGTATGAATCCCAGAGTAAAGACCGCCTGTATCCGGCCAGTGTAACTAAGGTAATGACGATGTTGTTGGTAATGGAAGCACTGGACGATGGTGCCGTTACCGAAGACGATGAGATTACCGCCTCGGAGAATGCCTGTTCTTACGGCGGGACTCAGATCTATCTGGAAGTGGGAGAGACGATGACGCTTCGGGATCTGTTGAAATCCGTGGCTGTCAATTCTGCTAACGATGCGGCGGTTGCATTAGGGGAATATCTTGCCGGAAGCGAGCCCGCGTTCGTTGCCAAAATGAATGAGCGCGCCACCGAATTAGGGGCGGAAAATACGAATTTCGTCAACCCCTGCGGACTTCCCGATGAGAATCATTACACCTGTGCCTACGATATTGCCCTCTTTACCCGGGAACTGTTGAAACATCCCCATATTTTAGATTATACCGGTATTTGGATGGATACGTTGCGCAATGGGGGGTTCGGCCTTGCCAACACCAATAAATTGCTTAAAACCTACGACGGAATTACCGGAATGAAGACCGGCTATACCGAAGCGGCGGGTCATTGTCTTGCGGCAACTGCCACCCGGGGCGAGATGTCCCTGATTGCGGTGGTGTTGGGGGGTGAGACCAGCAAGGGCCGATTTGCTTCCGCCGCCTCTTTGTTGGATTACGGTTTTGCCGGATATACGGTGGTTCGCCGCTCCGTGGGAGAGTTGGCTGATATTCCTGTCGTCCGGGGAAAGGTCGATTCAGTTTCCGTTGCCGCAGAAGGAGATTTGTGTGTGGTGGTGAAAAAGTCCAAGACCACCCAAATTTCTTTGGAAATTACGGTGGAGGAACAGTTGCAAGCTCCCGTTTCGGTCGGTCAAGTGGTGGGGACGGCTCGGTTTTTGTTTGAAGGTGATGAGTTGCTGTCGGTTCCCGTCGTTGCCATCGAAGAAGTCAAAAAAGCCGGGTTCTTCGATTACTTTACCCAGCTTTTAAACCAATTGTTCTAAGTTAAGAAGCTTTTCGTTCCTTACTCTTTTTTTCCCGTTCCCGGTCTGCGTACCGCTGTGCGCCGATTCGCAGTAGCGTTGCGCCCGTCACTGCCATTCCAATGGTTAAAAGTGCCGGAAGATATTCTGTAATCAAATCCATTTTAAAATCCCCTTTCCTGTTCTTAGTGTACCACGAAAGTGGAAATATAAACGGATAGAAGTGTTTTTTAATACAACAAAATAGTGCGACGGAGTTTTGTCGCACTATTTGTGCTTTTGTTGTATTTTAATAACAGGATTTGTAGATTTCCACGACGTCTGCCGGGGTGAGCTTTACGAAATTGCCCAAAGTTCCGTCTGCTTTTAGTAGCAGTCGGTTTGCCATATAGTCCAAGTCTTCTTCTTTGACTCCCAGGGCCCGCAGGTTGTCCGGCATTCCGATGGAATGGAAGAAGTCTCTCCAAGCTTGAATCCCTAAGGCCCCCGTTTCGGTGTCGTCACCCGTGTGTTCGATGCCGAAAATACGGGTGGCCATCGTGGCAAATCGCTTCGGGTCGTGGGGCAACACCCATTTCATCCAAGCCGGGAACAATACCGCAAGGCCGGCTCCGTGGGTCACGTCGTACAGGGCGGAAAGTTCGTGTTCAATGGCGTGGGTGGACCAGTCTTGTTCTCTGCCGACGCCTACCACGTTATTGTGCGCTAACGCTCCCGCCCACATAATGTTGGCCCGGGCTTCGTAATTTTGCGGGTCGGCAATGACCCGGGGGGTCTCCTTTACCATTGTCAAAAGAAGGGCTTCACAAAGCCGGTCGGTTACTTCCACCTCCGGAGTGTTGGAGAAGTAACGCTCCAAAACGTGGGCGATGATATCCGAAGCGCCACTGGCGGTCTGCCAGGCGGGAAGGGTAAAGGTCAACTCCGGATTGAGGATGGAAAACCGGGGACGGAGCGGGTCTCCCGAGGTCCCCCGTTTGACTAACGTTTTTTCGTTGGTGATAACGCTGTTATAGGAAGATTCACTCCCCGCGGCGGGGATGGTCAGAACGGTCCCGATGGGCAATGCCGCAGTGACCGATTTTTTTACTTCCCAATAATTCCAAAAATCTTCGTCCATCAGAACCCCGGCGGCAATGGCCTTAGCAGAATCGATAACCGAACCGCCCCCTACGGCTAAGATGAAGTCCACGCCTTCGTTTCGGCACAAGTCGATTCCCTGATACACCAGTCCGCTTCTGGGATTGGGTTGAACGCCCCCCAGTTCCACGTAAGAAATTCCCTCTTGTTCCAGAGATTTTTTGACCCGGTCCAGAAGTCCGCTGCGGATCACCGAGCCGCCTCCGTAATGAATCAGAACTTTGGTTCCGTCAAATTTCCGGACCATTTCTCCGGCTTTTGCCTCTGTGTTTTTCCCAAAAATAAAACGGGTGGGGCTGCAAAATTCAAAGTTGAGCATAGCGATTCTCCTTTTTAATAATCGGTTTTAATTTCTCCCGCAGGCGGTCTGCCCGGAGTAAGGGTAAGAATGGCGTAGGTATCCCCAAAGGTCAAGGAACCGGGGTTGAGAAATAAAACACCGTCCCTTTCCCGGAGTTGAGGAGAATGGGTGTGACCGTAGAGAGATACGGCGCATCCCTTTTGCAACGTCTTTGCCAACTGCACGTCGGTTCCGCTTTTTACCCCCGTGGTATGGCCGTGGCAAAGAAAAATGGAGGTGTCGGCCAGACGAAGGACTTTTTCCTTCGGTTCCTCGGTAAACCAGTCATTATTTCCCGGCACTTTGCATATCGGTAGAATAGGAAATTCCCGGGCAAGGTCTTCCGCATCCCGGACGCAGTCCCCCAAGTGGATGACGTGGTCGGGTTTTTCTTTCCGGATGACCCGGACCGCTCCGGAGATTTCTCCGTGAGTGTCGGAAAGAACAAGGATTTTCACGCCGATTCCTCCGTTTTTTTTCTTTTATTATAACGCGGATTGGCAAAAAAGTCAATGGGTTCATACAATGAAAATGAAATAACCCGGAAAGGTGTGACGATAATGTCCGATTTTCCTAACGATGCCGCCGTGTCCCGTGCCGTAAACGCCGCCCGGGGAGCACTTTCGGCGGAAGATGCTGCAAAATTGGAGCGAATTGCCCGAAGTAAGGATTCTTTGAAAGGGATTACCGCAAACCTAAGTCAACGGGATTGGGCGAACGTGATGCGGGTGATTAACGACCCGGATTTACTCAAACGCGTGCTCTCTTCTTCCCACGGAAAAAATATGTTGCACGATTTTCTCAATCGAATCGATTGACGCGGAAAGGAGAGACCTATGCCCGACCTACTTTCTAAGATTTCCGAAATTCTCAGTAATCCCGAGTCTGCCCAAAAAATACGGGAAATTGCCGCAACGCTTTCCACGGAGTCCCCATCTTCTCCTCCTTCGCAAGAGGAAGATTTTCCGGTTTCGTCGGTTCCGGATGCGCCGGCCCTTCCCACCGTCAGTCCCGTGGATGCCGTCAGCCTGTTTTCCGGCTTTTCCGGGGGTGCTCACAGTCGGGATTTGGCTCTGCTGAATGCAGTGCGTCCCTACCTGAGGTCGTCTCGGGCGGGAAAGATTGATAACGCCATCAAAGCTATTCGCGTCATCGACCTTCTGTCGGCTCTTCGCTGACAAAACAGGACCGTTCTATCATCCGTGTTTGAACGGTCCTTTTTTTTGAAAGGAGTTTTTTATGTATTCATCCGTCGCCGAAGCCGAATATCAATTCCGTAAATCCAAGGCCGAAGAAGAAGCCCGCGCCGCCTACGACCGCTCCGCCCCCTTCCGGGAACCGGTTTCCCTTTCTCCCTCGGAAGAATCTGCCGTCGCCGAGGTTTCCTCCGGAAATATAGCTCCCGACAATGGCAGCGGACTTCGGGGTTTGCTCTCCCGTATCAAAGAAGACGATGTGCTTTTAATCGGCATTTTGTTCCTTTTATTCAATGAAAATAAAGACGACGACCCGCTGATATTGATGATTCTTGCGGTCTTGCTCTTCTCTTGATTTGGGGAAATTGGTACAAAAGTGGAACATTTCGGTAACGAAAAGGGAAAAACACTTGTAAAATCTCCGATAATAGTGTATTATATATAATATAGTGCTTGTCTTGCCTTTTTGGCGGGACGAACGAAATACGGAGGTTTGATATGCTGAAATTGAAAAACGACCGCGGAAATATCCTGATTGACGATAACGTCATCGCCGGAATCGCTTCTATTGTTGCTTCCGATTGCTTCGGGATTGCCGAAATGAAGGCAAAGAACGTTACGGAACAAATTTGGGCCTTCCTGAAAAAGGACCGAAAGGATAAGGGTGTTCACGTGTACTGCGAGAACAATCGCGTCTTTATCGACGTTCACATCGCTGTTATCTACGGCGTCAATATCCCTGCAATTACCGACAGTATCGCACATAAAATCACCTATTCCGTTTCGGAATACATCGGGTTTCCCGTGGAAAAGGTGAACGTGTTTGTTGACTCTGTCATCACCAAGTAACCTTGAAAACAACGAAAAGGAATAAAGAATTATGATTTTAAACGGAACAGCTTACCGCGATATGGTAATTTCCGGGGCAAACAATCTTGCCAACGAACGGGAGAATATCAATCGCCTTAACGTTTTTCCCGTCCCTGACGGTGACACCGGAATCAATATGAGCCTGACGATGGGTGCGGTCCGAAGCGACCTTCCCAACTTCGACGGAAACGTCAGTCAGGTGGCTGACAAAGTGGCAAATATGCTTCTCCGGGGTGCCCGAGGGAACTCCGGCGTTATCCTGTCCCTCTTCTTCCGGGGAATTTCCAAAGAATGTAAAGGCAAAGAAACCGTAGACGCTCCCGACCTGGCCGCCGCCTTCCGAAAAGGCGTGGATGCGGCTTATAAGTCGGTAATGAAGCCCACGGAGGGTACCATTCTTACCGTAATGCGGGTCTCCGCGGAAAAGGCGATGGAAAAAGCCAATGAGTATAAGGGCAGAGTGGAAGAGTTTATGCCCTACGTTCTTTCCGTTGCGGAAGATACCCTTGCCAAGACCCCTGAAATGCTCCCGGTTTTGAAACAGGCCGGATTGGTAGATGCCGGCGGACGAGGTCTGGTGGTTATTTTTGAGGGAATGGTGGCATATCTGAAAGGACAGCCCGTGGCCCTTCTGGATTCTGCCGAAGCCGAGACCGAAGAACCTGCTTCCGCCTTTGAACAGTTTAATACCGAAGACATTGTTTATCCCTATTGCACCGAATGTATTGTTGGCAAGTCCGAACAATATTTAGGCGAAGGAAAAGCGGAAAAATTGCACAAATTCGTGCTTTCCGCCGGGGACAGTGCCGTTTTTGTAGACGATAGCGACATCGTGAAACTGCACGTGCATACCTCGGACCCCGGGAAGGTGTTGTCCGAGGCTTTGAAGTTCGGTTCTCTTCTCACCGTAAAGATTGAAAATATGAAAGAACAGCACTCGGCTCTTTCTTCCGGTGTTGCCAAAGACGTACCCACCGAACCCGTTGCTGCGCAAGAAGAAGTAACCGATGCCGCACCCGAAAAGAAATACGGTTTCGTTGCCGTCGCTTCCGGGGAAGGTATGGTTTCCGTTTTCCGTGATTTGGGTGCCGATCAGATGGTCATCGGCGGACAGACGATGAATCCTTCTACCGAAGATATGTTGAAGGCGATTCGTATGACTCCCGCCCAGAACGTCATCGTTTTGCCCAACAACAGCAATATCTATATGGTGGCCGCTCAGGCCGCTCTGTTGGTGGAAGACAAACACGTGGAAGTTCTGCGTTCCGTCTCCCTGCCTCAGGGAATCAGTGCGATGCTGGCCTTTAATCCGGAGGCCGAAGTGGAAGAAAACGTTACTGCGATGAAGGAAGCAATGGCCGCCGTTTCTTCTCTCTCAATGACCTTTGCCGCTCACGATTCCACTTTTGATAACCGTGAAATCAAGGAGAATCAGATTCTCGGCCTGGTGGAAAATAAGGTTCGCTACGTGACCGATACCCGGGAAGAATGTATGGCCAATCTGTGTGACGACATCAAATCCAAAGAAGCCTATTCCGTGACCGTGTTCTACGGAGAAGGCGTTTCCGAGGCGGAAGCCGAAGCAATGCAGGCCATTATGCAGGAAAATCTAGGTCCCGATGTGGATATTATGCTCGTAGACGGCGGACAGCCGGTTTACTACTTCATTATTTCTGCCGAATAAGGCAAAAAGGAATCGTTATGTCTGAACGTCGATATGCCGCTGTGGGCGGACAGGCCGTAATGGAAGGGATTATGATGAAATCCCCCCGCCGTTCCGTGCTTGCCGTCCGCACTCCCGACGGAGAAATTGCGACCGAAGAAATGGCCACGGCCTCGGTTCGGGAGAAATATAAATTTTTACGCATCCCCGTCCTTCGGGGGTGTGTGGCTTTTGTGGAAAGTATGGTGGTGGGATACAAATCCCTGATGCGTTCCGCAGAACTTGCCGGTCTGGAAGAGGAGACGAAGGGAAATAAATGGGTTTCCGGGCTGGTAATGGCCCTGTCTCTGATTTTGGGCGTCGGCTTGGCTGTGGCGTTGTTTATGCTGCTTCCCCAGTGGCTTGGCAAACTGTTCGCCACCTGGTTTCCCGAAGCCCGGGCATTGCGGATTCTCGTGGAGGGAATCGTTCGCATTGTCATTTTTATTTGTTACATCCTTGCTACGTCTTTGATGAAGGATATCAAAGACCTGTACCGGTATCACGGCGCGGAACATAAGACCATTTTTGCCGTGGAAGCGGGAAAAGAATTGACGGTGGAAAATATTCGGGTAATGCCCCGGTGTCACCCGCGATGCGGTACCAGTTTTATTTTTCTGGTCCTGCTCTTTTCCATTCTGTTCTTCACCTTGCTTCACGCCTTTGTCCTTCCGGAGAATATCGAAGGACTTCCCCGCCTGTTGGTCCATTTGGCCTGCCTTCCGGTGATTGCCGGATTCACCTTTGAGATCCAGCAGTGGACGGGACGGCACGACAATTGGTTCACCCGCATCGTTTCTGCCCCCGGGAAGGGGTTGCAACGGATTACCACCGCAGAACCCACCGACCGGCAGATTGAAGTGGCCATTGTTGCCGTCAATGCCTCTCTCGTCAACGAAGAAGGGGAAGTGGACTATTCCATTGCCTTCCCCGCTAAAAAGAAATGAGCGTTTGGAAGGAATGGGAGCGTCGGTTGTCTTTCGTTTCCCAAGACCCCCGAAGGGAGTTGTCCCTTATCGCGGAATCGGCTTTGGGAATTCCAAGCAATCAGTTTGTTCTCCTTTGTCTCACGGGAGACCTTCCCGAACCTTCTGCGCAACAGAGAGAAATTCTTTCGCAATTGATTGTGCGTCGTTGTTCCGGAGAGCCGGTGCAATATTTGATCGGAACGGCAGATTTTTACGGCCGAACCTTTTTCGTGGCTCCCGGCGTTTTGATTCCCCGGTTTGACACGGAAATTTTGGTCGATGCGGCCTTGTCCCGCTTGACGGACGAAGCTTCCGTGTTGGACCTTTGCGCCGGAACCGGGTGTATCGGACTTACGCTGGCGTCGGAAAAGCCGGTGTCAGTCACGTTGGTGGAAAAATTTGAGGATGCATTTCGCATCTTGAAGAAGAACGCTCAGATCCATTGTCCCGAAGCCTCCTTGATTCGGGGAGATATTCTTACCGACGCGTTTGTCGGGCAATATGATATGATTGTTTCCAATCCTCCCTATATCCCTACGTCGGATTTGGGAACCCTTTCCGCGGAGGTCCAAAAGGAGCCGGCGACGGCACTGGACGGGGGAGAAGACGGGCTTGATTTTTACCGGGCCATCCTTCGGCGTTTTTCGTCTCGGTTGAAGCCGGGGGGCTGGATGTTGTTTGAGTGCGGTATCGGTCAGGCGCAAGCCTTGGAAGAGTTGTTTTTGTCCGCCGGATTTGTCGAACCGTTCCGGGCTCGGGATTACGGTGGAATCGAGCGTGTTGTAGGTGCAAGAAAACAAGAGGAGGAACTCTATGTCTGAACCTAAAATCGGCGTATTTGATTCCGGATTGGGCGGCCTGACCGCCGTTCGGGAGTTGATGCAGATTCTCCCCGGGGAAAGCATCGTCTATTTCGGTGATACGGCCCGAGTTCCTTATGGGACCCGTTCCCGGGAAACGATTTGTCAATTTGCCGCACAAGACCTTCGCTTCTTGTTGGAACAGGATTTGAAGGCGGTGTTGGTCGCCTGTGGTACCGTTTCTTCGGTCGCCCTTCCTCTGTTGCAAAGAATGACCGAAATCCCCGTGATTGGCGTGGTCAATCCTACGGCCGCCGCCGCTTGTAAAGCGACAAAGAACCGCAAAATAGGTATTTTAGGAACGTCCGCTACGGTGAAAAGCACTTCGTATCAGTCGGCCATTGCCGCCGTGGACCCGGAAATTTCCGTGGTTTGCCAAGCCTGCCCCTTGTTTGTACCCTTGGTGGAAAACGGCTATCTGGACGGAGAAATTACCGTCCTTGCCGCCAAGGAGTATATCAGGCCTTTGCAGGATGCGGGGGTGGATACGGTGATTCTCGGTTGCACGCACTATCCCTTGTTGAAACCGGTGTTGAGCCGGTTGTTCGGCCAGGGCGTGACTCTGATTGATTCCGGCCGGGAGGCGGCGTTGGAACTGTCTGAGGTATTACGGCAACGGGGACAGCTTTCTTCTCGCACCGAGGGAGAACGCCGTTATTTTGTCAGCGATGAGATCAGTAATTTTTCGCATATTGCCGGAATGTTCTTAGACCGGAACATTGACGGATTGGTGGAAAAAGTCACCATTCGTACCGACGATTGAAAGGAACCTATGAAAACCGCTATTATTCGTATGGATACCACCCGGGACGGGGAACCGTTTTCCGACCTGTTTACTTACGGAACGATTCGTCGGGAAAAGGACGATTACGTTTTGGAGTTTGACGGAGAACGGATTCTGTCCGAGATTGGTGACCACGTTAAGATTTATTTTAAAGATAAAGACCACGTTCGTCTGTTGGCCGACAACGGGGAAGATTCGGTGTTGTTTGATTTTCGAAAAGGCCCCACGATGGAATGTCTTTCCGACGACCGTATGATGAACGTCCACGTCACCACCCGTGAGATTTTCTCTACGATGAGCGAGAACGGGGGAGAGCTGGACCTGAAATATACGATGTCTTTCCACCATATGCTTTCCAGCGAGACCGATATTCACCTGGAAGCCCGGGTCGTTACGGAATGAGCCGGGAACGGTTTATGACCCGCGCCATCGGTTGCGCAAAAAAAGCGATGGCTTTGGGAGAGGTTCCCGTGGGAGCGGTCGTCGTTCGGGAAGGGAAGGTCATCGCCACCGGATATAACCGCCGGGAAACCGGAAAAAACGCCTTGTTGCACGCGGAAATCGTCGCCATAGATCGCGCCTGTAAAAAGTTAGGCCGTTGGCGCCTCTCCGATTGTGAATTATACGTCACCTTAGAGCCCTGCCCGATGTGTACCGGTGCTATTCTCAATGCCCGGATTTCGACCGTCTACATCGGTGCGATGGATGAAAAAGCCGGTTGTATGGGAAGTCTCTGCGACTTAACAAAGCTTGCTTTTAATCATCAACCTCAGGTCATTTACGGTGTGATGGAAGAGCCTTGCGCTCGGCTTCTTTCCGATTTTTTTCAATCCCTTCGGGAACAGAAAAAACCGGAGCGAAAAGCCGTTTCTCTTCGTAGCTTTGTCGTGGACGACGCTCCGGTACTTAAACAGTATTTGTATTCCAAACGTTCCGAAAAGAGTATTCGCGATATTATAGAACAGTGGAATACCCGCCTGTTTGAAGAAAGATATTGTGAGTTTTTCGCTGTTACGGTCGAAGAACAGGTGGTTGGGTATGTCCAACTGACCGAACAACCGGAGGGCGGTGTTTCTGCCGGCGCACACATTTTTTCCGATTTTCGGGGAAAGACTTACGGCACGCAGGCAATCCGCCTTCTTTTGGATAAAGCAAAAGAAAAAGGATATTCGTTGGTGACTGCTCGGGTTCGGAAAGAAAACGTCCCCTCTTGCCATCTCTGTAAGAGCGTCGGCTTCGTTCCGCAGAGTGACGGCGTTACTCAACGGGGAATCCCCGTTTGGAATATGATCTATTCCCTGCAAAATTAAAAGAGCAACGTAGTTGCTCTTTCTTTATGGAGGAAAAAATAATGGATGCTAACAATAAACGCGTTAAATACGCTTGTTACACCGCGAACTTGACGATGTCTGTGGTGGGAAATCTTTCTCCGGTTCTGTTCCTTACGTTCCGGAATTTGTATGGGATTTCTTACACCCTTTTGGGACTTTTGGTTTTGGTAAATTTCTGCACTCAATTGAGCGTGGATTTGATGTTGTCTTTTTTCTCGCATAAATTTAATATCCCGAGATTGGTCAAAAACATTCCGGTCATTTCAATCGTCGGTTTGTTGATTTACGGGCTGATGCCGATATTTTTCCCCGCATCGGTCTATTTGTGGCTTGTGGTGGGAACGGTGATTTTTTCTGCCGCATCCGGTCTTGCGGAAGTGTTGATCAGTCCCGTGGTGGCGGCGATTCCTTCCAAGGACCCGGACCGGGAGATGAGTAAACTCCACTCGGTCTACGCCTGGGGCGTTGTGGGAGTTATCTTGGTAAGTACGTTATATTTGCTGAGTTTCGGAACCAGCGCCTGGTACGTTTTACCTCTTATTTTTGCCGCGGTTCCCTTGTCTTCCATCATTCTTTTTTCCACTGCCACGTTGCCGAAAATGGAAACGCCCCAAAAGGTTTCCGGAGCATTGCAACTGCTTCGCAACAAAGGTGTTTGGCTTTCGGTTGTTGCCATTTTTTTGGGTGGCTCCGCAGAATGTACGATGGCACAATGGGCTTCCGGTTATCTGGAACAGGCCTTGGGAATTTCTAAGGTTTGGGGCGATATCTTCGGAGTTGCGATGTTCGCACTTTTTCTTGGTTTGGGTCGCTCTTTGTACGGAAAAATGGGAAAGAACATCGAAAAGGTTCTGTTGTTCTGCGGCATCGGAGCCACGGTCTGTTACGGGATTGCTGCAATCTCTCCCTTCCCGATTCTTGGTCTTATCTCCTGTGCCTTGACCGGGCTTGCAACGTCAATGCTCTGGCCGGGCAACTTGATCGTAGCCTCCGACCGATTCCCTGCGGGCGGCGTATTTATCTATGCTTTAATGGCCGCAGGAGGTGATTTGGGCGCCTCGGTAGGTCCTCAGTTGGTGGGTGTGGTAACCGACTTTGCCTCCACGAATCCCACTTTGGTAGCCCTTGCAAACACGTTGACCGTTGCTCCCGACCAGTTGGGAATGAAACTGGGAATGTTGGTTGGGATGCTATTCCCTCTGGTGGGAATCTTCGTATATGCCCATCTTTACAAAACAAGGAAAACAAACTAAAAAAGTTACCCGGAAGACAAATCTCTTCCGGGTCTTTCTTTGTTTAAATTTCAGATAATTCTTCCATAATTTTTGCCGCACCGTCGTTGTAAATATCGTCGCAGATTCGGTCCGCAAATTGTTTGATTTCATCCCGTGCCTGCCCCATTACCACGCCGATTCCCGCCGCCCGAATCATATCCAGGTCATTTTCACTGTCGCCAATGGCAACGCTCCGGTTCATATCCAGCCCCAAATGGTCCATTACTTTTTTCATTCCCGTAGCCTTGGAGCATCCCTTGGCGCAACATTCGGTATAATGTTCCGTGGGATGGTGTATGACCCAAAAATCTTCTGCTAATTCCCGCAATATTTCCGTCTTTTCGTCCTGCGGAAGGTCGTTGCAGATATTGGCCTTTACGATGGAATCTTCTTTTAAATATTGTCGGAAATCTTCGATAGAATCGCTGAGAATCCAATTCTCGTCTGGCATCCAAAAGGAATTTCGGTAGCGAAAGATACGCTGAACCCCTTCTGCTATAAATCCGGGGTCGCCGGGACGGCTCAGTCGTTTCATCCATTTTATAATTGCTTCGTTGGAATACGGGGCTTGATACAGTACTTCATCTCCCAACAAAATGTAAGCTCCGCATCCGCAAATATATCCGTCGACCGGCAGTGACCAAATGGTGTCGGTAAAATAGGACGGGGCTCGACCGGTGTTGATAAATACTTTGTGCCCACGGTCCCGCGCCGTTTTTATTGCAGAAAAAACTCTTGGGGAAATGGTTCCCGGGTCCGCTTTCTCTTTTTTGTAGAGAATGGTATCGTCAACATCCAGAAAAAACACGTAAGGCGTCATCAAAAATATCCTTTTACACTTTATTCAGCACGTCTTTTATGGAATAAGCGGGGATAATTTCTAAATTAAAGTTCCCCTTCGGCTTGTTTCTTGCGGGAATGACCGCCCGTGTAAAGCCCAAAGACGCCGCTTCGTGGAGCCGTTTTTCAATTCCGGAGACGGCTCGCAGTTCTCCCGCAAGTCCAATTTCTCCCACAAACATCGTCTTTTCCGGCAAGACGAAATCTTTTGCCGCGGAGATGATGGCAATGGCAACTCCCAAATCCGCCGCAGGCTCGTCCAGGCGAAGCCCTCCGATGACGTTGACGTAAACGTCGCTGGCACCGAAAAACAGTCCGCACCGCCGTTCTAATACGGCTAAAATCAGATTCAGTCTCTGATAGTCAAAACCCACCGCCGTTCTTCGGGGAGAGGGGAAGGGGGTCTTGGAAACCAACGTCTGCACTTCCGCAATGATGGGACGGGTTCCTTCCATTACGCAAAGGGTTGCAATCCCCGAAACGTTTTCCGGTTTGTCCAGCAAAAACAGTTCCGAAGGATTAGGAATTTCTTTCAATCCTTCTTCGGTCATTTCAAAAACGCCGATTTCATTGGTGGAGCCGAAACGGTTTTTGATGGCTCGCAGAATTCGGTGGTCAGAAGACCGTTCTCCTTCGAAATACAGTACCGCATCCACCATATGTTCCATTACCTTCGGCCCGGCAATGGCGCCTTCTTTGTTCACGTGACTGACCACGAACGTGGGAATTTCCATTGATTTTGCAATGCGCATCAGTTCTGCGGTACATTCCCGCACCTGAGGGACAGACCCCGGAGCCGACGTCATATCTTGCCGGTACATCGTTTGAATGGAGTCTACGACCAAAATGTCCGGAGCAGTTTCTTCGGTCCGTGCTACCACTTCCGCAATGTCTGTTTCCGAAAGGATGAACAAATTTTCCGGATATTTTCCCACCCGGTCTGCCCGGAGTTTTATTTGACGGGGCGATTCTTCTCCCGAAACGTACAAAATACGCATTTCTCGCATTTTCATACACATTTGCAGTAAAATCGTGGATTTCCCGATGCCCGGTTCTCCGCTGACCAGAATCAACGACCCCTTTACGATGCCGCCCCCCAGCACCCGGTCCAATTCGGAAATGCCAGTGGATTGCCGCAGTTCATTCTCTGCGGAAATTTCGTAAAGCCGCTTTGGCGTGGCCCTTTTCAATGGGTCCGAGGAGGTCTTCAACGTGGTTTTTTCCGGTTCCACCCGCTGTTCAAAAAAAGAGTTCCACGCTCCGCAGGCCGGACATTGTCCCGCCCATTTCGGATTTTCGTTTCCGCATTCGGAACAGACGTAAACCGTCTTTGTTTTAGCGGTCGCTTTTGCCATTTTCTTCCTGCTCCTTTTTTAAGCGTAAGTAGGTTTTCAGAATTTCCTTGGTTTCTGCCTCGCTCAAAGGTTTGTCCGGTCCGTATCCGTAAGGACAGGGCATTAACTCCGACGAGGCAAACAGCCGGCAGATAAGAGGGCGGTTTTCATATACCGAACACCCGGTCTCGGTCAACTTCGGACATTGTTCGCCGCAAAAGTCAAATCCGCCGCACCGCACGTTTTCTTCCGGGGCAAACTGAATCCAATTATCGCAACAACGCGTGCACCCTTCTTTGCAACGAAAGGAGGGGATTTTTTCGTATAATTCTTGTATCTTTGTTTTTTTCATTGTTACAGACGGGCAATTTTGATACCGTTCATATACATATTGAACAGGGCAAAACTGTGCATCATATCACCGTTATGAATGTCGTCGTGATAGGTCTGTACGGCATTTTCGATTACAATAATGCGGTTATTGTTGTTTTGTTCGTTCCAATATGCCCGCATCGCCAAAGCAAACTGCATCACGCAAATGTCGGTGCATCCGCCTACGATAACGATGTTTTCGATTCCTTTGTGCTTGCTCAACCAAGCTAAATATTCTTTGCAGAAAAATCCGTTGGTAGAATTTTTGGGGATAATTTCTCCCACTTCCGCAAAGGCCTCTAATTCCGTGATGATTTCCTGTTCGTATTTATCCACGCAGTGTTCCGGATAGGTGGCAAACTCTTCCGAATCCGGGGTGTGGGTATCCGCAAAAAAGAGTTTGGGACTATCCAAATAATATTCGTTGACTTGCTTAATCTGGGGAATGATAGCTTTCAGTCGTTTGGACGCCAATTTTCCCTTCTTGAAGAAGCCGTTGATGGTGTCCATATTGACAACGACTGTCGTTTCGGGATTGGTAATAAAATTCCGGATATCCACCGTAACTTCCCGTAAAATTTTCTCATAGGAAGGTATAAATAACATTGTTCAGACTCCTTTCAGTTCCCGAATGGCGGCATTGCGGTCGGCGGCGTTGAATACCGACGAGCCGGCAACCAGGATATCTGCCCCGGCATCAATGACCGCGGCTGCGTTCTTTGAAGAAATTCCCCCGTCTACTTCAATGTGGGTGGAAAGACTTCTCGCTTCAATTTCCTTGCGGAGCGCGCGGACTTTATCAAAACATTCTTCTTTGCATTTTTGTCCGCCAAACCCCGGCTGTACCGTCATAATCAGCACCAGATACAGGTCGTCCAAATAGGGGAGGACCGTGTCGATGGGCGTTGCGGGATTGATGACAAGTCCAGGCTTTTTCCCCAATTCTTTAATCGTGGCAATACATTCCCCAACGTTACAATCGCTTTCCACGTGAAAGGAAATGATGTCCGCTCCGGCCTGGGCGAACCGTTCCAGATATTTTTGCGGCTGAATAATCATCAAATGCACGTCCTGGGGAATATCCGTACAACGGTGAATAGCTTCCACCGAAGAAAGTCCAAAGGAAAGATTGGGCACGAACTGCCCGTCCATAATATCTACGTGGAGTAAGTCCGCTTGGGAGATGCTCTCGATTTCCTGTTTCAAATTGCAAAAATCAGCGGCTAACAAAGAAGGGGATACTTGAATCATAACCTATCGTCCTTTCAGGTGTATATATTTTTATAATACTATGATATTATTAAGAAATCACCACGAAATCGTGACATTTCTGAAAAGTCGGTTGGCCTTGACATTTTTGGTTCGGAATGGTATAATAAAAACACGAGTAAAGAGAGTCACGCTTTTTATAAAGGAGCAGATTATGGCAAAAACCTTTGGAGTGGTTCTTCCGGCCGCCGGATCCGGTTCGCGGTTCGGAGAAGATAAAATGTCCTTTGATTTGTTGGGCAAACCGGTTTTGTGGCATACGTTACAGGCCTTCGAGCAAGCCAAGACCGTATCTTCCATTGTGGTATCGACCCGGAAGGAAAGCCTTTGTTTTGTAACGGAATTGACCCGGGAATTTTCCAAGGTTATCGCTGTGGTCGAAGGGGGAAAGACCCGGCAGGAATCGGTGAAGAGCGGTGTTGATGCCCTGCCCGACGTGGATTTTGTTTCCATTCACGACGGCGCCCGGCCTTTGATTTTACCCGAAGAAATCGACCGCTTGCATCGAAACGCCGTAAAATACGGAGCGCTGTGCGCCGGTACACCGGTGGTGGACACCATCCAGCAGGTGGACGAAGACGGCTATATTCTGCGCACCCCCGACCGAAGCACGCTAATGGCCGCGGCAACGCCTCAGATTTTTGAGCGTCTCTCTTTTTTAGACGCCTGCGAAAAAGCTACGGAACAGTACACCGACGATGCCGGAATGTTCCGTGCCGCCGGGGGACGGGTTAAAATGATCGTTTGCCAAGGAGAAAATTTTAAAATTACCACCAAAGAAGATGCTTTTCGGGCTCAGCAAGTTCTATTACAACGACAAGAAAAAGAAAAGACGGGAAATTGAATCCCGTCTTTTTTACGGTTCGGTTGGATTTTTTTCCCCCATCAGACGAAGTTGAACGTCCCGATGGAGTCTTTGCAATTCTTCTTCGGCGCATTGACGTGCCTTTCGCCCTTCCTCCCGAAGTTTTACCATTTCATCCAGTGTTTCAATGAGGATCTGATTGGTCTCCCGCAGCGTTTCGAAGGAGATGCCGCTTTCTTCCGCCTGCCGGGTCACTGCGAGGGTGGTTTCTTTCAGGGTGTGTGCGTTTTGCTTTAAAAGAGTATCGGTAATATGAGACACTTTATCCTGCAATTCGATGGCACTGCGGGAACGCTCCATTCCCAGCGTAAGCATCATTTGGCTCTTCCAAAGAGGAATGGCGTTAACGATTGAAGATTGAATCTTTTCCGCGAGAAGCGTATTGTTGTTTTGTAGAATCCGAATCTGAGGAGCCATCTGCAAAGAAACGCTTCTGGTCAGTTCCAAATCGTGCAGCTTTTTTTCAAAACGGTGATACTGCTCCGTTGCATCCCGAAGTGCCTGAATTTCCGTGGGCTCGTCGGATCGTTCCGACGTTTCCCGTAAAGGAATCAGTTTTTCTTTTTGAAATTTCTCTAAGGCTTCCCGTCCTTGGTCTAAGTAAAAGGACAATCTCTCATACTGTTCCCGGTTCATAGAATAGAGTAATTCCAGCCGTTCGATATCCTTCATCAGACCATCCCGATGCTGGCGAAGAGAAAGCGCGATTTTATCCACGGCTCCGCAGGCTTTGCGAAATCGAAGTTTTAGGTTTTCCGCTGTTTTCTTTTTTTGGAAAAGTCCCATTATCCCAGTCGTTTCTTTCTGCCCCACGTCTTGCAGTTTGACGATAAGGTCGGTCAGTTTTTCACTGACGTTTTCCAGGTCGGTCTCATTCAGATTTTCCAGAGTGATTTCTGAAAATTCCGCTACGCGGGCCTGCGCGTCCGCTCCATAATTCAGAACTCCGTTTACGTCGTCCAGAGGTGGAACGGGGGATTGGTACAGGTCAGTCATCGCCGGTCTCTCCGCAGTTTAGTTTTTTATATAATACCGCGTTTTGGGCGTATAGATTCAATGACGCGGTCTTGTCGTTTTTGTCACAGGCCTTTCGGAAGTTCTTTGCGATTTCTTCCACCGCTTCTTCCATCTGGGCCATCGTGGAAAGAACGGATGGGTTTCCTTGGTTGCATTCTTCAAATGTTGCATAAGCTTGAAAATATTTTAAAAACGTAGGTAAGTAGTATTCCGTAATTTCCTGCCGTGCTCCCGGCGAGAAGTAGGGAAGAGACGGACGGCATTGTTTCAGCTCAGCAACGATCTCCTGTCCCCCTCGGTAGACCGAGCGGTTTTTGATTTTTTCCACTGTCTTGGTCAACAGTTTTACATCCTTTGTCCATCGCCGGGGAATCTCCGGTTCTTCCCTTGGCATCAGGAGCAGGATGGTCACGCCGGTCATTCCAGCGGCAAACAGCCCCAACAGTAGGATTTTTACCCAAGGGAATCCGAAAATCCACGCCCCTAAAATCAAGATTCCCGGGAAAACGGGAATCGCTCCCAGGATTCTCCATCGTTTCATTGCCTCACGACCCCTTTCTGCCCTTGACAACTTCGATTTTTTGATGTATAATGTTTGTATCATTATAAGACTCACCTCGAAGGATTATTCCTTCCGGATAAAGGAGAACGCCTTATGAAATGCCCCTATTGCGGATGTATGGACAGTAAAGTTCTGGATTCCCGTCACGCCGACGACCGTATCAAGCGCCGCCGGGAATGTGAAGCCTGTGCCCGCCGGTTCACCACTTTTGAGGCCGTGGAACACGCTCCTCTCGTGGTTGTGAAAAAAGATAAATCCCGGGAAATTTTCGACCGGGAAAAGATTCTTTCCAGTATGCTGAAAGCTTGCGGAAAACGTCCCATTCCTTATACGGTTTTGGAACAGGCCGCCGCTGATATTGAGAATGCCCTGGTCAGCGACCTGGACAAAGAGATCTCTTCTTCCCGTATCGGAGAATTGGTAATGGATAAACTCCGGGAGATTGACGACGTAGCTTACGTTCGTTACGCCTCGGTCTACCGTCAGTTTAAGGACACGGAATCCTTTATGGAAGAGTTGAAAATTATCTTAAATCGCCGTGGATATTCGGTGACGGAGAAAGAATAATTGGGAAAAATACCGAAAACGGTACCGAAATTGTTCCAATTATTTTGCAACTTATCCGGTTGACAAATTTGTTATATTATGTTATAATATATAGCGGATGGCCCGTCCGGGTCGTTCGCTTCGGTTCTTTGCGACTGACGGAAGTGGGTGAACCACGTGAAACAAAGAATCCGTATTGCCGACCGTCTGGGCACACTCCCTTGGGGGAGCGTGCCCTTTTTCGTTTGTTTTTGCAGTTTTATCCCAAACTTTTGTTTTAAAAGGAGATTGAACGATGAAAAAGATCGGTATCGTAATGGGGAGCGACAGCGACCTTCCCATCATCCGAAAGGCCACCGCGATTCTGGATGCTTTCGAAGCTCCCTATGAGGTTCACGTGTATTCGGCCCATCGCACGCCTGTGGAAGCCCGGGATTTTGCTCTCAATGCCCGTGCCAACGGTTTTGGTGTAATTATTGCCGTCGCCGGAATGGCGGCCCACCTGGCCGGAGCTCTTGCCGCGAACACGACCCTGCCGGTAATTGGGATTCCTGCCGAATCCGGTCCGTTGAGCGGAATGGATGCTTTGTTGTCCACCGTGCAGATGCCCACCGGAATTCCCGTTGCCACCGTAGCGGTGAACGGAGGCGGAAACGCCGCCCTTTTGGCTTTGCAGATGCTTGCCGTTTCCGATGAATCTCTGGCCGCAAAGCTGGATGCAAAACGTGTTGCAGACGCCGATGGCGTTCGGGGAAAAAATGCCGCCGTGGAAGCGGAATTTAATCACTGAGTTTTTACTACCCTGTCATAAATCAAATTTCACGAAAGAGGTAAAATTATGGAAAATCTCAAACTCGTTTACACCGGAAAGACCAAAAACGTCTACGCGCTGGACAATGGAAACTATCTTTTGAAATTCAAAGACGATTGCACCGGCAAGGACGGTGTGTTTGACCCCGGCGAAAATTCAGTCGGTCTGACCATCGAAGGCGTCGGCGACGTCAATCTTCGTATGTCTATTTACTTTTTTGAAAAAATCAATGCCGCCGGCATCAAGACGCACTACGTCAGTGCGGATTTGAACAACACCACGATGGAAGTTCTTCCCGCAAAAGCCTTCGGAAAAGGGTTGGAAGTTATTTGCCGTTATAAGGCAGTCGGTTCCTTCTATCGCCGTTATTCCGATTATATTGAAGAAGGTGCGGACCTTCCCGCTTACGTGGAAACTACCTTTAAGAACGACGCTAAGGGTGACCCCCTGGTAACCAAAGACGGTCTTGTCGATTTGGGCGTTATGACTGCGGAACAGTACGATTCTCTCAAAGCGATGACTCAGGCTATCACCAAAATCGTCGCCGACGACCTGAAAGAAAAGGGTCTGGATATGTACGACATCAAGTTTGAATTCGGTTATGACGACAAGGGCGAAGTAATGCTCATCGATGAAATCGCTTCCGGAAATATGCGGGTATACAAGGATGGCGAATACGTTGATCCCCTGACCCTGAACAAATTGTTCTTTGCTTAATGAAATCTTGTCCGGACCGCACTCCCTGTACGTGCGGCCCGGTCTCTGCTTTTTTACACTTACCTACGGAGGAATATTGCATTTATGGGCGGCTACTTTGGTGCAGCTTGCAAACACGATGCCGTTGCCGACGTGTTCTTTGGCACGGACTATCATTCTCACCTGGGGACGCGCCGTGCCGGTATGGCGGCGTATGACCCCGAAATCGGATTGCAGCGGGAGATTCACAATATTCAAAACTCCCCCTTCCGCACGAAATTTGAAGACGTTTTTGATGAAATGAAAGGCTGTTCTGCCATTGGTTGTATCAGCGATTTTGACCCTCAACCGTTGCTGATTCGTTCCCGACTTGGGGTTGGCGCCGTTTGCTTTATTGGGTGTATCAACAATGCCGACGTATTGATACAACGGTATCTGTTCGATCAAGGCGGTCACTTTAATGCGATGACCGGTGGAAACGTAAATAGCACGGAATTGGTTGCGGCCCTGATCAACCTGAAAGATTCTTTTGTGGAAGGAATTCAGTTTGCCCAACAAGTGGTCGAAGGAACGGTCAATCTTCTGATTCTTTTGAATGACGGTTCTATTATCGCTGCCCGGGACAAAATGGGACGAATTCCCATTCACGTGGGAAAAAGCGATGAAGGTTACTGCGTTTCTTTCGAATCCTATGCCTGTGAAAAATTGGGCTACGAATTGTATCAAGAACTTGGGCCGGGAGAAATCGTTTCCGTTACTTCCGACCGGGTCGAGCAACTGGCTGCACCCGGATGCAAAAAGAAAATATGCTCCTTCCTGTGGAGTTACTACGGATTTTCCGCCTCCACCTACGAAGGGGTAAACGTGGAAGTAATGCGATACCGCAACGGGGAGATTATGGCTCGAAACGACCTTGCGGTGAAGAATGCCGAAGGCATCGACTATGTCGGAGGCGTTCCCGATTCCGGAACTCCTCACGCCATCGGATATGCAAATAAGAGCCACATCCCCTTCGTTCGGGCGATGATCAAATATACCCCCACGTGGTCCCGTTCCTTTACGCCGGCCCGTCAGAGCGAACGGTTGAAAATTGCAACGATGAAGCAGATCCCCGTTCACGAACTGATTCGGGACAAATCGCTTCTGTTGGTGGATGACTCCATCGTCCGGGGAACCCAGGTAAAGGGGACGGTGGACTTCCTTTATCGGCACGGCGCAAAACAGGTGCATATGCGTTCTGCTTGTCCGCCGATTATGTATCCCTGTAAATATCTCAACTTCTCCCGCTCCAACGGGGAAATGGACCTGATCGCCCGTCGGGTCATTTACGAGTTGGAAGGCGAAGAAGGGGAGAAGTACATTGAAGAATATCGGGATTCTCGCACGGAACGGGGCAAAAAACTGCGTCAGACCATTTGTGATAAGTTCCATTTCGCCTCGTTGGAATTTCAGTCGATGGAAGGGCTGATTGAATCTATCGGTCTTCCCGAAGAAGAACTTTGTACTTATTGTTGGAACGGAAAAGAATAAAAATTACGATACAAGAAACGGAAGGAGAATTTCTTATGCATCCTCAATCCAAATCGGACAGTTACGCCGCTGCGGGTGTTGATATTACCGCCGGCTACAAAGCTGTGGAACTTATGAAAAAGCACGTTGCCCGTACCAAAAACGAGGGCTGTTTAGACGACGTGGGTGGTTTTGGTGGTTGCTTCGGTCTGCCTGTGGCAGGGATGGAAGAACCGGTTTTGGTTTCCGGGACCGACGGTTGCGGAACCAAAGTAAAACTTGCCATTCTGATGGACAAGCACGATACGATCGGCATTGATGCCGTTGCGATGTGTGTTAACGACATCATTTGCGTCGGTGCAAAGCCCCTCTTTTTTCTGGATTACATTGCCTGTGGGAAGAATATCCCCGAAAAGATTGCCTCCATCGTCAGCGGTGTTGCGGAAGGATGCGTGCAGTCCGGCGCTGCTCTGATTGGGGGAGAAACTGCGGAGCACCCCGGAATGATGCCCGTAGAAGATTACGACCTTGCCGGCTTTGCAGTGGGTATCGTAGATAAAAAGAAGATTCTGGACAATACCCGGATGAAGGCCGGTGACGTAGTGATTGCCCTTGCCTCTACGGGGATTCACTCCAACGGTTTCAGCCTTTGTCGTAAAGTTTTTGATATTGACAATAATAATCCCGACTTGTACGTCCCCCGGGAAGAATTGGGCGGAAAGACGGTTGCGGAAGCCTTGTTGGTTCCCACCAAGATTTACGTAAAATCCGTCCTTGCTTTGCTGGAAAAAGTGGACGTTAAGGGAATTTCTCACATTACCGGAGGTGGATTTTACGAAAACATTCCCCGCTCCATTCCCGACGGTTTGGGAGCGAAGATTCAAAAGGATGCCGTTAAGGTCCTTCCTATTTTTGATTTGATTGCCAAGACCGGCAATATCCCCGAACGGGATATGTACAACACTTATAATATGGGAGTCGGGATGAGTATCGTGGTTCCCGCCGATGAAGTTGAGACTGCGTTGGAAATTTTGAAGGACAACGGGGAAGACGCTTACGTCATCGGTGAAATCGTTGCTTCCGACGATAAGGTGACCATATGCTGAAAACCACCCGAATTGCCGTGCTGGTCTCCGGCGGCGGCACCAATCTGCAAGCGTTGATTGACGCAGAGAAGACCGGAATGTTCGGGAACGGTAAGATTTCTTTGGTGGTGGCCTCCAAGCCCGGCGTCTACGCTCTGCAACGGGCGGAAACCAACGGGATCCCGGCGAAGGTCCTGCCCCGGAAAGCCTTTGAGACCATTGCCGACTATTCCCGTGCTTTGGCGGATACCTTAACCGAAGAGAAGATCGACCTTGTGGTGTTGGCCGGATTTTTGACCATCATCGACGAGCAGGTCTATCAAGCGTTCCCCAACCGTATCATCAACGTCCATCCCGCATTGATTCCTTCCTTTTGCGGAAAGGGATACTACGGACTTCACGTTCACGAAGCGGCTCTTGCCAAAGGGGTCAAGGTTTCCGGAGCCACGGTCCATATCGTGACCCCCGAATGTGATGCCGGTCCGATTATTTTGCAAAAGGCCGTAGAAGTCCGGAGCGACGATACGCCGGAATCTCTGCAACAGCGAATTATGGAAGAAGCGGAGTGGAAAATTCTTCCCGAAGCGGTCAAACTGTTCTGCGAAGGTAAGATTCGCGTGGTTGACAACAAAGTTTATCTTGATTGAATTCCAAAAGGAGAGCGAATATGAAAGTTTCTACCATTGCCAACGAACTCAATTCCCTTGCCTATCACGGCCGGGGCATCATCATCGGTAAATCTGCCGACGGCAAAAAGGCCGTTACCGCTTATTTCATTATGGGAAGAAGTGAAAACAGCCGTAACCGGGTCTTTGTGGCGGAAGGAGACGCAATGCGTACCAAAGCCTTCGATGAATCCAAAATGACCGACCCCCACCTGATTATCTATTACCCTGTGCGGGTGCTTGGAAATAAGACCATCGTAACCAACGGAGACCAGACCGATACCATCTATGATCTGATGGATAAGCAGATGACCTTTGAACAGGCTCTGCGGACCCGGGAGTTTGAGGACGATGCTCCCAACTTTACTCCCCGCATCTCAGGGATCATTCACCACGAAAAAGGTGAAATGAACTTTGCAATGTCCATTTTGAAGTCTGCGGAGGGCGACGATGCGTCCTGTGAACGCTTTACCTACGCCTATACCGACCCCATTCCGGGCCGTGCTAAATTTATCCATACTTACCAATGTGACGGCAATCCTTTGCCTTCTTTCGAAGGCGAACCTAAAACGTTGGAACTGCCCGACGTCTCCATTGACGGATTGAGCGACTTGATTTGGACGAATCTGAATCAGGACAACAAGGTGTCTCTGTTCGTCCGCTACATCGACCTGGAAAGCGGCAAGACTGAGACGCGAATCGTAAATAAGAATAAGTAAGGGAGAATGGGAATTATGAAAGAATTTGAATTGAAATACGGTTGTAACCCCAATCAGAAGCCTGCCAAAATCTTTATGCACGACGGGTCGGAATTGCCCATTGAAATTCTGTCCGGCAGACCCGGTTATATCAACTTCTTGGATGCCTTCAATTCCTGGCAGTTGGTCAAAGAATTGAAAGAAGCGCTCGGTCTTCCCGCCGCCGCGTCTTTCAAGCACGTTTCTCCCACTTCTGCGGCGGTTGGCACCCCTCTTCCCGAAAAGCTGAAAAAAGCCTGTTTCGTGGATGATATCGAAGGATTGGACGAAAACCCCTTGGCTTGTGCCTACGCCCGTGCCCGAGGTACTGACCGGATGTGTTCCTACGGAGACTGGGTCGCTTTGTCCGACGTTTGTGACCTGATGACCGCTCAGATGATTTTCCGAGAAATTTCCGACGGCGTTATTGCCCCCGGTTATACCGACGAGGCCCTGGAACTGTTGAAGACCAAGCGGAAGGGTGCTTACAACGTGGTCAAAATTGACCCCGATTACGTCCCCGCAGCCGTAGAACATAAACAGGTTTACGGAATTACCTTTGAACAGGGCAGAAACGATTTTCGGATTGACGCGGACCTTCTGAACAACGTCGTTACCGAAAACAAAAATCTCCCCGAATCCGCAAAACGGGATTTGGTGGTAGCTCTTATCACGTTGAAATATACCCAATCCAACTCCGTTTGCTATGCTGTGGACGGTCAGGCTATCGGTGTCGGTGCCGGTCAGCAGTCTCGAATCCATTGCACCCGTCTTGCCGGCGGAAAGGCAGATACCTGGCATTTGCGCCAGGCGGACAAGGTCTTGAATCTTCCCTTTAAACCCGAACTGTCCCGCCCCGAACGGGATAACGTTATCGACGGTTATATCAACAAAAACGAAGAAGACGTTTGTGCCGAAGGAATTTGGCAGAAATACTTCACCGTCCGCCCCGAGCCCTTTACGGCCGACGAGATGAAGGCTTATCTTTCTACCATTCGTGGCGTGGCTCTCGGGTCTGACGCGTTCTTCCCCTTCGACGATAATATTCAGCGGGCCTATGCCAGCGGTGCGGATTATATTGCCGAACCCGGCGGCTCGATTCGGGATGATATCGTCATTGCCCGTTGTAACGAATTGGGTATTTCTATGGCCTTTACCGGAATGAGATTGTTCCATCACTGATCTTAGGGATTTTAAAATCTTGTTGTAGGAGAGTTGTATGAAACGTTTTCTTTCTTTAATACTCTTTCTCGTGTTAGTCGTTTCTTTGGTTGCTTGCGGACAAACGGATGGGAGTGCTTCGATGGATACCGCAAATTTGTCTGAAAATACGGAACAAAACCACGTTTCCGGGAAGCCCGACGGTTCTTCTAAGGAAGAAGGTGGCGCGTTTCCCAATCTGGTTCTTGCTATTGACCAGATTCAGGAACGGGCGGTAATTTACGACTTGGACCTTTATGAAGAAGGAGACTCCTTGGATAATTTGGAAGAGTGGTCTATGCCCATTGGTCACGCTGCCGGAATCAAATACCGGGAAGACACGGTGTTCGGCGACGTTATCATTGTCGGCGGTTCCAAGTCCGGTATTTATGAATATCCTTCCAAAAAAGAAATTTGGAGTACCGGAAATCCCGGAACCAATACCCATTCCGTGGAATTGCTCCCCTCCGGGAATATCGTTTTTGCGAACTCTACCGGAAGCAGTCTTCGGATGTTCTACACTTCTGCGCTGCTGGAAGATGATACGAAGACCGCAAACCAGTTTGTGGATTATGAATTGGAAGGGGCCCACGGGATTCTTTGGGACCCCGAATACGACGTTCTGTGGGGCCTTGGCGGTTATGAATTGGTCGCATACAGTGTCATTGGAGAAGGGACCTCTCAGAAACTCTCTCAGATTCAGGGAATGGGAGCAAATATTAAAAAGTTGGGCTACGGTCACGACCTCCAACCCGACTATACCGATTCTCAGTATCTGTACTTCACTGCCGGCGGGGCCTATCGTTTTGACAAAGAGTCCAATAAGACCAGCAAAGCGAAGACCGAATTCCAGCAGGTCGAAATCAAAGGCTTTTCCAACAATCCCGATGATCGGTTTTTCAGTACCGGAGAATTGGGTGGCGAAGGAAAATTCTTTGAAAAAAGCCACAAAGAGGAATGGCTGACTGATACGATTCTTTTCTTTACGAAAGAAGAAAAGAAGGGTAGGGTCATTGTCAACAAGACAGAGATCGTTTCTTCGAAAAGTGCTTTCTACAAGGTCCGTTCCTTCTGCGGTCGGTACCAATAATTAAAAACTACCAAACAAATGCCGTCGGTTTTCGGTGGCAGAACGGAGATATTTATGAAATTACTCGTGGTCGGTGGTGGAGGACGTGAACATACCATCATTAAAAAACTTCGGGAAAATCCTGAGGTGACCGAACTTTACGCACTCCCCGGAAACGGGGGAATGACCGCAGATGCCGTCTGCGTTGATATCGGTGCAAAGGACATTGAAAATATCGTAAAATTTGCAGTGGAAAAGCATATTGATTACGCCGTCGTCGCCCCCGATGACCCCCTGGTCTTGGGATGTGTGGACGCTCTTTCCAATGCCGGGATTCCTTGCTTTGGTCCCAGAGCAAACGCTGCCATTATCGAAGGCAGTAAGGTCTTTTCCAAAGATTTGATGAAAAAATACGGAATTCCCACCGCAGAATACGAAGTTTTCACCGAAATGGACAAAGCTTTGGAGTATTTGGAATCGGCGCCCATCCCCACGGTCATCAAGGCGGACGGTCTGGCTCTGGGCAAGGGCGTGGTGATTGCTATGACCCGAGAGGAAGCCAAAGACGCCGTTCGTTCGATGATGGAGGATAAGATTTTCGGAGAAAGCGGAAGCCGCGTTGTTATCGAAGAATTCTTGACCGGCCCGGAAGTTTCTGTTTTGTCCTTTACCGACGGAAAAACCGTGGTCCCGATGGTTTCTTCGATGGACCACAAGCGCGCCTTGGACAATGACGAAGGATTAAATACCGGGGGAATGGGGACCATTGCTCCCAACCCCTATTATACCGATGATATTGCAACGGTCTGTATGAACACGATTTTTAAGCCCACCATCGACGCGATGAACGCCGAAGGCCGGACTTTCAAGGGTTGTCTCTATTTCGGACTGATGCTGACGCCCAAGGGACCGAAGGTGATTGAATATAATTGCCGCTTCGGAGACCCGGAAACCCAGGTGGTTTTGCCACTTCTGGAAAGTGACCTTCTTACCATTATGAAGGCCACCACCGACGGAACGTTGACTCCCGATATGGTCAGATTCCGGGAGGGAGCCTGTGCCTGTGTGGTAATGGCTTCTGCTGGGTATCCCCAAAAATATCAGACCGGATTTGAAATCAACATTCCCGAAGATTTGGCGGACCGTGTTTACGTGGCCGGTGCCAAGCGGGTGGACGGAAAGCTTCTTACCTCCGGCGGCCGGGTCTTGGGTGTAACCGCCACGGGAGACACTCTGCCCGAGGCTTTGGACGGAGCCTACGAAGCCGTCAATCGTATTTCGTTTGAAAACGCGTTCTGGCGTAAAGACATCGGTGCCCGGGCACTGAAAGCCGGAAAATAAGGAGAAAAGAATATGGTATTTCGAGTTTATGTGGAAAAACGAGCAGAGCTTGCCCACGAAGCCAACGGACTTTGCTCTGAGCTGAAAAATCTGGTAGGGATCAACGCTTTGGAAAGCGTACGGGTGATTAACCGCTACGACGTGGAAAATATCGACGCCGGTCTCTTTGAAAAAGCGGTTCGCACCGTTTTTTCCGAACCTCAGTTGGACGTCGTCACCGATTCGGTCGACCCCAAGGGTGGCATTGTATTTGCCGTAGAACCTTTGCCCGGACAGTTTGACCAACGGGCCGATTCCGCCGCCCAATGTATTCAGTTGCAAAGCCAGGGAGAACGTCCCACGGTACGCTCTGCCAAAGTTTACGTTTTGGGCGGAAATCTCACCGAAGAAGATGTTTCTGCGGTAAAAAAATACGTTATCAACGCTGTGGAAAGCCGGGAAGCTTCTTTGGAGAAGCCCGAAACCTTGGCGGTGGAATATTCCATTCCTTCTACGGTTGCTACGGTGGATGGATTTATCCATCTGGACGAAGCCGGTCTTGCCGACCTTTTGGACCGTTTGGGTCTGGCAATGGATTTGGACGATTTGAAGTTCTTGCAGAATTACTTTAAGACCGAAGAACACCGGGACCCCACCATCACCGAAATCCGCGTGGTAGATACGTATTGGTCGGACCATTGCCGGCACACTACCTTCTCCACTCACATTGATAACGTCACCATTCACGACCCCGCCGTGGCCCGGGCCTACGAACGCTATCTGGCTGCCCGTGTGGAAGTGTATGGGGAAGAGAAGGCGGCAAAACGTCCTCAGACTCTGATGGATATTGCTACCATTGCGGTGAAAACTCTGAAAAAGCGAGGCGTTCTTCCCGAATTGGATGAAAGCGAAGAAATTAACGCCTGTTCCATCCACGTGACCGCCAAGGTCAATGGGGATGACCAGGATTGGCTTTTGATGTTTAAAAACGAAACGCACAATCACCCCACCGAAATCGAACCCTTCGGCGGCGCTGCCACCTGTATCGGCGGTTGTATCCGTGACCCTCTGTCCGGACGTGCTTACGTTCATCAGGCAATGCGTGTCACCGGTGCCGGAGACCCCAGAACTTCCTTGGCAGATACGATTCCCGGCAAACTTCCCCAGCGGAAACTTTGTCAGACGGCGGCTGCCGGTTACTCTTCTTACGGGAATCAGATTGGTCTTGCCACCGGTCACGTAGCGGAAGTTTATCACGACGGATACGTAGCCAAGCGGTTGGAATGCGGTGCTGTGGTTGCCGCGGCTCCCGCCTATAACGTTCGCCGGGAACGTCCCTGTGCAGGAGACGTCATTATCCTTTTGGGTGGCCGTACCGGTCGGGACGGAATCGGTGGTGCCACCGGTTCTTCTAAGAGCCACAATATGAAATCTCTTACGACGATGGCTTCGGAAGTTCAGAAGGGGAACGCGCCCGAAGAACGGAAGATTCAGCGTTTGTTCCGGGATGCCCGCGTCACCCGTCTGATTAAGCGTTGTAACGACTTTGGTGCCGGCGGCGTTTCGGTTGCCATCGGAGAATTGGCCGACGGTCTTAGAATTGATCTGGATGCCGTTCGTAAAAAGTACGACGGACTTGACGGAACCGAATTGGCGATTTCCGAATCCCAAGAACGTATGGCCGTCGTAGTTGACGCCAACGACGCCGATACCTTCATCGCCTACGCCCAGGCCGAAAACCTGGAAGCTTATCGGGTTGCAGTAGTCACCGAGGAGGCCCGGATGGTAATGACCTGGAAAGGGCAGACCATTGCCGACCTTTCCCGTGAATTTTTGAATACCAACGGTGCGGATAAACATACCGTTGCCGAAGTGACTGAAAAAGACCTTTCCGTCTTTTCCAACGCGTTGTATTCCGACCTTCGCCAGATGGCGGCAGACTTGAAGACCGCAAGCCGCCGCGGTTTGGTGGAACGCTTCGACGGTTCCATCGGCGCCGGCTCGGTATTGATGCCGTTCGGTGGAAAGACACAGAGAACCCCTGCGCAAGCGATGGCGGCCCTTCTCCCCGTTCTTCCCGGTCAGACCACCGATTCCGCCAGCGTAATGGCTTGGGGACTGGACCCGGATACGATGACCGTAGATCCTTATACCGGTGCGCGTGCCGCAGTTTATAATTCTGTGGCGAAAATTGTTGCCGCCGGCGCAGATTACAAAGATACTTACCTCACGTTGCAAGAGTTTTTTGAAAGACTTCGCACCGAACCTTCCCGTTGGGGCAAGCCCTTTGCAGCCCTTTTGGGTGCTATGGATGCTCAGTTGGAGCTGAACGCCGCCGCCATCGGAGGAAAGGACTCAATGTCCGGCACCTTCCTGGACAAAGACGTTCCCCCCACGCTGATTTCCTTTGCCATCGCTCCCATTGATAAGGATCAGGTGCTGACCCCGGAATTTAAGCAGGCCGGTAACCCCGTGTACCTTTTTGGACCTGACGGTGATACGGCAGAAGATCAGAAGCTGGCTTGGGAAGCCTT
>JAZQKK010000031.1:0-2638 GCA_045542115.1 Eubacteriales bacterium
ACGGGAAGACATTGACGCTATTGTTATCCATTGTTCGGCTACCAGAGCCGGGCAGGACGTGAGAGCAGCCGATATTGACAAGTGGCACAAGGAGCGGGGGTTCGCCATGATAGGCTATAATTACGTTATCGATCTGGACGGGACGGTTGAGGTTGGCCGCCCGTTGAACAGGAACGGGGCGCATTGCAATACGGCCGGATTGTCCGGCGTTGCGTACAACAAACATTCCATCGGGATTTGTTACGTTGGCGGCCTTGACCGGAACGGGAACCCGGCCGATACCCGGACGGCGGAACAAAAGTTGTCGTTGGCCAATCTTGTTTACAAGTTGATTGACGAATACCCGATTGTTGAGGTTATCGGGCATCGGGACGCAAGCCCGGATAAAAACAAGGATGGAAAGATAACGCCGAACGAATGGATAAAACAATGTCCGTGTTTCGACGTCCGGGCGGAATTTCCAATGGCGATTTGCACGGCGAAAAGGAAATGAAACGGATTGTTGAAATACTGTTATGGATATGGCAAGCCCCGCAAAACGTTGTCGGGTTTGCCTTGCGTCTTTGGTATCGGGGACGTGTCGCCGTCGTCCTGTTGTACGACCATCATTGCGGCGGCGTAACGTACCGGGTCGTTCCGGATTTTCCCGGCGGCGGAATATCGCTTGGCGCAACGGTAATCGTTCGGCATTATTTCGTCGAATCCCCGGAATTGTACGCACACGAATACGGCCACGTCAAACAATCCCGGATTCTTGGCCCTTTGTACCTGTTCGTTATTGGCATCCCGTCGTTGTTGTGGGCCTGTTGGTACAGGAAACACAAACGCGGTTCATATTACGCTTTTTATACTGAAAAATGGGCCGACCGGTTGGGCGGCGTAATCCGTTAACGTTATGAAAAAATATTTGTTATTGATTCTTTCCGTTTCCACTATCGCCGTTGCGCTAACAATGATTATTGCCCGAAACCGGATTGATAGTATAACCCGGGACCGGGACCGGTACGCCGGGAATACGGCGGCGTTGTTGTCAGACATTGAGCGTTACCGGGTTCTGGATTCGCTTTCGGGGGCGAGGGTCGAATCGCTTGAGTTGACCGTAAAGGAGTTCGAGCGTTACAGGGCGGAAGATGCCAGACTGATAAAGGCGTTGAAGGCCAAAAACCGGGATCTGGCGGCGGTCGCGAGCACGCAGACAAACACAATTATTGACTTGCATACGGTCGTGCGGGACACGGTCATTATACGGGATTCCGTGGAGGTCAAGGCGGCGGTCGTGCATTGTGGCGACCCGTGGTACGATTTCGATGGGATGCTGGCCGGGGATGAGTTCACGGGCGAGCTGATCTGCCGTGATTCCTTGCTGGTGGCCGAGACAGTCAAACGGGGGCGTTTCCTCGGATTCCTTTGGAAGACCAAACGGATAAGGGACAGGCGGCTCGATGTCGCGAGCCGTAACCCGCACACGGAGATTATGGGAATAGAGCATATCGTTATCGAAAAATAATTATCTTTGTATCGCATATACATTTTACTTTATGTACTCATAATTATTCAATCTTGTTTTTCTCCCCGGCTGCGAAGTCCGGGAGTTTTTTTTATCCAGAGCCACGGCTTCGCCATTTTCCGGCGTTTTAACGGCATTTCTCCGCCAGGGTTGGGCAACTTATCACCTTCGGGACAAAACGGCTTTATACGGCAGAAAATGAAAAATTAACTTTTTTTGAAAAAAATCGGCAAAATAAACGACTTTTTTTTGGAAATATAAAAATAATAACTAACTTTGTAATCGGAAGGCAGTTCCAAACCGACCAAGCGGGTTCTTGGGAAACAGTAATAAAAACAGTTATGGCAACGCTCAAATACACTACGAAGCAAATCAATCGGGATTACAAGATCAAGGTCTCCGGCCTTTATAATGGCGAGAAGGTTAACACGCTGGTCGGGGTTGCTGGTCTGGTTCGCATGGTTGGCGACATTGAGTTGACAAACAGGTTGCTCGATAGGGCTTTCGCTTGCATGGATGACAAAGTTTGTTGCAAGTTGCGCCGTGGCATCAAGATTACGTTTTACGTTGCTTAATAATTAATATCAATCATTGGACGGAGACGTATATCGGCGGTAAGATGGTTTCAAGGATTAATTATTAATTTATACTATCATGGAATTTTCAGTATTAATTATCGCCGCGGTTGTGGCGCTTCTGGTAAATAGGAATTATGGCGACGAGATCCGTTAAGAAGTCAAGGGCGGAGCGGTATCGGGAGATACTCGCCAGCCGGGGCTGCGTCTGGAAGATTGCACGGTATTGGCGTTCAGTTCCGGGCGCTATCCCGAACTTTTGCATTATTGCGTGATGCTGGATAAGCGGGCGCTTTGCTATCTCTTTGACGGGGCTGGAAAGCAGGTGTACGTCGTGACATCGAAAGCGCCGGAAGATATTAAAGTGATTGAAGGGATAGCCGCCGAGTGTGGCTGGATCAAGAGCGCGCCGGACATGAGATAATAAAAGCAGCGCCCCAAAAAATGCGAGGCGCTGCGTCCTGTTACCATGAAGGCGATACGATGTGGCAAAAAGACATCGGCAAAGATAAGGCTTTTCGGGATAATTCCCGCAAGGTCTTATTTTTTCTTTGTT
>JAZQKK010000032.1:0-17661 GCA_045542115.1 Eubacteriales bacterium
CACAGAACGACATGGCTACGATCCGACTTGTTCCGCAGAACAGGTCGAAACCCCCTCTCTCCGCCAAAGAAAAGAACCTCACAGCGTGGGGTTCTTTTTATTTTTCTCTTTTTTTGAAACTTTTCTTGACTTACTCTCTAAACTGTGCTATAATGATGAAAAGCATAGCGAAGCCATTCGGGTTTCGCTTGAAAGGTAAAAGAAAGAAGGGGTTGTTATGAAAAAAGTATTTGCGCTGCTTCTTTGTCTGATTCTGGCCGTTGGGTTGGTAGCCTGTGGGGAGACGCCCGCAGACACCGATACCAATTCCGGGAACAGCAACTCGGTCTCGGGGGGCGGGGAAAGTTCTTCTGACAGTTCCGATGAAGGAAGCGAATGGAAACCGTTGGAAAACGTGGAAAATATGGTACTTGCTTGCGACCAGTATAAAGAACGTCTCGTCGTGTACGATATGAGTCTGCTGGACGAGGACGGAAACTTGGACGAAGCTGAGGTCTGGGAATTGAAAGACCACCGTTCTGCCGGAATGAAGTATCGGGAAGATACGATTTACGGGGACGTCGTTGTTTCCATCAATGGAAGTCAAAGCCCTCAGATCATCGAATATCCTTCGAAGAAGATCCTTTGGGAAGGCGGCTCCGGGAAATCGGGAATCAATCCTCACTCCATTGAAATTCTTCCCAGCGGAAACATCGTTACGGCGTCGACGACCGATAGTCTGCTCCGCTTGTTTTATGCGGCGGATTGCGTGAAAAACGGTGCAAAAGTGGAATATCAGACCTACCAATTGAAGGATGTTCACGGGGTTCTGTGGGATCCTGAATACGAGTTGCTGTGGGCCATTGGAGAAGAGGAATTGGCGGCCTATATGGTCGTGAAAGAAAACGGAAAAGAAGTATTGAAAAAGGTCAACGGCGAAGGGGGAGAATTGCCCACGCTTTATGGACACGACCTGTCTGCGGATATGATGGACAGCCAGTATCTCTGGTGTACCACCGGAGAAAAGGTGTATCGTTTTGATAAAGAGACCGGTGAATTTGAAGCGAAATTCAAGGCTTACGCGAAATTGAACAAAGCCGACGTCAAGGGCTTTGGAAACAATAAAAACGGCAATTTCTTCTACTGTTTCCCCAATCAGGGCCCCGGACGGGACTGGGAAAAAGAGTCCCTTGCGGAATGGTGTACCGATACCATTTATTACGGGTATTGGAAGAGCGAAAATTTCTTGTATCTGCAAGAATGTGTCTCCGAACAGGCGGCGTTCTATAAAGTCATCGCCTTCGACGGACGCTATCAGTAATTGGGATCGGTTATGAGGAGAGTATTTTCTGTGTTTTTGAGTATGCTGCTCTTGTTTTCTTTAACGGCTTGCGGCGGTTCCGTTGCCGAGGGAACGGATTTTGCCGGAATCCCCGATGGGACCGATACGGCAGCCTCGCCGTCTACGGAAGAAAAAGAAACCAAGCGGTCTGCCCAAGAGATTTTAGAGGCGTCGGAACACTTGGTGGGGCTTTGCGACCAGGGGAACAGCCGGATCATCGTGGCGGACCTGGCGGAAGAAGATTGGGAAAACGATTCCGCCGTGGTGTGGCAATACAAGGACCCCACTTGTCGGTCCGTGGCGGGATTGAAACTTCGTTGGAGCGAACAGTTTCAGGAATTGGTCGTAATTTATTGTTGGCACGGTGGGGCTGCCATTATTTCCTATGAGACCAAAGAGGTTTTGTATAAGACCACCCAGACCGGTTCCAATCCTCACTCTGTGGAACTTCTTCCGGAAGGACACCTGGTCGTGGCGTCTTCCACGGACAATGACGTTCGCATTTATTCTGCCCAGTCTATTGCCAAGGGGGACCCCCGTTGCAGTCAACAAGTGGAATTCCCCAACGCCCACGGGGTTTTGTGGGACCCGGAATACGATGTTTTGTGGATGTTCGGGATGGACCAACTCTCCGCTTATCTTGTTGCGGAGGAAGACGGTATTCCCCGGATGACTGCCATCGGCGGAATGTCTTACAAGGCTCCCAAATCCGGTGGGCACGACCTTTGTCCCGTATACGGAAATAAAGACGCGCTGTTTATTACCTGCGGCGGGGGAATTTTGATGTTTGATAAACAGGCCGAGAAGTTTACCACTTCGTATCCCGGCGGTTCGGTGGGGAAGAAACACGGATACGCCCCCGGAACGGGGAATTTTGCCCAGGATAACGTACTGTTCTTTACTTCTATCAGCGATAGAACGAAAGTATTGAACGATTGGTGCACGAATATCGTCTTCGTTTACGTGCCTAAGGCAGACGGAATCGGTAAGACCATCCGCCGGAAGGCTCCGGACGATGCCTATTATAAGGTGCGCGCCTGGCTTCCCGATTACCAATAAAAATTGAATAAACGCGAAAGGCGGACCGAATAATGTATATTTGGTCCGTCTTCTTGTGAAAAAAGTGTTAAATTTAGAATATTTATGCAAAATCCCCTTGACAACCCGTATGGAATGTGGTATACTCTTACCATTCTGAAAACCAACCTTATGAAAGAAGGAACGAAATATGAAAAAGTTTATTGCTCTGATGCTGGCGGTTTTGATGGGTCTGTGCCTGTTGACTGCCTGCGCTCCCGCAGACCAGGATGAAAACAAAGGTGCCAACACCAACTCCGACGCTTCCAACGTGGCCTCTAACGACACTACCGGAAATGCGGAAGATAAGGTTCTTGTAATGGCTACCAACGCGTTCTTCCCTCCCTATGAATATTACGATGCCAACGGTAAAGTCGTGGGTATTGACGCTGAGATCGCCGCTGCCATTGCCGCAAAGTTGGGAATGGAACTGAAAATTGAAGATATGAAGTTTGATTCTATCATCACTTCCGTCTCCACCGGCGGTGCAGACTTCGGTATGGCCGGTATGACCGTGACCGAAGACCGGAAAAAGGACGTTAACTTCACCAACACCTACGCTACCGGTAAACAAGTCGTTATCGTGAAGGAAGGCGGCTCCGTCGCTTCCCTCGACGATTTGGCAGGCAAGAAGATCGGCGTTCAGCTGGGTACCACCGGTGATATCTACGCAACCGGCGATTACGGTACCAACGAAGACGAGACCGAAAACGGCAACGTCATCCGTTACAACAACGGCAACGAAGCGGTGATGGCTCTCGTGGGCGGCGACGTGGCTGCCGTTATTATCGATAACGAACCCGCCAAGGCTTTGGTTGCTGCCAATGCCGGCAAGGGTCTTGCGATTCTGGAAACCGAATACGTTTACGAAGAATATGCAATTGCGGTCAGCAAAGAAAACACCGAACTTCTCAATAAATTGAACAGCGCCATCGATGCTCTGATTGCCGACGGTACCGTTCAGAAGATTATTGAAAAGTATATTCCCGCTAACGGCTGATTTTAAAACGTAAATACAGACCTGCAAAACAGGAATGCGATTCGCATTCCTGCTTTGCTTGTCTCGGACAGGAACATATATATGCTGAAAAACAAGAAAAAACTGTGGATCGGCCTGGGGATCGTCCTTGGGCTGATTCTTGCGGTGGCCGTTGCGGTCGCCGTTTCGTTGCAACAGGCTTCCGCCGGCGAGATCTCCAAGGAAGAAGCTCAAAGTATCGTGGACCAAAAACTGTCCGCGGTCCTGACCGGCACGAAGACGCTGAACGCCTTGCAACAGGCCTCGTCCGTCACCGTGACTTCGATGGAGTACGGGGTGGAAAAGGATATCCGTCTTACCTGTGATTATCAGACGCTGGACGTATACGCCGTGGTAAACGAAAACGCAGACGCCCTGCTGGGATTGGATACCACTACCTCCAACGGAATGCAGATGTCCGCCACCGCAATCCGCTTGGAGATCGACGGAGATTTGACGGAACTTCTGGCCAAAGCCCAGACGGTTACCGGAACGGTGGAGATTGCCATTTACGACATTGACGGCACGTATCAGGTCTTTTTGGACGATGCTACCGTGGATACGGTCTACGGCGGGATCTTGCGGGCGAAAGACGAAATTCTCGCGCTGAAATCCATCACGGTGGACGGAAAGCCCGTTTCCATTGAAACCAAGACCAACCTTCGCAACGGCTTGGTGCAATGCATTGCCCTGAGTGTGGAAGACCGGGAAAAACCCGATACGTCCCACCCCCTGATTCGCATCTGGAACGATTTTGCCGACGAATTTGTCCGCAATTTCGGCAACGGTTATTGGCGGTATCTGCTCAACGGCCTTTTGACCACGTTGCGCATCACGTTGTTTGCTCTTTTGATAGGTCTTGTGATTGGGTTTATTGTGGCAATCGTTCGCTGTACCCACGATAAGACCGGTAAAATGAAGATTCTCAACTGGATTTTCAATTTGTATCTGACCGTGGTCCGGGGAACGCCGGTAATGGTTCAGTTGCTGATTATCTATTTCGTTATGCTGCTCCCCTTAGGCGTGGAAAAGGTCAACGCCGCCATCCTTTGCTTCGGCTTTAATTCCGGTGCGTACGTTGCCGAAATCGTCCGGGGCGGAATTATGGGCGTGGACGAGGGGCAGATGGAAGCCGGCCGTTCCCTTGGCTTTAACTATGCGCAGACGATGTGGCATATCGTCGTTCCCCAGGCCTTTAAGTCGGTGTTGCCGGCCTTGGCCAACGAATTTATCGCCCTGTTGAAAGAAACTTCCGTCGCTTCTTATATCGGCGTTGCAGATCTGACCCGGGGTGGGGAAATCATTCGAAGCATCACGTTCAGTAACTTTATGCCTTTGGTGGCCGTGGCGCTGATTTATTTGATGTTGGTGCTGGGACTGTCTGAATTGGTCAAATTGCTGGAAAGGAGGTTGCGGAAGAGTGATAGAGGTTAAAAACCTGGTCAAATCCTTTGGCAAAGACGGAGAGATAAAAGTACTCCGGGGGATTGATGAAACCATTCGAAAAGGCGAAAAAATCGTTATTATCGGGCCTTCCGGCTCGGGAAAGTCCACCTTCTTGCGCTGCCTCAATCTTTTGGAGACTCCCACGGAAGGGCAGATCTTCTTCGATGGGCAGGAAATTACCGCGCCTCGATGCAACGTCAATAAGATTCGGCAGAAAATGGGGATGGTGTTCCAGCATTTCAATCTCTTTCCCCATAAAACGATTTTGCAGAATATTACCATTGCACCCGTGAAACTGAAATTGCAGACCAAAGCCGAAGCGGAAGCCAAGGCAATGGAACTGTTGACCCGCGTAGGCCTTGCGGACAAAGCAAACGCCTACCCCTCCCAGTTGTCCGGGGGACAAAAACAGCGTATCGCCATTGTCCGCGCCCTGGCGATGAATCCGGAAGTGATTCTTTTCGACGAGCCCACCTCTGCCTTAGACCCGGAAATGGTCGGGGAAGTTCTGGACTTGATGAAACAACTGGCCGACGAAGGAATGACGATGGTGGTGGTCACCCACGAAATGGGCTTTGCCCGGGAAGTGGGCACCCGTATCCTGTTTATGGATGAAGGGGTCATTATGGAACAGGCCGCTCCCGACGAGTTTTTCGCCAATCCTAAAACCGACCGGGCAAAAGAATTTTTGTCCAAAGTATTATAACTCTTTCTCTCTGCTTGGCAGTCGCCGGGCAGAGATTTTTTTTGTGTAAATTCTCTGAGATTGCTTGACGGAATCCGGGATTTATGATATAATAATATTGGTGAAAAAATGCCCGAAAGGAACGGAAAAATGGACGAAATCAAAATTTTATCTGCCGAGTTCAAAATTCGCGAGGATTTGGTGGGAAACATCATAAAACTCATCGACGACGGGAACACCATTCCCTTTATCGCCCGGTACCGCAAAGAGATGACCGGGTCCTGTGACGACCAGGTGTTGCGGGAATTTGCCGACCGGTTGCAATATCTTCGCAATCTGCAAAAACGTCGGGAGGAGGTCTGTGCTTCCATCGAAGAACAGGGTAAGCTGACGGAAGAATTGAAAGCTGCTATTTCCGCCGCCGTTACCTTGGCGGAAGTGGAAGATTTGTACCGTCCCTACAAGCCCAAACGCCGTACTCGGGCCACCATCGCCAAGGAAAAGGGCTTGGAGCCTTTGGCGCTGCACTTGTTTGAGCAAGAGAAGAACGGAGACTTGTTGGCCGAGGCCGCCGCATATATTGACCCGGAAAAGGGCGTGGAAACGGCGGAAGACGCTTTGGCGGGGGCATCGGATATTATTGCGGAAACGGTATCCGACGATGCAACCTTCCGCAAAGAGGTGAAAGCCAAGATTATGGCGGAAGGGCTGATTCGGTCCGAGGCCGCCACAGAAGAAGACACGGTCTACCGGCTGTATTACGATTACGAAGAACCCCTTCGCAAAATCCCGTCGCATCGGATTTTAGCGGTCAACCGTGGGGAAAAAGAAGAAAAATTAAAGGTGAAGATTCTTTGCGGAGAAGTTTCCCATTTGATGGAATCTTCCTTTGTAAAATCCGGCAGTTACGCTGCGGATTTTGTCCGTGCCGCCTGTGAGGATGCTTGGAGCCGGCTGATTTTCCCCTCGGTGGAACGGGAGATTCGCTCCGATTTGTTTGAATCCGCTTCGGAACAGGCTATTAAGATGTTTGGGCTGAATTTGAAGCAGTTGTTGATGCAACCGCCCATCAAGGGAAAAGTGGTCTTGGCCGTTGACCCGGCCTACCGGACCGGTTGTAAGATTGCCTTGGTCGACCCTACGGGAATGGTGTTGGATACCGGGGTCATCTACCCCACGCCGCCGCAGAATAAGACCGCTGAGGCTGCGGAAAAAATGCTTCAATGGATTGAAAAATACAAAGTAGACTGCATTTCCATCGGCAACGGTACGGCGTCGAAAGAAGCGGAAATTTTCGTTGCGGACACCATCAAAAAAGCGAGCCGGAAGGTGACCTATATGGTGGTCAGCGAGTCGGGCGCGTCGGTGTACTCCGCCTCCAAATTGGCGGCAGAAGAATTCCCTCAATTTGACGTTTCGCTCCGCTCTGCAGTGTCCATCGCCCGCCGGTTGCAGGACCCCTTGGCGGAATTGGTAAAAATCGACCCGAAGGCCATCGGTGTGGGACAGTATCAACACGATATGCCCCCCGCCCGGTTGGATGAGACCTTGACCGGCGTGGTGGAAGATTGCGTGAACAGTGTCGGGGTGGACTTGAATACGGCGTCTCCCTCGCTGTTATCCTATATTGCCGGCATCAATTCCGGAATTGCCAAGAATATCGTGGCTTACCGGGATGAGGTGGGGGGATTTACCCACCGCAAAGAATTATTGAAGGTGAAAAAATTAGGGGCAAAGGCCTTCGAGCAATGCGCCGGATTTTTGCGGATTCCCAACGGAAAAGAACCTTTGGATAATACCGCCGTTCACCCGGAATCCTATCCGGCGGCCAAGAAATTGTTGGAGATTTTGGACCTGGCCGATGCCACTCCCGAGGTGGTTCGCAGTGAAATTACCGCCCGGGCCGAAACGTACGGGAAAAAAGCCGCCGCCGAGGCTTGCGGCGTTGGGTTGCCTACGCTCAACGATATGATCCCCGAATTGGCCCGTCCCGGCCGGGATATTCGAGACGATCTGCCTGCACCGATGCTGCGAAGCGACGTGATGGATATGTCGGACCTGACCGAAGGAATGGTCTTGAAGGGAACGGTCCGCAACGTAATCGACTTCGGTGCTTTCGTGGATATCGGCGTCCATCAAGACGGCCTTGTCCATATTTCTCAACTGGCAGACCGCTATATCAAGCATCCTTCCGACGTGGTAAAAGTCGGGGACGTTGTGGAAGTCCGGGTCTTGTCGGTGGACGTAGCCAAAAAGCGGATTTCCTTGACGATGCGAAAGGAAAGCAAGCAATAAATGGGACGCTTTGACGGAATCTTAATCTGTTCCGATATCGACGGAACGCTGGCTGACCGTCGGGAGATTCCCCCGGAAAACCGGGAGGCCATCAAGTACTTTCAATCCGAAGGGGGAATTTTTACCCTGGCCACCGGACGGGAGGTTCGGTATCTGGAACGGTTACATCTTGAAGTAAACGGACCGATGATTACCGAAAACGGTGCCCGCATTTTCGACCCGGCCTTGGGGCGGACGCTTTGGACCTTTCCTTTGGATGGTTCGGAAATGCTGTTGGAATGGCTCGACGCTCAGAAAATTCCCAAGATTTCTCTCGGCTTTACCGACGAATATCTGGACGGAATCGAAGGTTCTGTTCTGGAAACGGTTCTCTCCCATAAAACCGGGGAATTGTTGCAGATCGTCTGTGCTTTTGCCGGGGAAGAAGAGGCGATTTCCTTACGGGACCGGGGTAGAGAACGGTTCGGGGCTCGGTACGATATCTGTCGCAGTTGGGAAACCGGAGTGGAGTTTATTTCTCCGTTGGGAGGAAAGGGAAACTGTCTTCGGTGTTTAAAACAGGCTATGGCAGACCGGATCCATACGGCGATTGCCATCGGAGATTTTGAAAACGACCGAGAACTTCTTCGGGCCGCAGACCGGGCCTTTGCTCCGGAAAACGCCTGTCCGGAGGTGTTAGCCGAGGCCGACCGGGTGCTGTGCCACTTTAAACAGGGGGCAATCGCTGAATTGATTACATTGTTGGAAAAGGAATCCAAGGGGGTAGTTTGATGATGAAATGGTATCGCATTTTCGCCGTACTTCTGGCGGTTGTCCTTTGTCTTGGGCTGACGGCCTGCGGCGGGGGAGAAGAGATTCCGGAGGTGTCCAAGGAAGATTTATCGGCAATGACCGACGCGGAACTGATTCCGCTGTTGCTGGACCGGTACGCTTCGTATACCGAGCCCCGGGCTTTTGCGGGAGAGATGTCCCAGATATATCGGTCGGGAGATTCTGTGATTGCTTCGATGCAGGGAAGTTTTCGGAGCAACGGCGTGGACCGGACGATGACGGTGACTTCTTCTGCGGGAGATAAGAGCAAAACGGCAGTCTACACGTTCAGCGGCGGTGTTTTTTACGCCAGCGACGGCGAAGCCTATCAATGTCCGGCTACGGAAGAACAGGTAGTTTCCTATTTTTCCGGAAAATATCCTTCGTTTGGAGCGGTTTCCGAGTATGGATTCGTCCGTAAGGACCTTCTTCGCAGTGACAACGGGGAGTATACGTTGGTCCTTTCCGGACCGGTCAACGCCTTGGGCAATGCGGACGTGACGGGGCTTCTCACCGCGTGGGAAAGTCCGGTGACGTTGTCTTCCTTTTCGGAGATCTATCTGACGCTTTGGTTTTCGCCGGAAGGAGACCTTCGGGGACAGACCTTGGGATTTGACTGTAAAATGACCACGGACGGGATCGAAACGGAAGGAACGGTACGGTTTCAATTTTTAATCCGCTCCGTTGATCCGGTACAACCGCCCATTTCCGCTCCCGAAGGAGCAGAATCTTACAAAACTGCGGAAAAATCCCCCTTCGAGGCGTAATTTCATAGAAACAATTAAAAAATTATTTTTGTCTTAAAAGTTCATTTTTTACACTTTTATGTTCGGATTTTGCATTTACTTCCCCGGGGAAGTCTGCTATACTGAGAAAGGTGATGTTTATGAAAGTCAAGAACTGGTTGCTTGTGTTGGTTGCGGTGTTGCTGACGGTTGGAATGACGGTGGGGATGACGGCTTGTAATCCTACGCCGGAAGCCCCGAAAGAACCCCAGATTCCCGGCCCGTTGCAAGCAGAAAGCGACGACGCGTTACTGGCCCGGTTCTTGGGCGAGTACGAAAAAGCCCTTTCCGCGCCGGCCTACTTTAAAGAATACCGGCAAAGCACTCGTCTCGACGGCGAACTGGTCAACAACGCGATAGGCTATTTTATGGTCAACGGCGATGATTTTTTGGTTCAATGGGAAGAATCTCCCCAGGGAATCGGAGCTGTGCAGACGGTGATTTTGACCTATTTGGACGGAACTCTGTACACCCAGCGGGACGGGGCGGTGGAGCAGGTCGAAACCGACCTTACTTCTGCCCTCAGTCAGTTGGAGTCCGTGGGATTGGTTTACCGTCAAGCCGCGCTGTCGGATATTTCCGACAAAACCTTGACCCGGAACCCCGACGGAACCTTTGCCGTGAATCTCACTTTGACCGAGGCCGCGTTGCAGCAGATTTCTCAAAAGGCGCTTTCGGCGAGTGCGGTGGCAGGTCTTGACCCGAAGTTGAACGGGGTTGCAGTTACGCTGACGTTCTCGATGGAGGGAACCCTTTTGAAAAGTGTGTTTACCACCGACGTGAGCGTAACGTCGGACGGACAGACCCGTACCTGTACCACCGAAGGGTATTTGAAATACACGTCCTTTGACGCTTCGACCATCACCGTTAAAGCTCCCGAAGTAAAATAAAAACGATAGGAGAATCGTTATGGTTGATTTGAGAAAAGAATATCCCCGCCCCCAACTGGTCCGCTCCTCCTGGCTTTGCTTGAACGGAACCTGGGAATTTGAAATTGACAACGCCCGGGTCGGCGTGTGGAAGGAGTATTGGAACCGTCCTTCTCTGTCCGGGGAAATTACCGTTCCTTATTGCCCCGAAAGTGAACTTTCCGGCGTGGGAAATAAGGATTTTATGTCCTGTGTTTGGTATCGCAAAGTAATTACCCTTCCGGAAGAATTTGCCGGAAAACGGGCGATTTTGCACTTTGGTGCGGTGGATTATCTGGCCACGTTGTACGTCAACGGCAAAAAAATCGGAGCCCATATGGGGGGATATACCCCGTTTTCCTTTGATATTACCGACGCGCTGACCGACGGAGAGAACGTCTTGGTTCTTTCTGCCGACGACGACGTTCGTTCCCGGAAGCAGCCCGGGGGAAAGCAGAGCAGTAAGCTGGATTCGTACGGTTGTTATTATACCCGGACTACCGGCATTTGGCAGAGTGTCTGGATGGAGGCGGTAGACGTTTCCCGGGTAGAGACCTATCGAGTTTATCCCGACGTTTCCAACGGCACCGTCACGCTGCAATTCCAGATGACCGGGGCCTCGATGGGTGGAACGTTGACCGTTTTTGCGTCGTATGAAGGTGCGGATATGGGCAGTGCTTCTACGGTGGTCAGCGGTTGTACCGCTACCGTAACCCTTCCTCTGAAAGAAAAGCATCTTTGGGAAATCGGAAACGGTCGGTTGTACGATATCGCCGTAACCCTGAAAAAAGACGGCGCGACGGTGGATTCCTTCACCGGCTATTTCGGTCTTCGGGAAGTGGGATTGACCGATAAGGGAATGACCCTGAACGGCAAGATTTTCTTTGGTCGCTTTATTTTGGACCAAGGGTTTTTCCCTGACGGTATTTACACTGCTCCCAGCGACGACGCGCTGAAATTTGACATTGAAGCGTCGATGAAGTTGGGTTTCAACGGTGCCCGGATGCATCAGAAAGTTTTCGAGCCCCGGTATTTGTATTGGGCCGACCGGTTGGGATATCTGGTCTGGGGGGAATATCCTTCCTGGGGAATTGATATTTCTGAGGCCGGCAGCGTTCAGCATTATCTGCGGGAATGGTTGGAATCGGTGGAACGGGATTTCTCTCACCCTTCCTTGATTGGCTGGTGTCCTTTCAACGAGACTTGGGACGAGAAAAACGGCCGTCGGCAGTGTGACGACGTGATCGATATGGTCTACCGGGCCACCAAATACGCCGACCCCACCCGTCCTTGCATTGATACCAGCGGGAACTATCACGTGGCGCATTGCGGACTTTGGGACGTGCACGATTACGAACAGGACGTGGAGAAATTCGCTTCCTACTACGCCGAAATCGATAAAGGCATTGTTTTGGACCAGGTTGAACGGCGGCACTCCGGCCGTCAATTCTACGACGGAACCCCCGTCTTTATGAGTGAATACGGCGGAATCCGTTGGGACGTGGACGCGCCCTCCGATTCGTGGGGCTACGGTGTTTCCGTAACCTCCGAAGAGGAATTTAAGGCCCGTTATAAGGGGCTTACGGACGTTCTTCTGGACAACGAACGTATTATGGCCCTTTGCTACACCCAATTGACCGACGTGGAACAGGAATGTAACGGTCTTCTGACTTACGACCGTCGCTTCAAATTTGATCCCGAATTCTTCCACGCCGTCAATACCCGCAAAGCCAAGATCGAAGAAAGAAGCAAAGAAAAGCGATAAAAGAACAAAATGCCGGCACGAATTCCCGTGTCGGCTGTTTCTTGGAAAAGACAAAGCCCCGTATTCGGACAAATACGGGGCTTCGCCATTGGAGTATATCTCGGACGAACGATATAAGCAAATTTTATGTTGAATCCGGGAAAAATCCCTGATTTATGCTTTTATTATATCACATATTTTTCTGAAAAAATATACTTTTCTTGCCGATTTTTAAGACACATCTTGCTTTTTTTAGAAAAATGTGGTATACTGTAACTATCAGGAAAGGAGCGTTCGTATGGCAAAGATGTATTTTGAAGAGTTTCGCCGCCGCGTTACCGACGACGTACCCTACGCGGTTTTCCACCGTGCCGACGTGAATTACGTATCCCACATTCACGAAGAAATTGAGGTGGGGTACGTGATTTCCGGTACCATTCGTGCCGGAAACGATTCTCAGGAATATTTGTTGCATCCGGGAGATATGTTTGTGTTTATGCCGGAAGAAATTCATTCTCTGACGTCGGTAACCCCCAACACGGTAGACGTTTTACGGATTTTGCCCAAGCAGAGCGAAAAGGTGGATTTTTCCCTGCTCCGTCTGGATTCCAACCGGGTTTCCGCGGCGGATGGCGGATATGGGGAACTGGCCGAACCGGTGTTGCAGATGATTCGGGAATACGACGGGGACTGTGAGGGACGGGAAATGGCACTTCGTAAATGCCGGTATGAGATCTTCTTGGCCATTTTGCGGGGTCTGAAACATTCTTCCGTTCCGGGAGACGAAAAACAGCGGATTGCCAGTCGCACGTCATTGTTGCGCCAGGTCAACGATTATATTTCCGAGCATTACGCCGAGCCTGTTTCTTTGGACGAAATCGCAGATTATTGCGGATATTCCAAATATTATTTCGCCCATACCATCAAAGAAGTCACCGGTTCTTCTTTTTTGGATTTTCTTACGATGTATCGCTTGAATCTTGCCTGCGTGCGGTTGCGGGACCGGGACAGTTCGGTGACGCAGATCGCTTTTGACTGCGGTTTTAATAATCTGCGCTCCTTTAATCGGATGTTTCGTAAACATTATCACACGACCCCCACCGAATATCGACGCAAGGCGTGATTTTTTTACGAAAACCACATTTTACTATATCTTCCGTTCTTTGATTGAAAAACCGAAAAATTGACACTAAATATGCCCCGTTCCGTCTTTTTGGACCGGGGCGTTTTGCTTTCCAATATCTCCCTCAATCGTTACAATTGCAACAAAAACCGCAAAAAAATGAAACGCCTTTTTGAACTTTCAGAAAAGGTATTGCAATTAGGCCTTGTATATGATAAAATAAATGCATAGTATGGGGAAATTATCCCTAAGTTCATAAGGAGAGATACTATGAAAAAGAAACTTGCACTGATTCTTTCCATCGTGTTAGTTCTTTCCGTAACCGTTGGCGCCTTTGTGCTGTCAACGTTTGCAGCGAGCGGAGTTGCCTATGCACAGCAAAAAGCAACTGCACTTTGGGAAGCAACTTCAGCAGGAAACAAGGCAACGGGATTCCGTGTGAATACCACTGCCACTGCTGAAATCAGCGGGTCCGGTAATCTGGCGGACCTCGGCGTGAAAAATGCCGACGGCACCGACACTACCGTTACGTACGCGTTCCAAGACGGCGTGCTGACCCTGTCCGGTAACGGAGAAACCGTGAAGATTCCGAATTTGAACGCTAACGGTGCTCTGTGGCTGGTTTTGAATAACGTTTCCATCGACGGCGTGATCCGAATGCACAATGCTTTGGGTGCTGTGGATAATCCCACTGTGGATCGGCCGTTGATCATTTCCTCCCCGGTCGATGCGAATCTTAACGTTAAGGATTACGTTACCGATACCAACGTTAAGGGCGGTATGATTATCAATGATGTCGACACCAATAATGTTATCCGCAATCACGGTTCTATCGTGATTTTGGGTGATATCGGGGTGAATTTCCCCGGGGCGAAGGGCGGTGACTGCATCTCTGTTCATCGGAACGGCGTGGCAAAATCTTTGATTTTGGCCTTCGGCCGTCCTTCTGCTGCCGGCGGACAGACGCCGAATTCGGATTCCGCAAATAACAGAATCCTCACTCAAGGGGCGACGAGCGGCGGTGAATTGACCATCACCGGTGACATCTTCGGAAGAGAGAACGTCATCCTCACGTTGGTCGGACGTATTTATTCTTCTTCTTGCCTCAACGTTCGCGACGGTGCAAACGTAAGCGTAACTCTTCCTGCGACTTGCACAGGTTCGGTTTTGGAAACCAATGCGAACCAAAATATTGCACTGACGGAGGATTCTACGCTTCGCGTCTATTCTTCCAACGCAATCACCACCAAGGAAGTTACTGCGGACGAAACCTCCCTTGTTTACGTTGAAAATAAAGGCGCAGACGGAATGTCTACCTACACGTTCCCCGTTGCCGGGAAGTACAACGTGGGCGCCGACGTGATTTCTGTTTCGAAGAACGAAGCTATCGTTGCAAATTCTGCTCTCTCCTTTGAACGGGCGGCTGACAATGCTACTGTTACCGGCAGTGTTATCCGCTACATAGACGATGACGGCGCCGTCCGCAGACTGTTTGATGCATCCGGCGACGACGTGATCTCTACCATTAAAGATAATAATGGTACCGGCACGGTATCTTTTGATGCGAAAAACAGCGTTGTTACCATCAACGGTGTTTCCGGTCGTCAGATTCGGCCTAACGTGAATAAAGATTTTACTTTGAAGGTCGTTGGCGAAAATACGTTCGCTGCCACCGGCGCTCAGGTGATTTGGAGCTTTGGTACCGGTGCTATGACCGTGGCCGATGATGGCAATGCCGCTACGGTGGATAAGATTACCGTCACCGGTTCTCAGAGTTATCTGCTGGGGGCTGAGGATTCCAACCTCACCTTTGCAGGTGCCGTGGACGTGACCCTGTCCGGTGGATTCGGTTTGATTCACGCCGGTAGCAGCAAAAACATTACCATTCAGGACAACGTAAAGATTACGATTGCTGCTGCTACCGGAGACGCGATCTACACCGGCGGTGCGATCAACGTTGCCGGCGGTACGATTGTCAACAACACCGGTATGGTTCTGCTGAGAAGTACCAATAAGATTGAAGTATCCGGCGGTACGATTACGACCACCGGCAACGGCGCGTTGCTGAAAGGTCAAGGCGCTTCCAGCTCGGTTGTCGTTAAGGGCGGTGTTTTGACGACTCCCACCACGGGTGCCATCATCGCCGGTGAAAACGACGTTAAAATTTCCAACGGGTATCTCTCCGGTGGTAAAATCGCAGGTAAAGGCCTCGTTATCGAAGGGGACGAAGCGGTCTTCTCCGAACAGGGCGTTTACACTGCGGATAAATATGTCAGCGGTACCTTTGTGAGCACTTACGGTGACCACAACGTTTTGGGTGGTTACACCAATGCCACCGGTACTGCTGAAACGGAAGGTTTGCAGATCAAGGGCGGTACCGTTCGTTCGACTGCAACCGCTTCCAACGCGATCCGCGGGGATAACGTTCGTATTTCCGGCGGTAACGTAACCGTACTCGGATCTCCCTCCGGCGGTATCTTTACCAACGAAGGAAATGAAGATATGGTCATTTCCGGCGGTAAGATTGCCATTTCCGTTTCCGGCGGCAGCGGTATCCATATGGACCCCAAGTCCGGCTTCCGTGCGACGGGGAATATTGTCATTTCTGACAAAGCGGATATCACCATCAACAACACTGGTAGTGCTGCCGGTATCCGGAACAACGTTACGGGCGGATCCATTAAGATTTCCGGTGGGAACGTTAATGCCACGGTTCCCGGAAGCTACGCTTTGTTTGCTCCGAATCTGGCGATTTCCGGCGGTCTGACGAATGCCACGGCCGGTAAGGATTATGCCGTTTACGCTAACAATATCCTGGTCGAAGGCGGGGAATTGACCGCTAAGTCTGTTGTGACTTCGAATTGGAACGGTGTCGTCTGTGCTACTAATTCTTACGAACAGACCAAGGGTATTGTCAACATCGTTTTGGATGCTCCCAATGCCGGCAGTGGTACGGCTGTCGCGCTTTTGATGAAGGCGGATACTGCTACCAAGGCAGACTTTGCAGGCGGCGAACTGAACATTACGCAGTCCGGTGTCGGCAACGCGTCTACCCGTGTTTACGGCATTTGGTCCAACAACTGCGACCTGAACTTCAAAGGCACGGACGTCAGCATCGACCTGACCCAGAATGCCGGCACTTTGGATGACTACATTGCCGGTATTAAGACGCAAAAGGGATATGATATCAACGTTTCCAACGGTTCTATCGATTTCCGCGGAAACGGCAAAGCCGTTATGTTCCGCTTGGATGATTCCGATTGTGCCTTGAATCTGACCGGCGGTGAAGTGACCGGTATCACCGGATACTTCCTGGGCTATGCTCCCGGATCTACGCCTGCCATTGCCAAGATTACGGCCGACGCGAAGGTTGATATTTACTATACGCAGGCGAAACATCTCGATCCCTTTGCTTCTAGCAGCGGGTTGACCGCGACTGACGTTGCCTCCAACATCTGGATGAAGAACTGTGCTTGGAGCGATGCAAATCATTGGTTGACCACTTCCAACTGGACGAAGGAAGGCGTTTCCAACCCCAACGCGACCCGCGTTCTTCTGACCCTTGCCGACGGCAAGATTGTTGAATTGGATCTGAACAAGGAACGTACGTATGACAGCAACGGCGACTCGACTCCCGAATTGGCTCTGTCTGCGTCCGGGAACTTGTTGATTCTGGATGCAAATACACTTTCCGCAGGCGTTGTTAAGAAGATGGAAGCCAACGGCGACCTGACTCTGAACATTCCTGCCAACGTTACCGTACATATCGGTGACGCTTCTGTCAATCAACCCATTCTCTCTCAGGGTTCGCTGACCATCACCGGCGCCGGTACTCTGATTGCAAAGGGTTCCAACAACGTTATTTATGCAAAAGGCGATTTCGTCCTTGACGGCGCGATCGTACGTGCGGAAGGTCCCGTCGGAAACGTCACTGCGGTTGTTGCAACGAACGTTTCTATCCTGGACGGTTACCTGTCTTCTCAGGGTGCCATCAACGGTTCTCAGAGTCTGACCATTTCCGGTGACGAAGCTGTCTTCACGCCGGATAACGACAACGACCCCTCCAACGATTTCGATATGTCGAAATACGTCAGCGGTACTTTTGTCGAAGCAAGCAACGAACACAACGTTATCCAGTCTTCCGGCGGTCTGTTGAAGATCGAAGGCGGTACGGCTCGCTCCACGGCGACCGGAACCAACGCCTTCCGCGGACAGTCCATTCAGATGACCGACGGTAACGTTACCGTTGTAAACTCTCCCGACGGCGGCTTCCACGTTTCCACCGATAACGGCGGAAATATCGAAGTCCTGGGCGGTGTTCTGAACATCAACGTCGGTAGCGGCGGTATTCAGAACTGGTCGAACAACGAAGCCCGTGCTTGCGGCGATATTATCATCGGCGGCGACGCACAGGTTACCATTACGGCCAACAGCTACGGTATTAAGCAA
>JAZQKK010000033.1:0-69799 GCA_045542115.1 Eubacteriales bacterium
GTAACCTTGAAGAAGTATATAAAAAGATCGTCGAAACCGGTAAGGATAAATACATTATTAAGCTCATACTGTTTATGATGAACTTTATTGAACAGTATAAGACTACCGGATACGACGAGGCGGGATTTGAGATCCTCAGAAAGAAGACGGATAATCCCAGAACATTGTTGTTCCTTGATATTGCGGAAGAAGTGTATCATCACTATCAGAATGTTTTGAAGCAGAGTAATCAAATTGACTTCGCAGATATGATTAACGATGCGCATTTCTATCTCCAGGAAATCGAGCGTCAGCATATTGAAATGCCGTACAAGTATATCATTATCGATGAGTTCCAGGATATTGCCCGTCAGAGATTTAATTTGACGAAGCGTTTGTCTGAAATTACGAAAGCAAAGGTTGTTGCCGTTGGTGATGACTGGCAGTCGATTTATGCATTCTCTGGTTCTGATATTACGCTCTTTACAAGATTCCTTGAATTGATGGGAGCAGGCACAGAGCTTAAGATCACGCATACCTATCGTAATTCACAAGAGCTTATTGATATTGCAGGTGGCTTTGTACAAAAGAATTCCGCACAGATAAGAAAGCAACTGATCTCTCCTAAACACCTGGAGAATCCTGTTGTAATTGAGGCATTCGATGATAGTGTGAAACCGATGAAAGCGTTGGCTGAAAAGGTAGAGGAAATCATCGGAAAGATTATTGCCGAATATGGTGAGAAGAACTCTATTCTGCTGATAGGGCGCTATAATTACGATATGTACAAGCTCTATAAGGCTGGCGCGTTTACGGAGCTTCCTAATAATCGTGTGAAGTCTGAGAAGTATCCAAATGCTGATATTACATTCATGACAGCGCACAGTTCCAAAGGCTTGGGATATGACAATGTAATTCTCATTAATATGTTCGAAGGGAAGTTTGGATTCCCGTGCCAGATTGAGGATGATCCCATTATAAAGCTCGTTATGCACGAGGACAGAAGTATGCCATTCGCAGAAGAAAGAAGACTTTTCTACGTTGCGATGACAAGAACAAAGAATCGTGTTTATATCGCAACACCTAAGCATAAGCCTTCCAGGTTCCTTGTAGAGCTCATTAAGGATTATAATTTACCGCACGACGAGGGAATCAATATGCATGTGGTTGACCTTTTCAATCTGCGATGCCCGATTTGCGGATTCCCTTTGAAATATGAGTTCAACAAAAACTACGGGCTGAATCTTTGGATATGTACAAATGATTCGGAGGTCTGTGATTTTATGACCAACGATAAAGTGCATAAGCATGATATATTCAAATGTCCTAAGTGCTCTGACGGATATATGATCGTTAAAATGAATCCCAAAAATGGTAATGTGTTTTATGGTTGTACCAATTATTTTAGCGAAAACAAGTGTACAAATATGATCACACTTCCTTCAGATGCCAAATGAAAAAATATATTCTCTCTGGACTTATCCCTCCTTCTATGATATTGTGTGTGCTACCAAGAAAAGGAGGCATACATATGACAGGTCAGAAACAAGTTAATAGCAAAAAACAAAACAGAGCGGTTCTGAATCGGGAATTCCCGAGGCGGAGCCGCTCTCTCATTATCGAGAAAGAAGGATCGAAATGTATAGAGACGGAGGTGCAGAAATGACGACGCTTGAAAATTTATATTACGGGAACATCAATCCAAACGAGAGGTTTATCAAACGCGGATCGCGGATGGACAAGCTTGTGAAGCTAATCTGCAGAAACGAGGAGGAGCTTGCCTCTACTCTTACAGAAAAGCAGAAAGAAGTCTTTGAAAAGTTTAAAGACTGTCAGAGCGAGTTGAGCAGCATTGCAGAGCGAGAAGCGTTTGTCTCGGGGTTCGTTCTTGCGACACGAATTATGGTCGAAGTAATGGACGGGCTTGAAGCGGTTGAAGATATATAGTCAATGCGGCTATAAGACAATTAAATTGCGACATTATTCCGAAACACACAAAATATTATTCCGATACACTTGATATTATTCCGATAATATGGTATAATATGTTACGGAAGGAGTTGATTTGTGTGTTTATGACTGTAAAAGAGGCGGCTGCCAAGTGGGGTATCTCCGATCGCCGCGTAAGAATTTTGTGTAGCGAGGGGAAGATCCCCGGTGCGTTTCAGCAAGGCCGTGGGTGGAAGATTCCCGAAAATGCCGCAAAGCCGTCAGATGGACGTTATAAGACATCCGCGTCGCTTTTGGAGATCATTGACCAAAAGAAAAAAGAATTGGATTCTCGCCGTCCGCTGACCGAAGGTGAGGTTAAACGACTAAACGAAGATTTTGCCATTGAATATACCTACAACTCCAATGCTATCGAAGGGAACACTCTAACGCTTAGGGAGACCGATATGGTCCTGCGTGGTTTGACTATTGATCAGAAGCCCCTGAAGGAGCACATGGAGGTGGTAGGACACAAAGAAGCCTTTGACTTTGTGCGTGAGCTTGTGCAGGAGAAAGCGCCTTTGTCGGAGCGCGTCATACAGCAAATCCATTTCCTTGTGTTAGCGGATCAGCGAGAGGATCGTGGTGTTTACCGCCGCGTGCCCGTTCGTATTATGGGCGCCCAACACGAACCGGTGCAGCCTTATATGATACAGCCCAGTATGGAGCAACTGATGATTCGCTATGCAGAGAGCACAGAGCATATCGTAACCAAGCTGGCTCGGTTCCACATTGAGTTTGAGGGGATCCACCCCTTTATCGACGGAAACGGTAGAACCGGTAGACTCTTGGTCAATCTGGAACTGATGAAGGCGGGTTATCCACCTATCGACATCAAGTTCACCGATCGTAAGGCCTATTACGATGCCTTTGATGCCTATTACGTTAAAGGCAACCTTGCACCTATGGAAAAGCTGTTCGCGGGATATGTGAATGCGAGATTGGATCAGTATCTGAGTATGCTACAGGATTAAAAAATACCGGATGGCTATGACAAGTCGTCCGGTATTGCTTTTTGTGGGTGAATAATAAGCAAATTTTACTCGATCCTCTATTTGAACATGTGCTTTTTGAGGCCTTTTTGTGCTCGGGTTTGTGCGAGTTCGAACCTGCGGCATCTTGTTCCTTTTGGGCGGCTTTGAGGCGGATTTTTGCCAAAAAATGCACTGGTCAAAATTGTGGTCAAAATCGGGGTAAAAATCAGAATTTGTGCACAGTAACGAAAAATCGACCGATTTTTAAGGTTTTTAGCCTCGAAATCGGTCGATTTTTGGTCGGAGTGACAGGATTCGAACCTGCGGCATCTTGCTCCCAAAGCAAGCGCGCTACCAACTGCGCTACACCCCGAGGTATGAAATTGTGGTCAAAATAAGAGGGTTTACAGAACTGGTCAAAATTGTGGTCAAACGATACTTTTAGGAAATATAAAGTGCGAAAAGTCCAGTGTTTATGCGGGTTTTTGGGGATTGGGGTCTTGCGATATACTTAGCTCCCAAATGTCGCGCGCTACCAACTGCGCCACACCCCGATGGTATGATATTTTGTTTAAAAAGCGATATTTTCTATAAGTGGTCAAATAGTTGGTCAAAATCAATTTTACAGTAATTTTTGAAAACGGTCAAGTCCCAAAAACCCAGTGTTTATGCGGGTTTGCGAGCACTCGAACTTCGGAGGTGTCGGGACCGACCACTTGTTCCCAAACCACCCGCGCTCCCAGCTGCGCCACACCCGGATATCTATTCAATTTTTTCTCTTTCTGCGTGGAAGTGGGACAAACTGTGGTCAAACGCAAATTCCACGCCGTTTTGCGTTTTTATAAGGTGCCGAAAGTCCGCACTGTTAAAGGCTTTTCGGGACTTCCGTAAAATCTCGGCAATTCGTGCTGGGCACGCTCCCAAACCAGGCGCTCTACCAGGGGAGCTACACCTCAAAAGAATCTTTGTGTATTATATCAAATTTCAATGAATTTGTCAAGGGGATTGCATCGGAGAAATTTTCTCCGATGCAAATTGTTATTCTTCTGTTTTTTTGTAAAGCAACACGGAAAAAGCTGCCGTGGTAGTTAATTCTTTCACAGAATCTAATTTTTGAATGTCTGTGGGGGACGTTTTACGGGCATATGGAGTCATTGAAAACAGGTCTTTAACCGTCTGTGTATCGGTTAGGCACAACGGATAACGCAGTTTTGTATCGGAAACGAGTGTAAAACCGTCATATATGGGAATAACCACTTCATTTTCATAAACTGAATCATAAACGGCAGTTTTTAACTCCAAAAGATGGTCTTCCAACGGAATTGCCTTCACGTAAACTGCTCCGGGTTTAAGTATTCGTAAAAATTCTTCTGCACAGTCCGGGGCAAAAACATTCACAACAACATCTGCCCATTGGTCGGGGAGCGGTAGATGATACAAGCTTGCAACAGCAAATTCCCCGCCGAAATTTCGCTTTGCAGCCGCATTTAAGGCGTCTTTGGAAATGTCTACACCGGCACTCTGCACCTCGTGCCCGGCTTCTTCCAATTTTTGATGGATTTCTTGCGTGTACCATCCTTCTCCGCATCCGGCATCAAACAGATTTACGGATTTCGAAAGAAAGGGAACGGCAACGTCGTAAATCGTTTCCATTAACGGTTTGTAATATCCGGCAGAAAGAAAGGCTGTTCGGGAACGAACCATCGCTCGGTCATCGCCGTGTAAGGTTCCTTGTTGGGACATTAAAAGGTTTACGTAGCCGCTTTTTGCATAATCATAACAATGTCCTTTGGAACAGTGCAAGGTCTTCCCTATTTTTTCCAACGGTTCACTACAAATAGGACAACGAAAAGCACTGATGTTATTCTTCACTGTTATTCTCCTGTAAAACAATCGGCTCTTCCCCTTCTCTAAACAACACCGGGGTCGTGTTCGGTAAACAATGTTTGCTGAGATTTTCGCCGTTTTCTATACCATAGATAGCACCGTACAAAGCACCGGAAAAACCTCCGTGGGATACGACTAAGATTCTTCCATCCGGATGCTTTTCTTTTACCTCAGAATAGAAGTCCTTTGCTCGGGCAATAACATCCTCTATTATTTCCATTCCGTCTACCCGTTCCCGTCCCAGAACCCACCAATTGCGAAAGAAATCCTCCGGAAACTGTCCGCCTTCAAAGGGTCCAAAGCACCATTCCGTCAATCGGTCATCCAATATAGGAATAGCGCCGGGAAGAGCGTATTCCAACGTTTGACGCGTACGGAGTAAGGGGGAGCAGTAAATCGCATCAAAGGTATACTTTTGCAGAATTTTTCCTACCCTTTTCGCATCACTAATTCCAGCTTCATTCAACGGAACATCACTTTGTCCTTGAAGGCGACGTTCCACATTCCACGGGGTCAGACCGTGACGGAGATAAATCAGTTCCATTTAGATTACAACCTCATTGTGCAAATTGACTGCGGTACAATTTCGCATAAAAACCATTCAAAGCCAACAATTCTTCGTGGGTTCCTTGTTCTACAACGGAGCCTTCCTTCATAACTAAAATGCGGTCTGCTTCCCGAATTGTGGACAGCCGGTGTGCCACAATAAACGACGTGCGTCCATTCATCATCTTTGCAAAAGCTCGCTGAATCCGATGCTCGGTCCGAGTATCAATGGACGACGTTGCTTCATCCAAAATCAACATCGGCGGAAGACACAACATAACCCGAGTGATGCAAAGTAACTGCTTTTGCCCTTGGGATAAACTACCACCGTCTTCTCCGATTTTCGTATCGTAACCTTCCGGGAGTCTTTGAATGAAACTGTGAGCGTGTGATGCTTTTGCTGCGGCAATAATCTCATCCTCCATAGCATCGGGGCGTCCCATTGCAATATTTTCCCAAATCGTTCCGGATTTCAACCAAGTTTCCTGCAATACCATCCCGTAATTTTCCCTAAGATTATCTCTTGGAACGTGACGAACGTCAACGCCATCCACCTGAATGGAACCGGAAACAGGGTCATAAAAGCGCATTAAAAGGTTGATAACCGTAGTTTTTCCGCATCCGGTGGGACCGACAATTGCAATTCTTTGCCCCGGTTTTACTGTCAAGGACAAATCTTCAATCAATTTTTGTTCCGGAGTATATGCAAAGCAAACGCGGTCCAATTGAACGTTCCCACGGACAGTGTCCGGGAGTTTTTGATTTTCGTCGGCAGTGGATTCCGAAGTTTCTTCCAACAAATCAAAAACACGTGCAGCACAAGCCAATGCATTTTGTAATTCCGTCACAACACCGGAAATTTCATTAAAAGGCTTCGTGTATTGGTTGGCATAACTTAAAAAACTGGATAACAGCCCAACCGTCAAACCGCCGGAGATAACGGTTAATGCTCCCACAAACCCTACACAGGCGTATACCAGACTGTTCACAAACCTTGTAGAGGGATTGACCAGTGAAGAATAAAAGATTGCCTTCAAAGAACAGGAACGAAGTCTTTCGTTCACATCTTCAAACCGCTCTTTTCCACGGGATTCATAGGAAAACGCCTGTACCAATTTTTGTTGACCCACCATCTCATCAATCAAAGTCGTCTGCTCTCCTCGGGTGGCGGATTGAACTTGAAACATTGAATAGGTTCTTTTGGCAATAAAAGATGCAACAAACAAGGAGATAGGCGTAACCAAAACCACGACAATTGCAATCCGGTAATCCAAAAAAAGCATAATCCCAAGAGTACCGAGAATCGTTGCAAGTCCGGTAAATAGTTGCGAAAATCCCATCAACAACCCATCGGCAAACGTGTCTACGTCCACAATTACACGGCTGACCAAGTCGCCTACGGGGTGTTTATCCAAATAATTCAGGGGCAATTCTAATATCTTGGAAAATGCATCTCTGCGAATATCCCGGACCGTTCCATAGGTGATCCGGTTATTGCAGATACTCATCAACCATTGCATAACGGCAGTTACGGCTACTGCAATTCCAATCAAGAAAATGATATGAAAAATTTTTGAAAAATCAACGTTTCCCTTTCCGAGAATTACGTCTACGGCCTGCCCTGTAAGGATGGGAACATATAATGTTAACGCCACGGTAGCAAGGGAAAAAATCAATGACAAAACGATATAACCGGAATACGGGCGGAGGTATGAAAACACGGTTTTTAACGTCTTTTTACGGTTCATCGCACTTCCTCCCGTTCAAACTGAGAATAGTAAATTTCCTGATAAACCTCGCAAGACGAAAGCAATTCGTTGTGAGTCCCCATTCCGACGACTTCTCCGTCATCTAAAACCAAAATGAGGTCTGCGTGACGAACCGAGGAGGCTCGTTGAGAAACGATAAAAGTCGTAGGGCGGAAGGGCATATTCTGTAAAGCATTACGCAACGATGCTTCGGTTGCATAATCCAAGGCAGAAGCAGAATCGTCCAATATTAGAATTTCGGGTTGACGAACCAAAGCTCGGGCAATAGTCAATCGCTGACGCTGACCCCCGGAGAAGTTCCGACCGTTTTGCTCCACGATTGCATCCAGCTTACCGTCTTTTTCCCGAACAAAATCCTCCGCCTGAGCGATGCGAAGTGCCTGCCAGAGTTCCTCATCGGAAGCATCTTCTTTCCCCCATTTTAAATTGTCCCGAATTGTTCCGCGGAACAAAACTGCTTTTTGGGGAACGATTCCGATATTTTTCCGAAGACTTTCGGTGTCAAATTCAGAAATAGGAACGCCTTTGTAATAAACTGAACCGGACGTAGCGTCGTAAAAACGGGGAATCAAATTGATAAGAGACGTTTTCCCGGATCCGGTCCCGCCTAAAATCCCTACGGTCTGTCCGCACTGAACCGAAAACGTAACATTGGAAAGTGCCGGCTGAGCATCCGCAAAATATTGAATCCCAACCTTTTCGAAACGAAGGATTTCTGCTTTGGAATCTCCGTCTGTCCGCGTCCCTGAAATTTGTGACGGCACGATATCAAACACGTCACTGACCCGTTTCGCACCGGCCAACGCCTTCGTAATAGTGACGACCAGATTCGCAAACTTTACAAGTTCTGTCAAAATTTGGGACATATAGTTAATGAGGGCAACGACCATTCCCTGGCTAATAATTCCAAAGTCTACCCGTACTGCGCCAACATAAAGAAGCACAACGATTCCAAGATTTACGATTACGTAGGTCAAAGGATTCATCAATGCGGATATCCGCCCAACGTTACACTGAAAGGCGGCTAACTCTTTATTCATTTCGTTGAATTCAATCTGCTCGTCCGTCTGTTTATTAAAGGCACGGATCACTCTGACACCGGAAAGGTTTTCCCGGGTTTTCAACACAACCCCATCTACTTTTTTTTGCAGCATCTTATACTTTGGCAGCGTAACTCTCATAATCAGCCAAACCACCAAGTATAGCAACGGGATGACTGCAACAAAAATCAAAGCAGATACGCCATCGATAACAAAGGCCATCACCATTGCACCCAAAACAACGAAGGGTGAACGAAGCAACAAGCGGAGAGTCATATTCACCCCGGTCTGCATCAGATTCACATCCCCGGTCATTCGGGTAATCATCGTTGAAGTTCCAAGCGTATCCATATCTTTGTATGACAGAGACTGTAAATGGGAAAATAATGATTTACGAACTCCGGCAGAAAAACCAACGGCAGATTTTGCAGAAAAGTACTGTGCCGTAACCGCGGCAAGAAGCCCAATAACACCAAGTCCGACTAAAACACAGGACATTCCCACGATATAATTTTTATCTTTGTTCGCAATCCCTGTGTCAATAATTGCGGCCATTACCAAGGGAACCAGCAACTCTAAAATAGCCTCAAAAAGTTTAAATAACGGGGCAAGAATCGTTTCTTTTTTATATGGTGCCAGATATCGCAACATTTTTTTCATTAAACATTCTCCGGACATTATAAGTTGTACCTTTTATTTTAACATAAAACATACGGTAAGTCAAGGGATTCTTGCGGAAAGAATCGAACTTATCGTTACAAATTTTTTCCCTAAAAGATAGTTCAGTTTTTTGTCGAAAAAGAACTCTTGCAGAGACCGTCTTATTATGTTATAATAAGAGTGTATTTTATTTTGCAAAGGAATGGGCTAAACCCAAAGGAAAGCAGAAATGGACAAGATTGGCTTTAACAACGAAGAATACTTGAAACTCCAAACCCAACACATCAAAGAACGAATTTCCAGCTTTGGCGGGAAGCTGTACCTTGAAGTTGGGGGAAAACTGTTTGACGATTTTCACGCTGCCCGGGTACTCCCCGGCTTTCAACCCGACTCCAAAATCCGTATGCTCCGTCACTTAAAAGACCAGGCGGAAGTTGTCATTGTAATCAGTGCTTCTTCTATTGAGCAAAGCAAAAAGAGAAATGACCTGGGAATTACTTACGATATGGAAGTGCTTCGGCTAATCGATGCTTTTACGGAATGTGGCCTTTTTGTCGGAAGCGTTGTCATTACGCAATATGCCTCCCAGCCCTTGGCAAACGCATTTCAAAATCGATTGGAAAACCTGGGAATCCGGGTATACCGTCATTATCCCATTCCCGGCTACCCCTCAAACACCAAATTGATCGTCAGCGACGACGGATATGGAAAAAACGAATATATTGAAACTTCCCGTCCTCTCGTCGTCGTTACTGCTCCCGGTCCCGGAAGTGGCAAAATGGCCACCTGCCTTTCCCAGCTTTATCACGATAATAAGCGGGGTATTTCCGCCGGTTACGCAAAATACGAAACCTTCCCCATTTGGAATCTTCCCTTAAAACATCCGGTCAATCTGGCTTACGAAGCCGCGACTGCCGATTTGAATGACGTCAATATGATTGACCCTTTCCATCTGGAACATTACGGGAAAACGGCGGTAAACTACAACCGCGACGTGGAAATTTTCCCGGTTTTGAATGCCATCTTTGAAAAAATCTCGGGAGCATCTCCCTATTATTCTCCCACGGATATGGGAGTAAATATGGCAGGGTTTGCCATTGATGACGATGCCGCGGTAAAACAGGCCGCCCGAAACGAAATCATTCGCAGATATTACTCTACCCTGTGTCGAAAGAGAACCGGCATTGCTGACGACGATGAGGTTTATAAACAAGAGCTGATTATGAATCAAGCCGAATGTTCTCCGGAGGATCGGGCCTGTATTCGGGCAGCACTACTTCGAGCGGAAGCAACGGGAGCACCGTCTACGGCTATCGAATTAAAGGATGGCACCCTTGTTACCGGTAGAACGTCTCCCCTGTTTGGAGCCTCCTCCGCCTGTATCCTGAACGCATTGAAAGTCCTCGCCGGAATTCCTCACGAAGTACAGGTGATTTCCCCTGCGGTCATTGAACCGATTCAGGAATTAAAAGTGAAAAACCTGGGCAATCACAATCCCAGATTGCATACCGACGAAACGTTGATCGCCCTTGCCGTATCTGCAACGACGAACGAAGCTGCGGCAAAAGCAATGAAAATGCTCCCCAATTTGGCAGGATGTGAAGCTCATTCTACGGTCATTCTCTCCTCGGTGGACAGCGACGTCTTCCGTAAGTTGGGAATGAATCTCACCTGTGAACCCCAATATCAAAATAAACGTCTTTATCACAAATAAAGGAGAATATTATGTACGAGAATTATCTTGATACCATTGATTTTGTCCGTAATTTCGATTCTGAAATTGCCGATGCGATGCAGTTAGAATTAGGTCGACAGAGAGATAACATTGAGCTGATTGCCTCAGAAAACTACGTTTCGCCTGCCGTAATGGCCGCAATGGGATCGGTTTTAACCAATAAATATGCAGAAGGATATCCCGACCACCGTTATTACGGCGGATGCCAGTATGTAGATATCGTTGAAAATATTGCAAGAGACCGGGCCAAAGAGTTGTTTGGTGCAGAACACGCAAACGTACAACCCCACTCCGGCGCACAGGCGAATATGGCTGCCTACGCCGCAATCCTTCAACCCGGTGATACGGTGATGGGGATGTCCTTGGCAGAAGGAGGCCACTTGACCCACGGATCCCCGGTCAATGCATCGGGAAAACTTTACAAATTCGTCGCCTACGGCGTTAATGAAGACGGCTATATCGATTACGACAAAATGCTGGAAACGGCGAAGGAATGTAAGCCCAAACTCATCGTTGCCGGTGCATCTGCCTATCCCAGAACCATTCGCTTCGATAAAATTTCCGAAATCGCAAAGGAAGTCGGGGCCTACTTTATGGTAGATATGGCCCACATTGCCGGACTTGTGGCTGCCGGTCTTCATCCGAATCCCGTACCTTATGCAGACATTGTTACAACAACCACCCATAAGACCCTTCGGGGACCTCGCGGTGGCTTGATTTTGTGCAAAGAAGCCTTGGCGAAAGCAATTGATAAAGCAATCTTCCCCGGAAATCAAGGGGGTCCGTTGATGCATATCATTGCTGCAAAAGCCGTTTGTTTCGGCGAAGCCCTCAAACCGGAATTTAAAGAATATCAGCAAAGAATCGTTGACAATGCCCAAACCCTCTCCAAAGCTCTTCTGGAAAAAGGATTAAAATTAGTGTCCGGAGGAACGGATAACCATCTGATGCTTCTTGACCTGCGCGGAACGGGTGTCACCGGAAAAGAATTGGAACATCGCCTGGATGAAGTTCATATTACTCTGAACAAAAATGCCGTCCCTGCTGACCCCGAAAAGCCTTTTGTAACCAGCGGCGTCCGCATCGGAACCCCTGCCGTAACTACCCGGGGATTTGGAAAAGACGAGATGCTTAAAATTGCCGATTTTATTGCCCTTGCTGTTTATGATTTTGAAAACAGCAAGGAATCCATTCTTTCCGGCGTTGCGGAAATTTGCAAACAATTTCCAATGTACGAATAACGTGGATACTGTCAAAAGCCAAGCTCTTGCCAAAGCTTGTGGCGAAAATCTTCGGTACTGTCCCAAAGAATACTGAACAGAACGATAGCAGATACAATAGTAAATACGGTCATAATCAAGACTCCTTTTTTCTTTTATGCCCCTATTATACCGTATTGTATGTCCTATAAAAAGGACTTAATTGTATAAAATCGCTCAAAATAGGAGGAACGAGCAATGTTGTACAAAAAGAACGATTCAAAGGAACTGTCCCCGGAATTGTTCCAAAACCCCACCGCAGAATACCGTGGAACTCCCTTCTGGGCTTGGAACGGCAAGTTGGAAAAAGACGAACTGCTCCGCCAAATTGAAATTTTTAAGGAAATGGGATTGGGCGGATTCCATATGCACGTGCGTACCGGCCTGGAAAACACGTATTTGGGAGATGAATTTAAAGAACTGGTCCAGGCTTGTACTAAAAAAGCAAAGGACGAGCAGATGCTTTCCTGGCTTTATGACGAAGACCGTTGGCCTTCCGGTGCAGCAGGTGGGATTGTCACGAAGGACAAACAATTCCGCAAACGCCACGCACTGTTTACTGCAACCCCCTATCAAGGAAACGAAAATAACAAATTTAACGGTTCTCAGGCCCGAGCGGTCCGTCAGGGCGACGGTGAATTGTTGGCAATTTACGATATTGAACTGACCGATGACGGCTATTTAAAATCTTATCGCCGTATCAAAGACGTTTCAGAGGCGCAATTCGAAGTTCGCTATCTTTATATCGAAATTGCCGCGAATTCCACTTGGTACAACAATCAAGCTTACGTCAATACCCTGGACAAAAAAGCAATGGACCGGTTCATTGAAGTTACGTATAACTTCTATAAAGATGCCGTTGGGGAAGAATTTGACGAAACGGTTCCCGCCATTTTTACCGATGAACCTCAGTTTACCCGCAAGAGTATGTTGACGTTTGCAAGAGAAAAGATTGACGTTACCTTACCTTGGACTGATGATTTAAACGATACCTTCCGGGAAGCCTATGGAGAAGATTTGGTTGATTCTTTCCCCGAGCTTATTTGGGATTTGGCCGACGGAAAAATTTCTACCGTCCGCTATCATTACCACGACCACGTGGCAGAACGCTTTGCCGTTGCATTTGCAGACAATTGCGGAAATTGGTGTAAGGAACACAATTTGAAATTGACCGGTCATATGATGGAAGAACCGACGTTGCTCAAACAGACTGCGGCACTGGGTGAGGCGATGCGGTCGTACCGTTCCTTCCAATTGCCCGGTATCGATATGTTGCAAGCACGGTTCGAATATACCACGGCAAAGCAATGCCAATCCGCTGTACATCAGTACGGATACGAAGGAATGATGAGCGAGCTTTACGGTGTAACAGGCTGGGATTTCGATTTCCGCGGTCACAAGCTTCACGGAGACTGGCAAGCCGCACTTGGAGTTACGATTCGTGTCCCCCACCTTTCTTGGTACACAATGAAGGGGGAAGCAAAACGCGACTATCCCGCGTCGATTCATTATCAATCCCCCTGGTACAAAGAATATTCTTACGTTGAAGACCACTTTGCCCGTGTGGCATCTGCAATGACCCGCGGAACGCCGGACGTTAAAGTAGGCGTTATTCACCCTGTGGAAAGTTATTGGCTCCATTGGGGACCGGAAGAACAGACTTCTGCCATCCGGGAACAAATGGACAACAACTTCCAGAACTTGACACAATGGCTCTTGTTCGGTTCTGTGGACTTTGATTTCATCTCGGAATCCCTCTTCCCCGCCGAATGTCCCACTCCCGGAGCACCTTTGGCGGTAGGAAAAATGAACTATGATGTTATCATTGTTCCCGAATGTGAAACCCTTCGTTCCACGACGTTGGAACGATTGGAAACATTCCGAAATGCCGGCGGCCGCTTGATCTTCTTGGGACAAAAACCCTCTCTGGAAAATGCAGTACCCTCCGAACGGCCAGGGAAACTCTTTGATCTATCCGAACAAATCACTTTCAGCGAAAATCAGATTTTGAATGCTCTCGAAGACATCCGTGCAATATCCATTAAAGGTGCCGACGGAAAAAATACCAACAACCTTCTGCATCAGATTCGGGTGGACGGAAACGGGAAATGGGTCTTTATCGCCCACGGCGTGGAACCCTATTCCAAAGATATTTCCACACCTCAACAGCTGCGGATTACATTATCCGGAGAATGGAACGTTACCCTTTTCGACACGATGACCGGAAAAATTTCCCCCGTTCAGGCGGAAGCCAAAAACGGAAAAACCTATCTTGTTACCACAATCTACGATTATGACTCTTTGTTGTATCGCCTGACTCCCGTGGGAGAACCTCTCCCCTTGGGAATCAATACTTCCGAAACGATCGTTACCGACAATCTCGGTGGAGACTTCTACGTTTATGCTTCTGCGGAAGAACCGGAAGCTGCCGTTCGGGAAACAGGAACAGTGGACGTCCCCAATATGGTATGCTATACTCTTTCCGAACCCAACGTATGCTTGATTGACCAAGCGGAATTTGCAAAAGATGATGAACCGTACCGTCCTGCGGAAGAAATTCTTCGGGCAGACAACATTATCCGTAGTGAATTAGGTCTGGAAAAGAGGGGCGGACACGTGGCTCAGCCTTGGGTCTTGGAGAAGATTCCCGCAACCCATACCATCCGTCTTCGCTACACGGTAAACTGCACCTTCCGTTGCCGTGTTCCTTATTTGGCATTGGAAGATGCCGACAAAGCAACGATTCTTTTGAATGGAAAGAAAATTCACATCACCGATTGCGGTTATTACGTAGATAAATCCATTCGCAAAGTATTGTTGCCGGCGTTGGCGAAAGGTAAAAACGTCATCGAAGTGATTCTTCCCATCGGCCCGAATACCAATACGGAATGGATGTATCTTTTGGGCAATTTTGCAGTTCACAATGAAGGTCGGATGAATACTCTTTCTCCGTTGCCGGAAAAGATACCTTTTGATGACATCGTTTATCAAGGTTTCCCCTTTTATAGCGGCGAATTTACTTACCACATTCCGGTGAATTCCGCCGGAGGGGAATTAACCGTCCGTCTTCCCCGGTTCCGTGCTACGGTCAATAAAGTTTCCGTAGATGGGGCGTCTGAATTGATTGCTTATCCTCCTTACGCGGCTAAAATCCCTATCGCGGCAGGAAAACACACCGTTGACCTTACCTGCTATATTCCCCGCACCAACGGATTTGCTCCTCTCCACACGGTCGTGGATGAATATCAGAGTCCCCGGATGTGGCGGCAGACGGAAGACCGTTGGATTTATAACTATCGATTCTATCCCGAAGGCCTTTTGACAGAACCTCAGATTAAAATTAAATAATTCTGCAACAAAAAATCCACCTTGACAGGTGGATTTTTTTTGCTTTTTAGATTGTTTCACAACGGCATAAAACGGCATTTTTTTCCATCACCCGAAATCCGACTCGAAATCCGGCACATTCAAAAATGTATTCCCGGTCGGGGGCAGATTGGTAACCCGGTCTTGGGTCTTCTGCAATAACGGAGCAAATCAACTCGGCAATTTCTTTTTTGACACTGTCCAATATGTTGTCAGGATCAGAAACTGTAAGAGCGTATTCGCTCATCGACTCTGCAAATCCTCCGGAAGCCTCCGGGACACAATCCGCAGACGGAAGATACGGTTTGACGTCATAAATGGGAGTACCATCCATCAAGTCGGCTCCCAAAACCTCAACGTAAGGCCCATCCGGAGAAGATAATACGATATTCGCGATTTTTACACAGGAAAGTCCGATAGAGTTGGGCCGATACGGAGAGCGGGTAGCAAACACTCCCATTCGCTGATTTCCTCCCAGCCGGGGCGGGCGAACCGTAGGAGACCAACCATCTTTAACTGCCTCGGAAAATTGCCAAAGAATCCACAAGTGGGTAAATCCTTCCAATCCACGAAGGGCATCCGGATTTCGATATTCCGGGGTAAAGATAATTTTGGAACGAATCTCAGGAACCCGACGACTTTGCCGGGGGATTCCGAACTTTCCGGGAAACGGACTTTGCATATAAGCAATCACTTTCAGAGTCATTTCACCGTTCATACGATTTCTCCAACAATGGTTTCAAATATTGACCCGTATAGGATTGTGGGCATTTTGCAACTTCTCGCGGGGTTCCTTGCGCAACAATCAAACCGCCCTTATCTCCGCCTTCCGGACCAAGGTCGATAACGTAATCGCACACCTTGATTACGTCCAGATTATGCTCAATAACCACTACGGTATTCCCACTGTCGGTCAATCGTTGCAATACGTCAATCAGCCGATGAACGTCCGCAGAGTGAAGGCCTGTGGTAGGTTCATCCAAAACGTATACCGTCCGCCCGGTGGAACGTTTACTCAATTCCGTAGCCAACTTCACACGCTGGGCTTCACCTCCGGAAAGGGTGGTAGAAGACTGGCCGATTTTAATATATCCAAGTCCTACGTCAAACAACGTTTGAAGTTTACGGCGGAGGGATGGGAAGTTTTCAAAGAATTTCAACCCCTCTTCCACCGTCATTTCCAGGACGTCGTGAATCGTTTTTCCTTTGAATTTGATTTCCAAGGTCTCACGATTATACCGTTTCCCGCCGCAAACGTCACAGGGAACGTAAATGTCCGGCAAAAAGTGCATCTCAATCTTCGTCACGCCGTCTCCGGAGCACGCTTCACAACGCCCACCGTCTACGTTAAAAGAAAAGCGACTTGCCGTATACCCCTTTGCCTTCGCATCCGGGGTCGCAGCAAACAATTCCCGAATTTCGGTAAACATCCCCGTATAAGTGGCGGGATTGGACCGGGGAGTACGCCCAATAGGGCTTTGGTCAATGTTAACGACCTTGTCAACCTGTTCCAAACCGTCAACTCCATCGCATTCTCCCGGCGTTTCGTGAGCACGATTCAAGGTCGAAGCAAGAGTTTTGTAGAAAATTTCATTGACAAGACTGGATTTTCCCGATCCGGAGACACCGGTAACGCAAGTAAAGGCAGACAGAGGAATAGACACGTCAATTCCCTTCAAATTATTTTGCCGAGCATTACGGACCGTGAGATAACGACTGCCTACCGGACGGGTCGTTTTCGGGATTTCAATGGATTTTCTTCCCGAAAGGTATTCGCCCGTGATAGACTCTTTGCAGTCCAAAATCCCCTCATATTTACCGGAATAAACCACTTCTCCTCCGTGGATTCCCGGTCCGGGCCCGATATCGACCAGCCAATCGGCGGCCCGCATCGTGTCTTCGTCGTGTTCTACGACAATTAACGTGTTTCCTTGGTCCCGCAGACGTTTTAAGGTTTCAATCAACTTCGAATTATCTCTCTGATGAAGCCCAATACTCGGTTCATCTAAAATATACAATACCCCGGTCAAAGAAGAGCCGATTTGGGTAGCAAGACGAATCCGTTGGGATTCGCCTCCGGACAAGGTTCCCGACGCCCGGGCAAGGGTCAGATATTCCAACCCTACACTGGATAAAAAACCAAGGCGGGAACGAATTTCTTTCAGTATCATATCCGCAATAGAGGCTTCTCTTTGCGAAAGTTTTAAGTTATTGACAAAATTTAACGCGTCCCCCACCGGAAGACGACAGAACTCATCAATATTTAAACCGCCTACCGTAACGGCAAGAGACAACTCGTTCAACCGTGCCCCGTGACAGTCCGGGCAAGGCTTGTTGCTCATCAATGCTTCGTATTCTGCTTTTGCATAAGGACTGGACGTGGCTTTATACCGACGTTCCACCGTAGGAATAATCCCCTCAAATCCATCGCATCCGTATAACATATCGTGAAGGGTTTCGGGGTTTAAATCCTGAATAGGGGTGCTTAATTTATCTCCGTGAGCTTTGTAAATTGCATTGACAGCCTTCATTAAATAGGGATTTCCGGTAACACTCCCGAAACCCATAACACCAATTCCGCCGTCAAGAATATTTTTCTCGGGATCGGGGAAAACCCGGTCCGGGTCAATGCGCATCAAATATCCGATACCGCTACAAGTTTTACAGGCTCCCATCGGATTGTTAAAGGAAAACATCCGGGGCGTCAATTCTTCGATTCCGATTTCGTGTTCCGGGCAGGAATACCGCTGAGAAAACATACGGTCTTCTACGCCATCAAAAATAACGATAAGTCCCTTGCTGATCCGGGACGCAGTCCCACAGGAATCGGTCAGTCTGCGACGAACGTCACTACGCACCGAAAGGCGATCCACGACGATTTCAATATTATGTTTTTTATTCTTTTCCAGGGGAATTTCATCCATTAGATCGCAGATAACCCCGTCGACACGTGCACGAACGAACCCGTGTTTCCGGTAGTCGGAAAACAACTTGGCAAATTCACCCTTTCGTCCCCGGATAACCGGTGCCAAAACCTGAATTCGCGTCCCCTCGGGATATTCCATAATACGGTCAACGATTTGGTCCAAGGGTTGTTTTTTTATCTCAATTCCGCAAACCGGACAATGGGGAATTCCAATGCGGGCATACAAAAGACGAAGATAATCGTAAATCTCAGTCGTTGTACCCACCGTGGAGCGAGGATTTTTAGAGGTGGTCTTCTGGTCAATGGAAATCGCGGGAGAAAGACCGTCAATGCTGTCTACGTCCGGTTTTTCCATCTGCCCTAAAAACATCCGCGCATAAGAAGAAAGAGACTCTACGTATCGTCTCTGACCTTCCGCATAGATGGTATCAAAAGCCAAGGATGATTTTCCTGAACCGGAAAGACCGGTAAAGACCACGAACTGGTCACGGGGGACAGTTAAATCAATATTTTTCAGATTATTCTGCCGCGCACCGCGAATCACCAATTTATCAATCATTTTCTTTTGCTCCTTTGATTCTGCGAATCTCGTCCCGCAATTTGGCGGCGTATTCAAAGTCCAGAACTTTTGCCGCTTGCTTCATTTCATCGGTCAACCGTTCCAACATACGTCGACGTTCGTCCTTGGAGAGCTTGGACGGGTCTATCTTCTCTTGTTCCAGATTCTGAACGTCTTTTGCTACGGTAGAGAAAGTCATATTGTTATCCACTTTTTTCACGATTGTCTTCGGAGTAATTCCGTGAACACGGTTATATTCCGATTGAATCGAACGGCGACGCTCAGTCTCTCGAATGGCAGCTTCCATTGCGGGAGTAACTGAATCCCCATACATCACGACCTTGCCTTCCGCATTTCGCGCAGCCCGGCCGATAATCTGAATCAAAGAGGTTTCATTCCGCAAAAATCCTTGTTTATCCGCATCAAGAATTGCTACCAAAGACACCTCCGGTAGATCCAGGCCTTCTCGGAGAAGATTGATACCAACCAAAACGTCAAAATCCCCGTTGCGTAGATCCCGCAAGATCTGTATGCGGTCCAACGTCTCGATATCGTGGTGTAAATAGCGAACCCGAATTTCCATTTTTTCCAGATATTGCGCCAGAGATTCCGCTAATTTTTTGGTTACCGTCACCACCAGCACACGTTCTTTTTTCGCTACGCGCACGTTGATTTCACTCAAAAGGTCGTCAATCTGTCCTTCGGTAGGCCGAACGGAGATTTCGGGATCTAACAAACCCGTGGGACGAATAATCTGCTCCACAGTTTGAGCCGAATTGGTCTTTTCAAATTCACCGGGAGTTGCAGATACGTAGACTACCTGATTCACCCGATCGTCGTATTCCTGAAAATTCAAAGGTCGATTATCGAATGCAGAAGGCAACCGAAATCCATAATCAACCAAACTGGTTTTTCGAGAACGGTCTCCTCCGCCCATTCCGCGAACTTGCGGCAACGTGACGTGGCTTTCGTCCACAAACATCAAATAATCTTTGGGGAAATAGTCCAGTAACGTATGCGGGGTTGAGCCGGGAGCTCGTCCTTCCAAAATTCGAGAGTAATTTTCCACACCTTTGCAATACCCAACTTGCTTCAAGAACTCGACGTCATACATCGTCCGTTCCGTAATTCGTTGGGCTTCAATTAATTTTCCTTGGGCGGTAAACCAAGCGGCACGCTCTTCCGTTTCCCGCAGAATTTCTTCAATCGCCTTATCCATTTTATCCGGCGTAGTTAAATAGTGTACTGCGGGGAAAATCGCATAATAGTCATACCGGCAAATCAATTCTCCGGTAATCGGGTCAATCTCGGAAATTCGGTCAATTTCATCGTCAAAAAACTCTACACGGACAAAGGTCTTTTCCGAATCCGCAGGGAAAATTTCCACAATATCGCCGTGTACACGGAAGGTTCCGCGGGCAATGTCAAAATCGTTCCGGGAATAATGTATCGAGACCAATTCCCGCAAAAAAACGTCTCGGTCTTTCCGCTGCCCTACACGGACCGAAGTCATCTGGGAACGATAGGACTCCGGGTCACCTAACGCGTAAATGCAAGAAACACTGGCAACGATAATTACGTCTCGCCGCTCAAACAACGCCGAGGTTGCAGAATGTCGCAACCGGTCAATCTCATCATTGATACTCATATCTTTCTCAATATAAGTATCCGTATGAGCGATATAGGCTTCCGGCTGGTAATAATCGTAATAGGATACAAAATATTCTACGGCATTATTGGGAAAGAACTCCCGAAATTCCGCACACAATTGAGCCGCAAGGGTCTTATTATGGGCAAGAATTAAGGTCGGACGATTCATCTGAGCAATAATGTTAGCCATCGTAAAGGTCTTCCCCGACCCGGTTACCCCCAACAGTGTCTGTCGTTTTTCGCCATTTTGAAGACCGCGAACCAATTGTTCAATCGCTTTCGGCTGGTCTCCCGTAGGTTGATATTCCGACACCAATTCAAAACGGTCCATAACGGCCTCCTCTCCCTATAAAAGAAATTGTATCACCTTGTATTATACCACGTTTTCTTGAAAAATGGAAGGATAACGACAAAGATGTTACAAAAAAATCTCATTTTCCTTTTCTTCGTTTCCGACGAATCCGATTGAGATGCCGCTCGAACTCACCGCTATCCAAAAGTTCGGTCAAAAAATACTGTTCCAAAACCGGAACCGGACAGGAAAAAGAGCCTAAGACCTGTTGAAAGACAGGTAGCAGTCGGTCGGGAAGAACCATATATCCCACACGAACCGACGGAGCCACCGTCCTGGAAAACGTATTCATATAAATGACTCTGTGTGGGTCCAGGGAAAATACCGTATCTTCCGATTTGGTCAAAGCGGTAAATTCTGAATCGTAATCATCTTCAACAATATATCCGTCCCGCTTTTCAGCCCAACGAACGTATTCGTGGCGTTTAGACGCAGTAGCGGTTACACCGCTGGGGAAACTACGGAAAGGGGTCACGTGGAGAACCGAAGCGTCGGTCCGTTGGAGTTCCGAAGACAAAATCCCGTCGTTTCCCATTGTAAGCCGGTCACAAGAGGCTCCGTTCGACCGATAAACCGTTAAAATTTTATCATACGACGGGTTTTCAATGCCATAACGGCGGGTTCGGCCTAGCATTTGCACCACCAAGCCGTACAGATACTCTGCCCCCGAACCAATAATGATTTGTTCCGGAGTTACGGGAAGGAAACGGCTTCGCAACAAATAATCAGCTAACGCTTTTCGCAATTCATAGCATCCCGTATTGGGACTGCGACAAAGTAAAGTCTCCCCTGCTTCATTCAGAACTTTTCGATATACTTTTGCAAGCGTCGAATAAGGAATGGCATCTTCGGAAACCGCTGCAAGCGAAGGTACTCTTTCCACAGAAGAAGCATTAGAAGTTGAAACGGTATCGTGCAAACGATACGTTACGTAATACCCGCTTCTGCACCGTGACTCCAAATACCCTTCATCGCATAAAATACCGTAGGCGTGCTCTACCGTAATTACACTTACATTATAGCGTTCCGCCGTTTTTCTTTTTGAGGGAATTTTTTGACCGTAGGAAAAGACACCGCCAACAATATCCTTTCGAAACTGTTGATACAGTCGAAGATAAGCAGGATTAAAAGAATCATTATGTCTCATCTGACCTTATTAAATTATCCTTTCTAAAAAAGTGGATATCACCAAATTCATTATAACTCATTTTTTCACTTTTGTAAAGAATCTTTGCGCAGATTACCAAAAAAAGAGGAAATTTCATATAATGGACAGAAAACGAGCAACGGGAGGGACCTCACATTGAACGGAACGACCATTAGAACCTTTCTGGGAGCAAACTCGGCAAAAGGATTTGCGTCGCTTTATCCTTCGTTTACCGAAAACAACCGCACTATCATCATTAAGGGTGGGCCGGGAAGCGGAAAAAGCAGTATTATGAAAAGATTTGCAGCCAAGGCATTGAAAGAAAACTTCTTTGTAGAATATTGCTATTGCTCTTCCGATGCAGACTCCCTGGATGCAATCCGAATTCCGGAAAAATCTTTGTGCGTCGTCGATGGAACTGCACCCCACCTACTCGAACCACGATTTCCGGGCGCACACGATGAAATTTTCTACACAGGACAATTTTGGAATCGGGATACGTTAGAAAAATCATTCCCGGAAATTCAACAATTGACTCATCACATCAAAGGATGCTTCGCCCGAGCATACCGTTATCTTGCGGCCGCAGAAAAAACGGCAGATGATATCCGCGCTACGGCACTAAATAACGCACAAAAAGAAAAGCTTTGTAAATTTGCGCGGGATATGAGCAGGCGACTCATCCCCAGAAGAAACGGTTTCACCCTTTTGCGACCTCGATTTTTGAATTCTATCAGTCCCCAGGGATACGTAATTGCCCGGGACACTGTTTATACCTTAGCGGAACGGGTTTTCGTTTTGGATGACCCCTATCGCATTTCCGATGTTTTTTTGGATGAACTAATGAAAAGCGCCGAAGACAGCGGCCAAGAAATCTATCTGTTTTACGACCCATTATGTCCGGATAAATTGCAGCATTTAGTCTTCCCTGAATGCGGGATTGCTTTTGTAACTGCAAACAAAACCTTCACATTTGAAGCGCAAAATGCATATAGAATTCATCTGGAACGCTTTTTAGATATCAATAATGATATTAAAAAAGTATGCCGCGTTGCCGAACAGCAAATTGATTTCTGTTACCAACAAGCGCTGTGTTCTTTGAAAAAAGAAAAAGCATACCACGACGATTTGGAAGAGTTTTATATTGAGGCAATGGATTTCAAAGGATTAAACAATTACGTTACTAAATTTATGAAGCAATTTTTCTGACATAAAAAACGCCGGCAGAGACTTTCTGTCGGCGTTTCAGCGTTAAAATCGTGTTCGGTATTGATATTGATTTCTTTTCCTTTTCTTGAACAGTTCCGGAAATTCTCGTTTTAATTTAAGATAATATACCGAAAACACTCCGGCCCAAATCAAAAAAATAAGGTGTTCTGCTAAAAGAAAGTACATCTGCCATCCGTTTGCGGAATTTATTATATCCAAGACGATCCAAACACTGTCCGCAATCCACAATCCGCAAATTGCCCAAATACACACGGCTTTTCCATTGCGTCGAAACAGAACAAGCAAAGTCAAAATCGTCAATATGACAAAAGAACTAAGATAAATAAAATACAACCATCGGGTCGCGGCTAAATAATTTTCCGATAACCAATCTTCATTATACTCAGAATAGAGAAAAACCCATTTAAAGTAATAAACACCAAAAAACGGCGGAAGATAATTCTGTGTAATCTGCCATATCAGCGTCATTACAAACGTAGATAGCAACGGATACGTGGATAAAAGCGAAAACAATTGTAATTTTTGTTTTTGGGTCATAATTTACTCCATTTTATTTCATTTCATTCTGCAAAAATGCCGTGAGTATCTTAGCACGCAAGGGAATGGATGAAACTTCAATGTATTCTTTATTCGTATGGCAAAATCTTCCCACGCCACCCATTCCGCAAATCGACGGAACACCTGCCGCCTGGGTATAACAAGAATCCGAGCCGCCCCCAGATTCCACAGGGGTCAGACTGCCCAAATCATAATCCTTACAAACCTTTAACAACTTTTCAAACAACGCCAACGTTTCCGCATTTTTCACCATCGGGGGGCGTCTTGATTCAAACACGACCGAAGACTCCGTCCCTCTTACAAAACTTGTATTTACGATTTGTTTCACCGTTTCTTCGGCAGTCTCCATATCCTCGGGTCGCGGAACACGAACGTCAACCGACAACGTACAAGTATCCGGTATTACGTTAAAAGCAGAACCGCCTTCTACAATATTACAACTGTACGTAACACCGCCCACTTGACTTTTTTCTTGGAGCGCAACAATCTTATAGGCAGCCTCTTGAATCGGATTGCTGCACTGAAAATAGTGAATTCCGGAATGGCCGGAAACTCCGTGAATCTCCATCTGGCACCGATAGACTCCCTTCCGAGAGATAACGACCTCATCGCTTTCCGTCGTTTCACAATTGATGGCATAGGGAAATCCCTTGGATTTATCCTCAAAAAAACGCATTTCCGCAGGGCCGCCCAAACGATTGGAAACCTCTTCGTCGGAAGTTAAAAGCAAGCGAATCTGTTTGGAATATCCACTGTCTTTCAAAGCTTTCATTGCCAACAATGCGATGGCAATTCCCCCTTTGCAATCAATCACCCCGGGAGCAATAATACGATCTTCCAAACACGTTACCGGGTTTGGACCAAACAAACCGGGCTCGTGAACCGTATCGGTGTGACCCAAAAACAGACATCCCTTTTCCGAACCGGGATTCATATCAATCGTTAAAAAATCTCCGCAAGCATCCATTGGAGTTCTCTCGACGACAAATCCTTGGGCAACCGCAAAATTTTCAATAAAATCCATCAATCGGTCGATGACCGCTTTATCCGTCGCTTGGGCTTCAAAGGAACAAATATCACACAAAAAATCGGTGAATTTTTCCACCTGTTCATCAACAATAGAAAATATTTCTCGAATCTCCATCTTTTCTCCCCTTTTTTCAAGTATATCATACGTTGGTAAAAATGTCAAGACATTATCCACCCATCACGATTTGAATTCAAAGAAGAATTATATATGAAAGCAACAGGAATAGTTCGTAGAATCGAGGCTCGTGTTATAATTTTACTCCGCTTTTGTCATATAACAGTTCCGGTATTCTGTTGGTGACATCTGATAGTGCTTTTTGAACATTTTATTAAAATATATTGAGTCGCTGACGCCTACCTCTGCTGCTATTTGGTTAATGGACTTTGTCGTTCCTTGCAGTAGCTCTGCTGCTATGGACATCCGATAATTATTAAGGAAACAAATCGGGGAAACGCCCATTTGTTTCTTAAAGACTGCAAACAAATGTGAAGTAGAAAGATGGGTTTTGTGTGCAATATCCTCGACCGATATTTTTTCTCTGTAGTTATCTTTTATATAACGTAAGGCTTGCTCTATATATGGGGATGACGGCTGTTCTTTTTCATCTGCAACCAAAGAAAGAAGTTTGACTATTTGATAATAATAAATAGATTCGTTAAAAGCATTATCTGTATCAAACAATCTGTCAAAAACCGAATTCATTTCTGCCTTGACTTCTTCCGGCAAAATTGTCGGAAAACTGAATTTTTCATCAAAATCATAAACATCGTTGATTTTGACTTTAATAAAAACCCAACGGCAGATCATACTTTTACTGGCGAGGTCTGTATTATGTACAATGCGTTGGTATACGTTTGACGGGGCAATAAAAAAGCCGCCATTTCCTGTATTGTGCATCGCTCCGTTGTCAAGCTGAATGTCATACGACCCTTCAACTGCCTGCACAACTGATAAATATGGCAGCACCTTTGAGTGACAAGAACCGTCACACGTGGTAGAAGAAAAACCACTTTTATGGGCATATTCTATATTGATTTTTCCAATATGCATATTCTCACCTCAATAGTATTATACCAAAAAATAGTATTATTGTCAATTGTTTATAATAGTTTTATTTGTTATAATTTAGTTGAGGTGATAGATGATGGATTTTTTTGCAGTTAATGGAAAAAGACCGATAAGAATGAGTGAAGAAACAAGAAAATTTGCTTTTGATTCTTTAAATCATAAATACGGCCTTGAAACCTGGAGTACGCCCGCTGTTTCAATGGACGATTATGAGGGGTTTGAGAATTTATCCCCACTTCAAAAATACGATGCGGCCATAGAGTGTATTGTAAAAACTGCACCTATTCGGATATGTGACGGAGAAAGAATCAGTGGTGCGGCAACTTTGGGACTTGCTATGACCCACCAAATCCCTGCTACATTTCATCGCGAACAAGGGATTTTCGGATCCATAAGTCATTTGACAATTGATTTTGAAACAGTAATCAAAAAAGGCATTAATCACATTCAAAAGCAAGCTGAAGAAAGCCTAAAAAACCACATAGGAACAGACAAAGAACCTTTTATACGGAGTTGTTTGCATTGCCTTGATTGTATGCGAATATGGCACGGGCGATATTTGAACGCATTGCAAAACAAGCCTGGGTATCGTGCAAACTATGAGAATCTGCAACGTGTACCATTTGAACCGGCAAGAAATTTTTATGAAGCAGTACAAAGCATTTGGTTCACTTTTGCGTTTGTTCGCCTTTGCGGAAATTGGACGGGAATTGGCAGAATTGACTGGCTTTTGGGCGACTATCTTGAAAATGATTTAACAAACGGTGATTTGACCGTTGATGAGGCACGAGAAATATTGGCACACCTTTTTATTAAGGGTTGCGAATGGGTAAAAGGCGGCAACTATGGTTCCGGTGATGCTCAGCACTATCAGAATATCCTACTCGGTGGCGTTGATGAAAACGGTAACGGTGTCAACAATACAGTTACATACCTCGTGTTAGATATATTGGAAGAATTTGGAATAAGCGATTTCCCCACAACTGTACGTATCAACAAAAACACAGACGTCAAACTGTTAAATCGCATTTCAGAGGTTATACGATACGGTGGCGGTGTTATTGCCGTATATAACGAAGATTTGATTATAGAATCGCTTGTTGATTACGGATACGAACTTAGCGAGGCGAGAAAATTTGCCAATGACGGATGCTGGGAAATTCAAATACCTGGCAAAACATTTTTTACATATATCCCGTTTGATGCCTTGCAAATTTTGCAGCAAAACACGCTTGATAATTATAGCGGAAAGGTTAATTTTTCAGATTTTGATTCATTGTACAAAGTCTTTGTTAATGATTTAAAAAGCAAGGTTACAGACATTGTTGTTTCAAGAAATAAGAAATGTTTTATATATACCGCAGTGCCGAAAAAGGATTGGAAATGGAAACCGTCAACTCCGTGCACGGTAGTTTCTCTTTTTGAGCAGGGTTGCGTTGAAAATGGTCTCTCATACCTTGAAGGCGGACCGATTTATAATGTTGTTTCTCCCCATATCGGCGGCTTGCCGGATGTAGTTAACAATCTTTATGCAATTAAAAAGTTGGTATTCGATGAACAAAAAGTAACGTTTGAAGAACTTATGCAGTTGTTAAAAACCAATTGGGAAGATAACGAAGCACTTCGACAATATGCTCTTAATAAGTATCCTTATTTTGGAAACGATAATGACGAAGTGGATAGCATTGCTAAAAATATCATAAGTGAATTCGCTGATATCTGCGACAATTTAGAAAGCGGATATAAAACCCCCGCAGGTGTCAGTACGTTTGGGCGACAATTAGAATGGTCCCGTCTGCGAATGGCAACCGCCTACGGCAAGAAAGCACACAACGTGTTAGCAGGAAACTTCTCGCCAACTCCCGGCACCGATAAAGAAGGGGCAACAGCTATTATCAAATCATATTGTAAGGTTGATCTAAAACAAACCGTATCGGGCGCAGCACTCGATATCAAATTGTTGCCGTCCTCTGTCAACGGTGAAAACGGCGTTGAGGCTATAAGTTCTTTGATTAAGGGTTTTGTTACACTTGGTGGGCATTTTATGCAGTTGGATATTGCCGATACAGAGCTACTGAAAAAAGCACAAGAGCATCCGGAAGAATACCAAAATTTATCAGTGCGTGTGTCCGGTTGGAATGCTCGTTTTGTCACATTGAATCGGGAATGGCAGGATATGATTATCGCGCAGACAGGAAGTGAATTATGATGCTTATCAGCGATATACAACGCTTTTGTATACACGACGGTCCCGGAATCAGAACAACGGTGTTTTTCAAAGGCTGTCCGCTTCGCTGCGAGTGGTGTCACAATCCCGAAACGCAATGCCGTCAAAAAGAACTTTTGTTTTATAAAGAAAAGTGTATTGGGTGCGGAATTTGCGGAGTTTGTGATAACAAAACTTGTATTGTCTGCGGCGAGTGTGCCAAAAACTGTCCAACAGGTGCAAGAGAGGTTGCAGGATATGAGTACACAGCACAAGAATTATACGACCAAATTCAAAGAGACATTGCTTTTTACGGTGAAAACGGTGGTGTCACCTTTTCGGGCGGCGAATGTATGATGCAAATTGAACCATTGGCAGAAGTGCTTAAAATGTGCAAAGAAAAGGCTATACATACTGCTATTGACACCGCGGGCCACGTGCCGTTTGAGAATTTTCAAAAAATTCTGCCGTATACGGATATTTTTCTTTATGACATTAAAACCATTGATTCCGCAAAGCATAAACAATACACGGGTGTAGGGAATGAACAGATTTTAAACAACTTGAAAATGTTATTTAAAACCGGAATCACCATATGGATTCGCATTCCGATTATTCCTTCGGTTAATGATACGATAGAAGAAATGCAAAAAATAAAAGCTTTTTTGGATATGAGTGGTTCACCTGAAAAGATAGAATTGCTACCCTATCACCCAATGGGCGAGAGTAAAAATCAAGCACTTGGAAAATCTCAACGCACATTCAAAATTCCCGATCCCCCAAAAATGAAATTACTTAGAGAAATCTTCAAGTAAACATAAGTATAAATCTCCTTGTTTTACACATAATAGTATCACTATTACCAGAACAAGGAGATTGATTTATATATGAAAGCAACAGGTATTGTACGTCGCATCGAGGAATGTGTTATATTAGGACAAAAGTTGTCGAAACACATAAACACTGGAGTTTTAGCAGTTTATGATTGGTCTTAATTTGCACAAAACAAATATTTACATAGTAAAATCGAGGTGAATTCACCTCGATTTTACTTATAGATTAATAGGAATGTCTTGTCGGATCCGCAAGATATTCCCTGATGCATTTTCCTAGCTTTCTTTTAAATACTGTTCTGAAATAGCCTACATCTGTATAACCGCAGCGGCAGCTAATTTCTTTTTGAGAAAAGTAACCTGTTTCTAAAAGTGATTTTGCGTACTGTATGCGTAGCGTTTCAAGATAGTCTTTGGGAGATGTGCCATATACCCGATTGAATTCCCGGCGATAGTAAGCAGGTGAAACACACGCCTGCATCGCCAAATTCTCTATTGAAAGTTCAGAGTTCCAAAAGTTTTGGCGCATATATTCGGCGGATTCTAAAATTCTGTTATCTTTTAAATTGGCGGTAAAACCAACATCGCGAGTAAGCTCGGATAAAATTTCATATACAACCGATGTGATGCGGTAGGTTGAACCGACATCATTTTCATATTTAATGGTTAATGCTTTTGTAAACAATACCTTGTATTTTTCAGCGTCAGGCACTTTATATACCTGAATTTCTTCCATTACGTAATTGAACATGTGAAAATGAATAACAAGGATATCCTCTTCCAAATTGTTTCGCTCATAAGCAACGCCTGCGGGAATGATGCAAATACTTCCGGGCTCAAAGGAGATGGTTTTATTTTTGCATGTATATTTGCCCGGAGTTTTTAATCTTAATGTTATGGCAGAATAGGTGCGTGCCGATACAAAAACTTTTTCGCGTTTTTGATGATAGTTTAAAACATCGGTAACTGATATTGCAAGATTTTCGGGAAGCATTGTATCACCTCAAATGAATTATAACACTTATTGTAGCGAAAGTCAAGTGTTTTATAGCGAAAAACGACTTGATTTATATCGAAATTTATATATAATTGAATTATAGTAATTTTTGAGGTGATAAAAAATGAATTTTTGTTCTAACCCAACAGATTTAAAAATCACAGATATGCGTTTTGTCGATATCGACGGTGCGCCTAAAAGATGCACAATTCTGCGAATTGACACTAACCAAGGCATAAGCGGTTTCGGTGAAGTTCGTGATGCATCTTCAAAGACTTATGCGCTTATGCTTAAAAGTCGTATTTTAGGTGAAAACCCTTGTAATGTAGATAAAATTTTTCGCAAGATTAAGCAGTTTGGCGGACCTTCACGTCAAGGCGGTGGTGTAAGCGGTATTGAAATTGCACTTTGGGATTTAGCAGGCAAGGCTTACGGAGTGCCTTTATATCAGTTGTTAGGCGGTAAGTTCCGTGATGAAATACGGGTTTATTGTGATACTGATGTTGACGGTAAGCATACAGGTCACGATATGGGACTTGCCTTAAAGAAGAGAATGGATATGGGCTTTACATTCCTTAAAATGGATTTGGGTATTGGTCTTTTGCTGGATGAACCCGGAACACTTAATGCACCCTTAGGCTTTATTGATGATATGAAGAAATATGCAAGTCATATTCTTAATGTTCAGGGCGGCAGTGTTACCGCAGATATGGTAAAGCATCAAAAGAGCTATTCTATTGTAACAACTGCACACCCTCATACCGGCATACACTTAACCGAAAAGGGTCTTGATTTCCTTGAAAACTATGTTAAAGAGGTAAGAGAAGTTATCGGCTACGAAGTGCCTTTAGCAATCGACCATTTCGGTCATATATGTGTTGAGGATTGTATCCGATTTGCTCGCAGAATGGAACCCTACAATCTTGCTTGGATTGAGGATATGGTGCCTTGGATGTATACCGACCAGTATGTAAGACTTAAAAATTCTACTACAATTCCTGTTTGCACAGGTGAGGATATTTATCTTAAAGAGGGATTTGAAACTCTTATTAAAGCAGGTGGTGTATCGGTAATTCACCCTGATATTTTAACTTGCGGCGGTGCTTTGGAGCTTAAGAAAATAGCTGATATTGCCGATGAATACGGTGTTGCAACCGCAATACATATGGCAGAAAGTCCTGTTGCTTGTTTGGCGGCTGTTCACACTGCTGCAGCAATGCACAATGTTTTAGCACTTGAATTCCACTCGGTAGATGTTCCTTGGTGGGCAGATATGGTAACAGGAATTGAAAACCCGATATTTAAAGACGGATTCATAAAAGTTCCTGAAAAACCCGGTCTTGGTTTTGATGACCTTAATGAAGAAGTGTTAAGACAACACATCAATCCTAATATCCCCGGATATTTTGAGCCGACAGATGAATGGAATAGGGAATTTTCAAACGATAGAATTTGGAGTTAGTAGTAATGTTTTGCGAGAAGAAATTTATTTCTAAAAAGCATTTAGGTGAACACTTAAATTTTTTGGAATATAATCCGTTTGATGATAAAAGCAAAAAACCATTGCTTATTTACATACATGGCGCTGGCAGTCGTGGTGATACTCTTTCAAAAATGGCTAATGTAGGACCTATAAAAGAGTTAAATGATGGCAGAAATATTGATGCGATAATCATTGCACCACAATGTCATAGCGATACATGGTTCGATTTGTTTTCTGTTTTAGCGGAATTTATAGAAGATTATAAAATCAGAGAAAACGTTGATGAAAGCAGAGTGTATATTACGGGTGTAAGTATGGGAGCCTACGCTACATGGCAAATGTGTATATCTCATCCTGATTGGTTTGCTGCTGCGGTACCAGTTTGCGGTGGTGGAATGTATTGGAATGCTGCTCGACTCAAATATTTGCCAATATGGGCTTTTCACGGTGCCTTAGATAATGTTGTATTTGCTGAAGAAAGCGTTGAAATGGTTTCCGCAATTAACAGCAATGGTGGAAATGCAAAACTAACAATTTTTTCTCATGATAGTCATAATTCGTGGGATAATACATTTAGTAACGATGAGTTGTGGCAATGGTTGTTTGAACAAAAAAGGAGATAAGTTTTATGAATTTTAATGATAGAGAAAAAATTATACAGTTAACACCTCTTTGGAAAGGGGAAAGACTTCCTGACGGCAGACCAAAGGTAGAGGATAAATATTTAGATGCACTTTATTGTATGACTTTAGAGGAAGTTTGGAAGCCAATTTTTGTTCTCGGTTATGAGCATCAGTTTGTAGGTGGCGGTGAAAACCCGATGTTTGCCTTACATAACGACGAAAGAAAGCTTGTGGGTAGAGCGGTTACATGTACATACTGTCCTACCCGTCCCGATCTGCATTACGTACAGTTTGCTCGCGGTGCGGAGGACGGTCTGCAGGGCAACTATAATCAGTGGGTAATAGACCACCTATATGAGCGTGATGTAGTGGTTTGCGATATGTACGATAAAATTTATAAAGGCACATTTTTGGGCGGTAATCTTACTACCGCTTTACAAAATCGCACGAAAAATGGCGGTGCAGTTGTTTGGGGCGGTATAAGAGATGTTGAACAAATGAAAAAAGTGCCTGATGTTCAGGTTTATTACCGTGGTATCGACCCAACACCCATACGTGAGTTTGTTATGAAGGATTGGAATGATATTACTAATTTCGGTGGTGCTGTTTGCTTGCCAGGTGATATTGTATTCGGTGCAGGCGGCGGAGTGTTATTTATTCCGTCACATTTAGTTGCAGATGTTGTTGAAGGCGCGGCGAAGACCCACGTTAAAGACGATTTCGGCTTTGAAATGATTTGTCAGGGTAAGTTCACAACGGCTCAGATTGACCGCAACACCTGGAGTGAAGAAATGCTTGATATGTTGCTTGAGTGGATAAAGACAGATCCAAGAGGTGAGGAATACCGTGACCTTGATTGGTCAAAGGAATATGACCTTGCAAGAAACGGTGACCCGGACGATACTCAGACAGCACTTTAATTGGAGTTATAGATATGGAAAAATATATACCTGTAGTAGTTATAAAAGAACTCAGCGAAACAGATAAAATTTTAACTGCACTTAAAAATAACGGCATTAACTGTGCGGAGATTACTTTCCGTACCGCTTGTGCCAAAGAGGCAATAGAATATGCTTGTAAGAACTATCCTGAAATGTCTATCGGTGCAGGTACAGTTATTAATGCAAAGCAGTGCGAGGATGCATTAGAAGCAGGTGCGCAGTTTATTGTGTCACCCGGTCTTTCTGTGTCAGTCGCAAACATTTGTAATGAAAGAAATATACCTTATTATCCCGGTTGTGTAACACCGACAGAAATTATGCAGGCGTTAGAATTGGGTATTACCACAGTTAAGTTTTTCCCTGCAAACGTTTACGGCGGTCTTAAGGCGCTTAAAACTCTTTCAGCACCTTTCCCGCAGGTTAAATTCATTCCTACGGGCGGGGTAGACCGAAGCAATATTGACGAATTTTTAGCATTTGATAAAATTGCGGCTATCGGTGGTAGCTTCTTTGTAAAAGAAGCACTTGAAAAGATGGGAGAAAACTAATATGGCAAGAGTAGTTACTTTCGGAGAGTTAATGTTAAGACTTGCTCCTAACGGATATTATAGATTTTTCCAAAACGACCAAATGCAGGCAACCTTCGGCGGCGGTGAAGCTAATGTTGCAGTAAGTCTTGCAAACTATGGAATGGATAGCGTTTATGTAACTAAATTACCTAAACACGCTATCGGTCAGGCTGCGGCAGACAGTCTTCGTTATTTCGGCGTTGATACCTCTAAAATCGTTCGTGGCGGTGAAAGAGTAGGCATTTACTATCTTGAAAAAGGCGCTTCACAGAGAGGCTCAGTTTGTATATATGACCGCAAGTATTCTGCCATTCAGCAGGCAACAACTGAAGATTTTGATTGGGATAGCATTTTTGATGGTGCAGATTGGTTCCATTTTACAGGAATTACTCCCGCTTTAGGCGAAAATGTAGTAGAAATCTGTAAAGAGGCTTGTATAAAAGCAAAAGAAAAGGGAGTTAAAATATCCTGTGACTTAAATTACAGAGGTAAGCTCTGGACAAGGGAAGAAGCAAACAAAGCTATGACCGAATTATGCCAATATGTAGATGTTTGCATCTCTAACGAAGAAGATGCAAAGGATGTATTCGGCATTGAGGCAGAGGGCACAGATATTTATGGTGGTAAACTAAACCATAAGGGGTACAAGTCTGTAGCAAAGCAGTTAGCTGATAAATTTGGTTTCGAAAAGGTAGCTATAACACTTAGAACCTCAATTTCTGCTAATGATAATGATTGGGCAGGTATGCTTTACGACGGAGAGGATTACTATTTCTCAAAGTCTTATCATTTGCATATAGTTGACCGTGTTGGCGGTGGTGACTCTTTCGGCGGCGGACTGATTTATTCGTTACTTAGCGGTAAATCTTCAAAAGAAGCTATTGAATTTGCAGTTGCAGCATCTGCGCTTAAACACACCGTTGAGGGTGACTACAACCGTGTATCCGTTTCTGAGGTTGAAAAACTTGCAGGCGGAGATGGAAGCGGTAGAGTGCAAAGGTAAAGGTGATAAAATGAAGACAGCATTTGTGACAGGCTCTTCAATGGGAATAGGCAGAGCTATAGCTATAAGATTAGCACAGGATGGATATAAAGTTATTGTTCACGGCGCAAAAAACATAGCAAAAGCCAACGAAACCAAACAAATAATTGAACAAAACGGCGGAGTGGCGGAAGTGATTGTTTCCGATTTGACTGACATTGAGAAAACCCGTGAGCTTTGTGAAATGGTTAAAGAAACGGATGTACTTATATTAAATGCATCTCTCCAGTACCGCACACCATGGCAAGAAATAACAATAAAGGCTTGCTATGAACAACTCAACTGCAATTTTGTTTCAAGTATGATGTTAATTCAAGCTGTAGCCGATAATATGAAGAAAAAAGGTTGGGGAAGAATTGTGACTATAGGCTCTGTTCAGGAAGCGAAGCCTCACCCCGATATGCTTGTATATTCGGCGAGTAAAGCGGCGCAAACAAATATGATGAAATCGCTTTCTCTTCAACTAGCAAAGGATGGAATTACTGTTAATAATGTAGCTCCGGGTGTGATTTATACTAATAGAAATGTTGAAGCACTCAGTGACCCCGAATACGCTAAAAAGGTTACGGATAGTATTCCTGTTGGTTTTTATGGTGAACCCGAAGACTGCGCAGGAATAGTCAGTCTTTTGTGTAGTGATGAGGGAAGATATATAACCGGTCAGAATATTTTTGTTGATGGGGGAAAAAGCGTACAATGACAATAAGGTTTTTAGGTCAAAGCGGTTATATTATCAAAACCAAAAAAGCAGAAATAATGATAGACCCGTATCTTTCTGATAGTGTTAATCGTGTTGCAGGAAGACCGCGCACTTTACCCATACCGATTAACCCTCAAAATATATCTTGTGAAGCAGTGATATGCACCCACAATCATCTGGACCACTTAGATCCCGATACGGTAGCACAAATAAACGATGAACAATTTTTTATCACCACAAATGAGGGTAAAATAGAGCTGAATCAACTTGGCAAGGATCATGTTGTTTCGTTAAACGTTGGCGAAAGTACAGTTGTAGGCGACGTCGAAATAACCGCTGTTTTTGCTGATCATACTGTAGAGGCTTTTGGTTTAATTGTTAAAGCCGAAAATAAAACCTTATATTTCAGTGGAGATACTATATACAACGAAAAACTGTTTGATATTGCAAAATACCATCCTGACATTACATTGATTTGTATAAACGGCAGACTTGGAAATATGAATGTAAAAGAAGCGTTAATGACTGCAAAAAGAATTGGAGCAAAAATAAATATTCCCAATCATTATGATATGTTTGCTTCAAATTCTGAAAATCCGCGCACATTTACTAATCAAATCGCAAATGGATTTATTATGGAATTTAATAAAGAGTATGATGTTCTGAATATTTTAAAGACATAAATAAAAAACATATTTGAAGCATAAATCTCCTTGTTTTACAGATACTAACAGTACAAATTTGTAAAGCGAGGAGTTTTTATATATGAAAGCAACAGGTATTGTACGTCGCATCGACGATTTGGGACGTATTGTTATTCCCAAGGAAATTCGAAAAACGATGCACATTCGGGAAGGGGCGCAATTGGAGATTTTCACCGACAGTGAAGGGGGCGTTATTTTTAAAAAGTACTCTCCCATCGGTGAATTGGACGAATCGGTGGCAGATTACGCGGAAACAGTAGCAAAAATCACCGGAAATACCGTTGTGGTAACCGATAAAGATACGGTAATTGCCGCGGCCGGAAACAACCGTCGAGAACTTCTCCATAAACGTATTTCTTCCGAAACAGAAGAATTGATGGAACAACGCCGTCAATACGTTTACAAAATCGGAGAAGATCGAAAACCCATTTGTAAAGAATTGGAAAAAGCGTATGCCGGTATCGTCAACCCGATTTTGTTGGAAGGAGACGCCGTAGGAGCCATTATTATGCTGATTCCCGAAATGGGAAATGCACCGGGAGAAGCAGATGTAAAAGTTTTAGCCGCCGCCACTCAAATTTTGGGAAAACAAATTGAAACGTAACAAAAGACCGCCAAGTTTGGCGGTCTTTTTTCTTAGGTCTCCTCTGCTTCAAGCAAAAAACTGACGGGGCGAAATCCGTCGTTACAAGAAATCATTGCGGAATTTTTATTCTTCATCCAACCGTCATAAAAATCGCCGCCTCCGTAAGCAAGGGTCATCACAAAGGGATACATACATTCCCAAGCCGCGGAACACAACCCTTCCGGACGTGTCAAATCTTTTGAGATAAAAACCTCCCCTATTTTCATCTCACAAGCGTGTTCTATGGGGTTTTCGTACAACTCCATCAAGTCGGGATAAACCGAACGCCGCATTACCGTAATCTTTACATTTTTCATAGCGAACCCACCCTTCTTCATCCTGTTTTTTATTATACTATCAAAAATCGGTTTTGTCAATCTCCATTCTTGACAAAACCGATAAAAAATGATAAAATTATGTTGTTATAAAAGAGAGGATTACATTATGAGAAAACCGCTTCACATCGCAATCATTGTTGGGCCGGAACAAATTGCCGCCATATCTCGCACAATGAAAATGTACGTCGGAATCAACAATGTACTTGCATCTGTAAACCCGGGAGACTTGCTTCCCATTGCCGAGAAACTTTCACCCAAAGCGTTGATTATCGACCCGGAACTTCTTTGTGATTGTGATATGACTCCACAGGATATTTTGACAATGAAGAGGCAGTATCGTTTTAAAATCGTTACCCTCTCACAAGAACCACCAAACAGACAGGTCCGCTCTCTTATTGATCAGTTATGTCCGGAGAAAGAATACGTCGCTCCAACGGAATATTTAACGATGGCAACGGAACTTCCGGAGCTTACTCTTACAAAATATGTGAAACGAAAAGAACTTCGCTTACTGCAAACCCAAGAAAATATAGATGCAATTTTCAGGGAGTGCGGATTTCATTGTGATACGAAGGGTTTTGTATTTTTAAAAGAAGCCATTTATATGATTTTGTTGAACCCGGACTTATTACGCTGGGGCGGCGGCAAGTTTATATACAAGACCCTTTCCGAGAAGTACGGAGACTCCCCGCGAATTGTTGCCCGTTCGATGATTCGCTTTTTGGAATTATCAATGTCTCCGGAAACGGAAAAACAATTCCGAAAGAAATTGCAAATTCCCGAACGAACCGAATTATTCCCACTCAGCTTTTTCCGTTTTACCGGTATTTTTACTGCATATTATGCCGGGGTGTACGAAGACCCAAGTCAACCCATTAAATACCCGAGAAAACGTTAACCGATTTCCTTCAGACGCTCTTTGAGGTTGCTCAGTATCTTCTTTTCCAAGCGGGATATGTACGATTGCGATATTCCAAGAAGGTCGGCAACCTCTTTTTGCGTATAGGTTCTCCCTCCGGAAAAGCCGTATCGCAATTCAATGATTTTTCTTGACCGCTGAGATAATTTCCCCACCTCAGCCTTTAACAGTGCGGCCTCGTCTTCTCGTTCAATCTCTTTCCCCACTTCGTCGCCCCCGGAATCCAAAACGTCACTGAGCAACAATTCGTTTCCGTCCCAATCAATGTTCAGAGGTTCTTCAATAGAGACTTCATTTCGAAGGTTTCCGGTTTTTCGCAGATACATCAATATTTCATTCTCAATACAACGGGACGCATAGGTGGCTAATTTAATGTTTTTCCCGGGACAATACGTATTCACCGCTTTTATTAAACCAATCGTTCCAATAGAAATAAGGTCTTCAATGGAGCAAGACAGGGTTGAGATTTCAAATTTTCGTGCAATGTAAACCACAAGTCGAAGATTATGCTCAATTAAAGTATCCCGGGCAGATACGTCTCCCGTAATCAAACGTGACACCATCGTTTGCTCTTCTTCCGGTGAGAGCGGAACGGGAAGAATATCACTTCCGTTGATGTAAAACAAACCGTTTTCTTCCAAAGGATGCTTTCGAAAAAAGTCAGTGAGTTTTCGCAAAAACTGTTCAAGATTCATCTGTCATTCTCCTTCTATTAAATCCGGACCGATTATACCGGAATACTGACCACGGGATTCCATTGGTCGATCTATCACCGCAACTACAACTTTTCTCGTTTTTCCATTGACGGTAAATCGTTCCGGAACAAACGCCGACAACACCTGTCCGTCTCCGGACACAGAATGATAAGGAATTACCCTTGCACGGTGAGAAAAACGAAGAGCAAATTCATACGTCATTGGTCGGGGAAACGCTCCACCAAACGCCTTTTTCAACACTCCGTATTCCAATACTACAACCGGCTCACCGGAAACCGGGTCCGATAAGAAATTTCCTGTATCTATGTAAGAGCGAAATAATATGCTTTTTCCTTCCACATATAAATTACATTCTCCATATGCTCTGGTATGCTTTTTCTTTCTGATATAAAAAAATTTGCATAACAACAAATAGCTAAAAACGATGGCGATCACAGTTTTCAGAAACGAAAGATGAAAATATCCGAATGACTCCCAAACAACGCAAGAAAGTCCCAAAATCAGCCCGGAGAAGCAAAGTAAAAATCCCCAGAAGAAAATGTAGACCAATAGTCCGGAACACAAATTCTTAAAACTGCCTTTTATCGTTTTTCCCCGAAGGAAAAATGCAAACACCGGAATTGTCAATAAGGACAAGACCACGCCGAAAACTGATGGTATCATTATTCCGGCAGACAAAAAACCGGTTATCAGAACCGAAAGTACAAATTCCCAACGGGAGCGTTGCAATTCCAGCAATATTATTGACAGATGAAACACCGCTCCGTAAATTAAAACCCAGAGAAAAAACGCTAAATCCGGATATACGGTCATTCCCTCACCCCGAATTCATTATACATAAAATATTGAGTAGAATTTGTCAAAGGGACAGACGCGTTAAAAGATGTTCCATTTTTTTCATAAATAAAAGCACCCCTATGATTTTTCATCATAGGGGTGCAACTGTTGTAAATAAAATTATTTCGCGTATTCGATAGCGCGGTTCTCACGGATAACGTGAACTTTAATCTGGCCGGGATATTCCAATTCGCTTTCAATACGTTTTGCAATATCACGGGCAAGAATCACCATATCGTCGTCGTTGATGTCTTCGGGACGAACCATCACGCGGATCTCACGGCCGGCCTGAATCGCATAAGTGCGTTCAACGCCTTTGAAATCGTTTGCAAGAGATTCCAATTTTTCAAGACGCTTGATGTAATTCTCAATATCCTCTCTGCGGGCACCGGGACGGGCAGCAGAAATCGCATCGGCAGCCTGCACGATGGCTGCAAGAACCGTCTTGGCTTCCACGTCGCCGTGGTGCGCTTCAATCGCGTGAACAATATTTTCGTGTTCTTTGTATTTCCGGGCAAGGTCCACACCAATGGAAATATGAGACCCTTCCGTTTCCTGGTCTACGGATTTACCGATATCGTGAAGCAGACCGGCACGCTTCGCAGCGTTTACGTCAACCTTCAACTCTCCGGCAAGAATCCCCGAAAGATGAGCCACTTCAATAGAGTGATTCAAAACGTTTTGACCAAACGAAGTACGATAATGGAGTCGTCCGAGCAGTTTAACAAGTTCCGGATGAATTCCGTGAACGTTCGTCTCGAAAATGGCGCGTTCGCCTTCCTTTTTGATGACTTGGTCCACTTCTTTCCGTGCCTTTTCGACCATATCGCCAACGCGGGTGGGATGAATCCGCCCATCCTGAATCAACCGTTCCAAAGCAATTCGTGCAATTTCACGGCGAACCATATCAAAGCTGGAAAGGACAATGGTCTCAGGAGTGTCGTCGATAATCAAATCAACGCCGGTAAGATTTTCAAGGGCACGAATGTTTCGGCCTTCACGACCGATAATACGTCCTTTCATTTCATCGTTGGGCAAAGTCACGGAAGAAACGGTAGCTTCGGAAACGTGGTCGGAAGCGCATTTCTGAATGGCACGGGTAATCAGTTCCCGAGCCTGAACTTCTGCTTCTTCCTTCGTCCGGGCTTCCATATCTTTAATCATCGCGGCAGATTCGTGCTTCAAATCATTTTGCAGGGTCTCTAACAAATAAGCGCGAGCCTGGTCTGCGGTCATCGAAGAAATCTGTTCCAGCATCTTTCGTTGCTGAGCAATAACTTCGTTTTTTTCCACCTCCAAGGCTTCCATCTTTTTCATCTGGCGGTCCAGATTCTCTTCCTTGGTCACAAAGGATGTTTCACGCTTATCCAGCATTTCTTCCTTTTGAACCAAGCGTTTTTCCATCCGTTGCAGTTCTCCGCGGCGTTCCCGGATTTCCCGTTCCGCTTCGGTGCGGTTGCGATGGATTTCTTCTTTTGCTTCCAATAAAGATTCTTTGGATTTGGTTTCTGCTGTTTTAATGGCGTCGTTTACAATATTCCGTGCTTTTTCTTCTGCGGAGCCAATGGCGGCTTCGCCGATTTTTTTCCGGTAAATCATACCGATAAGGAACCCGATAACAACAGCTATTACAACGGCAACAACCGTGATAATGATTTCTGTGGTGCTAATGGTAATCAACCTCCTAAACCTAATTTTTCTGTATTTGAAAATTCGGAGAATTTAACATATACAAATATATAATATAATATTTTATCATAAATGTCAATGATTTTCAAAATAAAATTGCTTTTTTGTCACAATTAAACCCCACAGAAACTTTTCAGTTTAGGGGTTGAAATTATTCTGAAAATATGATATAATGAAGATAACAACAATCATTCTTGACAGGGAGGATACTTCGATGCGAAGTCAAACGAATAAAAACAGCACGGCCTTTTCCCGGAAAAAAAAGATTGATTTGATCTTTGCCGGAATTGCTCTCACGTTCTTGATTCTAATGGTTATTTTGCTGATTCAATTCTCCGGGTTGCGAAAACAGAATGCAGCACGCCCCGAAGAATACGGAACGGTGATGCAACAGTTGAACGAGGTAAAAACGCAGAAGAACGATTTGGAATCCAAAGTTGATGCCCTGATGAGAGAGATTGACGAGTTAAACAAAAAAATCTCTTCTCTGAGCGGAAATTGAGGTGTCAGTATGAGATTTGCAAGCGTATTTATAACCTTTGTTGCCGCATTGGCCTCATTGCTATTGATATTCGGTTGTTACAAAGAGAAAACCGCGATTGAAAACATTGGCGGATTTGAAGACGTAGTCCAAAAAACCGAATCCTATCGAAAAGAAATTGGCGACCTTGAAACGAAATTAACGGAACTTACAACGCAAAAAGCCAAGGCGGAAGAAACTTTGTCACTGTTGCAAAGTCGTGAAAATTACAAAACGACTCCCACGGCATTTTTAACCTTTGACGGCGGATTTTCACAAAACACCGTTGACGTAGTCAAAACGTTGGACAAACACGAATTAAAAGGTACCTTTTTCGTGGTTGGAACGAATCTTAAAACCAGCGAAACCTTGCGCGGAGCACTGAAATCCGCCTGGGAATCCGGGCACAAAATCGGAATCCGCTCCTATTCCGACGATTTTAAAAAGGTCTATTCCAGCGAAGACGCATATTTTCAAGATTTATACGCCTGCCGCGATATGGTCAAAGAAATTACAGGTGAGGTACCCATATTAGTCCGGATGCCCGGAGGAACAGCAACTGCGGAAGTTCTGTTTAAACGGTACACGGGAAGCAAGGACGTCTTCCCCAAAGTATTGGCTCGTCTGGAAGCAGAAGGTTTTATGGTCAACGACTGGACCGTAGACTCGGAAAACGCCACGAATTCCGATATCGACGATATTGTTTCTACCACTTTAAAAGGTTCTTCCCGGACGTTGAAAGCAACGTATAAGACCTGTGTGGTTTTGTTTACGGATAACAAACGGGCAAACACCTCCCTTTCCCGAATTATTGCCGGACTGAAAGAGCAAGGTTATACCTTCGCATCTCTCCCCACCGGAATTTGCATTACAAGACAAAGATAAGGAGTTTCCATTATGTATAAACCGGAAGCTATGGAAGAAAATAAGAAAGTCTTTATCAACCTTTTGAAATCGGTTGACCGAAAAGGAATCGACAAACTTTTGGAATACCTTGAATCAAAGACCGACTTTTATACCGCCCCGGCTTCGACGAAGTACCATAATAACTGTCTGGGGGGACTGTTGGCGCATACGTTGAACGTGTACAAGAGCTTCAAAGACCTTTTGACTCTCCGCGAAATTGAAATGTCGGAAGAGAGTATTGTAATCGTTGCATTGCTCCACGATATCTGCAAGTGCAATTATTACGTATTGGAACAAAGAAATCGTAAAATTAACGGAAAATGGGAACAAGTGGACGTTTGGTCCAACACAAAGACCGTCTCTCCTCCGCTGCCTCATTCCTATCGTTCCATTCGGATGCTTCAATCCTTTATTCGCCTTACCCCCCAAGAAGAATTATGTATTTATTATCATATGGGACCCTATGGCGGAGAAGATTACGAGTACCGCTCACTGTTACAGAAAGTCAATTCAGATTACCCCGAAACGTTGCTTTTTTATACGGCAGACCTCTTCTCTACTTACCTGGACGAAGAGACCTATGAATAAGATTTCGTCGCTTCACAATTTCGTTTCAAATATGTTACATTATCGCCATTGACAAAGTGGAAAAAATGTAGTATAATGGTCGAGCGCCGATAAGTGAAGCGGCAAGCTATGGCGGAATAGCTCAGTTGGCTAGAGCATACGGTTCATACCCGTACGGTCGCCGGTTCAAATCCAGCTTCCGCTACCAAACGGCCCGTTGGTCAAGTGGTTAAGACACGGCCCTTTCACGGCTGTAACAGGAGTTCGACTCTCCTACGGGTCACCAAAAAATAGCATCCGATTTTTTCGGATGTTATTTTTTTTGCTTTCTTTTCCCAGAATAATGTTGACAATCTTAACGTAAAGTGTTATAATGAATTAGTCATCAACATCAACTATTCTTTAAGGAGTATTTAATATGAAATGTAATGTTTGTAATGCTGAAATTACGGAAGGCCAGGCCTTCTGTTCTTACTGCGGAACCAAAATTGAACCCCCTCAAACGGTCACAGCCGAAACCTATGCAACTACGGAATCTGCGGTACAACAACCGGTCATTACGTCGGACCTTCCCGCAAGTGACACTACAAAAAATGCAAAGATTGGCTTAATCTTTGGAATTCTTTCGGTGGCAATCAGCTGTCTCGGTCTGATCTTCGGAATTATCGGACTTACCAATTCCATAAAAGGAATGAAAACTCCCACCGCAAAGGGAATGGCCATCCCCGGAATGATACTTTCCATCGTCGGAATAGTCTCCAGCTTCTTTTCCGTTATATACTTATTTGCCTTCATCTACGGTATCGCAATGGGGATAATGGAAGAAAGCATTCCTTCTTATTTAATCACGGTCGTTTCCAATCTTCTTTAAAATTCTATAAAATCAAGCGGCACTTTTTCATTGAAAAAGTGCCGCTTTTTCTCTTTAATTCTCGTCTGCGGGATATTGAATTCCAACAGTTTTGCGAATCATATCCAAAATTTGAAAGGCAGCTTGATGCGGTTTTGGGTCTGTCTGAATCCCCGCAGCCAAACTGTCAGCAAAGGCCTCACATTCGTACACCATATCGTTCTCTTCCGTATAAGGACTAAAAACGGTGCGTTCTCCCGTTTTTAAGGTCATTTCGATCGTCCGGGGTGAGGAGATGGCATCGACCGTCATCGTGCCGTTTTCCCCCTGGATCTCACATTGTCTGGACCCGGTGGAAACCTTAGAATAATTCAAATTCACCAGGAAATCGCGATACTTCAACACGGCAGACCCCAGTCCGTCCACTCCACCGGGAACTAAAATTCCCGATGCAGTCACGGACTCCGGATTTCCAAACAAATCCAGGGCCGGATACAAACAATAAACGCCAAGGTCCAACAGTGCGCCGTTGGAGAATTCCGCTTTAAAGGTATTGACGTCTTCCCTGCGGAGATGAGCATCATAACGGCTGGAATACTTTGAAAAATTGAAATTCACGTTACGAATTGTTCCCAACAACGGCAACTTTTCCTTCATCAGTTTATATGCAGGCATAAACTGTGACTTATATGCTTCTGCAAGATAGACATTGTTTTTTTGTGCATACTCCGTCATTTTGGTAACTTCTGCAAGATTGGATGCCAAAGGTTTTTCACACAAAACGGGAATATTTCGTTCCAAAAAGAACATCGTTTGCCGGAAATGGAATGAATTCGGGGATGCGATATACACCGTATCCACGCATTGTGCCATCTCATCCAACGTCTGGCAAGAATGGGGAATGTGATTCTTCCGGGCAAAGGTCTCCCCTTTCTCCTTGGACCGGGAGTAGATACACCACGGAATCGTCTTTGGGCAAATCGCCAACGCTTGTGCCATCTTCTCCGAAATCTCCGACGTACCCACCAAACCGAATCGAATTCGCTTCATATTCTTTTCTATCCTCCGGAATAATTTCTGTCAATACATCTTCGCATCGCACCTGTTTCACCCAATTCCGGCTCAACCACAATAGTCCGGCAGACAACACAACAGACAGAGAAATCTGCAACCATAACGGTCCGGAACAAAGACAAACCATCAATCCGCCCGTACATCCCACGGAAACCCACAGAGCACGATACCGGAGAAAAAACAGTTCCGTAAAAGCAAACAATGCGATAAGACAAAGCCAGGACAAGCCGGGATTTGAAAATAGAAAATCCATATAATCACTCCTTTTACGGATATCCTATGCTCGTCCGGAAGTCCCTATGACATCAGTATAACAAATTATAAAGACAATGTCAAGCATCAACTTTTCGGCATAAGATGAATTGAGCCGTTACGGCTACTTTGTCTAAAAGAGTGATAATTATGAGAACCAAATGCATCGGCGTTCGGTCTGTCACGTATGCTCAAAAAGCACAGAACGTTTTAAAAAAATACGGAATTAAAGCCTCACCCCGAAAACGATCGGATTTATCTTCCTCCGGATGCGGCTGGTGTGTTGACGTACCTCTCCTTCAATCCGAGACTGCCCTGACATTATTAAAAAACAATGGCGTTCGGGTTACCGGTGAAATGTATGATTTACCTTGACAATGCAGCCTCTTCCCATCCGAAACCACCGGAAGTGGTTCGGGCTGTAACCCGTCAATTACGAAGCAACGGTGCAAATCCGGGGCGAAGCGGTCATCAAATGGCAATCAACGCCTCGGAAACCGTCTTCAAGTGCAGAACCCAATTAGCAGATTTTTTCGGTGCAGAGCCGGAGACCGTTTTGTTTACCGCAAACACGACCGAGGCAATCAATCGGGTGTTTAAAGGGATATTACGACAGGGAGACCACGTGCTGATTTCCGATTTGGAACACAATTCGGTATTACGCCCTTTAATTGCAATGAGGGATCGGGGCATCATCTCCTTTGATGTCGTTTCCACCGGGACCCGCGACGAGGAAACGGCGAAAAACTTTGCTGATTCGGTTACTAAAAAAACAAAACTTATCTTTTGTACTCACGCATCCAACGTTACCGGTAGGATTTTACCCATTCAACAAATCGGTACGTTTTGTCGGGAAAAGGGAATTTTATTTGGCGTAGACGGTGCACAAACTGCCGGAACCCAAGCATATAACTTAAAAGAAGACCCTGTGGATATGCTTTGCATTCCCGGTCATAAAGGCCTGTTGGGTCCACAGGGAACCGGGGCTTTACTCTTAGCAAAACCCTTGGATATGCTCCCTCTGACCGAAGGCGGCACCGGTTCTGATTCCTTATTGGTACGACAACCGTTGATTTTTCCCGACGGGTACGAAAGTGGAACGCTGAATACCCCGGGGATTGCCGGTCTTCGAGAAGGAGTACGTTACGTTAATACCCATAAAGAAAAAATCCGAAAATTAGAAGAGAGATTAAGGGATTATTTTCTCAACGAAATTTCAGATTTACAGGATTTTCGCATTATAAGTCCGGGGGAACACTTCGTTTCCACGATTTCCCTTGCCCACAAACGTGACCACTCCGAAAAAATAGTCCAATGGCTCGACCATTGCAACATTTGTACCCGTGGTGGATTTCATTGCTCCGCATTAGCTCATCGGACCTTGAATACCACTTCGCAAGGAACAGTTCGAATCAGCTTCGGATATCAGAATACCGAACGAGACGTAGCGGAATGTGTGAAATGTTTGAAGAAATATTAAAAAAATTGGTAATTCTCTTGATTTTTCTCGCGTTTACTGTTAAAATGATAATATAATGTTAATTTAAATAAACCGGGTAACACCCGTGCTACCCGGTCATACGTGAGAATCCAAGACAAAGGAGTGGGAAAACGTGCTTCCGTTTTTTCAAAGCATCGGCGACTTTATTATAACGACGGTAAAGAATTTCATTTGGCAGGATATTGTTGATATCGTATTCGTTGCTATCATCATCTTTTATGTCCTGAAATTTATTCGCGATACCCGTGCGGCACAATTGATGAAAGGAATCCTTTTGATTGTCCTACTCTTTCAGTTGGCAAAAGTTTTGCAGCTGCAAGCCACTTCTTTTATACTTAACAGCACTTTGGAATTTGGGATTCTCGCCGTTCTCATTGTGTTTCAACCGGAATTGCGGACACTCCTGGAACGTATTGGCCGCAGCCGAGGTGGAAAGAGCATTCCTTTCTTTGGAGTAGACCGCAATCAGACCGACGTTCAGATCGCATCGGACATTACCAATATCGTGGACGCAGTCTCCAATATGTCCGCAACAAGGACAGGGGCCCTCATCGTAGTCGAACGTTCCACGAAGCTGGGAGAAGTCATCAACACGGGGACAACTCTGGATGCGGGCATTGTGTCCGAAATGATTACAAACATCTTTTTTCCGAAGGCACCTCTTCACGACGGAGCAATGATCATTCGGGACGGTCGGATCAAGGCGGCCGGATGTTTCTTGCCGTTGACGACGAAAACCCTTGAAAGTGAATTGGGGACACGCCATCGGGCAGGAATCGGAGTCAGTGAAATTTCCGACGCCGTAGTTATTTTGGTCTCGGAAGAAACCGGCATTATTTCCGTTGCGATGGAAGGGCGTCTGCAACGTAGACTCACGCCCGATGCCTTGGAAGCACTTTTGACAAAGGAACTGATTTCTTCGGAAAAAGAGAAAAAGGAATCTATCTTCAACATTTTCAAGGGAAGGGGGAATAAATCGTGAATAAAAAAAGAAGCGTCAGTGCCTTTTTGGGGAAATTACTTCACGATAACCGTTTTCTTGCGATCCTTTCCATCCTTCTTGCACTTTTTGTTTGGTTTTACATTCTTTACATCGTCAATCCGGTCAACGAGACGGTCTTTGATAAAGTAGAAGTCGATCTTGCATACGAAGGCTCCGTTCCGGACCGAAACGGTTATATGTATTTAATGACCGACCCGAACCTGACCGTCAGCGTCACCGTTTCCGGGTCCCGTTCGGAACTGCTTAATCTATCCAAAGAAAACATTAAAGCTACTTTGAATATGGATTCTGTCATTTCGGAAGGAACTTACAACATCAGCGTTTCCGCCTCTACCGGAAACAGTAAATTGACTGTTACCGATATCTATCCGAAAGCTTTTACCATTGAATTTGCCGCAGAAACCTCGAAGCAAGTTCCGGTAGAACTTCTACCCTCCGGAGCACTTCCTTCCGGGTATGAAATCAACGACCAATCCGTCTCCCCTCAGACCATTACCGTTACCGGACCTTCTAAAACAGTCGAAACTGTCAGCAAGGCCTACGTAACCGTTCCGCTGACAAACGTCAAGGAAGATATTTCTGCCGCATACGACGTTTCTCTCGTGACCGAAACGGGGGAAAACGTAGACCGTCGTTATCTGACACTCTCCGACACGTCAGTGCAAGCCGCCGTCGACGTATGCTACCGAAAAACGCTCCAAACCGTCGTTGAATTGGATAATCCTTTTGGAAGCAACAAAGAAGATTCTTTTATTACCGTTACTTTGGACAATCCCTATATCAAAGCCACCGGAGAGGAAAAGACCCTCTCTGCGGTCGAAAATCTGTTAATCGGTCAAATCAATACGTCTGAAATCACAAAAAATACCGAGATCACTTTACCGGTCCCAAAGATAGAAGGTGTAACTTTTAGCGCGGAACAAGTGGTTGCATCCATCACTTTTGATAAGTCCACAGCGACAAAAACATTGACGTTCAAGGCCTCAGATATTACACCGGTCAATACTCCGGAAGGGAAAATTGCAACAATCGGAACGAATTACGTTTCCATTCGCATCCGAGGAAAAGCAGAAACGCTCAAAGATTTGACTACGACAACCCTAAAATGCGAAGTAGACCTTTCCGAAAACAGTGCTGACGGAAGTTTCCCTTTAAGAGTCATCCCCACGGCATCCGTATCCAACGCTGGCTATGACGTTGTCGGCTCTTATTATGCAAAAGTAAATCTGCAATGAGTTACCAACTTCTCAACGACATTCGGGTATCGATAGAAAAACCGGAAGAAGATGCGATTGCGAAGGCAAAAAAAGAATTAGGACTCCCCTCTTCTGTTCCAGCGTTTGTCTATCGAAAATCTCTCGACACCCGGAAAGACCGATTTTCTTTTGTTTATACTATTGCTGTCAAGACCGAGAAAAAAGATGGCAGACTTCGACCTTTCCCGGAGTATCAGTTCCCGGAATCCGTAGTTTCTCAAAAAATTATTCCGGTCGTCGGATTTGGACCCGCCGGAATGTTTTGCGCCTGGTTGTTGGCAAAGTGCGGCCTTCGCCCTCTGGTTTTGGAACGAGGACAGGCAATTGAACAACGAATTTCCGACGTGGAGCGATTCTGGAATGGCGGAGCACTTGACCCGGAATCCAACGTACAGTTTGGAGAGGGGGGGGCCGGAACCTTTTCTGACGGAAAACTGACTACACGAATCAATGACCCTCGATGCCGAAAAATTCTTGAAACGTTCGTTTCCTTTGGAGCCCCTGAGGAAATTCTGACCTTAGCAAAACCCCACATCGGAACCGACCGACTGAGAAACGTTGTCACCGCAATGCGTAAAGAGATTCAAAAACTCGGAGGCGAAATTCGATTTGGTGCAAAGGTCACAGACCTGTTTTTTAACAACGGAAGGCTTTCTGCCATTTTCGTAAACGGTGAACGACTGGATACGGACATCGCAGTGCTTGCCATCGGAAACGGAGCAAGGGATTCCTACGAAATGTTGTTAAAAAAACCGCTTGCCATTCAGGCGAAACCCTTTTCGGTTGGGTTTCGGGTAGAACACAGCCAAGAAGCGTTAAATCAGCGAATATACGGAAAATTCAACGGAAATACGAATCTCGGGCCCGCGGACTATTTATTCAGCTACGTCACGGATAAAAGCACGTCCGAAGCCGTCTATTCCTTCTGTATGTGCCCTGGGGGACAAGTAGTCAACGCCTCTTCCCTGCCAGATCAACTGGTTACCAATGGGATGAGTCATTATACCAGAGATGGGAAAAATGCAAACGCCGCCATTTTGGCATCGGTACGCCCGGCAAGTGTCAAAGAAGGATTAGACCTGCAAAAATCCATTGAAATTGCCGCGTATCACGTTGCAAACGGGATGGGGCCGACAACAACCGGAAAAGATTTTTTAAACCAAACCTGCCCTTCCCGATTATCCGGACCGATGGCAACGTTTTTACCGGGCGTCACTCCCTTTGACATTAACGAATTATTCCCTTCGATGGTTTCTCATCGTTTAAGAGAAGGTTTTTCAAAATTTAAGGAACGGATTCTTGGAGATGAACCCGCCCTCTTGACAGCACCCGAAACCAGAACGTCCGCCCCCTTGCGGATTCTTCGAAATGAAGATTCGTTGCAAGCGGTAAACGGAGCTGGGCTGTATCCTTGCGGAGAAGGTGCCGGATATGCGGGAGGAATTATGTCCTCCGCAGTAGACGGGCTCCGAGTTGCAGAACAGATTATCGCACGGGAGTTATTATGAAAATTACCGGACAAGTTATTAGAATCAAAGACCGTTTTGCATACGTTCGTACTGCCCGACCGGAGTCTTGTGAGCATTGTGCCAATGCAGGAATCTGCAACAAGAAAGACGTGGAAATTTGTGCTTACAATGATATTGGTGCAGAAAAAGGCAATTTTGTCACGGTTGAAACCAACGAGGACCGCACCGCACCTTTGATTTTGTCCTATCTGTTCCTTACACCAATTGCTATCTTGTTTGCATCTTATTTTCTCTACACGATCTATCCCTGGCTCGCATTGGTAGCAATTCCTTTTACTGCTGTATATTATATTGTTCTGCGAAAAATAAACAAAAACCACCCGGTACGGGCTCGAATCGTTTCTCCCGCACTTCCCCCAAACGAATGTTCAGAGCTTATGACTGATGAAAAATAAGGAGCACACGTATTATGAAGGCTCAAATCAAATCCTTTTGTCTGGAATACGACTATCCGGAAGAAGCAATCAAATCCCTGTTGGCCGATTTTGATGCAATAAAAAAAACGGAATACTATCCGCTGTTTAAAGCATACGTTGATATGTACAATGACGACGATCCTTCGTTTTCTTTTCCCAAAGCCTTGAAGGCGATGGAGATCGTTGCAAACGGAACCGGGATCAGTGAATATGCGATAAAATTTCTGCTTCACGTCTGTATGGCACAACATTGCCGTGAACTGTACGACCAAGCGGGAATTCCCCTTAAAATTTATCACGACTCAATGCTTGATCTGAAATGGAAATTGATGGAGTGTAAGAAAAACTTTAACGTTTGGGGGTCCTTTGTTGCCTCTTGGTTTAATCGTTTCTTTGAACTCTCTCGCTTTGCCCTTGGCAGATTGCAATTTGAAGACGACCCTGCACAAGAGACTTATGAAAAGAATGGTGTCAAATTAAATTACGGAGATTGGGTCCTCAACGTACATATTCCCTCATCCGGGAAATTGAGTGTGGAGGATTGTATGGAATCCTTCCGTATTGCCTCTGAATTTTTTGCAGACCGCTTCCCCGATGGAATTATAAAATTCCGTTGCAGCTCTTGGCTGTTAGCCCCCATCCACGATAAATATCTTCCCCCGGAATCCGGGATCCGAAAATTTGCAGATATGTTTGACGTAACAAAAGTTACGCCGAAACCGGAAGGAAACGACCTTTGGAGAATCTTCAACAAAGAGTATAACGGCTCTACCGAAGGTTTTCCGGCAGAAACGTCCCTGCAACGAGCGTATCTGAAACTTCTGTCTGACGGAAACGTTCCGGAAAGCGGGCTTGGTTTTATCTTGATGAAAGACGGGAAAATAATCAACTGATTATATGAACAGTTTGGGGCAATGCGGGAAAGCATTGCCCTATTTTTATGAACCGATAAGAAAGGAGACAGTATTATGAAAGAATCTTATTCGGAAATCACAAACTACATCCGCCAAATGGCAAATCTTTCCAACCGCAATCACAACATTACTCCTGATATGTACCGGGAGCATAACGTCAACCGAGGCCTACGTGATATGAACGGGAACGGTGTCGTTACCGGCCTTACGGAAGTTTCCACGGTACTGTCCAAAGAAAAGGCTCCGGACGGAACCCTGGTTCCCTGCCACGGGAGATTGTATTATCGGGGAATCAACATCAACGAATTGGTCCAAGGGTTTCAGAAGGACGACCGTTTCGGATTTGAAGAAATCGTCTATCTCTTGTTATTCTCTCAATTACCAAACCAAACCGAACTGACTCGTTTTACGGAAGAATTGGCAGATTATCGCAGTCTTCCCCCGTCCTTCGTCCGGGATATGATTTTAAAAGCCCCGGGGAAAGATATGATGAATATCCTATCCCGTTGCGTACTGGCCCTGTATGCATACGATGATGATCCGGACAATATTTCGGTGGAAAACGTATTAAGACAAAGTATGCAGCTGATTGCAACTTTTCCGATGCTGGCAGTCTACGCCTACCTTTCCTATCGCCACTACCATCAGGGGAAAAGCCTCTACATCCATAACCCGAACCCCGCTCTTTCTACGGCGGAAAATTTTCTTGCAATGCTGAGAGAAGATGGAAAATATTCACCCCTCGAAGCAAAAATTTTGGACTTGGCGTTCGTATTACACGCTGAGCACGGCGGCGGAAACAATTCCACATTCACCACCCACGTTGTCACCTCCTCCGGCACGGACACTTACTCTTCCGTTGCCGCTGCCTTAGGGTCTTTGAAAGGACCTCGCCACGGCGGAGCCAACGTAAAAGTCGTGCAGATGTTTGAAGATATGAAAGCAAGCGTAGATACGGAAAATGTAGACGAGATCAAGGCCTATCTTTCTCGGCTCTTGGACAAGGAAGCCTTTGACCAGAAGGGCTTGATTTATGGGATGGGTCACGCGGTCTACTCCAAATCTGATCCACGTGCGGACATATTAAAGGTCTGCGCAAAAGAATTGTCCGAAGAAAAAGGATATCAAAAAGAATTTGCATTATATGAGACGGTGGCAAAATTAGCTCCGGAAATCATTGGGGAAAAGCGAAAGATCTATAAAGGCGTCAGCCCGAATGTAGACTTTTTCTCCGGTTTGATTTATAAAATGCTGGAACTCCCCTTCGAACTTTACACTCCTATATTTGCGGTTTCCCGCATCGCAGGGTGGTCCGCTCATCGAATTGAAGAAATCCAAAATGCGGAAAAAATTCTCCGACCCGCATATATTGGCGTAAAAACCGAAACACCGTATCTTCCGTTAAACGAACGATAAAAATATCCCGTCATCCAACGATGACGGGATATTTTGTATAAGCATTAAATTAGATAATGCCGTGGGCAATCATTGCATCGGCAACTTTTTCAAATCCGGCGATATTAGCACCGGCAATCAAGTCACCTTCCATACCGTATTTCTTAGCGGCTTCGTAAGAATTCTTATAGATGTCAGCCATAATCTGATACAACTTTGCATCAACCTCTTCCGCGGTCCAGCTGTAACGCATCGAGTTCTGGCTCATTTCCAGACCGGAAACGGCAACCCCACCGGCGTTAACAGCCTTGGAAGGAGCAATCACAACACCGTTTTCTTTAAAGTAGGCAACGGCATCAGCGGTCGTGGGCATATTTGCAACTTCTACGTAATATTTTACACCGTTTGCAACGATATTCTTCGCATCTTCAATACGAACTTCGTTCTGGGTCGCACAGGGCATACAGACGTCAACCTTTTGTTCCCAAGGTTTTTTGCCGGCAAAGAAGGGAACGCCGAACTTGTCTGCATAATCCTGAACTTTATCCCGACCGGAGGCACGCATCTCCAACAGGAAGTTAATCTTTTCTTCGGTCACAACACCGTCAGCATCGTAAACATAACCATCGGGACCGGAGATGGTAACGACCTTACCGCCCAGTTCCGCAACTTTCTTCGCAGTACCCCAAGCAACGTTACCGAATCCGGAGATAGCAAAGGTCTTGCCCTTTACTTCTTCGCCGAAGGTCTTCAACATTTCCACAACGTAATAGACCGCACCAAAACCGGTGGCTTCGGGACGAATCAAAGAACCGCCGAAGGAACGGCCTTTACCAGTCAAAACGCCGGTAAATTCATTGCGGAGTCTCTTATACTGACCGAACATATAACCGACTTCCCGAGCACCAACACCGATATCACCGGCAGGAACGTCAGTGTCCGCACCGATATGTCTGGAAAGTTCCGTCATAAAGGCTTGGCAAAACCGCATAATCTCTCCATCGCTCTTTCCACGGGGGTCGAAGTCGGAACCACCCTTACCACCGCCCATAGGAAGACCGGTCAGGCTGTTCTTAAAGGTCTGTTCAAATCCGAGGAACTTCATAATGGAATAGTTTACGGAAGGATGGAAACGAATTCCGCCCTTATAAGGCCCAATAGCAGAATTGAATTGAATTCTGTATCCGCGATTTACCTGTACCTTTCCGTTATCGTCAACCCAGGAAACACGGAAGGAAATCTGACGTTCCGGTTCCACCATACGTTCGATAACACCGGACTGTTCAAACTTGGGGTTTTGCTCGATTACAGGTTCGAGAGATTCCAAAACCTCATACACGGCCTGGAGAAATTCAGGCTCGCCGGGATTGCGTTTTTCAACGCCTTCGTAAACATCGTTAAGGTATTTACTTTTGAAGCTCATTGCACTTACCTCCATAACTAATGATGGAATAATTATATAACTTTCCGTGACAAAAATCAAGTATTTGCGAAAAAATATACAAAATGTTCCGATTTTTCTCCATTCAAAAATTGGTTGCAACAGAATTTTCGAACAAAATGATAAAAATATGAAACGCAAACCGAAACAAAAAGTAAAATCTATTGCTTTTTTAGGCCGTTTGTTGTATAATAAGATAAAATTATTTACCGTTATAAGTATGACGTGATTAAATACCGATACGGAGGATGGAAACATTATGGCAGACGCACAGGAAAACAGAAAAAAAGCCCTTGAAACCGCGCTGAGTCAAATTGAAAAAACCTTTGGGAAAGGTTCGGTTATGACGTTGGGTCAAAACTCTACGTTGAGCGTAGAAAGCGTTTCGACCGGGTCCTTTGGTCTGGACCTGGCCCTCGGGGTCGGGGGAATTCCCAAAGGACGTATTACTGAAATCTACGGACCGGAAAGCTCCGGGAAAACGACCGTTGCCCTGCATACCATTGCAGAATGTCAGAAAAAAGGCGGAACGGCAGCATTTATCGATGCCGAGCACGCGCTTGACCCCGTTTATGCCGCAGAATTGGGCGTTGACGTAGATTCCTTGCTGGTCTCCCAGCCGGATAACGGAGAACAGGCACTGGAAATCACCGAGACCTTAGTTCGTTCCGGTGCGGTGGATATCATCGTCGTTGACTCCGTCGCTGCCCTTGTGCCCAAAGCGGAAATCGAAGGTGATATGGGAGACTCCCACGTAGGTCTTCACGCCCGGATGATGTCTCAGGCTTTGCGGAAACTGGCCGGTATTATCTCTAAAACCAAATGTATCTGCATCTTTATCAATCAGCTGCGTTCCAAAATCGGCGTAATGTACGGCCCCACGGAAGTAACCACCGGGGGGAACGCGCTGAAATTCTACGCTTCGGTTCGCTTGGACGTCCGCCGCATCGAAACGTTGAAAAACGGTACGGAAGCCTACGGTTCCCGCACCCGCGTCAAGATTGTGAAAAATAAAGTGTCTCCTCCCTTCCGCGAAACCGAATTTGACCTGATTTACGGAAAAGGGATTTCCCGCTCCGGCGAAATGTTAGACTGTGCCGTAAAATTGGGCATCCTTCAAAAATCCGGCGGCTGGTTCTCTTACGGCGATGAACGGCTTGGGAACGGTCGGGAAAACATTAAAAAGATGATTGAAACCGACGAAGCTTTGGCCGCCCGTCTGGAAAAGGATTTGTTTGCAAAACTCCACGGAAACGAAGCCGCTGTGGAAGAAGTCACAAAATCTTCCCGGCAACCCAAAACCGCCACGGAGAAGTCTGCAAATATTAATATTTCCGCCGACGACTTTGAAGGCTGAGTATGGTTTTAATTACTGAAATTCGTCCCCGCCGCAGAACAAAACTCTTTGAAGTCTATTCTGAAAACGGATTGGAATTTCTTGCCAACGAGAAATTTCTGAACGGGAACGACATTCTCCCCTATGCGGAGTTTAATGAGGAAGAGTTTGAATTGATTCGTGCGAAAGCTCACCTTTTGGACGGAATCCGCAAGTGTGTGGACATTCTGAGCCGAAAAGACTATTCCAAGCAAGAGCTTCTTCGTAAACTTGCAGATAAGGGGATTCCGGAAGATGCTGCCGAAGCCGCTGTTACGTATATGACAGACCACGGCTACCAAGACGACACCCGCTATGCAAAGCGCTTGGCGGAACTGGGAGCAAATTCCTACGGTCGCCGACGGGTGGAACAAATGCTTTATACCCACGGAATTGATAAAGATATCGCCCGTACCGTTTGTGATGAGGTCTTTGATGATTGGGACCGGGAAGCGGAAAAAATTGACTCAATTCTTGAAAAAACCATTCGGGATAACGATATCAGCGACCCAAATCAACGAAACAAAATCTTTGCAAAATTAGCCCGTTTAGGGTATTCTTCTTCCGCTATCTCGGCAGCGTTTGCCCGGTATCGGGAAAAGAGAAAGGATGAATCCTTTTGAACGTCGGAATGATTGCTTTGGGGTGTGCAAAAAACCGCATTGATGCGGAAATGATGTTGCAACAACTTCACGACGAAGGGTTTGAGATCACCTCGGACCTGTCTGAGTGCCACGCTGTTGTCGTCCACACCTGCACCTTTATCGATGCTGCAAAATCGGAATCCATTGATGCGATTTTGGAGGCTGCGGCATATAAAAAGAACGGAAAGCTGAAACGCCTTATCGTCACCGGATGTATGGCAGAACGATATCAAAATGAAGTTTTGAAACTTCTCCCCGAAGTAGACGCCTGCCTTGGATCCAGAAGTTTTGACAAGGTGGTTGAGGCCATTCGTTGTGATGGCACATTTGAGGAATACAAACCTCTCACCTGTTGTCCGCCGGAATACGACCGGATGCTTACCACAGGAAACAAATCGGTTTATTTGCGGATTGGCGAAGGATGTTCCAATCACTGTTCCTACTGTGTTATCCCTTCGGTCCGAGGGGAATTTATCCCCCGGTCCTATGAGTCAATTATGGCAGAAGCCAAAACATTGGCAATGGGCGGTGCGGTTGAAATCAATCTGATTGCTCAGGATACGACAAAACACCCCGACCTGTGCCGTTTGATTCGCGACATCGCGGCGATTGATACGGTTCGCTGGATGCGAATCCTCTACTGCCGTCCGGAAGAAATTACCGATGAATTGTTGCAAACAATGGCGGACGTGGAAAAATGCGTGCCCTACATCGACGTTCCGCTGCAACACGCATCGGGAAGGATTCTGAAAAAGATGAATCGCACCGGTGACGACAAATCTCTTACGGATCTTATTTCGCATATTCGGGAAGTTCTTCCCGATTGCAGTGTTAGAACTACCTTCATTACCGGGTTTCCCACCGAAAACGAAGAAGACTTCGAAATTCTCTGCAACTTTGTCAAGACCAACCGTTTTGCCAATCTCGGCGTTTTTCCCTATTCCCGGGAAGAAGGTACGCCGGCCGGTCGGATGCGGGGACAAATCGACGAAGAGACAAAACAACGTCGCGCGGACTTGATTATGGAAATTCAGCATAATCTTCTGGAAGAAACAAACCGTCCGCTGTTAGGGAAAACCGTAGACGTTCTTTGCGAAGGGAAAAACGAAGACGGAACCTTTTTTGGACGTGCCTATTTCCAGGCACCGGAAGTCGACGGGCAGGTTATATTCACAACAAACACCCCCGTAACCCCCGGCGAATTTGTTCCGGTTCTTTTAAGGAAATACAACGAATATGATTTTTACGGAACAGTCTCGTTCCCCCAGGAGTGATTACAATGCAGAAAAAAGACATTCCCAACGCAATATGCTGGTTTCGAATTGCCTTAATTCCCTTGGTTTTGTTCTTTCTTATTGAAAGCAATCTAACCGGGTGGATTTCCTATTCCGTTTCCCTGTTGGTATCTGGAATCTTATATGGCGTTGCGATGATTTCCGACGCCGTAGACGGAAAAATTGCAAGAAAATACAATTACGTTTCCGACCTTGGGAAATTTTTGGATCCCATTGCGGATAAAATGTTAGTATTGAGCGTATGTATTGCCTTTGCCGGAATCGGCGCCTTTGGGCACATTATGCTGATCTCGGTCATCGCAATCCTCTTGCGTGAATTGATGATTTCGGGGCTTCGACTTTCCGCGGCATCTCACGGAGTTGTCGTTGCCGCAAATTGGTGGGGCAAGGTTAAGACTATTATTCAGGGGATTTCCATCGGCATTACCTATCTGTTTCTGTTCTTGGATTCCATTGCTGTCTGCAACCCTTATGTTCCTTGGTATTTTCTGCTGATTCCCGAACTTCTTTTTGCAATCAACGCAATTTACACTTGGATTTCCGCAATTCCCTACATTAAGGCCTGTGCGCCGTATTTGAAAGGCTGACCGCTCGCTATGTTCAAAAATCTGCGTTATGATATTCGTGCCATTCGGGAACGGGACCCTGCGGCCCGCTCCAATGCGGAAGTGTTTTTCTGCTACCCCGGACTGCACGTTCTCATCTACCATCGTATCGCAAACTATTTTTATCGACACAATCATAAGCTGATTGCCCGTATGATTTCCCAGCACGCCCGCAAACGTACCGGCATTGAAATTCACCCTGCGGCAAAAATCGGACGAGGGCTTCTCATTGACCACGGGATGGGTGTTGTAATTGGAGAAACGGCGGAAATCGGCGATAACTGTACCATCTATCACGGAGTTACCTTAGGCGGTACGGGGAAAGAATCCGGGAAACGACATCCGACCATCGGAAATAATGTGTTTATCGGAGCACATTCTCAACTGCTTGGCTCCTTTTCGGTCGGCGACAACAGTAAGATTGCCGCCGGTTCCGTGGTTCTGGGCGACATCCCCCCCAACAGCACCGCCGTCGGCTCCCCTGCTCGTATCGTGAAACGAGACGGCGTGCGGATGGATAATTTTGATAACGTTCACATTCCCGACCCCGTATCCCAGGAAATCTGCAAATTGCGAATTCAGTTGGAGCGGTTGGCGAAGGATTGTACCGATATAAAAAATCAAGAGAGCAAAACACAGGAGAACGAATAATATGCTGAAACTCTACAACTCCCTTACCAATAAAGTGGAAGAATTTAAACCGGCAGACAATACCGTCCGTATCTATGCCTGCGGTCCTACCGTGTATAACTTTTTCCACGTAGGAAACGGCCGCTCTTTTATGATGTTCGACACCCTGCGGCGGTATTTGGAATTCAAAGGCTACGACGTGAAATACGTTCAAAATTTCACCGACGTGGACGATAAAATGATTAAGAGGGCAAACGAAGAAAACATTACCGTAGCCCAAGTTGCGGAAAAATATATCAACGAGTACTTTACCGACGCTGACGGCCTGAATATCAAGCGCGCTACCGTTCACCCCCGGGCCACGGAGAACATTGATGGAATCATTGAGTTGGTCTCCTCGCTGATTGAAAAGGGCCACGCGTACGAAAGTAACGGCGACGTATATTTCCGTGTCCGCAGTTTTCCGGAATACGGAACCAGCCTCTTAAAACAATCCATTGAAGACTTGGCCTCCGGCGCCCGGATTGACGTGAGTGAAATCAAGGAGGACCCCCTGGACTTTGCGCTGTGGAAGGCTTCCAAACCCGGAGAACCCCATTGGACGTCTCCTTGGGGTGAAGGGCGTCCCGGATGGCATATCGAATGCAGTGCAATGGCAAAACGCTATTTAGGTGACACGATCGACATTCACTGTGGCGGTCACGACTTAAAATTCCCTCACCACGAAAACGAAATTGCCCAATCCCAATGTGCAAATGGATGTACTTTTGCAAAATCCTGGTTCCATATCGGATTTGTTAACGTTAACAATGAAAAAATGAGCAAATCCAAAAACAACTTCTTTACCGTCCGCGACCTCTCCAAGGTTTACGGATATCTGCCTTTACGTTATTTTGCAGTATCCGCCCACTATCGGATGCCCATCAACTACGAACCCGGCATTATTGAACAGGCAAAAGCATCCTTGGAACGCATCAATAATTGCTTGACCAATTTGAAATTCCTTGCCAAAAATGCTCCCGAAGCAGAATTGACCGAAGAACAAAAGGAATATCTGGATTCCTTCCGGGTTTATCGCGACCGGTTCGAAGCCGCAATGGACGACGACCTGAATACGGCAAATGCATTGACGGCAATTTTTGACCTTATCAAACAAATCAACGTTACCGCCAAAGAGGGGTATCCAAAAGCCGTATACGAGGGGCTCGTGGCGAAAGTCGAAGAATTGATTGACGTGCTTGGACTTCTTGCAAAGGAAGAAGCAAACGAAGACGATGCCGCGATTGATGCCCTTATCGAAGAACGTACGGCCGCTCGCAAAGCGAAAGACTGGGCAAAAGCAGATGCCATCCGAGACCAGTTGACTGCAATGGGAATCATCCTAGAAGACACCCCGGCCGGAATTCGCTGGAAGCGGGCGGAAAAATAAGAAATTACGGAAAATAAGATGATTGACGTTTTAAACAGCCCCGTAACGGTGTTGCGGGGAATCGGCTCAAAGCGTGCCGAACTGCTGAAAAAACTGAATATCATTACCTGTGCGGATTTGATTCAATACTTTCCGCGGGGGTACTTGAATATGTCGGAAATCAACCCCATTGACAAATTAGTTAACGGGCAGACCGCCACCGTCGTGGCTAAGGTGAGTTCCGACATATCCAAGCGAGTGGGGAAGCGTGTGACTCGCTTCCTCTTTTCCGTTTCCGATTCCCGCGGGAATTCAGTCTACGTTACTATATACAATCAAAAATACACCGCCGAACATCTCCATCCCGGGATGACGATTCTCCTTCACGGGCCGGTAAAAGTAACAGGCATCGTGCGACAGATGGAATCTCCTCAAATTCGCATCGATGCCATCCCCGAAATCGAGCCTATTTATCCGTTGACCGAAGGGGTAACGCAAGCCTCTTTGGCCCGCAATATAGAAACTGCACTTCAAGCCTGTGACGCCCAATTAAAGGAGATGTTGCTTCCCTCTCTTCGGGAGCAGTACAATCTCCCCGAAATCCACGAAGCATTTCGTTCCATCCACTTTCCGAAGACAATGCAAGAGGCGGAACGGGCGAAAAATCGCTTTATTTTTGAAGAATTGTTTCTCTTTACCGTTGGAGTACGAATTTTAAAACTGAGAGTCAAAAAATTAGATGCTCCGAAACTGAAACCGGCAGACCTGACCCCCTTTCTGAATCGTCTCCCCTACGCGCTAACCGGAGCGCAGAAACGAGTGATAAAGGAATGTTTTGATTCCATCCGTTGTCCCCATCCGATGTCCAGACTGATTCAGGGCGACGTGGGGAGCGGAAAAACCGTCATTGCGGCGGCAGTCTCCTATCTTGCCGCACGCAACGGTATGCAGACGGCCCTAATGGTTCCGACGGAAATTTTAGCAATCCAACATTACGAAACTCTTTCCAGATTGTTGACTCCTTGCGGAATTCGGGTAGAATTACTCACCAGGTCGATGCGCGCCACGGACAAAAGAGATGTTCTACTTCGTTTGGAAGGTGGAGAAACACAACTTGTCATCGGCACCCACGCCTTGATTCAGAAAAACGTCAAATTTAAAAATCTTGCCGTTGCCATCGCGGATGAGCAGCATCGCTTTGGAGTTCAACAACGGGCGGCAATGCAGGAAAAAGGGCAAAATCCCCATATGATTTTCTTGTCCGCAACGCCGATTCCCCGTTCTTTGGCATTGGTTTTATACGGCGATTTGGACATCTCCATCTTGGATGAACTGCCTCCGGGAAGAATACCGGTAGCGACCCGAAAGGTTGGAAGTGAACTTGCTCCGAAGATGTATACCTATTTAAAAGAGAAAACCCTTTCCGGAGAACAGGCGTACATCGTATGTCCCTCGGTGGAGGGAAGCGACGATATGAAAAGTGCCGTGGATTTTTGTGAAGAACTGCGGCAAACTTATCTCAAAGACGTTTCTGTTGCTTGCCTTCACGGTCGGATGAAGAGCGAAGAAAAAGAACGGATTCTTTCCGATTTTGTTAAAAACAAAATATCGGTCTTAGTATCCACCACAGTCATCGAAGTAGGTGTAAACGTACCGAACGCTACTACTATGATTATTGAAAATGCTGAGAGATTCGGTCTATCTCAGCTTCATCAGCTGCGGGGACGGGTTGGCCGCGGGAAAAAGAAATCCTATTGCTTTATCGTCTCAGATGATGAAAACGAAGAAACAAAAGAACGCCTTTCCGCTTTTTGTTCCACAAACGACGGATTTGAAATCAGCCGAAAGGATTTAGAATTACGCGGTCCAGGAGACTTTTTAGGCAATCGACAACACGGATTACCCCCTTTTAAAATTGCAGACCTAACCCGAGATATGAAAATTCTTGAACAAGTTTCCAAGGTAGCGGACCGTCTTTTTGAGGACCCTTCCTGGTTCATTCTTCCGGAAAATCGGGCACTGTTTATCGCCTCTTCGGAAATGCTTCGTTCCGCAATGTTACAATAGTAACAAGATTGTGACATTTTAGAGGAAAACTCGGACTATCTCTTGACAAATGATGGAAAAAGTGGTAGAGTATTCATAGGTTAGCACTCACCAACGAAGAGTGCTAATATACCGGAACGGAAAGGATGGTTTTATGGAACTTGATTCCCGGAAACGGCTGATTTTATCAGCTATCGTATCTGCGTATATTGAAACCGGCGAGCCGGTTGGTTCCAAGACACTTCTTGTCCGTGAAAATTTGGGGGTATCCCCTGCTACGGTCCGAAACGAAATGTCAGAATTGGAGCAATTGGGTTACCTAAAAAAAACGCACACTTCTTCCGGGCGGATTCCTTCCAATTTAGGATACCGATTCTATGTTGGCACGCTTACTCCGTATCGTTTAACCCAGGGAGAACAGGATGTATTAGACAGCCCCTTCCGAACCAGTGCCGGATTGGAAGAACTGTTGGAAGCTTCAACACAGAGGCTTGCATCCTTTTCCGGTTGCACTGTTTTCGGTGTTTCCCCTCATTGCCCGGACGGAATCTACCAATTTGAAGTATTACCGGCGGGAAAACGGATCCTTGCCGTAATGGTCATTGCTTCCGGCGGTTCCGTTAAGAATTATTTTTATCGCGCCACCGAAGATGTCACTCCGGAAGATGCTTCAATTCTTACCCAAATATTAAACAAGACTTTTTCCGGATTTCCCATCGACCGAATCGGAACCGTGCGGATGATGTTGTTGGAACACGAAATAAAGACCCATTGCCCGAAGCATACGGGAATTCTCGATACGGTCCATAAAATTCTTTCCGGTGTTCAGGACTATGCCCTGCATATCGGCGGAACGGAAAATCTTTTAACTTACCCTGAATTTTCCAATATTGAAACTGCCCGCGGCTTTATTGAGATGCTATCCACAAGAGAACATATCCTCGATGCATTGTTGTCAAATCGCCCCAATGATGAAATTGAGATTCGCATTGGTGCGGAAAACGGATTGTTCGCAAGTCCTCACGCAAGCCTGATTACGTTGTTCTGTAATCAAAAATTTCCGGTTATGTTGGGACTTATGGGCCCCACGCGAATGGATTACGCCCGAACCATTGCAGGATGCAATCATATGCTGGCTCACCTGAAATCTTTTATCGAACAAGAATACTGACGGAAAGGATTCCACTATGAAAGATAAGAAAAAAGAAACTCCTGCCGAAGAGTTGGAAGAAGAAGTTCTGGAAACAGAAGTTTCCGAAACTTCGGAAGAAGCCCCCAAAAACGAACCGGTCCAGGACGAATGGCACGACCGCTTTGTCCGTTTGGCTGCGGATTTTGATAATTTTAAAAAGCGTTCTGCGGCAGAGAAAAATGCAGTCTATGCAAATGCCACCGCCGACGCCGTGGCGGAATTGCTTCCCATTATCGACAATCTGGAACGGGCAATTGCAGCCGCGGAAGACAGTCCGATGAAATCCGGCGTGGAAATGGTATTGTCGCAAGCGTTAAAAGCGTTTGAGAATCTGAACGTCTTCCCCGTGGGAACCCCCGGTGAACCCTTTGACCCCCAAATTCACAACGCCGTAATGCACGTGGATGATGAATCTATGGAAGAAAACGTGATTGCAGAAGTTTTTCAAAAAGGATATAAATTGGGCGATAAAGTCGTACGCCACGCTTTGGTAAAAGTGGCAAACTGAATTTAATTTGTTAAAACTAACCATATTATAAACACAACATTTAGGAGGCTAATTACAATGAGCAAAATTATCGGAATAGATTTGGGTACCACCAACTCCTGCGTTGCCATTATGGAAGGCGGCGAACCGGTAGTAATCGCAAACGCAGAAGGTGCCAGAACCACCCCCTCTGTGGTAGCATTTTCCAAATCCGGAGAACGTATGGTCGGCCAAGTAGCAAAGCGTCAAGCCATTACAAACCCCGACCGCACGATTATTTCCATTAAGCGGGACATGGGTACCGACAAGAAAGTCAACATTGACGGCACCGATTATACCCCTGAAATGATTTCCGCAATGACCCTTCAAAAGTTGAAGGCCGATGCCGAAGCTTATCTGGGTGAAAAAGTAACGCAGGCTGTCATTACTGTTCCCGCGTACTTCAACGACTCTCAACGTCAGGCTACCAAAAACGCCGGGACCATTGCCGGACTGGAAGTTCTCCGTATCATTAACGAACCCACTGCGGCCGCTTTGGCTTACGGCGTAGACAAAGAAACTTCTCAAAAAGTTATGGTATACGACCTGGGCGGCGGGACCTTTGACGTTTCGATTCTCGATATCGGCGACGGTGTTTTTGAAGTTATGGCAACCAACGGAAATACCCGTCTGGGCGGCGATGACTTTGACGAAAGAATTATGAATTATCTTGTTGCCGAATTCAAAAAAGAAAACGGCATTGACCTGTCGGCGGATAAAATGGCAATGCAGCGATTGAAGGAAGCCGCGGAAAAGGCAAAAATCGAACTTTCCGGTATGACCACTTCCAACATCAACCTGCCCTTTATTACGGCAGATGCAACCGGTCCGAAGCATATGGATATCACCTTAACGCGGGCTAAATTCAACGAATTGACTGCCGATTTGGTGGAAGGAACGATGATTCCCACGAAGAAAGCGCTGAGCGATGCCGGACTCTCCCCTGCCCAGATTGATAAAGTCCTGTTGGTAGGCGGCTCTTCCCGAATCCCTGCCGTTCAGGAAAAACTGAAAGACTTCTTGGGCAAGGAACCCCACAAGGGAATCAACCCCGACGAATGTGTTGCCGTTGGTGCCGCCATTCAGGGCGGTATTTTGGGCGGAGACGTCCAGGGCCTGGTTCTTTTGGACGTTACTCCCCTTTCTTTGGGTGTAGAAACCTACGGCGGAATTGCCACCAAGTTGATTGAAAGAAATACCACCATTCCCGTTAAGAAGAGCCAAATCTTCACTACTGCCGCAGACAATCAGACTTCCGTTGAAGTGCACGTTCTTCAAGGTGAACGGGAAATGGCCGCCGATAACAAAACTTTGGGACGCTTCCATTTAGACGGGATCCCCGCCGCCCCCAAGCAAGTTCCCCAAATCGAAGTCACCTTCGACATTGACGCCAACGGTATCGTAAACGTTAGCGCAAAAGATTTGGGTACGGGCAAAGAACAAAAGATTACCATCACCGCTTCTACCAATATGTCCAAAGAAGATGTGGAAAAAGCAGTTCAGGATGCAGAAAAGTTTGCAGAAGAAGACAAGAAGCGCCGGGAAGAAGTGGAAGTTCGCAACAATGCGGATCAGATGATTTATCAGTGCGAAAAATCGATGACCGATATGGGCGACAAGTTGACCGATGCTGACAAGGCCCCTGTCACCGAACAAATTGAAAAACTGAAAGAAACCGTCAAAGGAACCGACACGGAAGCAATCAAAAAGGATACGGAAGAACTCCAACAAAGATTCTACAAGATTGCCGAAAAAATCTACGCTCAGCAACAGCCCCAGGGCAACGTTGCGCCCGACGGTGCCGCCGCAGAACCCAATGCAGACGGAAACGTAACGGTTGACGATTTCAAAGTTGACGACAACGACTAAAAATATCCGCATATCAAGGGGATTGATGTGTCCCCTTGATATGTTCGTGTCAGAGGAAAATTATGGCAGAAAAACGCGATTTTTATGAGGTTTTAGGGGTTGAAAAATCCGCAAGTGCCGACGAATTAAAGAAGGCATATCGCCAAATGGCGAAAAAATATCACCCAGACCTGAATCCGGGCAATAAAGAAGCTGAACAAAAATTCAAGGAAGTTAACGAAGCCTACGAAGTTTTATCCGACGCCGACAAGCGAGCAAAATACGACCAATTCGGTCACGCAGGCGTGGACCCGAATTTCGGAGCCGGAGGTCCGGGAGGATACGGTGGATATGGTGGAGCATACACCAACGTTGATTTGGGAGATATTTTCGGAGATGTCTTCGGAAACTTCTTCGGTGGCGGAACGTCCCGCCGTCGTTCCTCCGCAATTCCCGGAGACGATGTAGACACGTCTTTGATTTTGACCTTTGAAGAAGCGGTATTCGGATGCAAAAAGTCCGTCACCATAACCCGAAAGGAAGACTGTTCCGAATGTAACGGCACCGGTGCCGCAAAAGGTACCACGGCAGAAACCTGCCCCACCTGTCGCGGAACCGGCCGGGTACGCACGGTACAGCAGACGATGTTTGGCGCAATGCAGAGCGAACGGACCTGTACCAATTGCTACGGAACGGGTAAAATTATCAAAAACCCCTGCAAAAACTGTAACGGAACGGGCCAAGAGCGGAAACAACGTACGATCACGGTGAACATTCCCGCCGGAATTGCAAGCGGACAGGTCATTACATTAAACGGACAGGGATGTGCCGGTATCAAAGGCGGCCCTGCCGGAGATTTGAATATTTCCATCAAAGTCAAACCGCACTCCATCTTTGAACGGAAAAATTTTGACCTGTTCTGCGATTTCCCCATCACTTTTCCCCAGGCAGCCCTGGGTTGCGAAATCGAAGTTCCTCTGCTGGACGGAACGAAGATTTCTCAGAAAATCGATGCCGGAACCCAGAGCGGAACGGTATTGAATCTAAAAGGAAAAGGTGTCCCCTATCTCAATTCCAAGGGAAAAGGGAATCTGTACGTTCGAATCGTTGTGGAAACACCAAAAAATCTGAACAGTAAACAGAAGGAATTATTAAAAGAATTCGACGCCGTAGAAAACCGTAGAAGCTACGAAAAGAAAACCTCTTTTGCAGACAAAGTAAAACGCTTTCTCGGTACCGAAGATTGACAAACCACCCCCCACCTCAAACACGGTAGGGGGTTTCTTTTTTTCTTTCAGTTAAGAAATCGAAATAAATTCTTTCAATTTCTTAAAAACAGTTGCATTTGGCTATAAAATGTGATATAATGAATAAAATAGGAACAATCTTGACAACTCCCGGAAAGGATGAACAATATGGATCCGAAGTTTCTTGAGGAATTGCAAAAATTAAAAGAACAAAAAGACGCTGACCTGAGCAAAATGCAGGATTTGGAGCAACTGAATATTCCGGATTTTGAAGACGTTGATTTGCCGGAAGATGATTTTGAATCGGAACCCGAAGAACTCTCGGGTGGTACGATAAAATTTGAAAAGGTTAATCCGGATGAGTCTTCCCCTGCTTCTACTCCCGGTGGACGCCGTGGTCGCAAGCCCGCAAAAACCGCAAAACCGGTAATTGACGAGGCGACCAGAAAAAGACGCGCTAAAATTCGAAACATTATTTTGATTTCTCTGGCATCTTCCCTGGCGTTTATTGCAATTGTTCTGACCGCATTTTTCGGCATCCGAAATGCAAACCAGAAAGATTACACCTACAATTATTGGGGAATGGGCCTGGCTATTGACAACGGGGTCAACAGTTACACCTTCTTTGGAAATCTGGACACCATCACACAATACGGTATGATTGGCCAAATCGAAGCCGTTGCAGAATTTAAGTCCGGAAATTGTATCAAAGAAACCGCATATACCGCAGAAGGTGACATTGCATATTACTATGCTCACGAATACGTTGACGGAGTACGTTGCGGCTCTACCTACCACAAAGACGGTCAAATGGTAATTTCGGCAAAATACACGCCGGAATCCGACGGCAAAATCAAAGCGGAGCTTACTTACTGTTTAGAAGAAAACCGTCAGGAAATCGCCCTTTTGACCCTTTCCGAAGGTGGAAATTTGAGTTCCGTTGAACGCGAAACCCAAGAAGGTACTTTGTTGGAAAAGTACCTTGGGACATTAGTCACAGAAGCCATTCTCACGGATGCCGAAGGAAATATACGTTACCGTAACGTATACGAATATAATGGGGCAAAGCAACTATTGACCCAGACACAGTACGATAAAAACAACAGTATCCAAAGTAGAACGGTAAATCAGTATAACGAAAAGAACCTTCTTACCAAAACGATTTATTACAACGGCGACGGGGACATTCTGAATTACGATACCTACAATTACGATTTGAACAATAACCCCATCAAAGAGGTCCGGTACGCGGGAGACGGCAGCATTAAGAGTCAAATACTGAAAGTATACAATGACAAAAACCGCGTTATCAAGGAAACAAGTTTGCAGACCGACGGTTCTATCATCTATTGCTACGGGTACGATTACGATGAAAAGGGGTACGTAAGCAAGTCTATCGTATACAACACTCAGAACAGCACTGTTATCGACCAATATACGTTGCTGACCCGAAACGATGCAGGAAACATCATTGAAAGTAATACCCATAACAGTGAAAACATCCTCGTCGAAAAATCTCTCTACAACAACCGAGGATTTTTAACCGACCATTACGTATTCAACGATAGTGGAACCTTAACCTTAGAAGAGAAGTCCAAATACGATGAAAAGCAACGGTTGATTGAAAAATCCGTAACTAATTTCTCTGCCAGCGGAGCAAAAGAGACTTATTTCAGCGAACAATACAACGAAAAAGGACTTGTTACGATTCGCATCAATGAAGACGTAAAAAAGAAAATCTACGAACAATTCTTGTTTGATTATCACCAAGACGGTTGGAAGCTTCAAGAGACCCTCTTTGACCAATCGGGCAAAACCGTTTATGATCGTACGTTTAATGAGAAACAGCAAGTCGCATCAGAACGGCTCTTTGAAAACGGTCGGGAAACCACCTACAACGAGTATACCTACGATAAGCAGGGCCACGTTTCCGTGAAGAAGACCTTAGACTCTCTCACAAACGTTCTGACCAATACGGCATACACCTACGATAACAACGGAAAATTAGCCGTTACCTTGGACACCGACATCCTTGGAAATCCCATTGTAAAAAAGCAATATAATGAAAAAGAATGGGTAACGATGGAAACGCATTACGCAGCAAACGGTCAGATTGCGGATTATTCCCGATTTGAACACGACGAAGAAGGTAGAGTCATCGTCGAAGAAAAGTACAGAGAAGATGGCAACCTTATCGGGAAGACCGTTTTCTATTATCGCACCGACGGTGGATTCGATTACACGGTCTATGATGAATACGGGACGCCCATCGAAGATTCCAGAGGACCGGAATTCTTACCGGACCCCGAAATTCCCGAAACGGGAACCGGAGAAGAACCGGAAGAAATCCGCCCGGACGCCCCCTCGGGAGACACCGAAGGACTTCCCCAAGTCGGAGGCCAAGCGGTCTTAG
>JAZQKK010000034.1:0-47985 GCA_045542115.1 Eubacteriales bacterium
AGCAGATTTACAGTCTGTCCCCTTTGGCCACTTGGGTACTCTTCCATATTCAGTTAGGTGAAAGTGGAGCTGGTGGACGGATTCGAACCCCCGACCTGCTGATTACAAATCAGCTGCTCTACCAGCTGAGCTACACCAGCATTTTTTAACGCTTGATTATTATATCACAGTTTTACACAAAATGCAAGGGGGTATTTGTGAAAAATGTTTTACATTTTCCGGCTTTTTGCCCCTTTCTGCAAACCGGTCGTTTCCCGCAGGTTTTTATTGACAAATATAAATTATTATGTTATAATAAATCAGATGAGAAGGCCGCCTTAGGCGGTGTGATTTGGAAGGTTGATTATGTATCGTTTCCAGGCAGATATTCCGGTTGCGGAATTTAATGAGTTTGTCGCAAAAGCCTCCTTTGCTCCCATTCAGCAGACGGAAGCGTGGAGTAAGTTAAAGAACAATTGGACTTCCACTTTTTGCGGAATTTATAAGGAAGAACAATTGGTGGGAGCAGCGCTGATTTTGATGCGCAAGCTTCTGCCCGGCTTTGTTTATGCCTACTGCCCCCGGGGTCCGGTAATGGACTTTACCGATAAAGAAGCTTTGAAAACTTTTACCGAAGGGGCAAAAGAATTCTGCAAGACCCGGAGCGTTTATTTGTTGAAGATAGACCCACCCGTGGTCGTAGGAAAAACTCTCCCGGATATGGCGGAAGAATGTTATAACGACCCCTTTGATTTGGAACGGGGAAAGGCAGAATTTGAAAACATTACTGCTTTCGGTTTTCGTCATACGGGGTTTGGGAAATCCTTGGATTCCACAACACAACCCCGATATAACGCTGTGATCCCTCTAAAAGACCGGGAAGGAAACTTCCTTACTGCGCCTCAGTTCAAGAAAAATTACCGGCAGAAACTCCGGAAATACTTGGGAACTTTCCAATCGGCTCGCGGATTGTACTACCAGGGAGAAGAAGCGACGGAAGAAACGGTAGCTTCATTCAAAAAGATTCTGTCTTCCACCGAAGCGCGGCAGAACATTTCCCTGCGGAACGAAGGGTATTTCTCCCTTTTGGCGGAAGCCTTTGGAAACGACGCTTTTTTTGCATTTGAAAAGTGCAACGTTGACGCTTATTTGGAAAATCTGCAAAAACGTTTGGCAAAAGAGCCGGAAAATCAAGAAAAAATTACCCAGCAGATTACCGAAGCGGAAGAAATTAAGGCGCAACGGGGAGAACAGATTCCCTTGGCGGCCCTTTTGACCGTCTATCCCCCCAATCAGACCGGGGTGCGGATTGCGGAATATCTTTACGCAGGGTCGGACCTTTCGGTCTTTTCATCGTTCTGTGCCACCTTGTGCGGGCTTTTCTCTCAATGTCATTTGTGCCAAGAGCGAAATTGCGATTTTCTGAACCTTGGAGGCGTTCCGGGAACCTTTGACGACGGTCTTTTCGATTTTAAAAATCCCTTCAATCCCATTATTGTGGAATACGCCGGAGAATTTGACCTGCCGGTCTGCGGATGGAAATTCGCATTGATGGAAAAAGGACTTCCCTTGGCAAAGAAGTGCTACTCCAAACTGAGAAAACTCTTGCGAAAATAAGAATCGGAATCCCGAAAACGGGAATTACTATAAACAGATAATAAAGAGAGGGTAAACCTATGAAACTCAATTACAAACGCACCATCCTTGTGGGGTTTGCATTTTTCCTGATTTGTGCTTTTTGGCAAATCTACGACGTAACCATTGCAATGACCCTGACCAGTAAATTCGGGATGAGCCAGACCGCCTCCGGAATTATTATGGCGTTGGACAATATTTTGGCGCTGTTTATGCTGCCTCTGTTCGGAGGGATTTCAGACCGCCACAAGGGGAAAAGCGGACGCAGAACCCCCTTTGTCCGCACCGGGGCGATTCTTGCGGTGGCGTTTTTGATGCTTTTGTCTTTCGCAGACAACGCGCAACTGAAACAAATTGAAAAATACACAAAAGTCAATGACCCCGCCACAATGGAAATCATTTATGAAGAGCAAAAAGATACCGTTTTGCAAACGCCCGAAGGGGTGGACTTCAAACTTTCGGATCTCTACACCAAAGAACAGTTTGCTCAACTGACGACCGACTCGAAGACCACCGAAACCAACAGTTTCGGAAGAGAAGTGGAAGTCAATCTCTACACCCGTCACGTGGTCCCCGCACGGCAAGCCTGTGCCGCAACGGTGACGGAACAGCATCCCACCACCGTTATTTTCTTTATTGGAATTTTGCTGTTGCTTCTCATTTCGATGGCGACGTTCCGCACTCCTGCCGTGGCTTTGATGCCCGACGTTACGTTAAAACCCCTTCGTTCTAAGGCAAACGCCGTTATCAATCTGATGGGGAACGCCGGAGGGATTATCGTTTTGGGAATCGGCTCGGTGTTAGCCATTTCAAAAGTCAAGAATGCCTATATGAGTTATACCGGCGTCTACGCCATCGTAGGCGGGATTATGCTTACGGCATTGATTCTGTTCCTTCTCACCGTCAAAGAACCTAAATGGGTGGCAGAAATGCAGGCGGAAAGCGTCCGGTTGGGATTGGACAAAGAAGAAAAACCCCAGGAAGAGGGTAGCAAAAATAAATTAGATAAAGCAAAACTGAAAAGTTTGATTTTTATGCTGGCCTCTATCGTTCTGTGGTTCTTTGGATATAACGCCATCACGTCGAAATATACCGTCTATGCCCAGAACGTTTTAGACAAAGACGCTACCACTACTTTACTTTTGGCCAACGTCGCTGCCATTATCGCCTATCTGCCCGTCGGCTTCATTGCCTCTAAAATCGGCAGAAAAAAGACTATTCTTGCGGGAATCGCGATGCTGTTTACCGCCTTTTTGGCTGGTTGCTTCCTGACCGCCTCTTCTCCCTCGTGGCTGATGTCGATTATGTTCTGTCTGGCCGGCGTGGCTTGGGCAACCATCAACGTCAACTCCTTCCCGATGGTGGTGGAAATGTGTACCGGGGCGGACGTCGGGAAATACACCGGCTATTACTACACCGCTTCGATGGCAGCACAGTCGTTGACCCCCACCGTTTCCGGTCTGTTTATGGATAACGTTGCAATGACCAGCCTCTTCCCCTACGCGGTGGTATTCGTAGGGCTTTCCTTCGTCACGATGCTCTTTGTCAAGCACGGAGACTCCAAGCCGATGGCAAAAAAGAGCGTAATGGAACAGTTTGAGGAGGATGCGGAATGATTTGGCTTTGGCTTTCTCTGGGAATTTTAGGCCTTCTTCTGCTGTGTTTTCTCGTTTTTCTGTTTCTTATCAAACCCCGTTCGGTTCGTAAGCGTCCCGATACCTCTGCCTTTGTGGGCAAAGAATATGCTCATCGTGGGCTTCACACCAAGCACGTACCGGAAAATTCCCTGCGGGCCTTCCAAGGGGCGGTTGACCGGGGGCTGGGTATCGAATTGGACATTCAGTTATCCAAAGACGGACAAGTGATGGTCTTTCACGATTTGACCTTAAATCGCGTGGCAGGTGTGGACGGAAGGGTTATCGACTATACGGCGGAAGAACTTTCCAAAATGTCGTTGAACGGACAGACAGACGGAATTCCCACCCTGCAACAGGCGTTGGAATTGGTAAACGGGCAGATTCCTTTGATTATTGAGTTTAAAATCCCGGGATTTGACCTTTCGGTCTGTCCGAAAGCCTTTGAAATTCTGGATAACTACACCGGCCCCTACTGTGTAGAATCCTTTCATCCCTTCGTGTTGGATTGGATGCGAAAAAACCGCCCGAATATCCTTCGGGGGCAGCTGTCCTCCAACTTCTTCGGACACAAAGAACCGGGGAATCGTCTGCAACTTTTTGCCGTCAAGCACCTGCTTTTAAACGTCATCGCAAGACCGGATTTCATCGCCTACGATATTCGATACCCGAATACCTGGGCTTTCCGTCTTTGCCGGGACGTTTGGCGCGCTCTTCCCATCGGCTGGACCATTCGGACCAAGGATGAATTAGAAGAAGCAAAACAGCACTTTGACGGTTGGATTTGCGAAAACATCTATGAGTGAGGTTTTTATGAACATTCGGGAAATTGAAAACTACAAAGAATTCGGCAAGGTCGTCGTTCTGGAAAACAAGGTAATCGAAGCCTACGTTACCGTAGACGTGGGTCCGCGAATCATCCGGTTTGGATTTATCGGCGGTCAAAACCTGATGCAAGACGACCGGACGCTGTTGGGCAGTTTGACCGATAAGAAATTTGAAGACTATTTTGGAGAAGGAAAAGCGTGGGAAAACCTGGGCGGACACCGCATCTGGCTCTCCCCCGAGTCTTATCCGGAAACCTATTATCCGGACTTAGACCCCGTAGAGTACCGCATTGAACCCGACGGAAAAACCGTCTCCTTCTATCCCCCCTTCGAAACGGAAAATTCGGTCTTCAAAGAATTGGTCCTTACCCTTCCGGAAGAAGAGGAAGCTACGATGCTTGTCACGATGAGAACCACAAACGTCGGATTGAAGCCCTTGCGGTTTTCTCTTTGGGGGCTGACGGTTTCGGCCCAGAACGGCACGGCCATCATTCCGATGAATACCGACGATACGGGACTTCTTTCCAATCGAACCATCGTGGCCTGGCCCTATACGAATCTGGGAGACGCCCGGGTAAAGTGGATGAACAAATACGTCACCCTGCGGCAAGACCCCAACGGTGACGGTCCCTTTAAATTGGGCTTCGACTTAAAGGGCGGGAAAGTACATTATCTTTTAAACGACGAAGTGTTCACCAAATACCATATGACCCATCACCCCGACGCAACCTATCCCGATAACGGATGTTCTTTTGAAATCTATACCAACCCCAATTTCATTGAAATTGAAAGCCTCTCTCCCCTCTGTGACGTGGCTCCCGGAAGCCGCAGTGAACTGACCGAACTGTGGAAACTGCAAAAATCTCCCGTGGAACATCCCGACCTTTCTTCCGACGAATCCATTGATTCCTTCTTGGCACAATTATAAACCAAAACGGTATGTAAAACTCTATAAAAAAGAATCCGTGCAGAAAACCTGTACGGATTCTTTTTCTTTTATTCAGCGTCTGTTTGTTTGGTAAATTTCAAAGCATCTTGGGAAGCTGTGACAGAGACGGCATCTCCCCTGACAAAATCCCCGGCGAGCATTTTTTCCGCCAAGGGGTCTTCCACCAAGGTCTGAATTGCCCGGCGTAGAGGTCTTGCGCCGTAAGCGGCGTCAAACCCTTTGTCGGCAAGGAAATCCAGAGCCTCGTCGGTCAGGGACAGGGTAATTCCCATTTCCGACAAGCGTTTGGTCACTTGTTCGGTGAGGCGAAGAGCAATCTGGCGAATGTCTTCTTTTTTCAGTTGAGAGAAGACAATCATATCGTCGATACGGTTCAAAAATTCCGGACGGAAGGTGTGCTTTAATTCACCCATTACACTTTCCCGAATTTCTTCTTGGGTCCGGACAAATTCTCCCTCCGAAGGAGCAAAGCCCAATTGCTTTTTCTTTTCCGCAATATTCTTGGCCCCCACGTTGCTGGTCATAATGATGACGGTATTTTTGAAATCCACCGTTCGTCCCTGTCCATCGGTCAACTGACCGTCGTCCAAGACTTGAAGCATCACGTTAAACACGTCGGGATGCGCCTTTTCGACCTCGTCAAACAGTACCACGGCGTAGGGCTTGCGGCGAACCTTTTCGGTCAGTTGACCGCCTTCGTCGTACCCCACGTAGCCCGGAGGCGAACCTATCAGCCGGGAAACCGTGTGCTTTTCCATATATTCGGACATATCGATGCGAATCATTGCCGATTCGTCGCCGAACATTACCTCGGCCAAGGCTTTGGAAAGTTCGGTCTTCCCCACCCCCGTGGGACCTAAGAACAGGAACGAGCCGATGGGGCGTTTGGGGTCTTTCAACCCGACCCGACCCCGACGGATGGCCCGGGAAACGGCTACGACCGCTTCGTCCTGACCGACGACCCGTTGATGGAGAATGGATTCCATATTCAGAAGCCGTTGTCCTTCCTCGGAAATCAACTTTCGGACGGGAATCCCGGTGGATTGGGAAATCACTTCCTGAATCTCTTCCGCACTTACGGTCAATTCTCTTCCGGCGGCCTGTTCGCTCCATTTTTTCTTCAAATCGTCCAATTCCGCCTTTTTGGCCTTTTCTTCGTCCCGAATCCGCGCGGCCTCTTCAAAATTCTGATTGCGGACCGCATCTTCCTTTTCGGCGCCAAGCCGGGCAATCTCCTCTTCCTTTTCCTTCAAATCCGGAGGCGAGGTCAAATTGGAGATACGGAGACGGGAAGCAGCTTCGTCCATCAAATCAATGGCTTTATCCGGCAAGAAGCGGTCTTGGATATACCGTTTGCTCAATTTGACGGCAGCCTCAATTGCTTCATCGGTGATACGGACTTTATGATGGGCCTCGTACTTATCCCGAAGGCCTTTCAAAATTTCAATGGCGTCTTCCACGGTAGGTTCCGCCACGATGATGGGCTGGAAGCGACGTTCCAAAGCCGCATCCTTTTCAATGTTCTTGTGATATTCGTTGAGGGTCGTGGCTCCGATGACTTGAATTTCGCCCCGGGCAAGGGACGGCTTTAAGATGTTGGCCGCATCCATCGCACCTTCCGCGGAACCAGCCCCTACCAAAACGTGTAATTCGTCAATAAAGAGAATCACGTTTCCGGCCTTTTTCACTTCGTCGATAACGTTTTTCAATCGCTCTTCAAAATCGCCCCGGTATTTGGAGCCGGCGAGCATCGATGCGATATCCAACGTCACCACCCGTTTGTCTTTCAACATTTCGGGAACGGCTCCGTCTACGATGTGCTGAGCCAACCCCTCGGCAATGGCCGTCTTTCCGACGCCCGGTTCTCCAATCAAACAGGGATTGTTCTTGGTGCGGCGGGACAGCACTTGAATCACACGGGCAATTTCATCGCTTCTCCCGATGACCGGGTCCACTTTTCGTTCTTTGGCCTGCTCGGTCAAATCCACGCCGTATTGGTCCAATCCGGGGGTTTTTCCACCGGATTTTTTTCCGGTTCCTTTTTTCTGAGAATTAGAAGGAACGATTCCCAACAGTTCCAAAACTTCGGCGGCAACCTCTCGGGGGTCTGCCCCTTCTCCGTCCATCATCTCTACGGCTTTACAGTCAGATTCTTTCAGCAAAGCCAACAAAAGATGCTCCGTACCGATAATGTTGTGTCCCAATTGACGGGCTTCCACGTAAGATTGCTCCAAAATTTTCTTCATTCGGGGCGTCATATCCTGTCCGGATACGTTGGAAGGAGCTCCGGTTCCCACCGATTCGGCGATACGGCTGATCAACCCTTCCACGGTAATCCCCGCGTCGGCCAGAGCCTTTTGTGCCACGCTGTCTTCGGTCTGAGTCAGCCCAACCAAAAGATGTTCCGTTCCAAAATAGGAATGGCCCAATTCCCGGGCGGCCTGTAAGGCGAAATTTAACGCCATCGTTGCTTTTTGAGAGAAATTATTAAACATTCTTCCTTCACCTCTTGTTGTGTGAAAATCCCATTATTTCAGCCGGTTGCGAACCAGTTGCGCCCGCCGTTGGTCCCGTTCTCCGTCGGATTGAGCCTCGCCGGTGAGCATCAGATTGTACGGCTGACATTCGATAAACAACCGGTCCAAATCGGTCAGATTTAACTCCAAAAGTTTTTGCTCCGCTCCGAGACGGACCTTGGAATACAACGCCCGAAATTCCGCAGACGTCAACATCCGACATTCCTTCAAAACTCCGTAGGCCCGGAACAATTCGTCCTGTCCCCGAAGGTCGGAATAAAGATGTTCTCTTGCCGTCTTTTCCGAATCGCAAATCTGTGCCACGATGCGGTCAAGAAGGGCAATCGTCTCTTCTTCGCTCATCCCAAGGGAAACGGCATTGGACACTTGATACAGACAGGCTCCAGCCTGGGTCCCTTCTCCATACAATCCCCGGACGGTAATTCCAACCTGGGAGACTGAATTTATCACCCGGTCCATCAATCCCCGACGGGTCAAGGCAGGCAGATGCAACATAACCGAAGCCCGAATCCCCGTACCAAGATTGGTGGGGCAGGAGGTAAGATAACCGTATTTTTCGGAAAAGGCGTATTCCACCTTACTGTCGATATAATCGTCGAGACGGTTGATAGATTGATACAACGCGTCCAGACAAGGACCGGCGCCCATTGCCTGAATCCGAAGGTGGTCTTCCTCGTTCACCATCACCGACAGCGTCTTACTGCGCCCCAAAAGAAGGGCGGAGCGGGAAGATTCCCGGGCAAATTCGGGGGAGATAAGATGCTCTTCCATCATCGCTCCCGCTTGAACGGAAGAGACGTTTTTCATATCCAGAAAATCAAAGGATTCTTCCGGGTATTCCCGGAGCAGTCCGTGCAGTTCTTCCTTCATTTCCTCTGCGGCCTTGTCGGAAAGCCGGGTGGGGAAGGGATATTTTTTCAAGTTCCGGGCAAGGCGGATGCGTGACGAGACCACCATTCCGGGGTCAATACGTTTTTCATTGGATTGACTCACTGTTCCGAATCTCCCTTCTCCTGTTTTGCTTCCAATTCCCGGATTTTATCCCGCAGAACCGTGGCTTCTTCAAAGTTTTCGGTTTTTACCGCTTCCGCAAGTTTTTGTTTCAGAGAAGCAACGTCGTCGGTCTTTTCATCCTGCGACGCGTGGGGGACCTTGCCGGTGTGGACCTTGTTCCCGGAGATGCGGGGCAGTAATTTCCGCAGATAATCCCGAAACGTATCGTAACAGTCGGCGCACCCCATCATCCCGGAACCGGAAACCTCTTTCAGAGAAATTCCGCAGGTGGGACAAACGGCGGCGGAAGGAACGGTATAAGAACCCAAAAGGTCAGACATTGCACTGAAACCCAGCCCAAAATGACCGAAATTCATCATCGAATCCCCAAGACCTAACTTGGCGGCACATTCGGAGCAGAGAAACACTTCACGGGTTTTTCCGTTTACGGTTTGCTTGAAATAAGTGGTGGCAGTGTTCTTTTTGCAGTTTTCGCAAAGCATAACAATAACTCCTTTTCTGTTTCTATTATTATTCCGTTGCTACGGAAATAAGCATATATTTGAAAATATCTGCCCGGACGAAGTCCCGTACCGCTGGGGGAAGGGACGATAGGGCGTTATCCGACAGGGCTGCCCGAATAAGACGAACCTGTTCCGGGGACAGATAACCGTAGTCTGACATATTTTTTAAGAACAAATCGGCGTTAAAACAGTTAATGCTCTTTCCTACGGCGTTGACCACGTGCATAATGTGAGTTCGCTTGTCACTTCGCACCCGACGGATACGGATGTACCCACCCCCGCCTCGACGGCTTTCGATAAGATAACCTCGCTCCGGAGTAAACCGGGAGGAAATGACGTAGTTGATTTGGCTGGGCACGACGTTGAACTGTTGCGCAAGCTCGTTTCGTTGCAGTTCCAACGAACCGTCTTGCTTTTCCAGTGCGTCCAGCAAGAAAGCGGCAATCAAGTCGCTGGATTTCATAAGACACCTCGTTTCCATCAAAGTTTTTGACTTTGACCATCTTTGACTTTCCTTGTGACCTTATTATACACGGTTCCGGTAAAAAATGCAACCCCTAAAAAGGTCAAATAAGGTCAGAAAACTATTGTTCGTTTTAATTTGCAATTTCATTTCCTCTTGTTTTCTTTTATTTTCTTAATTTTTCTTTGTTTTTTGAAATTTTATTTCCTGGGTTTTTCTTCCACAATTCGTAAATATGTTTGAATTTTACCGCTCTTCCCTTGCATTTGGTCAAAGTTTGTGTTATAATATATTCGAAATAATGTTCGATTTTTATGAGAGGTTGTTTAATGAACACAATGGCACCGGCAATTTTCCGGGAATTGACCTTGGAAGAAAAAATTCATATTCTCACCGAGGGGGCGAAATACGACGTTTCCTGCTCTTCCTCCGGTTCCGCCAGAGGGGCACGGAGAGGGGGCGTTGGCGATTGTGCCCCGGCAGGCATCTGTCACTCCTTTACTCCGGACGGACGGTGTGTTTCCTTATTAAAGATACTGATGTCCAACGAATGTATTTATAATTGTAAATATTGCGTCAATCGGAGGGAAGAAGACCTTCCCAGGGCCACGCTGACCCCCCGGGAGATTTGCGAAATTACCGTGGGGTTTTATCGCCGCAATTATATTGAAGGTCTGTTTCTCTCCACCGCCCTCTTTGCTTCCCCCGACGAGACGATGACTCGGTTGACCGAAACGGTGATTCTGCTCCGCAATGAATACCGCTTTCACGGATATATCCACCTGAAAGCGGTTCCCGGATGCGACCCGGAATGGATCGACCTGGCGGCTCAGTACGTGGACCGAATGAGTGAAAACATCGAATTACCCTCATCGGAAGGATTAAAACGCCTGGCTCCCCAAAAGACCAAACAGGCCATTCTTAAACCGATGAAACGTCTGGCGATGATTTCTGAAAAGGCTATTGCAATGAAAGGACGGTCTAAGATTCTCCCGGCGGGACAGACCACCCAAATGATTATCGGGGCCACTCCCGACCCGGATGGGGTCATTTTGCGGCTGAGCGAAGGACTATACCGTCAGTTTGCGATGAAACGGGTCTATTATTCCGCCTATATTCCCGTGGGAAATCCTTCTCTATTACCGATAAAACCACCGGATTTACTTCGGGAAAACCGCTTATATCAAGCGGATTGGCTGTTGCGGTTTTACGGATTTACGGCAGAAGAATTGTTGGAACCGGGGCAGAATTTCGACCCGGCAGTGGACCCAAAATCCGACTGGGCGTTACGGCATCCGGAATGTTTTCCGGTGGAAATCAATACCGCCCCCTATGAAATGCTGTTGCGGGTACCGGGCATCGGCGTCAAGTCCGCGTGGCGCATTGCCCGGGCAAGGGAAGTGGCAACGTTGCACTACGAAGATTTGAAAAAAATGAAAGTGGTGCTTCGCCGGGCGGCTCATTTTATTACCTGCAACGGGAAATATTACGGTTGCGGAGAAAACCGGGCGGTCCTTCGGTCGTATCTGTTGGCTCCCGGATACGGAGAACGGGAACCGGGGCAACTATCGCTGACCGATGCGGCCTTGTTATTAAGCGATGCAAGACCCATTGCTCTGTCCGGCCAATTTTAACCCCTATGTTAATTAGGAGATATTATGCTGATTTACCAATTTTCCGGCGGCTTGGACGGATTTTTGTCCGCCGTTTTTCACGCCTACGAAAACAAAGAATTACCCGACCTTATCACCGACGGAGAACCGGTGGAATCCCCCCTGTTGTCCCGAAAGGTCACCGTATCCCCCGACGAGGCAAAAGCCCTGCGGATCGAACGGGGAATCTACGCCCGTTTGGGGATTTCCGGATTGCATCAATTAAGCTATGCCTATGCTTCTTGCGACCCGGAAAAGAACCGAATCTTGTTCTATTGGATTTTATCGGTATTCAAATACGGAAACGCGGTACAAAAACGATACCACGACCCCAACGTAATGAATTTTTGCGATATGACGGCCAAGGTCACGTTGGAAATATACCATATGCTGGGATTCCTTCGCTTTGCGCAAAGCGAGGAAGGGTTGTACTGTGCCGAATTTTCCCCGGATAATAATATTCTACCCTTTCTGATGCCACATTTTACCCGGAGATTTAACGACCAATGTTTTTTGATCTACGATTGCAAAAGGTCGCTATACGGCCTTTACAACGGAAAAGAATGGAAAGTTCTGACCTCCGAACAAAAACTGCCCCTACGTCATTCTCAGCCGGAACAAACCTTTCAGCGGTTGTGGAAGGAGTATTATCGGTCAGTCTCCATTGCCGCCCGGGAAAACAAACGTCTGCAAGATTCTTATCTCCCCCGCAGATACCGGGCTTTTTTAACGGAATTTCGGGAATCTCCTTGATTTTGCCGATATGTCACAAAAAATTCCCTTTTGCCCCCTTGCAAAACGGGGGCTTTTGTGATATAATAGTTAGGCTGAATTGACGTGCGGGTGTAGTTTAGTGGTAGAACCCCAGCTTCCCAAGCTGGTCGTGCGAGTTCGATTCTCGTCATCCGCTCCATAAACGCATCCGTAGCTCAACTGGATAGAGCAATTGCCTTCTAAGCAATAGGTCGGGGGTTCGAGTCCCTCCGGATGTACCATTTTGCTTGTTACAATTTCATATATGGTGGATATAGCTCAGTTGGTTAGAGCGCCAGATTGTGGCTCTGGAGGCCGTGGATTCGAATTCCACTACCCACCCCATAAAAAGGACCTTGTCAAATGACAAGGTCCTTTTTAATAAAGTTTTTTCTTTCAATAAAAAAGGAGCATTCGAAATGCTCCTTTTTTATGTAAGCAATCAGTCTTGCTTTTTCTTTTTCAGAATGACGACAACGGCTACGGCAATACCGACAACGGAAACCGCACCGACAACAATTCCGATAATGGCACCGGCAGAGATACCGCCGTCGTTGTTGGTATTGTTGTTATTATTATTATTGTTGTTATTCACGTTGTTGTTGATTTGGTCCGTGGGCAAATCGGGATTTACGTAAACGGAGTTCTGCCACTTGGTATCAGACTTTTCATCTGCAACCTTGCTGTCGTCTACGGATTTGTAAACGATGGTGTTTTCCATATTCACACCGTCGCTGCCCTGGTCACCAATGGCACCGATATGGAAACGAACACGTTCGTTCTTGGCAACTTCTACCGTTACGGTAACGGTCTGAGGAGCCGTAGAAACGAGAGTCAGGAATTCTCCGCCGCCTTCTTCCGGATAAACCAAGCGGTCTTCTACGTAGATGGCAAAAGAGGTACCGGTCTGAGAAGTGCCGGCAACCAGATCCATCTGACGAGCCAAAGTAGAGGTGATTTCAATGGTACCGCCTGCGGGGCAGTAGAAGGTCTTAACTACGTCAGCTGCAACCGCGGGGTGGAAGTTTTTACCCAATTCACGAACGCGGGCATAACCCAAACCGCTATCATCACCACCGGGGTTGGTGGTCCAAGCGTATTGAGCACCGTTGGCAAAGACCATAGGCTGATACATCTTTTTGACCAAAGAATAGAAATGATACTGCCAGAGTCCATCGGGGCTCTTCCCCTTACCGGTACGCCAAGCGGTTTGCTTTTTTGCATCGCCGGACTGATCATTCCATTCAAACTTGCTTCCGGCCGTTACGTCGATTTCTTCCGCAGCGCTGGAAGAAAACGCAAAGCAAGTCGCAAGAGATGCGAGCAAGCAGACAGCCAGGAAAACTGTGAGAATTTTTTTCATAACACATACTCTCCTTTGAAGTTAAAAAGTATTTCTCCTTATATTATAGCGAATTTTGTTCCGATTGTCAAGGGGGACAAACGTTTTTTTGCAGTTTTGACACCAAATCGAAAAAAATCTTATCGAAGCCCCAAAGAAACCTGAATTTCCCCGTCGGACACCGACACGGAAACAGATTCGGGGACATCAAACGTCTCGCATAAAATACGAACGGCCCGGTCTTCGATTTCGGTCTGAACCACCCGGCGGACGTTGCGCGCACCGTATTCCGCGCTGTAAGATTTTTCCGCAAGAAGCAGTACCGCATCCTCGGAACATTCAAACCCAATTTCCCGCTCTTTTAACCCGGCGGCCAATTCATCCAGAGCCAAACGAACGATATCGGGGAACACCTCTTTGGGCAACGACCGGAAGGTAATAATTTCATCCACACGGTTCAAAAATTCCGGACGTAAAAATTCCGACAGGGCTTTTTTCGTCCGTTCCGCAGACAATTCCTCGGAAGAACGGTTAAAGCCGGCAGAAGTCGCCTTGGAATGAGACCCTGCGTTGGAGGTCATTACGATAATGCAATGCTCAAACGAAACGACCTTTCCGTGGGCATCGGTAATCCGGCCGTCATCGAGAATCTGCAAGAGCACGTTCAAGACGTCGGGATGCGCTTTTTCGATCTCGTCGAACAAAACCACGGAATAAGGCTTGCGGCGGATTTTTTCGGTCAACTGCCCCGCATCGTCGTACCCCACGTATCCCGGAGGGGCACCGATGATCCGAGACACGGAATGTTTTTCCATAAACTCGGACATATCCAGCCGAATCAACGTTTCGGGGGAATGGAATAACTCTTTGGCAAGGACTTTGACCAATTCGGTCTTCCCCACCCCGGTGGGACCGGTGAAAATAAAGGATACCGGGCGTTTCCGGGGCACCAAAGCGACCCGCGAACGGCGAACCGCATCGGACACCTTGACAACGGCCTCTTCTTGCCCTTTAATCTTAGAGCGGAGGACCTCTTCAAAACAGGCCAACTGATTTTGCTCCCGTTCCCGAATCTTGGAAGAAGGGATGCCCGTCCAAAGTTCGATAATCAACGCCAAATCGTCCAGGGAGACCGTGACCGAATCCCGCTCGGAAATCAGAGTCTGGTATTCCGCTTCTCCCCGCATCAGGTCGGATTTCGCCGTGGCAATGGCGGCAAAATCTTCTTGGGTGGGTTCTTCTTTTCCTTCCAATTCCTGCAATTTTGCTTTTAGGCCTTCCAATTTTTGTTCGGCCAGGAAAGCTTTTTCATAAACGGGATGTTTCAGCGTGGCGTTGGAACAAGCTTCGTCCAAAAGGTCGATGGCTTTGTCGGGCAGATACCGGTCGGTCACGTACCGCTCGGAGAGTTCCACCGCCTTTACCAAAACGTATTGGGGAACTTTAATATGATGGAAGGTTTCGTAACGGGCCTTGACCCCTTGCAACATCTTCACGGAATCTTCAATGGACGGTTCGTTGACGATGACCGGCTGAAAGCGTCGCTCCAAGGCGGCATCTTTTTCGATATGCTTGCGATATTCGGTGAGGGTAGTAGCCCCAATCACCTGAATTTCGCCCCGAGACAGGGCGGGTTTGAGCATATTGGCAGCGTTCATCGACCCTTCCGAATCTCCTGCCCCCACCAAATTGTGAACTTCGTCAATAACCAAAATCACGTTGCCAAGCTGACGGACTTCTTCAATCAAACCCTTAATGCGGCTTTCAAACTGTCCCCGGAATTGGGTCCCGGCAATCAACGCAGTCAAATCCAGAAGCCAAACTTCCTTGCCGGCAATCTTGGCGGGCGCATCGCCCGCAACGATTTTCTGAGCGATACCTTCCGCGATGGCAGTCTTCCCTACCCCCGGCTCTCCAATAAGGCAAGGGTTGTTCTTGGTACGGCGGTTGAGAATTTGCAACACCCGTAAAATTTCATTTTCCCGTCCGATCACCGGGTCGGTCTTTCCTTCCCGGGCCTTGGCGGTAAGATTCTGACAAAAGGCATCCAAATACTTATGCTTGGGGCCTTCCGCCTTCTTATTCTTCTTTTCTTTCTTGGACGGATTGTCTTTTTCTTCGGAAGAAGATGCGGCGGGCTGCGAAGGAGGTTGCATTCCTCCGGTGAGGTTGCTCATCAACTTCTGAAACAGATTCATCGACTGAGCTCCGCCCTCTTCAAATCCGTCAAAGGACGGAGCGGAAAGGCCGTCACCATCCCCCATCATACCGTCCATTTGTTGGCACATATCGTCCAACTCTTCGTCGGTGACGCCCATCTGTTCAATCATTTGACTGATGGGTTTAATGCCCAATTCCTTGGCGCATTTGATACAAAGCCCCTCGTTGACCGTTTCTCCGTTTTCAATCTTGGTGATAAAAATAACGGCGGAGCGTTGCTTACATCGGTTACAAAGCATAAGGTACTACCTTTCTATAAATGGAAACCTTGGATTTTTTAGTATGGATTTTGGCTTTATTGTTTGACAAAACCGGGGAACGTTATTCCCCTTTTGTCTCAAAAAGATGGGTCAGCGGGTCGAGATTATAGAAAATCTTGTAGACCACGGTCTTATCCTTGATGGCTTCCAATTCCCCCGGGGTACGGTCTCTCAACACGTACTTAGAGCCGGTGGCAACGATGGCAACCACGATAAAACTGATAAGGATCCCGGTAATTGCCCCCAAGATCCCTCCGCCCAATTTGTCCAACCGGCGAATGATGGGAAGATTACTGAGAAACTTGGAGAACAGCGAAATAATGATAATCAAAAGCATTGCCGCAAGGAAGATAACGGCAAAAGCAAGCACACGGCTGATCAAGGCAGACAGCGGGTCTACCATTTCGGTTATGATGGCACTCTTGGCGTGTTCAATGCCGTCGACCTTCATCGTCTCGTAGCGGGTCGCCATTTCATTCACGTCCACTCCGAGAAATTCGCAGGTTTCGGTAAAAAATTCCGGCTGGTCGGCAAACAAGTCGTCAAAATCTACCTCCGTGGCGGAGATGGGCTCCGAAGACGCGGTCAACTGATTGATGGCCCATTCCCGCATCGGTGCGTTAACGTAGTTTTCGTCGATATACCCTCCCAAACTGGACGAAAAGATAAGTGCCAACACCAGGGCGACCACACTCCCGACCAGGCTGATAATCGAGCGTATCAATCCCCGGCGAACTCCGAGAAACACACTGACTGCAAGAATCAACACAATCAGTAAATCCAGCGTCGTACTCAATGCCAAATCCATAAAAAATCCTCCTAAAAAAGCATAAGTTACTTGTTATTATGTCAAGTCTGTTCCTTAGGGAAGAGACGACAGGTCAATCCGTTCAATCCGCACGCTTCCCGTCAGAACGGAAAGTTCGGGGGAAACCAAAACTTTGGAAACTCCGGAAATAGGCTGCTGTATCACCACTTCGCCGGAAGCGTCCAAGACCTCTAACGTATTGGGGGTAAGGACGAAATAATACCCTTTCAGACACCCCAAAGAGAGTACCGAGTCATATTCCTTACAAAATTCTTCCGTTCCTTTTTCCGACAATCCTTGCACCGACACCGTGCCGGTCATCGTCCTGTAAGAAAGCAGGGTCCCCCAGGGGCTTTGCGAAAAGATTCCGGGCAGAGACTGGGTATAATTCAACGGTTGAGAAACGGCTTCTCCATCAAAATAAACCACACCGGAAGCGGTCAGCATTTCCACGTCTCCGTTGTCTTTTTGTGTCAGGGCCAAGGGGAAGGTATCCGTCGCCGTCACCTGTCCTTCCGCTTCGGGCTTTTTATAATTAAACACCGTAAAAACCGTGTGAGTCTTTTCCCGGTCGGCAGAGACCGAGACTATCGTCAAACGGTTCTTTGCCGTAAAGAAAGCATCCACAAGATACGTATCGGAATTCCACCGGGAAAGGTCGGTCCCGGCGGTGTTGTACACGGTGACGCTTCCCTTGTATTCCGTGCGTTCCACGGCAAGGGCAAAATACCCGTCTTCGGTCACAGCCCCGTTGATGATGTCCCCTTGTTCCGTCCCGGAGCAGAGGACCCGAAAACTGTTCAACAGACTCCAAGACGTACCGCCCCGGTCAAAACAGAGCACGTACTTTCCGCAGACCTTCATTACCGGTTGTTTGTATTGCAATACGTGTTCGGAATAAATATTCCCGTCCACACCACAAATTACAATGGAATTCGCCGTCAAAACCGCATACCCGTCCTGGAACAACTGCAAATCCACCGAATCTTCTTCGTCGTAATGAAGCACGTTGCCGGAACTACGCAGAGCGTGGATAACGTTAGAGCGAAGCCGCATCAACCGGTCCACGGTAAGATAAGACGAATTGATGATCAAAGCAACGGCAATATAGAGAATTAACGTAATGACCAACGCTCCCCGGAACAGGTCCAGGCGACGGACGGTCTTTTTGGTTTCGGCGTTCATTGCCGTCACTCCTTTCGTAAATCAATATTCCACCCGGGAAAGATACAGCCCTTGGGCGGGGGCGGTCATTCCCGCTTGGGAACGGTCTTTTGCTTCTACGATCCTTCCGACTTCTTCGGGAGAATAGCGGCGGGGCACTTCCAATAGCGTCCCCACCATAATCCGGACCATATTATAAAGAAATCCGTCGGCAGAAACATAAAACAGAAGCGTATCTCCCTCGACTTCGAAATGGGCGTCATACACCGTTCGGGTGCAGTCTTCAATCTTACTTCCCGACGCCATAAAAGAACGAAAATCGTGGGTTCCGCAAAGATACGAGGCGGCTTTGTTCAAAGCCTGCAAATCGTATTCCCCCGGACGGTGCCATTCCCGGTCTTCTCCGAAGGGGGAACGGGTGGCGGCGGTGCGAATCCGATAGCAGTATTCCTTTTTTACTACGCAATACCGGGCGTGAAAATCATCGTCCACTTCTTTGGCAGAGTGAACCGCAATATCCCGGGGCAGATTGGCGTTGAGGGCCGCAATCAACTTTTCACAGGGAAGTGTCTTGGGCACAGAGAAAGATGCACAGAAATCCAAGGCGTGGACCCCGGAATCGGTGCGGCTGCATCCGGAGAATTCCGAGACCTCGCCGAAAATCCTTCGCAACGCGTCCATCACGCATTGCTGAACCGAAGGACCGTTTTTTTGGGTCTGCCAGCCGCAATAGGCCGTTCCGACGAAGGAAAGGCGGATGAGATATTTCACAGTCCGATTCCTCCCCACAACGGGATGCGGTTGAGAACTAACGTTCCTCCCAGCACGACAGCGCAGAACAAAAGTCCCCACAAATCCACCCAGGAGAACCGGTATTCCACGTACCGGGTCCGAGACTTGGAATCGGTCTCGTAGCAGCGACATTCCATTGCCACCGCTAATTCTTCCGCCCGGCGAAACGCCGAAACGAACAGGGGAATCAAAATCGGAATCATCGCTTTTGCCCGACGGACCAGACTGCCGCTTTCAAAGTCGGCACCCCGGGCCTTTTGGGCGTTGATAATCTTTTCGGTCTCTTCCAAAAGAGTGGGAATAAATCGCAAAGCGATGGTCATCATCATTGCAAAATCGTGCACCGGCACGTGAAGATAGGACAGCGGAGACAACAGCCGCTCCAATCCTCCCGTCAGAAGCAAGGGGGAGGTGGTATAAGTCAACACCGACATTGTCAGCACCATCATCACGATGCGAACCACCATAAACAGGGCTTTGAAGATCCCTTCCCAAGAAATGGAAAACACCCAAAAACTGACGATAGGCTCTCCCTGGGAATAAAGCATATTGAGAAGGGCAGTAAAGACCATAATAAACAGAAGCGGCTTTAATCCCCGAAGATAAAACTTCAAAGAAATTCCGGTCAGGGCTATCATCACCCCGGTGGCAACGGCAAGAAGCAGATACGCTAAAATGGTCTGAGCCAAAAACAGCGTTACCACGTAAAGAATCATCAACAGAATCTTTCCGCGGGGATCCATCCGATGAAGAGGGGACGTCCCGGGGAAATACTGACCTAAGGTAATATCCCGTATCATTTCGCACCTCCCGTCAGAAGGTCGAGAGACCGAATGGCCTCTTCGGGAGACAACACGGAGGGAACGGTATCATACCCTTTCTGTTTCAAGGTCAGAAAGACCCGGGTAATCTGGGGAACGTTCAATCCCATCGCAAGCAATTCTTCCCCCCGGGCAAAGACCGAGCGGGTATCGTCAAATATTTTCAGCGTTCCTTTTTCCAGCACCATCACACGACCGGCGTGGGTGGCAATGTCCTCCATACTGTGAGAAACCAAAATAACGGTGGCGGATTCTTCGTTCTGATAGGCTCGGATGTTTCCGAGAATCTCGTTACACCCCTTCGGGTCGAGACCGGCGGTGGGTTCGTCAAGAATGAGCACCCGGGGGCGCATCGCCAAAATTCCGGCAATGGCGACCCGGCGTTTTTGCCCTCCGGACAGTTCAAAGGGAGATTTATTCCTCAATTTATCGGAAAGACCGGTAAAATGCATTGCTTCCTGCACCCGAAGTGCAATTTCTTCCGTACTTAACCCCATATTCCGAGGACCGAATGAAATATCTTTTTCCACGGTTTCTTCAAAGAGTTGATATTCGGGATACTGAAAAACAAGCCCCACGTTTGCCCGAAGACTGCGGCGGTCATACTTTTTGCCCCAAACATCTTCCTCCCGGAAATAAACCGTCCCGGAGGTAGGTTTCATCAGACCGTTCATCATCTGAATCAGAGTAGATTTGCCCGACCCCGTATGGCCGATGACGCCGATAAACTCATTTTCGTACAATTCAAAGGAAACGTGATTGACGGCGGTTTTTTCAAAAGGAGTTCCTGCTCCGTAAACCTGAACCAGGTCTTCCGCCCGAAGAATGGGAGTTTTCATACGTTCTCCTTTCCGATGCGGCCGGCAAGCAGATCGTCTAAAACGGCGATACATTCTTCCTCGGTCAGAACGGCAAGGGGAACTTTATATCCCTCTTCCCGCAACAAAAACATCAATTCGGTACTTTGGGGAACGTTTAACCCCACACTCCACAAGAGACCTGCGTTTTGGAACACGTAATGGGGCGTTCCGTCCAACAAAACTTCCCCTTCGTTCATCACCACGATACGGTCCGCCTGGGCGGCCTCGTCCATAAAGTGGGTAATCAGAACGACGGTCATTCCTTCTCTGTGAAATTTATGCAATACTTCCATCACTTCCGCCCGCCCTTTGGGGTCAAGCATCGCGGTGGGTTCGTCTAAAACTAAAATGTCGGGCCGCATCGCCAGGACACCGGCAATAGCGATTCGCTGTTTTTGCCCCCCGGAAAGTTTATAGGTGGCGTGGGTGGCGTAATGAGCCATATCCACCGCTTCGAGAGCTTCCTGGACCCGACGGTGCATTTCTTCGTGGGGGACCCCAAGATTTTCCAATGCGAAGGCGACGTCTTCTTCCACCACGGACGCGATGATCTGATTGTCCGGATTCTGAAAGACCATTCCCACCTTCCGGCGAATGGCGGCAAGGTCGGTGTCGTTTTTCACGTTCAGACCGCAGACGGTCAGATTCCCTTCGTCGGGAAGGCAAATGCCGTTGAGATGTTTGGCAAACGTGGATTTTCCACTTCCGTTATGACCGAGAATGGCAACGAACTCTCCCCGATTCACCGACAGGGAAACCTTCTTCAACACCGGTTCGGAATCGGCGGAATAGCGAAAAGACAAATTTTCAGCCTGAATGACTGTCACGGGATTTCCCCTCCTTTCGGGAATCGTATCCAAAAATTATTTCGTCCAACGGGCCGTAGCTCCACAGGGCAGACAGTAACCGGTATCCCCGATGGGGAGTCCGATTTCGGATGCCGTAACCTGTCCGCCAAAGCGACGGGCTACGGTGCACCCCAGCATATATTCCATACATCCGGCGGAAAGGCCGGTGGTATAAGAGTTCAAAATCAAGAATAGAGGGTCGTCGTTCAACACCTGAACGCACAGTTCCAAAAGACCGTACAATTCGCTTTCCAGTTTCCACACCTCTCCGTCCGGGCCGCGTCCGTAGGAAGGGGGGTCCAAAATAAGACCGTCGTACCGTCTTCCCCGGCGAATCTCCCGCTGAACGAATTTCACACAGTCGTCCACGATATAGCGAATGGTGTCCAATCCGCAGGCTTGTGCATTTTCTTTTGCCCAGGCAACCATTCCTTTGGAAGCGTCCACGTGGCAGACCTTGGCGCCCTCTTTGGCACAGGCCACCGAGGCTCCGCCGGTGTAGGCGAACAGATTCAGCACTTGGGGTTGTTCCCGTCCGCTGTTCCGGATCTGCTCTCTGGCCCAATCCCAATTGACCGCCTGCTCCGGAAACAGGCCGGTATGCTTAAACGACATCGGCTTAATCTGGAAGGTCAGGTCTTTGTAGCCGATGTGGAACATCGGAATCTCCGCGCCGTTCCAATGGCCGCCGCCCGAAGAGGAACGGGAATAACTGGCGCTGGGGGCTTTCCACCCGGAATGGTTCCGGGGAGTATTCCAAATAACCTGGGGGTCGGGGCGAACGAAGGTATGGTTCCCCCACCGTTCCAATTTTTCACCGCCCGAAGCATCGAGAACCTGAAAATCTTTCCAGCCGTCTGCGATCCACATAGCCGTTCCTCCGTGTTAATAACTATAATAAATCATCGTATATTATATCACCAAAGCGTCCTTTCGTCAAGGTTTCTTTCATAAAAGTCGGAAAAAAGCCGAAAAAGAATCAAAGATTCGTTTTTTATTCTTGTCTTTTTTGTAAAGACGGTTGCAAAATGTCCGGGGGTGTGTTATAATGAAAGGTACATAATTGCAAGGAGGACGAATATGCTGAACAATATTCGCGGAGCCGTTTTTGATATGGACGGCACACTGGTAGACTCTTTGTTTATCTGGGAAACCATTTGGGATGCCTTCGGTGCAAAATACAAAGCGGCCCCCTTCCGCCCCACAAAAGAAGACGACAAGGCGGTCCGCACGATGCTATTAAAAGACGCGATGGAGTTTATCCACACCCGATACGATATGGGAGCCGACGGACAAGACTTGTTGGACACGGTAAACGAGGTCATTTCGGACTTTTACCAAAATCAGGTGCAGTTAAAAGACGGCGTTTTGGAATTTTTGGAATACTGTAAAGGGAAAAACCTCCCGATGTGCATTGCGTCTGCCTCGGACCGGGATATCATTCTTACGGCAACCAATACCTGTGGGATTGCACACTACTTTTCGGAGATCCTCTCCTGCTCCGACATCGGAAAAGGGAAAGAAAAACCGGACATCTACCTTTTGGCGGCGGAAAAATTGGGGATATCCCCCGAAGAGACTTGCGTATTCGAAGACTCTCTTACCGCAATCGCCACTGCCCATTCCATCGGAATGAAAACCGTAGGGATCTACGACGAACACAACTACGGACAGGATGAAATCCAACGAATTGCAACCGTATACATCGCTCCGGGAGAAACCTTAAAAAAGTTGATTCCGGAAGCATAATCAGGAAAGAGAGACTTCGGTATGAAAATTATCGTGGTAGGATGCGGAAAAATCGGCACGGCGCTCATTGAACATCTGGCAGGGGAAGGACACGACGTGGTGGCCATCGACAATTCCCCGGAAGTATTGGGAAACGTCACGAATATCTACGATGTGATCAGTGCTTGCGGAAATGGTACCGATTGGGACCTTTTGATGGAAGCGGATGCGCAGAACACGGACCTTTTCATCGCCGTAACCGGTTCCGATGAATTAAATATGCTCAGTTGCTTTATTGCAAAACGGATGGGGGCAAAGCATACCGTGGCCCGCATCCGCAATCCGGAGCATAACGACGGAAGTCTGCATTTTCTCCGGCAACAGTTGGAAATCTCTTTGGTCATCAATCCGGAGCAATTGGTCGCCCGAGAACTGTATAATATGCTCAAACTTCCCTCTGCCGCCCGCGTGGAGACCTTTTCCGGACGGGGGCTGGAAATGGTGGAACTGAAACTGAGAAGCCAATCGCCCTTTGACGGAATGAAACTGTCTGACCTTCGAAGAAAGTATCCTTACAAGTTTTTAATCTGTATGGTGCAACGGGGGGAAGAAGTTCACATCCCGGACGGAAACTTTGAATTGAAGAGCGGGGACAAAATCGGTCTTATTGCCACGCCGTCGGAAGTTTTAAAACTTTTGAAAGCCTTGGGAAATCTGCAAAAGCAAGCCCGCAACATTATGATTTTGGGAGCGAGCAATACCGCGTATTACCTCTCAAAAATGTTGATTGCGGGAGGAAACTCGGTAAAAATCGTAGACAAAGACGAAGCCCGGTGCCGAAGATTTTCCGAGGAGTTACCTGATGCGGTAGTCATCCACGGAGACGGGGCACAACAAGAATTGCTGTTGGAGGAAGGTCTTTCCGGAATGGACGCCTTCGTTTCCCTGACGGGATTAGACGAACAGAACCTTCTTATCTCCTACTTTGCCCAATCCCGGAAAGTTTCCAAGGTTATTGCAAAAATTAACCGGGATGAATTTTCCGCGATGGCCGACCAGTTAGGATTGGACTCCACCGTCACCCCGAAAAACACCATCGCCAATATTTTGGTACGCTACGCCCGGGCCTTGGAAAATTCCCTGGAAAGCAGCGTGGAGACCTTGTATAAATTGGCCGGAGGAAAGGCGGAAGCCTTGGAGTTTACCGTTCATACCGACGCCGCCGTCTGCAATATTCCTCTCAAAGATCTAGAACTGAAACCCAATATTCTGATCGCCGGCATTACCCGGGGTCGCAAAAGTATGATTCCCGTGGGGAGCGATGAGATCGTCGCCGGAGACAAGGTGTTGATTTTAGCATCGGGACACCGCATCAACAATCTCTCGGATATTTTGAGGAACTATCAATGAATCGCAGAATGATATTAAACACCGTAGGGAAAATGGTGTTTGCGGAAGGGTTGCTTCTGTTTCTCCCCCTGGCAGTGGCTCTGTTTTACAAAGAATCCTGCGGTTGGTCTCTGTTGATCGCCGCCGCAATTGCATTGGCGTCGGGCGGACTGATGATCGGAATCTCTAAGCCGAGAACCCCCGTGATCTACGCCAAGGAAGGGTTCTTTATCGTCTCCGCATCCTGGATCCTGTTTTCCTTGATTGGGGCACTGCCCTTTACCCTCAGCGGAGAGATTTCCTCTTACGTAGACGCGGTTTTTGAAACGGTCAGCGGATTTACCACCACCGGGGCATCCATTCTGACCGACGTGGAAGCGATGAGCAAGGGGCTCTTGTTTTGGAGAAGTTTTACCCATTGGATTGGCGGGATGGGAATCCTGGTCTTTGTGATGGCGATTCTTCCTAATATTTCCGAACGGTCCATCCACATTCTCCGGGCGGAAGTTCCGGGTCCGACCGTGGGAAAACTTGTACCAAGAATCAAAGATACCGCAAAAATTCTTTATATGATTTACATCGCAATGACGATGATTCAAATCGTTCTTCTCCTTTGCGGAGGGATGCCCGCTTTTGACAGTATCCTTCACGCCTTCGGAACTGCGGGTACGGGAGGATTTGGAACCAAGGCTGACAGTATCGGCGGTTATTCGCCTTATTTACAATGGGTCATCACCGTATTTATGCTGTTGTTCGGTATTAACTTTAACATTTATTATCTGTTCCTCATCCACCGGTTTAAAGCGGCGTTAAAAAGTTCGGAATTGTGGGTATACTTTGGTATCGTTGCCGCGGCGGTCGTCTTGATTGCCTGGAACGTTTCCCCCCAATACGAAACTCTGTCCGAAACGGTACGGCATTCCGCATTCCAGGTATCGTCCATCATCACCACCACCGGATACGCCACCACGAACTTTGACCTGTGGCCGTCTTTTGCAAAAGGAATCCTTCTGATCTTGATGTTTGTCGGAGCCTGCGCCGGGTCTACGGGGGGCGGAATTAAAGTTTCCCGCATCATTCTCGTAACCAAACAGATTGGCAGAGAAATTCAAAAAATGCTCCATCCCCGGTCGGTAAAATCCCTGAAATTTGAAGGGCGCCCCCTGGAAGAACAGACCCTGGTAGGGGTCAGTTCGTATTTGGGAATCTACCTTCTTTGCTTCGTGGCAATCTTCCTGATCATCTCTCTGGAACCCTTCGGGTTGGAAACCAACTTCTCAGCCGTGGCTGCGTGCTTTAACAACGTTGGCCCCGGGTTTGGAGGGGTAGGTCCTGCCGCAAATTTTGCAAACTATTCCAATCTGTCAAAAATCGTCCTTTCGGCGGCGATGTTGTTGGGGCGGTTGGAGATTTTCCCGTTGATTATATTCTTCTCCCCCGGAGCGTGGCTGAAAAAGTAAATAAAAATAGCGGAGAGCAGTGTCACAACTGCTCTCCGTAATCGTTTAATCTTTGAAAATCGGGTTGGTCCAGGCGAACTTGCCATCCTTGTCAATGACAACGGCACGAACGTATTTATAATTTTCAAAATATCCTTTCAGAGGAAATTCCACCCGGGTCAGACCTTCTCCCCGGAAAATCTTGGTGGGATGCATATCGCTGTGGAACCGCACTTTGCAGGCGGGGGAACATTCGATAACCGCAGTATCGTTTTCAATGTAAAAATCGTAAATTTCCGGTCCGCAGGAGGAGTAGAACTTCCCATTTTTCAGCGCGTCAAGAATGGCATTGACGTTGTTTTCCGCCTTCACCATTACCCAGCCCTTGCAGTGCTGATGCATCGCGTGTCCGTCATCGGTGGCAACCCCGTAGATGACCTTTCCCTGCCCCAGAAGTTCATCCCAATACGCGGCATCGGTGTCCATATCGTTTTCAATCACACAGCCGCTGTTCCATATCTCCATCGCAAAGTTGCCTTCCAACTTATCGAAATACCGGGCAGGGGTGGAAGACCATTCCGGGTGACAATAAATGGTTAAATTATTGTTTCGATGAATTTCGTCCAAATACGGCTGATATTCTTCCTGATTTAAAGCCTTTCCCGATTCCAGCCGCTGGTCCTGGTCGTATCCGTTTCCGTCTTCCTTGGAAGGACCGAGGCAAACGGTATGAAAACAACGGAATCCGCAACCCCCTTGGAATTTATTGTCATACTCCATTCCGGGGAGAATGGTAAGGGGAACGTCAGAAGCATAATTTTGGTAATTGTAGAGCCGGTGGTCGGTCAAAGCCAAAAAACTGTATCCATTTTCATAGTGGAGCCGAATCACTTCTTCCGGAGTTCCCTTTCCGTCAGAGCGTGTGGTGTGGCAGTGAAGACCACCTTTCAACGTAGGTTCGTCTCCCATAAACGCTTGCTGTCGTTTCATAATATCCTCCTTATTTTGACCGGCCGTAGAGACGGTTCCAGGTTCTGAATTTTTCCCGGTCGATGGTATTCAACTGCTCTTTCGTAATACGGTAAGACCAGTTGTCATCGCTGGTTCCGGGTTTGTTGAGCCGCGTGTCCCGACCGTATAAAAGCAGGTCTTGAACCGGCAATATCAACAGCCCGGCGTGGGATTGGAACAAGGTGCGCAAAATATGGTCGTAGCCTCTATCCCAATCGTCTCCATAATAACCGCAATAGGCCAACACTTGGCGGCGGGTGGCTTGGTCCAACTCCCAAATATATCCCAAAAGGGTATTATTGTCGTGGGTTCCGGTATAAGCGATGCAGTGATTGTCATAATTGTGGGGAAGATGCGTCGACCCGGGGTCCCCCAGGAAAGCGAATTGAAAAACTCTCATTCCGGGAAATCCACTGTCCTTGACCAATTTATGGACGGCGGGAGTGATATCGCCCAAATCCTCGGCAATCAGCAATTTGTCTCCGGCGACCTCTTTCAGGGCCCGAATCAAAGACATCCCTGGACCTTTGACCCATTTTCCGTTCCGGGCGGTCGTCTCCCCTGCGGGAATGGAATAATAAGATTCTAATCCGCGGAAATGGTCGATGCGAACGCCGTCAAACAGTTCACACATAAACCGAATACGATCCTTCCACCAAGTATAACCGTCGGCCTTCATCCGTTTCCAATCGTACAGGGGGTTGCCCCACAGCTGTCCGTCTTCTGCAAAATAATCCGGAGGCACCCCGGCTACACCGGTGGGCTTATTTTCCTTATCCAACAAAAACTGCTCCGGAGCGGCCCAAACGTCAGAAGAGTTCAACGCCACGTAGATGGGAATATCCCCGATAACCGAAATTCCTTTTTGATTGGCATATTGTTTGATTTCAAGCCATTGCCGGAAGAAGGTATATTGAGTGAAACGCCACAGTTTCAAGGTTTTTTCGTCTTCTTTGTCCGAAGTCCATTCGGTCCAGGGGCGATTCCCATTGGAGGAACGAAGGGCCATAAACCGGCAAAAATCCGCCGTTTGGGGATGGGAAGCATAAAATACATCCAAAACGTCTTCTTCACAAAACCGGTCGGCGGCCTTTTGCAACAAAGAAAGCCGTTCTTCCGAAAGACGGGCAAATTCACAAGCGTAGGGGGTCTTTTGCTTCGCATTTTCCACTTCTTCTTGGGTCAACAACCCTTGCTCCGCCAATTCGGGAAGGTCGATAAAATAGGGGTTGACCGAAAACGTGGAAAGAGAGCAATAGGGGGAATTATATTCATCGGGAAGACAGAACGGTAAAGTCTGCCAATAGGAAAATCCGCAATCGGAAAGAAAATCAATCCATTCCCGTGCCGCCTGCCCGAAGGACCCTTCGGAATGGTCCCCCCAAAGAGAAGATACGTGCAATAAAACACCGGATGCCCGGTTCATAAAATCACCTCAAAAGTTTACTGGTTTCATTATAACAGTTTCTCGGTACAAATGCAAGAGGAATTTCAAAAAAATTCGTGACAAATACAAAAATCCCTTGCTTTTTAACGAAGATTCCATTATAATGAAAAAAAGACCTTTGTGAGGTGCTGACGGTGAAAATTGATGAAATCGATAAAAATTTAAAGGTGGAAACCAACATTTCCGAGCCGGACATTGTCTGGCGAAACGCCCGAACCGCGCCCTTTTCCCTCCACGGCGTTTTTTACGACGAAACACAGGGGCAATATATCCGGCTTCCTCAAACGGTGGCAGACAGTGTTTCGAAGGGTGTTGCCGACCTGAATCACTGTACTGCCGGCGGCCGAATCCGTTTTAAAACCGATTCTACGTTTATCGGAATTCGCGCCGTGATGAAAAATCGGACCCCTACGCCCCATATGACGCTTTCCGGGCAATCCGGGCTGGACCTTTACCGGAAAAACGAGGCCGGACACGAAGTCTATTACAAGACCTTTATCCCCCCGGTGGGAATGACGGAAGGGTTCTCGTCTCCCGTGAAGACCGATGGGAAATTTGCGGAATATACCATCAACTTCCCCTTGTATGACAATATTTACGAATTATATATTGCTCTGAAAAAAGATGCAAAAATTGAAGCACCCGCTCCCTATAAAGCGGAAAAACCCATCGTGTATTACGGTTCTTCCATTACCCAAGGGGGATGCGCGTCCCGGCCGGGGAACAGTTATCAGGCGATGATTTCCCGGCGGTTGAATACGGATTATATCAATTTAGGGTTTTCCGGGCAAGGAAGAGCAGAACCGGAAATAGCGGAATACCTGGCAGGCTTATGCCAAAACGCCTCTGCCTTTGTCTGCAATTACGACTGGAACGCCGCCACGTTGGAATACCTGGAAAAGACGCACCTTCCCCTGTATCGGACGATACGGGAGAAAAATCCGGATTTACCCATTTTGTTCCTGTCCGAGCCGGAAGTGATTTTGGCCCCTGCAAAAATGCTTCCCCGTCTGGAAGTTATCCGAAAAACCTACCTAATTGCAAAATCCGAAGGAGACGAAAAGGTCTGGTTTTTGCCAGGAAATACCATTTACGAAGGAGACCATTGGGATACCTGCACCGTGGACGGATGTCACCCCAACGATTTGGGCTTTTACCGAATGGCGACGGCCATCGAATCGTATTTGAGAAAAATGCTGGAAATAAATTAATGCCTAAGAAAGGGATTCTTTTATGAAATTCGGAAGACGACACTTTAATATGGATATGGCTTGGCGGTTTTACCGGGGCGATTTAGACATATTCGAAGGCTCGGACCATTCGACCGTCTATTCCAGGGTTAAATCGGGCAATCAGGTTGGACCCGCACGGAAGCGGCCCTTTGATGACAGCGATTGGCAAACGGTAGACCTTCCCCACGACTATATCCGGGAATCGGCCTTCTCCCCCGACGCCGTGGGAGTACACGGCTACAAAGAAAAATGCAATGCCTGGTATCGGAAGACGTTTACGGTAGACTCCGCCCTGAAAGGGAAGCACGCCCTTTTGGTCTTTGACGGCATCTCCACGGAAGCAGTTATTTATTTGAACGGGTCTATCGTAGAACGAAACTTCGACCCCTATTCGGAAATCATTATCGACGTGACCGACCGCCTGTACTACGAACGGGTCAACACCCTTGCCGTCTACGTCAAAGGGGACTCCAACGCCGGCTGGTGGTACGAAGGTGCCGGCATTTACCGTCACGTACACCTTTACATTAAAGATTCCGTTCACATAGCCCATAACGGTTTATGGGCAAATCCCGTTAAAATTGCAGAAAATGAAGAAAAATGGGAAGTTCGTCTGGCGACGGAAGTGGAAAATTCCATCTATGAAAATCAAACCGTTTCGGTTTACGCAACCGTAAAAAAAGATGGGGTTGAAATTGCTTCTGAAATCTCCGGTGAAGTAATTTGCGCTCCCGATGAAGTCACCGTTATTCCATTGAACATCCCTGTAAACGCTCCCGCCCTTTGGGACGTAGACGACCCGAATTTGTACACCGTGGAAGTTTCGGTGAAAAAAGATGGCGAAGTTATAGATACCGATTCGGTCCGCATCGGATTTCGCACCTTCCGGTTTGACCCGGACAAGGGATTCTTCTTAAACGGGCGGTCTTTGAAAATCAAAGGAACCTGTAACCATCAGGACCACGCAGGGGTCGGCGTCGCCGTTCCCGATTCCGTACAATATTACCGCATCCGCCGGCTGAAAGAAATGGGAACAAACGCTTATCGCAGTGCCCACAATCTGCCCGCCCGGGAAATTTTGGATGCCTGCGACGAATACGGGATGCTGGTAATGGACGAAAACCGCTTGCTGGAAAGTCGGAGAGACGTACTTCGAAACGTAGAAAATATGGTCCGCAGAGACCGGAACCATCCTTCGGTCATTCTTTGGTCGATGTTCAACGAAGAACCGTTGCAGAACAGTCCGGAAGGGGCGAACATCTTCCGGAGATTAAAGAGCGTCGTCACAAAACTGGACGACACAAGACCGGTTATGGGGGCCATCAACGACCGATTCCATCCCGGCGGAACGTCGGATGCAATGAATGTGCTGGGGAAAAACTACGGCATTAAGCAAATTCCCGAAGACCACGCCCAGCATCCGGATAAAACCATTCTCGGTTCGGAAAACAACAGCGCCGTCACCTCCCGGGGATGCTATGAAAGTGACCGGGAAGTGGCTCACGTTTTGAACAACTACGACGAAGAAATCGTTCCTTGGGGGCAAACCGTTCGGGAGACCTGGAAAATGGTTCGGGAATTGGACTATTTCTCCGGAATCTTTATTTGGACCGGATTCGATTACCGGGGCGAACCCACCCCCTTCGAATGGCCCACCGCGTCTTCCCTCTTCGGAATTATGGATACGTGCGGTTTTGCCAAAGATTCATACTATTTCAATCAGGCAGTCTTTATGGATAAGCCGATGATTCATCTTCTCCCCCATTGGAATTGGGAAGAAGGGAAAACCGTCCGGGTGATGACCGTCTCCAACTGTGACGAAGTGGAATTATTCCTGAACGGCGTTTCCCTTGGACGGAGACCCAACGACCCCTGTGAGCAAAACGAATGGCGCGTGGAATTTACCCCCGGAACCCTTTCCGCCGTAGGATATCGCAAAGGCGTTGCCGTGGTAAATACCGAACGGAAGACTGCCGGAAAACCGGTGAAAATCAAATTGGTCCCCGACCGGAATTTCATCGGAGACGATGGCCAGGACACGGTTCCCGTCCGGGTTTGCGTGGTTGACGAATTCGGCGTGGAAGTGCCCACCGCATCCAACCAAATTGACTTCTTTACGGAAGGCGACGGAAAGGTTGCAGGCGTAGGCAACGGGGACCCAAACAGTCACGAAGCCGACCATCTCCCCTTCCGCAAACTGTACCACGGTCTTTGCCAGGTTCTGATTACCGCAAACACAAAAGCAAAGGCATTGAAACTGGTAGCCAAGGGAGACGGTCTGGAAGAAGCTTCCGTAGATTTTGAAATTCAAGCCCGCCCCACCCCCGACTACATCTACAATATGAAGAATCTGGAAATTTCCGGAATTGTGGCATCGATGGCTGACAGCGAAGAAAAGCCCGACCCGGCCAAGGTATACAGCTCCAACGATATGAACTCCTTTGCTCCGATGGCGGTAGATACGGCGTACAATCAAGCCCATCTTCCCGGAAAATTCCAAGCCGGATGGAGAGAACTCCGCATTCCCGTAGAATTGCCCAACACCATTTCCGAAGGTAAGATTTTTGCGGTGAGAATTGCAAGCGTCATTTGTGACACCGTCGAGTTCTACATTGACGGACAGTTGATTCACCAGGAAAATCCGGACTACAAAACGTCGGTCACCGTACCCTTGCAGGTAGGAGACCGAAAAGAATTTGAACTTCGGTGTCTTATCAAGGCGACCGACAAATCACCGTTCAGCGGCGTTGGGGTCAGCATTGCCCTGGCGGAAATCGACAAACCCGAGTAATCACAAAAAAAGACGGCTTCCGAAGAAGCCGTCTTTTTATGCTCTTAATAAATGGGAGTATCCAGGTCTTCGCAGACTTCGTCCAAGCAGTATTTGCACTTGTGGACAGGTTCCCGATTCTTCCACTTTCCATTGGTGAAATCGGGGAACGCCTGGGGTGCACCGCCCTGCTGAATGGAGGTTTCCGACAAAGGACCGATGGCAAGCCAAGCCGCCGCATCGTATACGTCGATGGGGGTGGGAGCGTTGTTCTTGACCGCTTCCACAAAAGCACGGCACACCAGCCAGTCGATGCCGCCGTGACCGCCACGGCTCTTCATACGAAGGTATTCTTTGTACAGCGGGTGCTCATATTTTTCAAAGAATTCTTCTTCGTTGCCCCGAACGTTGTGTTCCATTCCATCCAGATAAACGACCTTCGTATCTTCGAAGGACATTCCCAACGTCCCGCGGACCGTGAACTTCCGGCTGTAATAGGGACGGGGTGCCGTGGTATCCAGAGTCAAAACGACCGTTTCGCCGTTGGCACAGGTAAGCACCGTAGTGACAATATCCCCTTGCTTGTAATCCATCTCGCCGTATTCGGGGAATTCCGTTACGTATTTTTTCGCATATTGTTTCAGCGAACCGCTCTTGGAGGCAAAGGAAGAAAGGGAAACGATCTGATTGCCCCGGTTGATGCCCAGGATTTTAGAAAGAGGTCCAAATTCGTGGGTGGGATAGCTTTCCCGGTTCTGGTTGATATAATGATTCAAACGGTAATGAGGAGGATTTTCCTTCTTCAAAACGTGGCTGAACAGGTCTTCGTGGTTCAGATAGTGCATATAACCGCCTTCGCAATGGACGATATCCCCGAACAGACCCAGTTTGACCATATTCAGAACCGCCATTTCACGACGACAGTAGCAGCAGTTTTCCAACATCATACAGGGCATTCCGGTTTCTTCGGAGACCCGTACCAATTCAAAACATTCTTCCAGATTATCGGCACATCCGACTTCAATCGCGGCATATTTGCCGGCACGCATCGTGTCAATCGCAATCTGAGGACGCCCGGACCAGCAGGTCATAATGATAGCGGCATCAATTTCGGGGTCAGCCAAAATTTCCCGATAATCGGTAATGGCCTTGGGGGAGTACCCACCGTTTTCTTCGACGATCTTAACCCCTTTTTCGGCGCGGTCCATCGCAAGGTCACACATATAAACGATTTGAACGTCGGGCATCTTGGAAAAGTTTTCTTTCAAGACCCCGTAACCCCGGGCACCGACACCGATGTAGCCGACTTTGATTTTTTCTTTCATAATTAAATCCTCCCCTGTTGACAAACGGGTATTGTTATGATATAATCATTATAAACCATTAAAATCCACGAAACAATACGAAAACAGACATAAAATTTATGTTTTCAGCCAGTAAACGGAGTAAATTATGGCATTAAAAATTCATCCGGTCAACCGTCAATTCTCCATTCGGGGATTTTATTCCGCTTTTTCGGTGGACTGGGACGAACACTTTGAATTCAGCGGAGAGCGTCACGACTTTTGGGAAGCGGTCTTTCTGGAACGGGGAACCGTGGAATGTATCGAAGACGAAAAGGTCTATCTGGTAAAAGACAACGGATTGATTCTCCACGCGCCAATGGAATTTCACCGTATTCGTTCCACATCCGGAACGTCTCCCAAAGGATTTATTATGTCTTTTAAATCGGAGGGAGAATTACCGGAAGAATTGAAAAACGGGGTATTTCAGCTGCGGGCCGAAGAAAAAGAGGAATACCTGAACATCTGCGGAAGTATTCTTCATTTAGTAAAAAACAATGCAGACGATTATGAATCTCAACTTGCGGCAGACCGCCTCTCGGCGTTTTTGATCAAACTCAGCAAACATCCCGCGGACCGGGAAGTGGTATCGTCGGGGAGCGCGGAACTGTACCGGAGCATTATCTCCGATATGACGGAACGGGTCTGCGAGAATCTGACCTTGTCCGATTTTGCAAAAAATCAAAACATCAGCGTCAGTTATCTGAAACTTCTGTTCCAGGAATACGCCGGTATCAGTCCGAAAACCTATTACAACCAACTGCGGGCCAAGCGGTCAGTAAAACTGTTGGAAGGAAATCTGTCCGTTTCGGAAGTTTCCGAATTGATGAATTTTTCTTCCCAAAATTATTTTACGGTCTTTTTCCGTTCGCACTTGGGATGCTCGCCGTCGGAATATCGAAAAAAACAAAACTAAAAACGCAAAATCGGTTGAAGGATCTTCAACCGATTTTTCTTTTTATTCCGTATATCCTTTTTCTTTTTTCCATTGGAGGAAATCTTCGTAACCACCGGCGTAGTCCAAGACCCGGTCGGGACGAATCTCAATGACCCGGTCGGCGACGGTGGAGACCATTTCGTAGTCGTGGGTGGTAAACATCATTCCGCCTTTAAAGGCCTTCAATCCGTCGTTGACGGCGGTGATGGATTCCAGGTCCAAGTGGTCGGTGGGCTGGTCCAAAATCAGGAAGTTGCTTCCAAACATCATCATCCGGGAGAACATACACCGAACCTTTTCTCCCCCGGAAAGCACGTGGACCGGCTTATAGACCGCATCCCCGGAGAACAGCATCCGGCCCAAAAATCCCCGGAGGTAACTTTCGGTCTGGTCTTTGGAATATTGCCGCATCCAGTCGATGATACTGTCGTTGCAATCGTCAAAATATTTAGTATTGTCGTGGGGGAAATAAGAGGTGGTGATGGATTGTCCCCACTTGTATTCTCCGGCATCGGCGGTATCTTCTTCCATCAGAATACGGAACAGGGAGGTGATGGCCAACTCGTTACCCACCAAGGCGACTTTTTCGTTCCGATTGAGGGTAAAGGATAAATTTTCAAACAAGGGTTGCCCGTTCAGGGATTTGGAAAGGCCGGTCACTTCCAGCACGTCTTTGCCCGCTTCCCGGTCGGCTTCAAATCCAATAAAGGGATACCGTCTGGAAGAGGCGGGAATCTCTTCCACCGTCAGTTTATCCAACAATTTCCGGCGGGACGTGGCCTGACGGGACTTGGATTTATTGGCAGAGAACCGGGAAATAAATTCCTGCAATTCCCGAATTTTTTCTTCATTCTTTTTATTCTGCTGTTTAATAAGCCGCTGCATCAATTGGGAAGATTCGTACCAGAATTCGTAGTTCCCCACGTACATCTTAATGCCGGTAAAGTCAATATCCACGATGTTGGTACACACGTCATTCAAAAAGTGGCGGTCGTGGGAAACCACCAAAACCGTACCGAAATAGTCGCTGAGAAAATCTTCCAGCCAAATCACCGCGTCCAAATCCAAACCGTTGGTCGGTTCGTCCAAGAGGATAATATCGGGATTGCCAAACAAGGCCTGGGCAAGGAGGACCTTGATTTTTTCACTTTCCTTCAAATCGGACATCGAAGCGTAGAGAATATCCTCGCTTAACCCCAGCCCCTGAATCAAGCGGGAGGCGTCGGATTCCGCTTCCCAACCGTTCATTTCCGCAAAAATACCTTCCAATTCCGAGGCACGCACGCCATCTTCGTCGGAAAAATCCTCCTTCATATACAGGGCGTCTTTTTCTCTCATTACCTCGTACAGTTTGGGGTTGCCCATAATAACCGTATCAAGGACAGTGTACGTATCGTAAGCAAAGTGGTCTTGCTTCAACACCGACATCCGGGTGTCGGGAGCAATAGAGACCGAGCCGGAGGAAGGCTCCAATTCTCCGCACAAAATCCGCAAGAAAGTGGATTTTCCCGCTCCGTTGGCTCCGATGACCCCGTAACAGTTTCCGGGGGTGAATTGCAGGTCTACGTGCTTAAATAACAGCTGACCGCCGAAATTAAAACTTAAATCATTTACGTTTATCATAGTTGAAACTCCTTAAAAAACTCCCGTATTCTCCCTTCCGTGCAAGAAAACGAACCCTGAATCATCGTATCGGTTCCTCCGCCTCGGCCGGAAAGAGCACCGTTTATCCCTTTTGCCGCATCTTTCAATCCGCCGGATGCGGCGATGACGTAGCGGTAACCGTCGGTATCGTTCCCCGCAAGGCAAACGAAACAACCGGTGCATTTTTGGACTCCTTTGTTGGCGGCAGACCGCATCGCGTCCCCCTCGGCACAGGGAGAAACAAAGCACAGATTTCCTTGGGTAAATGCAATCCCTTCCAGCCGCAAAAGAAGGTTTTCCTTCAAAAGAAGATTGTATTGCCGGGTCAAGTCGTGATAGTCCCGGGACAGTTTTCCCGCCACCTCAAAGACCTGTCCCCGAGGGGTGGAAAACAAAGCGGAAAGGGATTTCTCATCGTCTCGAAGAGCTTGATATTCCCCATAAGCATCCCCTCCGCAACGGACGGTCAGACGGGTTCCGCCTTTCCATCGAATGGCGTCAACGATATAGATCCCGCCGATTTCTCCGGTATACTTTACGTGAGGTGCGCAACAGGCACAGGTGTCGATTCCTTCCACGGTCACGATGCGTACCGCTTCGGTCAATTCTTTTTTACTGCGGTACTGCAAGACGTTCAATTCTTCCTCCGTCGGGTAAAAACAACGGATGGGAACATTGTTCCACACCGACTGATTGGCGGATTGTTCCACCCGCCGGACATCTTGGGCAGACAATTCCCCGCTGTAATCCATCGTCATTTCGGCAGCGGACAGATGAAATCCCACGTTTTCGTACCCGAACAGGGTATGAACGATGCCGGAAACGATATGCTCCCCGGAATGATTCTGCATCCGACGAAAGCGCTCTTTCCAATCCAAACGCCCTTCCACGGTGCTTCCCACGGGAATCGCTTCTTCCGTCCTATGATAGATCAAGCCGTTCCGGATTTGAGTATCTTTCACGGCAATTCCGTTCAGCAGACCTTGGTCCCCGTACTGTCCGCCCCCTTCTGGGAAAAAGGCGGTGCGGTCCAAAACGATATCGAAACCCTTTTCCAGCGGGATACATTCCAAACCCGTGGCGGAAAAGGTATGGCAATACGCATCAAGGTCATACAATTTTTCGGTCATTTAAAACTCCGTTTCTTGCAGAACATACATCTGCATCAGCGAGCTTTCACTTATTCTTCTCAATCAAATAAAAGAAGGGACAATCGGGGGCGTTAACGATACGAAGGCAGGCAACGCTGTACTGCTTTTGGGGTAGTCTACAAAACGTTTCCTGCAACAATTCCCCTTCCAAGCGACCTTCTTCGTGTCCGGGATAGACTGCCACCAAAAGAGCACCCTTGGGGGCGAGAAGAGACAGAGCCGTCTCCACTGCCGGCAAGGTCGTTTCCCGCAGCGTGGTAACCGACTTATCTCCTCCGGGCAAAAAACCAAGATTGAAAATCCCCGCACAGATAAGGGAAGGGATATATTCCGCCGCCCGATGATGGGAATCGCAAATCAACGTGTAATTTTCAAAGGGGGCCTCGGCCTTCATTCGTTCTTGGGTCCGGGCCACCGCTTGGGGTTGAATGTCAAAGGCATAGACCTGTCCGGCCTGTCCCACCTGCTCCGAAAGCCACAAGGTATCGTTTCCGTTGCCCATCGTGAAATCCGCAACCGTTCCCCCGGGAAGGATGTGGGGAAGTAGAAATTCTTTTTCGGTCTGACGAAGGTTGAGCATTATTTCCGGCCTCCCAACAGATATTCCATCGCCCACGCCGCGTCCACCACCGTGGGAGAAGGTTCGGGGAAACGGAATTGAGCCGCCGCCTGTTCGAAGGTGGATTTGGCAAGAGACACCGATAAATCTCCTTCGGGGCATTGGAACAAAAGTCCGTATCCATCCCCGTCAGGATAAAACAAAACGTCGTTGAGCGTCTTGTCGGGATATTTCTTTCGAACGTCCTGCGCAAAATACAACTTAATAATTTCCACCACCCGGTCGTCAAGCCCGGAGGAAAAGATCTCGGTCTTTTCGCAAAGATGGGAGGGGGAGTTTACGTAGCGCCGGCGGATGTCCGTCGTTTTTCCAAAAGCAGACAAAGCGGACAGAGCCTCTTCCATCGCCTGAATCTCTTCTTCGCAGGTCAGGTTGCACACCGCCACCGTACGGTCCTTGTCCACCCAGAGAAGATAATGATTCAGATACATCTCTTTCTGGCAATGGGGACAGGGGAAGGTAAACAGACTCCCGTCGGTCAGATTAGCTTCCTGATCCTCCGGTCTACTCCGATCCACCTGAGTAATGACCCGGGCGGAAAATTCCTTCCCGCAAGAAGTACAAACAAGTTTTTGCCGTTCGGAACGCATAAAAAAACCTCTTTAACAATCATATTTTGTTATTATACCATAAATTGTAAAAAAAAGCAAGGCTGCCGTAGATATTTTTAGAAGAGAACGTCGGAAAAACAAGTAAAAAACACGAGTCTTGAATCTGTTCAAGACTCGTTTCTTTTTATTTCGTTCCCGTAGAACCGAAACCGCCGGCCCCCCGGTGAGTATCAGACAGGTCGTCCGCCTCCTCAAAATCCACCCGCAAGAAGGGGGTGACGACCAACTGAGCGACCCGTTCTCCGGCATCGACCCTTTGAGGCTGGGTCGAATGATTGTAAAGACAGACCATAATCTCGCCCCGGTAGTCTGCGTCGATAACCCCTACTTTATTGGCCGGCGCAAGCCCCCGCTTGGTGGCAAGGCCGCTGCGGGCGTAGATCAGACCGGCGTATCCCTCGGGGATTTCCAGGGCAATGCCGGTATGAATCAAAACGCTCTGACCGGGCTGCAAGTCTGCCCCTTCCAGTGCATATAGATCCGCTCCTGCCGCGGCAAGAGAACCGTAAGTGGGAACTTGGGCATTTTCGTCTAATTTTTTAAAGCGAATACGTACCGGCATCGTTAAAACCTCACTGTTGATATTTCCCCTCCATTATAACAAAAATAAACAAAAAAAACAAGGAAAAAAGTATTACATTTTTTTCTTGGAGAAAAACCCGGATATTTTCCTGTTTTATGCGGGAAAAAGACTATTGACAATTCATACTTATTGGGGTATAATGAAAGAAAAATCTCCTTTGAGGTGTTTTTATGGAACGATATCTTTCTCTGCGAGCCGACAAAAAACCCCTATGCATCAAACCCGGAAAACGTGTTGATTATACCTTTGACGGGACCGATGTCAAAGATGCTTGCCGGTTGCATTTCACCGGAGAAACGGCGCAGTTCTATCAATGGAAAAGCGAACCGGACTATTCGATGCTCTATCGCCGCATCGACGACAGTCTTTGCACCGAAGAAGCGTGGAGAGACCAATATTGTCTGAAAATGGAATCTCCCGACGGGTCGTACCCTCTGATCGCATACCATAAGATAACCTTTCCGTTGAAGTTGTCTTACCTTCGTTTCCATTATTATTCCGACGATTGGTTCCTTGGAATTTCCGTAAAGGGAGACGATCTTTCCTTACAACCCGGGGGATACCTTCGGTTTCGGGCAGAAATACGATATAAAAAAGATGGGACGTCTCCCCTGTTTACCTTGCAAGACCCGGATGAAATTTTTGAGATTCCCTTGCCGGTGGGAACCTACGACTGGCAAGACCTGGAAATCCCACTGACCTTTGATACCCAAAAAGCCGCATCCATCGCTCTGATTTTGGAAGGAGAAGGATATACGGGAACGGTCTTTGCGGAACGCCCCCGATTCTACTCCGATTCCGAATGGAATCTTGCTCCGGAGTTTGCTCCAAACTCGGCGGAACGCCCCCAATTCACCTGGTTTGGCGTCAATCTTTCCCACAAAGAATGGGTGGGACTGAACGTGGCGTTAAACGGAGAAACCTTCTTTTCCGGAGAAATTTTTGAACGGTGTCATATCCGCTCCGAGGAGGAAATTCCTTTGAACGGTGCAAAAATTTTGCCCGAAAAAAACACCCTGACCTTCACCGTCACTTCCGATTATCGGGATGCCTTAGCGTATAATTTGTTTGACATCGGATTGGTCTGCCAACCCCCGTCTTTTGTGGCGGCCTGTCCGGACGTAATCACCGCAGGCGTTCCCTTTGCAGTTTTGGTGGAAACGGAGCGGGGAAGAGAAGTAACGTTGTGTTCCGATACGGTCTTCCCCGTCAATCTTGAATCGGAACAGGACGGATTGAACGTCATCTTGCTCCAATGCGACAATCCCCAAAATGATTTGAAATTTACCTTAAAATACGACAATCAGACCGAGACCTGCACCGTTGAACGGTGCGTGCTCAAAACCGAAGATAACGTTCTGACCGGCACGGGAGATATGGTATACGTACCCAACGAACCGGAGGGAATGAAACAGTTTTTGAAATGGTATTTCTCGCACCGGATCGGGAATTTCATTACCATTCGTCCCACCTACCGTTGGTGCGGAACTAGAAGTCTTGACAACGACCTGTGGCAAAAAACCGCCGCCCTTCTCAACAAAGCCGGGATAAAATACGCCCATATGATGGACGGGCGGGAAATGCCGGGGGTAGATGCTAATCCCTCGGAAAAAGCATTGAAAAATCCTTGTTTCCTGGGACGGCAATCCCACGAATTGGACGGAGCGGTCTCTTACTGGGGAGTTCAGGACTTTACCGGACATCCCTCCGACGACCCTTATCGGGACCTGGTCATTCGCCGGTCTAAGACCCACGGGGACACGATGCCTCCCTGGAATCATAGAAACAGCGTTATCGAGAAAAACGGCCGGCGAACCCTTTACCGGGATATCACCGTGGCAGACGATATGGAACAAGCCTCCAACTCCGCAGTAGAAAATCTCGTGCGAATCCGGGGAACGCTTCCTCGCCACACCGGACCGTCTACCCTGTTCAAATATTTCTATCAGGCCGGATATGAATGGACCGGAGCGGAATTGATGTACGGGCCTCAGGAAACCACCTGTGCCGCAATACGGGGCGCGTCGAAGGCCTACGGCAAACCCATCGTCGGCGCCCATCACGCGATACAGTGGTCTACCACACCCCACGACAGCGACCAAAAGAATCTGCGGTACCGATTGGCTCTGTTCGGGACTTACCTGCAAGGAATCCACCATATTAACACCGAAGAGGGGTTATGGCACGTGGAAGAGCATTACACGGGATTCAACCGTTTCTCGGAAACCTGCAAAAAACACCGGAAGCAGCAGACCGATTTTTATCGGTACGTACAGACCCACTCCCGCACCGGGGAATTCTATACCCCCGTGGCATTCCTGCAAGGACGGTACGATGGGTGGGATTGCTTTACCCGGTCTACGGTATGGGGAAAACCGTCGATGCCTTACGCCGAACCGGAACAGGCCTGGGATACGTTGCAGTATTTCTATCCCCTCAACAAAAATGAAGCGATTTACCGCCATCCCTGTCCCAACGAGCCGGTGGGATACTATTCGGGAACCCCCCACGGAAACGTGGACATCATTCCTATCGAACAGGAAGATTACTCTGCCTATCCGTTGTTGGTGGCCTTGGGATACAACAAAGCCATCGGCAAAGATTTCGACAAATTGCAGCGGTACGCCGAAACCGGCGGAACGCTGATTCTGGGGTTGGCCCAATGCTCCGAGACCACGAACCGAAAGGATGTGGTGGAGTTAAACCACACGTATTTGAATCACCCCTTCCGTCACGCCGTAGCGCCCGTCGGAGACTTTACTTCGGATACCTTCCGGGGGAATCCTCTTACCGTGGGAACCCCTCCCGCCGAGGCGACTCCCGTTCTGCATACCGATTCCAGGAAGATTTTGGCCTATTCTCTGCCGGTAGGAAAAGGAACGGTGTTCGTCATCAACGCAAAAGAATACGCCGGAAATACGGGCGTTTCGATGGCGTACAAAGAAGTATTGAACGCGATTCTTCCCGGAATACTCAAAAAGGAATCGGTCTACGCTCAGGGAGATGATGCGGTTCAGTTTGCCATTTATCGACAACCGGACGGAAGTTCCCACGTCTACTTTATGGCAATGGATTGGTATCATTCCACCGATTCCCATCGGAGGGGAACGTTGCAGATAGGACAGCACCATTACGCCGTTCCCGCACCCTTGGCAAATCCCGTCAAAGCAGTGATAAATCAAGGGGTTGCCCTCTGGTGCAACGACGGAGAAGGAGACGTTATTTCGGTCAATAACACATCTGCGATGCTGCAAGGAATAGGTCGATGCGTCTTTACCGTCGCCAAAGACGGAAAAACCGCCGAAATTCCCGTAGACTTTACCCAATCTTCCCTCCAAACGATTTCGCTTTAAGCATAAAAAAAGAGCCTTTTTACACAACGTAAAAGGCTCTTTTTCATTTCCTGTTTGCTCTGAAATTAATTTGGACGTTATCCTCGGAGCATCATCTTATAGAAGACGCTGTATTTTGCCTGAAAATCGGCAAGGGTCGTCCGGGTAGAAGTCCCGGGGTCGTGAATGGTAAAATTGGCAGGAGTCAAACTACCGCCGGTAAAACCGGTGATAACCACCCAGTGCTGTGCCCCAGACGGAGTAAATCCGCCAATCATTACGGGGCGACCGGCCTGCAATTGACGGTAAGCCACCGTCAGATAATCACTCCCGGTATAAGGGGAATAATTGGAAGGCCAGTACAAATCTCCCGAAGAAGAATACCGGACTTCTTTGACCAACGTTGCCGGGGTTACCGTATAGCCACGGACGGTACTTTCCACCATCGCCATCGCGGTGGTGGTACAGCCTGCCGTACCGATAGTATACCGACTGCTGCCCAGCCGGATATTAGACCAACGGGAATCGGTCTGAGAATACCGGGGCACGGACAGACGGACAGCGGAATAACCGGAAGAGGGATAGCGCAAAAATTCTTCCGACACGTAGCCAATCTGCGTTCCGGCATACAACACCTTCGCCCATCCCCCGGAGGAAGACAGGACTGTCACCTTGGCACCGTCGGCAAACTGCGAAGCTACCCGGTAACCGGTGGAGGGGCCGGTGCGGATGTTCAAGCGGTAGCCGTCGGCAAAGACGGTGGCAGAACGGGTGGTCAAAGGCGTAATGTAATCGTCACTGCAATATCCGTAGCGACCGGAAGCATATTCCACCTTCCACCAATCTCCGGATTTGGAGACTAACGCTACGGTACTTCCCCGGGAAAGCCCGGTCAAGATCGAACCGGACAAGGAGGGAGCAGAACGGACGTTCAGACGGGTCTGGGCGGTGGTCACCGTTCCCGCATTTGCGGTTACGGAAGCGTGGGCCGTCTGGGACAGCCCGGGAGAAACAACGACCAGGGCCAGAGCAAACAAAAAGGAAATCAATACTTTTTTCATATCGATCTCTCCTTTCCCAACCATTTTACCATACCTCCCCCCTCTTCGCAAGGGAGAAATATTTCCAATCCGTGAACCTTTTGTAAACCAAAACGGTTTATTTTGGAAAGAATACCACTCTCCCCCTTGACAGGAAGAAAAAACCGTGGTATCCTATTGACGGAGGCAATTTATGGAATGGATTATTTTTTGGCTGATTGGGATAAACGTCTTATCGTTTCTCCTGTTTGGCATTGACAAACAAAACGCAAAACAGAAAAAACGGCGAATCCCGGAACGGATTCTATTTCTGGTTTCCCTTCTCGGGGGAAGCGTTGGGTCACTGCTGGGGATGCAGGCGTTCCGCCACAAAACCAGGCACCTTTCGTTTCTTCTGGGAATTCCGGCGTGTCTGATCGTAAACGCCCTGACCGTGTGGTTTATCGTTTCTTGCGTAATATAAAAGACTTGTGAAGCTTTCACCTCACAAGTCTTTTTTTCTTATTTATCGCAACAAGGGTCTTTTTTTGCTTCGGGTTTGGGGTCAGCGGAAGCTTCGGTCTGGTCGCCCAAACCGGCGGTTTCACTGAAAATAACGTTTTTCTTTACCGTGTCCACCACGTCGGAAGGAATAATCAGTTTTGCAGCTCTTCCGTTGGCAACGTTGGTCAAGGCTTCGTACTTTTTCAGTTCCAAGACCGTGCCGTCGATTCCTGCTTCCATCAAAGCGCGCAACCCGTCGGCTTCGGCTTTTTTGGCAAGATAAATAGCCTGGGCTTCCCCTTCTGCACGGGCAATACGGGCATCCCGTTCCCCTTCGGCGGCGAGAATCATTGCTTGCTTATCCCCTTCTGCACGGGTGATGGAGGCTTCTTTATGTCCCTCGGCTTGCAGCAACGTTTCCCGGCGGTCCCGTTCCGCTTTCATTTGCTTTTCCATTGCGGCCTGAATGGCGGCAGGGGGAATGATGTTTTTCAATTCCACACGGGTAATTTTAATTCCCCATTGGTCGGTGGCGTCGTCCAAAATACTGGTCAGCTTGCCGTTAATAACATCCCGGGAAGTCAAGGTCCCGTCCAGATCCATTTCCCCAATAATATTTCGCAGGGTGGTAGCAGTCAAATTGGACAGAGCGTTGACGGGATTAACAACACCGTAGGTATACATTTTCGCATCAAAAATACGGTAGAAAACCACCGTATCGATCTGCATCGTTACGTTATCTTTGGTAATAACCGGCTGCGGAGGAGAATCCAAAACCTGCTCTTTCAAAGTCACCTTTTTGGAGATACGTTCCAAAAAAGGAATCTTCAAATGCAATCCGGCAGACCAGGTCGTTCTGTATTTCCCTAAAAATTCAAGGACGTACTCGTGGGCCTGGGGAACGATTCGAAGGCTGCAAAAAAGAATCACTGCAACAACGATGATGATAGGGATTAAAAATTCCATAACGGGTCCTCCTTTTTATGACGTAGGAATTAAGACAATTTTTCGGTGTGCCGTTTGATGGCCTCAAAGGTGGCGTCGCTGATATCGTGTTCGATTTTACAGGCATCAGAGGAAGCCGTTTCGGAATCTACCCCCAAGGCAACGAAAAAAGCCGTCAACACCTTATGACGCTCAAAGGTTCGCTCTGCGACGATTCGGCCGGAATCGGTCAAAACCAACGACCCGTCGTCCAAAACGTTCAGGTATCCCCCCTGTTTGAGCAATCCCACCGCCCGGCTGACGCTGGGCTTACTGTAACCGATGGTTTCCACCACGTCGATGGAACGGACTCGATTTTGCTTGCGGGACAGTTGCAGGATGGTTTCAAGGTACATTTCCCCCGATTCTTGCAGTCGCATAACACACCTCAAAAAAGTTCTTTCTTCTATTATAATACAAAATCAGAAAAAAATCAAGTCCCTTTTCCAAACTACCGCAAAAAAATTAGAACAACAACCAAATGCTTAGAACAAGGCGCCCACTCCAAAAGGAGCGAGCGCCTTTTTTCAATCCTTGAACCTTTTAGTTGTCAAAAGCATATTGCTTATTAGTTACGGTCATCAATTTGCCGTCCAAAGCGGTCTTGCGGTATTCCACACCGTTTACGGTAACAACGCCGCCTGCCATAAAGTTCTTAATTCTCCATTCGCCGGAGAAGTCGCTATCAACCGTATTGCCTTCGGCAATCAGGGTGTGATTCTGACCCACACCAGAATTGGAGTAGTTGTAAATTTCAATCGCTGCACAGTTCTGGTTCTGAATATCGCCAGCCTTTGCACCCTGGGTAGCATTGAAAGTACAACCCTTAACGGTAACCTTGCAATCGCCGTCACCTTCGTTGTAGATCAGAATTGCTTTACCCAAAGTATTGAAGGTGCAGTTGTTAAACTCCGTATCATTCGCACCGTAGATCCACAAATAATCGGCAGAACCGGTCAAATCGAAGGTGCAGTTATTGTAAACTTCTTTATTACCGTACAGGCAATGGCTTCCAACGATAGTCGCATTGTTGTAGGTAACGGTATCCACGTACTGAATACCCGTATTGTGTCCGCCGTTGGTCGTCTTTACGGTAACACCGTTAAAGGTGAGGTCCGCACCTCCCAAATTGGGGGAAGTGCCGACGTTAATCACGGTGTCCTTCGTTCCGCTGAGAACGGCGGTCTTCCCGGAAGCGTCAGAAACGTTAAAGGTTCCTTCTGGAAGAACCACATTGGAAGATTCACTCAAAACCTGAGAAAGAGTCTGCCCGTTAGTAAGAGCCGCGGTCCCCTTCCAATTGGTGAAGGAATCGCAAGCGCCGGTGCCGGCAAAGCCGGAACCGATCCAGGCGGTGTAACCGTAGATTCCGCCGCCAACCAATCCGTTTTTGTTGGTGATGGTGTTGCCTTCGGAAACGTTATTGCCTTCAAAGACAAGAGCAGTATTTGCATACGCTCTGCCAACATACGCAGATGCGCCGGTGGGATCAGCACCGTTTTCGCCATTCGCAACAAGAGTAGTATTCTTGACGGAGCAATTCTTAAAGGTAAGGGTCAAATCGTAGTCCGAACTCTGTTCGCCGGTCCCACCAACGAATGCACCAACGTTACAATTGCCGGCAACGCTGGAATTCACGACGTGAACGTTCTCAAAGGTAACGTCGCCGCAGGTTGCAGCACCGCCCCAAACAACGCCTGCAAAGTGAGCATTGCCGGTTACGGTAACGTTATCGAACGTAATGTTCTTTACGTAAGCAGGTCCCGTGCTGTTGACGCAGTTGGGAGTTCCGCCCAACATACCACCGCCAGCAATGGTCAGATTGGAAATGGTGATACCATTTTCCTTACCGATCAGGTTAATACCTTCCCCGGAATCTGTACCGGTAATCATATAAACATTGTTCCAGGTGTAACCGGCAGCATCAATATCTGCCATAATGTTATAGTTGCGATCCCATACCGAATTGTTCATAGAGTTGTTCGCAAAATAATTGTTCAGAGAGATCAGACCGGCTGCGTTGTAAACATAGTAGTCCGTGCCATCGGTATACAGATTGGGATAGTTTGCAACTACGGTAAGAGTCAAACCGTTCGTCTTGGGAACGGCAGTCCAAGTGCCGTCTCCGTTATCGATCAGATATGCATTAATTACCGGGTAATTTACGTCACCGTAGCCGCTAACGACATTCTGAGCCTGAGGCTTAAAGGTACCGCCCAGAAGATTCACGGTTGCAATAGCAGGATCCAAATTCTCGGCTTCAATAATTGCACGCTCATACTGGGGCACAAAGCCGGCAGTAGGAACATTGGTAAAGTTACCGCCGTTGATATTCAGCGTCCCGCCGGAATTCATAACAATGCCGACCCATCCGCCGTGCGTATCACCGGTAACATAGGTTGCATCGTTAATCAGAGTGTAATCACCGCTATTAATGGTCATTTCACCGCCGTTCATAACGGAGAAGCAAACGGAGTTATAGGGAGCGCTGTACATACCGTTGACCGAAATATCACAATCATTCAGAACAACGTCTGCCCCGGAACCAGCGTTGACCCCGGAACCGTAAGTACAATCCATTTCAACACCGGTCAGGACACCGGTTCCATTGTAAACCTCAACTGCACGCCAACCGCCGCGCTGAGAACCCTTGATATAAACGTTTTCAACCGTCAAGGTTCCGGTAGAAGCAAAATAAATGGCGTTTGCGGCACCGGTAGAAACTCCGGTTCCATCCAGCATCCCGTTTGTGCTTTCGACAACCAGAGAGCCGTTAACGATCGTCAGATCGGCGTCGCTATTTTCAGAAACACTAATCAGAGCTTCTTTTTCTCCGGAAACGGTAAGCGTATGACCGTTCAGATTCAAAGCGACGTCTTTATTGATCTTCAAACCTTCTTCGAAGGAAACGTCAGCTCCTAACATAACCTTGCCGCCGTTGACCAGAGCCGCCTGCAAATCGTCTGCGTTCAGAACGGTCATAGCGTCGTGCCAGGCGTCGGCGTCATACTGATTGTTGAAGGAGTCGAATTCAGCGGTCACCTGGGTGGCATACAGATTCACACCGAGGGTGATGGTGGGAACGGCATCGCCGCGATAGTTGGCTTTGTTGTCCACGGAGGTGGGCATATAAACGAGAAGAGCTACGTAATCTTCATCGTTTGCACCGCCCTTGGCATCC
>JAZQKK010000035.1:0-39973 GCA_045542115.1 Eubacteriales bacterium
ATCGTGTTTATACACACATTATACTTATTTGAGCGCAATTGATCGCTCACCTCTTTATATCGCTTAGTCGATACCATACATATACATAACGGGTTATGTCTTAATCTGACCAATTAGGGCTTTCTTGTTATGCGTATGTAAGGTATCGACTTTTTGTTTTGCTTTTGTTACCTCAAATGAGGTTCAAAATATATTTACCGTTGATACGCTAAAAATGGGTGTATGACGGGCATTTATGAAGGAGGAGTTCAAATGAAGGAAACACGTTTGCAAAAGGAATGTGTAGGGTAATACGAGAATGAATCAATGAGCAAATGATTACCCGGAGTTTTGACCAAGGCGAAAAGGCTGACGCTCAAAACAAAACAATGTGACCTAAAGGAACCTGTCACAGTAACGCCATTCGCGCTGCAGTCCAACTGTGTTGGAGATGGTGCGATATACAGCAGAGTCCCTGGCTGCTGTGAACGAAAATGGGCGGTTGACAGAGCCGTTACAGATCACGGTGATCTGACTGTCAACTGACAGCCGATACTCTAAGGCTGCAGATGAATCATGTGCGTACCAAAAAGGAATTTTGGTACAGAAAAAGAGTTCCGTAATCGGTGGGCGGAGAATTTTCCTGACGAAAATGAGTTACCGCCGGCGGCAAGGGTATCTGCCGAAGCTCGTGACGAAAATCAATGAGATGCCCTCGACGTTTGAGAGTTCCGTCGTTAAATAAAATTGCTCAGACGGAGTGCGACCGTCTCCTTTATGGGAATGTCGCGCAGCGAATTGTTTCCGGGATTTAATCGCTAAACTGCAGAATGAAAATCCCCGCCGTACGGCTGTCGTTTAGGGCCGGATTGGTTGAAACACCAACATACGGCGTAGCGTCGCAGATATACGATTGACCATCGTAAATTTGCCCTCTTGAATGCAGGAGGATACGCACGGTAAATCGGAGATGATGATCCTTTCAAAATCTCAGATGAAGCCAAGTACTAACCTCTGTTCACAATCGAATATCCCCCAAACTCTCTTTTCGATATGACAAATGACTATCCCTTCGAAATGAATATGACCTTCCTTTCGAAATGAGGATTTGCACCTGCGTGATAAAACCATTCGGCTCTCTGCAAGTTGTCATTCGCTTTAGTGAATGACAAGCTGCAGGAAGCCGAATACGACAAGCACGAGCCTTCGATAGCAGGTGCCAGAACTGTCCTTTTGATATGATATATAACTGTCACTTCGAAATGATTTATGACTCTCTTTTCGAGAGCCGAGCCGTTTCTATAGGACGAAGTCAGATAGAAACGGCTCGGAGACGAGGTCGGAGAGCCGTGATTAGCAGGGCATAATTCCCCGCGTCAAAATAGAATCAGTAAGAAACGAGAGTAGATGTACCCCTTTTGACAGTGGGTGAATTATGCCCTGCGGACAATCCTTTCAAAATGATAAATGATTATCACTTCGAAATGAGTAATTTTGAAATGATGCTATCTTTGAAATGATATATGACTGACTCTTCGAAATAAGCGACAGCGCCCTCAATCCTTTTGAAATGCTATATGACTATCTCATCGAAATGAGCGGCGCAGTTATGTATTCGTTTCGATATGATATATGACTGTCATTTCGAAATGACGGCGCAAAAATTTTCGTACAGAGAATTCTTTTCGCCAGCGAGGGTGACTTAAATCCTCGTGACGAAAAATGCCCCGCCGAAGCGGGGCAAGTAATCAAACTTGTGCTTTTATCATAAGCTGTTCCATTACTGTAATAAAACCAGGGTTATCAATGATGTTTTTAAAACATTCTATACGGGTGTTCAAATAACGTAAGAAAGTGCTATAAATATTTTCCTCATCTTTCTTCCGTAATTCACTTTCATCGTGGGATAAAGTATTGATTAAAAGTGAGGTGTGATCAATATGCTTAAGTTTTGTCATTTTATCAAAATGTGATACCATTTTTTCAAGTTCATCAATTGCGCGTTCTGAATAACCCAACATAGCACTATCCTGTGCCATACGGAAACAAAGCCTGCCAAGACGGTCTTCGTGCATATATCCGAAGTCGGAGTTTTCGTGAATAATATGGTATATATCATACAGTTTTTGACAGATGGTATGGATTTCCTCGTGGGAGTAGTGAGGCAAATCGAGATATGCAATGCTATTGAAGTACATAAACATTTGGTTACATATATCACCGAAATAGCGCTGACAATGAGATAGCAAATCTTCTCCCTTCAGTATATGAATAAATAAATCTTCATTTGTTGGAATCATTGCAGCATATTTGAGCGCTTCTTCGTGATTACCGTTTGCTTCATGCGAAAAACACAAGCATCGGATTGCAACGTGCCGTTTCTCAAAATCATCGCTTGAAAGCAAGCGCTCTCCAAGATCAATGATTTCGGCATAGCACTCGTTTTCACGGGTAATCTTTAGTGCCTTCATCAGCTGAAACATAACCGTTTCATCGTTTGGATATTTTTTAATCATATCTCTGCAAAGTGTTAATCGATCTTCATTTTTTCCCTGACTGTGCAGAGTATCACACTTCTTTTTAAAGCTATCAATTTCCTTTGCACGTTTGCTTTTCACAATATCAATTTCAAGCAATATATCCGCACTAATTTCAAATACATTTGCTAGAATTGGAAGTTGAGAAATATCGGGTGCCGTTCGATCCGTTTCCCATTGCGAAATCGCACAAGCTGTAACACCGAGCATTTCAGCAAGTTGCTCCTGCGTGATATTGCGTTCGCGGCGCAGCCTTTTAATTGTTGTTCCGATTGACATAGTATTCCTCCATAGAATTAGAATTCAAAAGCGCTTTTGTGATTTTATTGTACTGCCATAACAAATCTTTTTCCACATAGCGTTTTTAAAGTTGAATATAAGTAACACTAATATTTGTTTAGTAATATTATAACGCAAATCAATTTATAAAGCAAGTTAAAGGCTTAATATGATATATGACTATCATTTTGAAATGACGGCGCAAAATTTTCGTACAGAGAATCATTTTCGTCAGCGAGGATACCTTAAATTCTCGTGACGAAAATGCCCCTAAAACCCATATTTTCGTACACAGATTTTTTCGCAGCGACTGTCCCTTAGCTGCGTGAAAATATAAATCTTAAAGAAAGGAGAACAATTCCTATGTCAGACCTTAATAAAACAAACACCTTGGAACAGGCAAATGCACCACCCGGCACAGAGCTTGTGATACCCGAAAATCTTCCGCCGATTAAAGTAATGAATCCGGGACTCTACAAGAACCTGTGCGAACAAGTAACGTCCATATACAAGCACTGCAACGAATTGAGCTTTGGAACAAGAAAGCGGCACTATGAAGCAACTAAACGGTTCTGCGGCTTTTTAGCAGATAAATTTCGTCTGCAAAAGTTTAAGAACGTAGAGGACAGACATTTCCGAGCCTACGTTGAGTATCTGATAGAATCGGGGGCTTCACCCGCCACCATACAATCAGATCTATCCGGTATACGCTTTTTCCACAGATTTTCAGGCAGCAAGAACAAGCTGTCCGAAAATAAATGTTTGGATCTTCCCAAGAGAGCTGTTGGTGTAGAGAATCGCGCATGGCTCCCCGAAGAAAAAGAAAAGGCAAGAGCAATTGCTAAGGAAATGGGTAGAACGGATGTGGTGAACGCTTTTGATTTCATCGATGCTTTCGGATTAAGAATAGAAGAAATGTGCAGAACGAAGCTTGAATATTTGATGTCGGCATTGAAAAACGGTCAGCTTGTAATCCCCAAGGGTAAAGGCGGTCAAAAGCGCAATATTACACTCGATCCTGCACAAAGAGCGTTGATCGTCAGATATGTTGAATATTTTCGAGCCAGAGGACTACGCCCTGGAGATTATCTGATCTCGGGCAGCGAAAAGCACGGTGTTCTGGACGCAAAACGATCTCTGCAGAACTGGATGAGCTACAACAGAGAGAAGTTTATGGTCAAGGATCGTGACAAGATCGTGGAAGAAGGCAAAAAGAAAAGACACGCAACCATCTCCTGGCACGGACTTCGCCATGGCTACGCACAGAAGACCCACGAAGAGGCATTGAAAGACAACCCCAGACAAGCGCAAAAGATCGTTAGCGAAAATCTCGGTCATCATCGTTACAAGGTAACAAGAATCTATTTAGCAGAAGCAAAGGTCACGAAGAAAACCAAGTAACCCCATCACTATTTTTTATATTTATGAAGGAATTTTTCAAATTGAACACAATGTCCCCTAATACGCGGGACTGATATATAAGGAAATAACCAGGGACCAATTAAACAAGGGCGGTGGCATCCGTCACCGCCCGTAAGGAGAAAATTATGATTTTTTTTAGATTGCCCGCCTCCGGCGGAAGTGGAGGCAATGAAATTTAGGAGGTGTCGCTTATCAGCAATCCGAAAATTGTTTTTAAGTCGGACGTTCCCGAAGAAGCTCTCAACTCTCTTGCTGCCGTATTTTTTGAAGAAATTGAAAAGCTGTTGGAAACCGAAGAAGGTAAAGCCGAGTTTGAGAAGTTTATGAAGGAACATTCCGATGAGAATAAAGCCTAAAAGATACAGGCAGTGCCGATTCCACTGTCGGCACTGCCTAATAAATTTTTGTCACGAAAACCGTTTGTAAATTGTTTTAGAAATAAACAGTAGCAGTATTGACTATATACTGTATTTGTGCTATAATAAACATAGCTCGTATGGAGGTGAGTTAAAATATGAATATTGTAGGGCAAAGACTAAAGGAACTTCGGGTAAACGCACGTTATTCCCAAAAGCAAATTGCAGAAAAGTGCGAAACAACCCAAGTAACTATTGGCCGCTACGAAACCGGTGTTGCCGAGCCACCGCTGCAGAAACTCTTGTGGTATGCAGATTTCTTCGATGTGTCCCTGGACTATATCTTTGGAAGAACGGATAATCCACAAGGTATGCAGAAATACCCGGCAATCAAATCAACACTTGCGAAAGATGGTGGCCTGGAAGCACTGATGGAAATGTGCTTTACCCCAGGCACCTCATTCAATGACAAACTGAAAGAGACCATCGCTCAGGTCCTTCAGGAGGTGAAGAACGAATGATTGGTGTTATCTACGCAAGATACTCCTCGGACAGTCAACGAGAGGAAAGTATTGAGGGTCAGCTCCGAGAATGCTATGCATTTGCCGAAAAGCAAGGAATCTCAATTTTTGATACCTATATCGACAGAGCATTGTCAGCAAAGACAGATAATCGACCGGCGTTCCAACAGATGATAAAAGACAGCGAAAAGCAGAAATTCAATGTGGTGATCGTTTGGAAGCTTGACCGATTTGCCCGTAACCGTTACGATTCGGCAACATATAAATCAAAGCTGAAAAAGAATGCGGTTAAGGTAATATCTGCTACCGAAACGATCTCCCAAAACGCCGAAGGCATCTTGCTTGAATCCATGTTGGAAGGTATGGCTGAATACTACTCCGCAGAGCTTGCCGAAAAAGTCGGCAGAGGTATGACAGAGAATGCTTTGAAATGTAAGTTCAACGGCGGTACAGTTCCCATAGGTTATACCATTAACAAAGATCAATTATTTGAGGTAGATCCTGTAAAAGCTCCCTATGTGGAAGAGGCATTCAAAGCATACGCCAACGGCAAAACAATTAAAGAGATAAGGGATATGCTCAATGCAAAGGGGGTAACAACCTCCCTCGGTTCTAAAATTTTAATCAATATCGTCACGGATATGCTGAAGAATCGACGGTACATTGGTGAGTACAAGTTCCGGGATATTGTTCAAAAAGATGGCATACCGAGGATCGTACCCCAAGCGTTATTTGATAAGGTGCAAATTGAGCGCGAAAAGAACAAGAGAGCCACAGCAAGGCACAAGGCCGAGGATGACTACTTACTGACAACCAAGCTGTTCTGCGGCAAATGCGGGCGGTATATGACCGGTGAGAGCGGCACAGGCCGAAGCGGAGCCGTGCATCGATATTACAAATGCAACGGTGCCAAGTATAAGCATGCCTGCGATAAAAAGACGGTCAAAAAGGATTGGATTGAAAATATCGTTATCAAGTACACCCGCGAAATGATGATGAGCGATAACGTACTTGAGGATATTGCCGGCATTGTATTTCGAAACTTTCAAAAAGAGAATCCTGTCATTCAGTTATTAAAACAAAGGCTCAGCGAAACAGAAACCGCACTGAACAATCTACTCAAAGCAATTGAAGAAGGAATTATCACTTCAACAACGAAACAGAGAATGCTCGAATTGGAGCAGACAAGAGATGAGATAAATTTGAAGCTCATCAAGGAAGAGATGAAGAAGCCCACAATAACAAAAGAGGGCTTAATGCTATGGTTGAAGCAAATTCAGACCATGAGCTTAGAAACGAAGGAACACAAACAAAGACTGATTGACTGCTTTGTCAATGCCGTATATCTTTACGACGACAAGCTGGTCATAACATTCAATTATAAGGAAGCAAGCAAAACCGTAACCCTAAAAGAGGTAAACGGTTCGATTATAGAATGCTCAGGCGCACCAAAAAAGACCTCTCTTTATGTAAGAGAGGTCTTTTTCCATTATAAAAAGCATCAATCTTCCCGACCTGTCAATGCGCCTTGCTCCGACAGATTCGGATAACCGAATTGCCGAAGGGCCTCGTAGACAATAATTGCAACGGAATTGGATAAATTCAAACTGCGAACAAACCCCAACATCGGAATCCGAATACAACGGTCGTAATTTGCTTTTAACAGTGGTTCGGGGAGCCCGTGGCTTTCTTTCCCGAAAATAAAATAGAGGTCCTTATCCTGAGGATAATTTACATCACTATGACAGGTCTGTCCTTTTGTAGAACAAAAGTAGAACTCACCCTCATTCTTGGAGATAAAATCATCCCAACTTGGATATGTGGTTACTGTGAGGTATTTCCAATAATCCAAACCTGCTCTTCGAATACTGCGTTCACTCAACTCGAATCCCAGAGGTTCGATGAGGTGTAAGTGACATCCGGTTACTGCACAAGTCCGAGAAATATTCCCTGTGTTCTGAGGGATTTCCGGTTCATATAAAACGATATGTATCATTGTCTGTTCCTCGAATTTTCTAATAAACTACAAAAAATCCCGAACGCGAAAGCATCCGGGATTTTGGTGCGACGCAAGGGACTCGAACCCCTGACCTACTGGTTCGTAGCCAGTCACTCTATCCAGCTGAGCTAGCATCGCATTTTTTCAGCTCAATTATAATACCACATTTCCAAATAAAAATCAAGTCGTTTCTCTCAAAGTTTACAAATAGTTCATAAAACAATGAAGAAGGCCTATTTTCATCAAAAAAATGCTTGACGGAAAAGAAAATATATGCTATAATGATTAATCAATACTCGTATATTTTAATTCACATAAAAGAAAGGATGATTCGGATGATTATTCTTGGGATTGACGTAGGCGGAAGCAATACAAAAATTATTGGCTTACGGGATGGAATTCCGATGGAACCGATTCACGTCCGTGCAACCGACCCGATAACTTCGGTATTCGGTGCACTTGGGAAATACATCAGCATCAATAATTTGACTCTTTCTGACATTTCTCGTATTATGGTGACAGGTGTCGGCAGTTCTTATATCAACGAAGATATTTACGGTATTCCTACTGAAAAAGTAGAAGAACTGGTTTCTGTGGGGAAGGGCGGCCTGTATCTTTCCAAACTGAACAAAGCCGTCGTTGTAAGCCTCGGCACCGGAACTGCATTTGTAAACGCATCCAACAATAACGTTTCCCATATGGGCGGTACGGGAGTTGGAGGAGGCACCGTTTTGGGGCTTTCATCCAAGCTGTTAAACGTGCGCAGCTTTGATAGCATTATTGACCTTGCAAACCAGGGCGATTTGTCCCAGGTAGATTTGTCTATCGGAGACATCAGCAAATCCGACGTATCCAATATGTCCGCAAAAACCACGGCATCTAACTTCGGAAAAATCACGGATACCGCAACAACCGGAGATATTGCCGCCGGCATTTTGAATATGGTTTTTCAGACCGTGGGACTTATGGCGGTATTTAATGCCAAAATCGCAGAAACAAATGACGTTGTCGTTTGCGGAAGATTGGCGGAAGCCCCCCACTGTATGGAGACGTTAGAAGGAATCAAAGCATTGCACGGAATCAACTTCATCATTCCCCAAAATGCGGAATTTGCAACGGCGCTGGGAGCGGCACTTTCGGCAAAGGGATAATATCCTGCCGCAAAATTTCATAAAATAGGGCAGACCCTCGAAAGGAGTTTGCCCGTGAGACGTTTTTTTCACTCTTTATTCTTTTGTGCCGCATTTGTAATTTTCCTCTTATTCTTATGCACCCCAGACACGGTTCAACGAGCGGCCCACGAAAGCCTCTTGTTCTGTGTTGCAGTCTTACTCCCATCCCTATTTCCCGGATTTGTATTATCAGACCTTTTGATTCGTCTTTTTCCGATAAAAAACTCGCGGTCCAAAGGAATATTCTATAAAATTTTTCGACTTCCATCGGCGTGTCTGCGATGCTGGTTGATTGGTCTGCTGGCGGGATTCCCCGCAGCAGCGGATTGCACCTGCTATATGGTTCAGTCCGGGGAGATTTCAAAAACCGAAGCAGAGCGTTGTCTTGCTTTTACCAACAATCCCGGTATCATTTTTATTATATGTGCCGTAGGAACCGGTCTGTTCGGCAGTTTTTCCGTTGGAATATACCTGTGGCTGATACAGACGATTGCCGCAACCCTTGTTGGAATCGGAATGGCAACCCCAACCGGACAAGAACCTTTGGTTTGTTCAAATAAGAATCCGGAAGTCTCTTTAAGACAGGTTTTTCCAAAATCGGTTACGTCTTCGGTTACGGCAGTATTAAACATCTGTGGGTTTGTTGTATTTTTTCGGGTTTTAACTGCCGTTTTATCTTCCGCAGTTCCCCTTAATGCTTTTAAAATATTATTATCCGGCCTGTTGGAGATGACGTGCGGGATTTCTAATTTTCAGCAATTTGACTTTTTCACAGCTTGTTCTGCATCCTTAATGTTGGGATGGTCTGGATTCTCTGTTCATTTTCAGATACTGAACGTCATCGAATCGGCAGGATTGTCCTCCCGGTATTATTTCCCGGGAAAAGTGCTTCAAGCTTTGATATCCACGATTTTAACTGCAATTTCATATCCGATATTCTTTCCAGAAGAAAACCCCTGGATTTTCGGCTCTGTAATTCTATTTTCAGCTTTGTTTATCACGATTTTTGCGATTCGCTTTCGGAAGGAGTACCTCAATGGAAAACGAAATTTATCAACAGGAAAAACAGCGTCTTGACTATGTATTGAAATACATAGACGATACGCTATTTTCCCAAACTCCCAACGAAGCGAATTTGCGCCAATACATTATTGAGGAAAGACGTAGAATATGGGATGATTACAGCATCAATCCCGACAACGTGGAGTTGATGCAGGCAAATCAAACCTTGGAAATGGATACGGAGCAGTATTTTCGCTTAAAGGACAAGCTTCATTTTCTGCAACAAACCCGAGAGAATCCGTATTTCGCCCGGATTGATTTTCAAGAAAAAGGAAGCGACGACGTTGAATCTTTCTATATCGGAGCCTTGTCCTTAATAGACAACCGAACCTATGAGGTTTTGATTTGCGACTGGCGCGCCGATATTGCATCCTTGTTTTACGACGCAACCCTAGGTCCGGCAAAATATCAATGTCAACAGGGAATCATTGAGGGTGACATTTCCCTTCGCAGACAAATAAAAATTGAAGACGGAGAGCTTCAATACGTATTTGATAATGGAATCAATATTACAGACCCAATTTTGATGGAAGAATTGGGGCGTTCCACCGATGCAAAATTAAAAACCGTAGTAAACACCATTCAAAAGGAACAAAATCAGGTTATCCGGGATATGAATGCAGACCTTTTGATGGTGCAAGGTTCTGCGGGGAGCGGAAAAACATCCGTTGCTTTGCACCGAATCGCCTTTTTACTGTATCGATTTCGAGATTCTCTTTCTTCCCAAGATATTATTATTTTTTCTCCCAGTGAAATTTTTTCCGCCTATATTGCCCAGGTACTTCCGGAATTAGGGGAAGAAAACGCCGTCCGCTCGGATTTTTATCATTTTCTTGCAGATATGGAATCCGAACTTCATTATGCGGACCGCTCTGAGCAAATTGAAGCACTTTTGCAGAGTAACGATTCCTTTCTTCGGGAAATGATTCAAACCAAAGGGACGCGCTGCTTTGCACAGAAGTTGCAAGAGTATTATCTGAAACGAAATGCATCCTTCCGCATCGAAGAAGATATAACCTGTTTTGATGAAATCCTCGCCACCGCAGAGGAAGTCAATCAATGGTTTTTCACTGATTACAAAGATTATCCCCCGGCACAGCGAGTCGGGAAAATCATTACCCGTTTGACCGACGTTGCAGAAGACAAAAAAGAGGAAATCTGCTATTCGTTTTTAGACGAAGCAACACAACACGGGATTATCGCCTATACCGACGAAGAAAAAGCGGAACAATGCAGTGCAATGTGGGATTCCTGTATGGCGGAATTGGCCCAAAAGACAAAAGATTTGCTGTTGCTCCCTGAAAATCTTCTGTATCTTGATTTTTTACACGAATATTATCCGGAATACGGTAATTATTCTGAATCTTTGTTTTCGCAGAATATCATTCCCTATGAAGATTTATTCTGTCTTTCCTGGCTGAAATTCCTTTCCGGAAAGATTGCGCCGTTGCGGAACGTGAAGCAAGTGGTTGTGGATGAAGCCCAGGAACACCCGGAAATCGCTTATTGCCTGTTGAACGGCATTTTCCCGGCAGCTCGCTTTACCATCTTGGGCGACGTGAACCAGGAAGTCGATAAAAAAATCAATTCGATTACAGACCTAACCGATTGCTTTCCACAAAAAAGAACGAAAATATCCTATGTTCTCAACAAAAGCTACCGTTCCACCTGTGAAATCGCAGAATTTGCCAATCGATTCCGGAGCAACGACGATGTCCGCTTAATGGATCGCCACGGGGAAGAGGTGCAAGTGATCGGTTGCACCGATATTGTGGAACAGATAGAACAAACCCTGTCGAGCTACCATTCCCACGGGCATAAAACGAATATGATTTTGTGTCGAACCCAGAAGGAATGTGATGACCTTTATCAAAAACTGATGCACAAAATACCGGTAATTCGGATGCGCTCCTACGATAATTTCACTCCTGGAACGACGACTATTTTGCCAATTTACCTTTCAAAAGGATTAGAAGCAGACGGCGTAATCGTTGTTGGAATTTCGAAGGAATGGAATACGGAAGAAGACCGGAATCTTATGTACGTAGCAAGCACTCGTGCATTGCATGAACTGACGATATTTACTACACAAGAAAGACCAAAAATTCTTTCTGAATAATTTTATAAATCTTCCAGGGCGTCCTTTAATTTTAGAAGGGCGCTCTTTTCTATTCGAGATACGTAAGAACGTGAAATTCCTAAAACAACCGCTGTTTCTTTCTGGGTTTTCGGCGGTTCGGACAACCCGTAGCGCAACCGAATTACGGTTTTTTCTCTGGAATCTAAGACAGATTCTATGGCAGATAACAATTTTGAAGCACGAATATTTCGATAAACGTCGTCTAAAATGGTATCTTCCTCTGCAACTACGTCCAAGAAGGAAAGACTGTTTCCGTCTTTATCGGTATCAATTTCTTCGTGAATGGAAACATCGTTTGCGGTTTTACGTAAACTGCGAAAATGCATCAAAATTTCATTCTCAATACACCGGGAAACATAGGTTGCCAATCGTATTTTCTTTTCACTTTGAAAACTATCGATGCCTTTAATTAAACCAATGGTACCAATAGAAATCAAATCATCCTGTTCGTCGGAAGATGCATAGTACTTTTTCACAATATGAGCCACCAGACGCATATTTCGTTCGATTAAAATTTCCCTTGCCTGTCGGTCTCCGTTTTTCATTTTTCGAAGATATTCCCCTTCTTTTTCCGCTGTTAAGGGCTGTTGAAAGGACCCTACATTTCGAACGTGCAAAATCAGATAAAACAAATGAAACGGCAAATAAAACATAAAAACCCCTCCCGAAAATACTCTGTGAAAGTATATGCGGTAGGGGTTTGTCTTGTTTCTAAAAAAAAGAAAAAAGTCCTGAGATTTTTCTCAGGACCTTTGGTGATCCACTGGGGATTCGAACCCCAGACCCCTTGATTAAAAGTCAAGTGCTCTACCGACTGAGCTAGTGGATCGTTTTGCTACCGAAATATTATATCAAATTTTACCATCGTTGTCAAGCCTATATGTGTAAACTTTTTGAAAACTATCGACAGTTCCCCGGAATTTTTTAGAGAAAATACGTGGAAAGGGTTGAAATTGCAGTACCGTTATGGTATAATAGTAGGGTAAATTTCGTTAAAGGAGTTTTCGTATGAATCGTTTCTCCGAGGCTCGAAGAGAATTAAACGGTGTTTTATCTTTTTTCACTCTTTGTAAAGCCCTCCTTTTGTTATCCACACTGTTTTTAGGCAATATATTGTATGGCATTCTTTCTGCTGTATACGGAGAGACTGCCTCCCACAGTTATCTTGAATTTACCTCTTACAGTACCATTTCCGGGTTACTTCTTGAAGTCAGCATCTTTTTGATTAGTCTGTTTGTTCCCATTTGTCTCTATTTTTTCTTTTCCGGAAAGAAATATACAAAAACCATTCCGCAAAAGAAGCCGGAATTCCTGCAAATTTGTTTCGGCGTTGGCACAACCGTCATTATTGGAAATCTTTCTGCAAATCTCGGAAACGTTTTGCTGGAAATCCTTTTCTCACTCTTCGGGATGGAAGAAAAATATTACGCGATGCTTCAATCCGATACAGCTTACCCTCAAAGCATCTGGCTTGTTCCGCTATTTTCTGTTATGCTTGCGGTACTGCCGGGGATTTTGGAAGAAATTTCCATTCGAGGAATTGCACTAAGCGTAACAAAAAAATTCGGGATCCTGTTTTCCTTGCTGTTCAGCGGATTTTTCTTTGCGTTTATGCACAGTTCCTGGACGCAACTTCCGTACGCCTTTGTTATCGGGATCGTTCTTGCTTACTTTACACTACGCTTTGAAACGATTTGGATTGCAGTAATCTCACACTTTATTTTCAATTTCAACAGTGTAGTTCAGTGTATTATTCTTCAAAACGGCGGTGCTCATTCGGATATTTGGATTTTGATTTGGTCTCTGATGTTTTCCTCCGTTATGATTGGGTTTATGGTGGCCGGACTGATTGTCTACGGAATCAAACGTCCTTCCGTGCCAAAATCGGAATTTAGCGGAGGGGAAAAAATGAAAATTCTGTTCTCGTGTCCCTTCTTGTATATCTTTATAACCTTGGAAGCAATTCAACTGTTGTATCTTCTGATGGTCTATTGAGGGTGAGTCTGCGAAATGATCTGGAAAAATAACGAAACCGACTTACAGGAAGCTGCCCGTCGAATTCGTTCGGGAGAACTGGTTGCAATGCCGACCGAAACGGTATATGGCCTGGGCGCAAACGCTTTGGACAGTGATGCAGTCCGTGCCATATTTGCGGCAAAGGGTAGACCGGCGGACAATCCTCTTATCGTTCACATCGCTCGTGTAGAGGATATGGAATTATATGCTCAAACGAGCGAATCTGCATACCGGCTGACAGAACGATTCTGGCCCGGTCCGCTGACCATTATTTTACCGAAAAAAGAAATTATTCCGTCCGTAGTTAGTGCAGGATTAGATTCCGTTGCTTTGCGATTTCCGGCGCACCCCGTGGCACAAAAATTGATCCGATATTCCGACTGCCCCATTGCAGCTCCTTCGGCCAACGTTTCTGGAAAACCCAGCGGAACGACGGCAGAACACGTACTGCACGACTTTGGAGATAGTATCGCAGGAGTTATTGACGGAGGAGCAAGTGCTTGCGGTTTGGAATCCACGGTCGTATCGCTCTTAAACGAAGTTCCGGTTCTTCTGCGTCCCGGCTTTGTGACTCCCGAGCAATTGCGGGAGATCCTCCCATCGTTGACGATAGCAAAAGCAGTCGAAGAAGAATTAAGTAACGAAGAACGCATCCTTTCTCCCGGACTTGCCCACAAACATTACGCTCCCGGTGCGGAGACCCTCGGTCTTATCGGCGATGCACGACGGGTTGCAGAATATATTAAAGAACATTCCGAAGGCCGCAGCTATGCCGTAATGTGTTTTGAGGGCGAAGAATCGTGGTTTGAGGCAAACGTTATTATGACTTACGGTCATCGGTCGAACCCGAAGGAACAGGGAGAAAAGCTGTTTGACGTTCTTCGGTCATTGGATAAATTAAACGTAGAACGGATTTACATCAATGCAGAACGGGGGGACGGCATTGGACTTGCCGTCTACAACCGACTTCTTCGCTCCTGCGGATTTCAAATGATTCAGGTGTAATATTATGTTTATTCTCGGAGTTACAGGCCCCAGCGGAGCAGGAAAGGGAACTGCCTGCGAAATTTTAAAAAGTATGGGGTTCTTCCATATTGATACCGATCGATTAGTTCCCGATTTATACCCGGAAGCCCTGCCGAAACTGATTCAAAGTTTCGGTCCGAAGGTTGCTCAAAACGGAACGGTCGACAAAAAGAGATTGGCAGCCGTAGCTTTTGCCTCAGAAGAAGGAACAAACGCCTTAAATTCCATCCTGCACCCCTTAGTAATGAAGGAAGTCTCCCAAAGAATAGAACAGGCGAAGAACGAAGGTTTTTCCCGTGTTACGGTAGACGGAGCAGCACTTCTTGAAGCACACGGAGAACAGGTCTGTAATAAAATCTTATGTATCTTAGCACCCAAGGAAGTGCGAAAGGAACGAATTGCCAACCGGGATCACATTCCCGAAGAAGCAATCCAACGTCGGTTCAATGCGCAAAAAACCGATGATTTCTATATTTCCGGCTCAGACGGGGTAATCATAAATCATACCCCGGAACAACTAAAAGAAGAACTTTTGAAAATATTAAAGGAGTGGGACTATGAGTGACCTTATTAAAAAAAAGAAAAACGGATATCTGATTTATCCGGAAGACCAACAAAAAGCTTTTGAATACTGCGAAGGCTATAAAACTTTTTTGGACAACGGAAAAACCGAACGGTTTTGCGTGGAAGAATCTTTGAAAATTGCAATTCAAGCCGGATTTGTTCCCTTTGAGTATGGAAAAACGTACCTCCCCGGAGATAAAGTTTATTACGTGCAACACGACCGCGCTGTAATTTATGCAATCATCGGTTCTGCGCCTGTTACAGAAGGATTTAACATCACGGCAGCTCACGTAGATTGTCCCCGTCTGGATCTGAAACAAGTTCCGATGTATGAAGATGGTGGTCTGACACTGCTAAAAACCCATTATTACGGCGGAGTCCGGAAGTATCAATGGGTCGCGTTGCCCTTAGCGATCTGCGGTGTTATTTGCAAGCGCAACGGAGAAGTCGTACGGGTTGATATCGGAAATGCTCCCGAAGACCCTGTTTTCTATATTTCCGACCTGTTGCCCCACTTGGCAAAAGATCAAAAAGAAATTGCCGGGGAAGACCTGAACATCATCATCGGTTCGAAACCCGATGCCGACGCAGAAGATCAACCCTATAAGACGGCAATCCTGAAACTGCTCAACGAAAAATACGGCATTACCGAAGAAGATTTTGAAACGGCAGACTTGTCTTTGGTACCCGCCGGAAAAGCGCGAGACCTTGGTTTTGACCGCAGTATGATTTCCGCTTACGGCCACGACGACCGAATTTGTGCATACCCCGAATTGACCGCCCTTCTTTCTCTGAACGGGATCCCAAAGAAAACTTGCGTGGCTGTTTTTGCTGACCGGGAAGAAGTGGGCAGTATGGGCATTTCGGGAATGCGTAGTTCCTACGTCTCCGACTTTTTGACAGAACTTTGCGGAAATGCAAACGCCCGGCAGGCATTCGCAAACTCGTGTGCACTCTCCGCAGACGTCAACGCAGCGTTCGATCCCTCTTATCCCTCTGTGTACGAGAAACGCAACAGCGCTTTAATCAATCACGGAGTCGCAATTTCCAAGTATACAGGCTCTCGCGGTAAGGGTGGATGTTCGGAAGCACCGGCAGAATTGCTGGCAAGAATCTTCAAGATTTTTGACGACAACGGCGTTCTGTATCAAACTTCGGAATTAGGAAAGGTAGACCAAGGAGGCGGCGGGACGGTATCTCAATTCTTGGCAGATCGCAATATTCTCGTATTGGATATCGGCGTAGCGTTACTTTCGATGCACGCCCCCTATGAAGTAGCCGGGAAATTAGATATTTACCATATGCACAAGGCCTGCCTTGCATTTTACGAAAATTATTGACGCAAAAAGGAAATCCCCCGATGATTTACTTTGAAATGTTCCGCTGTTAAAATCACCGGGGCACTCTGACTAGGGTACCGGGGGTTTTCAGGGCGTTAAGAGCCGCTTCCCTGATAGCCATAACCTCCAGGGTGCGCTCTTTGGTTACAGGGGGGATACCTGTACGGAAAAATTCCACCGTGGCCTCTGCCTGCAACTGAAAGTAGTTGGATTCCGCCTTCCGGTACTCTTTGGTACCATCGAGCTGTTCCAGTACCAGAGCGAAGGGGACTTTCTTGCCATCCACCATTCCGGCCCTCCTGTCATCGGGATAGGAAATGGAGAAAGCATTGGCATTCCCCATAGGCAGAGCGCAAACGGTATCCGCGCCGGAGCCCAGCAGTTTTACCACCATTTCCGTATGATGTACCAGATAGTTTTCTGGCGTTCCGCCTCCACCGAAGGTCAACACTGTTTTAAACTCACCCTCCACCTCTTCCGCAAACCCCAAAGACGAGGAGGTGTACATAGGAGTATGGTACTGTTCCGCCAAGGCAAAAATCTTCTTTGCCGTTTCCAGGTCGGGGGCAAAAGTTTTATCAATATAGGTGGGTTTTCCGTAGGGGAGAACAGCTTCTGCCAAGCGTAGATGGCTTTCCGGATCGTCCGGAGCAAAAATCATAATCGCATCGCAAGCATCGCAGACTTCTCTGGGGGTTTTACATTCCTGTACGCCAAATTCCGCACACCATTGTGCCGTGGTTTTCCCGTTCACCGGGGAGACGTCCTCCTCGGCCCAAGCGTGGGTCACGATGGCATCGGGAGCAGTTTTCTTTAACATTTCGGGGAAATGGTTGGCGTGCCATTCACTCAAATACAAGTCAATAAATCCGATCTTCATACGAATCCCTCCTACAAACGGATTTCACTCCGCTCTTTCGCAGAGCGGTACAGAGCATCCAGCAGTTTCATACTTTCCAGAATATTGTCGATATGGTTTCGGGTCTTCTCACCGGTACGAATGGCCCGAAGGAAGGCTTCGTCTTCTTTCAGATACATATCGGGTAATTCGTGGTCGGTAACCACCGATTCCAGAGTTTCAGAGAAGAAAAATTCAAACTGTTTTCCGTAGGTCAGCCGAGCACCTCCCTTGTCTCCCAGAAAATCCACGTACATTTCACCCTTATCCAGATTTTGTGCCCAAGCGCCGTTCAAAGAGATGCTGGCTTTCTCGGTGCGAATGTGACCGGTGACGAAATCTTCCACATCGTTCACTCCATTTTCGGGATCCGCCGTTTCTTCTGCCCACATTTTCCGATAGCGATACCCTTTCATATCCTTGGCCGTACCGTTGTACACATCGCAAGTGACAGTTTCGGGCTTGGCTCCCCCGAGAATATAGAGAATTAAATCCAGGAAATGAATCCCCCAGTCAATGAGAACGCCGCCGCCGGCCTGGGATTTTATGGTGAATGGACCACCCAGACCTGGAATACTCCGGCAACTACGAAAAGAACAGTATACGTGATAAATATTCCCGAATTTTCCTTCCCGATTCCATTGTTCCAGACGTTCCACGGAACCCTGATATCGGTTACAAACCCCGATATTCAGCACCTTACCCCGGGCCTTAGCTTCTTTGGCCATTTCCTGAGAAAGAGCGTAGTTAACCGTGATGGGTTTTTCACAAAATACGTGTTTCCCCGCACTCAGAGCATCCATCGTGACGGTATAATGGGCAAAGTTGGGGGTCAAAACGAAAACCGCTTCCACTTCCGGGTCAGCAAGAGCAATCTGATAATCGGTAGTGACCAGCTCCACGAAGCCATACTGCTCCTTTATAGCTGCGGCCTTTTCTTCGATCAGATCGCAGGCGTATTTGACCCGGATTCCTTCCATTTTCGCAAACGCTGGGAAATGGGCATTTTTGGCAATACGTCCGCATCCAATCACAGCAATGACAGGTTTGTTCATAACATAATCCTCCTATTGGAAGTATTTCACCTTCATTATAATGATCTTCCCTCGGAATGTAAATAGCGAAACTTTTTATGTTTTTTAGCATTTCTTTGGATTTCTTAGAAATATACGAAAAATCCCTTAATTAAATTTATTATTTTTGTTAAAAACATTAATTATGCAGTACAATAAGCCCAGGAGGGGATCTTATAAACAAGGACACTACGCGAAAATACCGTTATCGCACGAACCATTCATATATTTCGTCCCCCGTGTCGTATAGAGCAATAGAATTGTATCAGATCGGTCGGTTATACTGTGAAGGCGGAACGGAGATTGCCTTACATCCCCATTTGACCTGGATCGAACTGACGGTGATTACCGCCGGTCGGGGACAGGCAGAGACGAACGGCGAACGGGTATCCCTGCAACAAGGAGACATCCATCTGTCCTTTCCGGGAGATCTTCACTGCATCACATCCGATTCCAACGCCCCTTTGGAATACGATTTTCTTTCCTTTTGGAGCAAAGACCCGGAACTGTTGAGTCTTCTGGAAGAAACAGTCACCTTATGCAAAACCAAAGGCATAAATCTATTTCAGGATCAACGGATTTCCGATCTTGTTAGCGCCGGCATTGGTGAAAGCAACACCGTGGATAACTGGTCGAAAAAGTTGCTGGAATCCATTCTGGAACAAATCGTCTATTCCCTGATCCGCCGGGTACGAAACCACAGCATTCCATCGACCGCAATCTCTTCCGCTGACGAAATGTGCTATCAAATGATGCAGTATATGGACACCCACGTATACTCCTTAAAAAATCTTTCCCAATTGGCGGAAGCTATGAATTATAATTACAGTTATCTTTCAGATATTTTCCGTTCTGTCACCGGAAACACCCTGCAACATTATCTCCGGGATCGGAAACTGGAACGGGCTCAACTGCTGATTCGGGAAGGAGTTCCCTTGGGACAGATTGCGGAATTACTGCAATATTCTTCCATCTACACATTCTCCCGAGCTTTTCGGGACCGTTACGGCATTCCCCCGGGACAATACCGAAAAGGGCAATCGTAACAGAAAAAACCGTTCTCCCTTACTTTTTGGAAAAAAGGGAGAACGGTTTTCTTTTCCGAAGAAACGTTTTCTTCGGGTAATTTTTCAATACACTACTCTTTAAACACCATTCTTCAAACGACGAAGTTTTTCTTCTTGTGAGAAGTCTTTTTCAGGAATATGACCGGTGATGGGAATCAGTTTTTCGTGAATAATATCAACGATTCCTTGGGCATCGGGGAAGAAATTTTTGCTAATATCCGTTGTCGGAGCAATCCAATTTCGGCACCCGTAAACCACCGGTGCACATAGCAACCGGTCAAAAGCAAATTCTGTAACGTTATGGGCAATTTCCTTTAAAAAGGCCCCGCGTTCTACTTCGTTCCCTACCAACAAGAGTTTCCCAGTTTTTTTCACCGATTGCAACAGGATATCATAGTCAAAGGGCACCAATGAACGGGCATCTATAATTTCTGCGGAAATTCCATATCCCCCTAAAAAATCTGCTGCGGCCATTGCAGAATACAACGCGGAACCTATCGTAAGAATCGTTATATCCCGTCCTTCCCGCTTTACATCCGGGACACCAATGGGGAGCTCATAAGATTTCATCGGCACACCGTCGGTCTGGAATTGCTCGCCAACCCCATAAAGGTCTTGGGATTCAAAAATAACGACCGGGTCGGTTCCATTCAACGCTGAGGTCAACAGGCCTTTCGCATCGTACGGTGTTGCAGGAAAAAGTACCTTTAATCCGGGAACGTGGGTCACCAATGCGGTAAAATCCTGAGCGTGCTGTGTTCCGTACAATGACCCAATCGCAATCCGAAGGACCACCGGCATTTTCAAATGCCCGGCACTCATAAACTGCCACTTGGAAAGCTGATTAAAAATCTCATCCCCGGCGCACCCAAGAAAATCGCAAAACGGCAATTCCACCACCGTCCGTCCCCCGGCGATGGCATAGCCCACCGCAGTAGCAACGATAGCCGATTCTGAAATAGGCGTATTAAAAAACCGATGATAGGGGAGAGCCTCGGTCAGACCTTCATAAACACCGTATGGACCGCCCCAGTCCCGAACCTCTTCTCCGTACGCAATCAACGAGGAATCCTGATAAAATTTATCAAAAATTGCCTCAAACACGGCATCTCGTAAAGATACGCCGGTATCATTTTCTGTTTGGCATCTGGGTTTCCGAGAAATCGCTCGGACTCTCGGGTTATCTTCTTTTTCAAGGAGTGTATCGCAGGGACCATCTCCAAAAGAGATTATGCGCTGATTGGAATACATAAAGGATTCAAGAGTTTTATCTCCATCATCATTTTGATGCGGTGTAACCCTTTGGTCTGCACACAATTGAAAGATCCGAAGTATGGTCTCGTCCACAGAGTTCGTAATTTGGGAGATTTGTTCTTCGGAAACAATGCCGGCCGAAACCAATTCTCTGTGATATGCAGTAATAGGGTCTTGCTCAATCCAAGTCAGAACTTCTTCTTTGGTGCGATAAGATTCGTGGTCTGATGCGGAATGAGGTGAGATTCGATAGGTGACGACATCCAAAAGAACCGGGCCTTTTCCTTGGGATATCAGATCCATTTTGCGCTTCATCGCATCCATCACAGCCAACGGATTACTTCCATCGACCCGCTCTGCATATAATCCGGTGGGGGAAACCCCAGCTCCGATACGGGCAAGTTCACCAAATGCCATTGTTTCTCCAACGGTTTGACCGCCCATTCCATAAAAATTATTAAAGAAATTGAAAATAATGGGCAAGCCGCCCTTATAAGAATCTTCCCAAAGAGTGTTATATTGGTCCATAGAAGCAAAATTCATTGCTTCCCACACGGGGCCACGCCCCAAAGCACCGTCGCCAACGTTTGAAACAACAATACCGGGTTTTTTATTTACCTTTTTGTACAAGGCCGCCCCAACGGCAATCGGGGCAGAAGCTCCGACAATCGCATTATTCGGATACATTCCGAAAGGCGGGAAAAATGCATGCATCGACCCGGAAAGCCCTTGCTGAAATCCAGTAGGACACGCCAATATTTCCGCCATTGTTCCATAAATCAGAAAATCTTCCGCAAGAGTGCGAATGGTAGAATCCTCTCGGAAAATAATAGATTTAATTTTACCACCGTCATATTCTTCAAGAACTTGATTTAATTCTTTCTCAGACAGTTTTCGAATCGCAGAAAGCCCTTTGGCAAGAACCTCCCCGTGGCTCCGATGAGAGCCGAATACAAGGTCATCAGCAGACAAGAAAAAGGCCTGGCCTACCGCCGCGGCTTCCTGACCGAGTGACAAATGCAACGGCCCCTGATAATTATAGGAAATCCCTGCATACTCTCCGAATTTTTTTATATCAAAAAGCAACGATTCAAATACCCGTATCAGGTACATATCCCGAAAAATGCCAATCAATTCTTCATCGCTATAATAATTTCTTGCTTCACGCAACGACTGGGAATACTGATTCATCGGAATATCGTCGATATGAATCATTCCCTTTTTCCGAACTTCTTTCGGATCAACAAATATACTCTTCGGCATACCGTGTCCGGTCTCCTTTACATACAGTTATAATTATTATACTATAAAAGTTTTCCTATGTCAAGAGGCGGAAATTCAGTGAGAGTCGAAAAACCCGCATAATTCATATTCTCCGGGAAAAACTGTTAAGACCTAAATTCTTTGATTCCGGAGGAAACGATGAAACAATATCGCGAGAAAATTTTTGAAAACAAAATACGTAAATTATATCGTCAAATCCTTACAACAAATAAAAATTCCGTTTCGGGTCAGAAAGAAATTCATCAGAATTCTCACTTGATTAGAAGTTGTTGTTATAGCATTTTAAACGTGCAGAAAGAGTACTGTGAGAGTCCGAAGGGGGAAGGAAGTTCTCCCTTATTTGTGGAAGAAATTCAAGATTTTTGCGAAATTTCTTCCTATCGGCTCACCGAAGAATCCATCACCGAATTTCTTCGAAAGTTATCTTTGGCAAGAAATCTTTCTTACTCGGAAATAGCCTGTTTGATTCCCGAAATGGAACATTGCTGTCTTCGTGCATTGCGGGAAAATTCACAGAAAAAATCCGAAACCGTTTCTAAAATCATTCGTTCTCTTTACGTTCTAAATTCCTATGAATGCTCTTTTTTAGCGGAAACATTATCTACCACGGAAAACGTCCTGAAACAAGATGAAGTTTATCCCCACTTAGAGGAGGAAAGCAAACAATTCTATCGGGAGAAATTACAAATATATTCAAAAAAGCATCAAATTACCGAGCGGGAAACTGCCGTCGAATTGCTGAAAAAAGCCCGGAAAGAAAAGTCACAATTGGGAGAATTATTGTTATCTAAACGAAATAATCGTTGGTATTTTCCGATTCTTGGCAGTGTTTGTGTGTTCTTATTTGTCGCGCTATATTTGATTTTTTCTGATGTATCCCTTACGATTTTGTCAATTATACCGATTTTCATCTCGGGGAAATTACTTTGTGACACCTTATTTTCACGCTTAATACGTCCTGAAATTCTTCCGAAAATTAAAATTAAAAAAGAAAACTGTCCCGCTACGTTGGTTACGATTGTTTCAATGATTTCCAACAAAGACGAAGGAAAAAAATTACTTCACCGGCTGGACGTTCTTTCGCATCGAATCACGATTCCGGCCATTCGTCTGGGGCTATTGCTTGACCTTCCGGCAAGTCAAGAAGAAATATCTCAAAAAGACCAAGAATTGCTGACTTTTTTAGAACGGGAGATCCAGCAGCGAAATAAAAAAGAAAACCGATATTTTTGCGCAATCCGAAAACGAATGTGGTCCGAAGAATCCTACAACTATCAAGCCTATGGACGAAAACAAGGCGCAATGATGGATTTTTCCACCCTTGACGAAAATTCAAAAAAGAAGTTTGCTCTCTTGACCGGTCCGATAAACGGGGAATATATGATAACGTTGGACGCAGATACCGAGCCTGCGCTGGGTGCAGTAGAAAGCTTGATTGGATTTATGGAACATCCCAATCATAAACCCAGGGTTATCGTTGACCCAAATGGTCATTCGAGAGTAATTGCCGGTTATGGAATTGCAACACCTCGCATTGAGGCAAATCCAGAGACGTCCTTTCGCACACCGTTCTCCGCAATGCTATCCGGTAACAGTGGAACGGAGTTTTATAAAAATCCTCATTTCAATCTCTATCAGGATTTATTTTCCCAAGGAATCTTCTGCGGAAAAGGAATCGTTCGCCTCTCGTTATATCGAGATTTGATTGCAAAACGGTTTTCAAAAACCCCCATTTTAAGCCACGACCTTCCTGAGGGGGAAATCCTGCGGTGTGCAAACCTATCCGACATCGTTTTCTTTGATGAAATACCGGATTCGGTTTTGAGCGATGAAAAACGAAATCACCGCTGGATTCGGGGGGATTTTCAAAACACAATTTTTTTATCCACGAAGAAAAACCGAAGCAATTTGTTTCGGTTTAAAATCATTCATAATTTGTCTCGCGCTATCTTTCCATTGAGTTGTTTTTTACTCATTGCATCATCTGTCGTTTTAGGGTTTCGAGGAATTATTTTAGGGATATTTTGGATCATTTTTCCGCTCTTATTACGAATTCCATCCTTTTTCTCCGCCTGGCTCGGCCCGGCCAGACGATATCGGCCACTTCGGGAATTTTCGGATGCGATTCACGAAACTACTCTTAATATTTTTTTACTGCCGGCCCGTGCATACAACGGCGTTGACGGCGCAATCCGTGGAATTATCCGTACCCTTCGCGGAAAGAAAAAACTGGAATGGACCACAGCCGCCGCGTCTTCTAACGGCGGAACGGAACTGAACGACTATTATTATCAACTACGGTGGCAGTTGATTGGTTTTCCTTTTCTATTTTCACCTTACACGATTTTAATCGGTGCATTGTGGCTCTCGGCCCCTATCATTGCGCGATTGGTTTCTGCGCCCTATCCCAAAGAATCGGTCGTAGGAGATGAATTTATGGAGGAACTTCGATGTATGTGGAGATATTACGAAGACTTTATGGACGAGAAACATCATTGGCTTGCTCCGGACAACTATCAACAGGAGCCGCTGAACTTAGTCGCCGCTCGCACGTCACCAACCAATATCGGCTTTGGACTCCTCTCCGTTCTGGGTGCATTTGACCTTGGATTTATCGGGGAAGAGGAATTATGCTTGCGCGTAAAAAATACTCTAAACACTATTAAAAATCTTCCCAAATGGAATGGACATCTTTATAATTGGTATGATACAGAAACCCTTAAAGTTTTATCTCCAAGATTTATTTCTACGGTAGACTGCGGAAATTTTGCAGCTGCACTCCACACCCTATCCAAGGGCTTGTCCGAACAAGGCACCGAGTGTCGAATGGAATTGGTTGAAATCATTGAGCAACTTCTTTCCAAAATGGATTTTTCCGTTCTATATGACAAAAAGAAAAAAAAGTTTCCCATTGGATATTATGAAGAGGAGGAAAAATATACTTCATCTTACTACGATTTGTATGCAAGCGAAGCACGCTTAACCTCGTATTATGCTTTGATGAAAGGACAGATTCCCCCGGAACATTGGGCACAACTGGCAAGACCGATTGGGAACAAAAACGGAAATCTAATCCTTTCTTCTTGGTCCGGAACAATGTTTGAATATTTTATGCCCCATTTATTTTTGCCGGCATATCGCAGGACTTTGAGCGGAGAATCGTTACGAGGAATTTTATCCGCACAAATGCAGTACGTTGACCCCAGAATCCCCTGGGGGATTTCCGAAAGCGGATATTATACGTTTGACCAATCGGGAAACTATCAGTATCGAGCATTCGGAATCCCGGCGGCGGCACTGCGTCGAGACGTGCATTTTCCATCCGTCATCGCACCTTACGCCACACTTTTAGCCTATCCGTGGTTCCCCAAGCAAGCCGAAGAAAACCGAAAAAAACTTCCCAAAGGGAAATATGGCTTCTACGAAGCCATAGATTTTCGTTCCGGACCAGAAAATCCTCGCGTCGTACAGAGCTATATGGCCCACCACGTAGGAATGAGTTTTCTTTCCGGGATAAACGTCGTAAAGGACAAAATTATGCAAAAACGTTTTATCTCCGGGGAAGGCGAAGCGTTTCTCAGCTTATTAACAGAAAAGATTCCTGCATATTCGAAGCATTATTTTCCTTCGCAAACTCCGGATAAAGAAGAAAAATGTCCCGGAGAAACACGCATTGACAGCCCCGACCCGGAAAATCCGAAAGTCCGGATTTTAACCAATGGAAAACTCACGGAGGTTCTTACCGACAGCGGATGCGGTTTTTTAAGAAAACCAAGTCAAGACCTCACGCGGTATTCCGATGACACACAGTCTCCTTGCGGAATTTTTACGTTGGTGCGAAATAAAGGAACTTTTTACGGAACAACTTATGCTCCTCTTTATTCCGATTGGGATTACAAAATGTTTTTCGACGGAAACGGAGCTGTTTGCTACGGAAGTTTTGCAACCTTTGAAACCCGATTATCAATAACGATGCACCCGGAAATCCCGGTATCGATTCGAGAAGTAACGGTAAAGAACAATCAAATGACGGAAAATGATTTTGACGTCTTTTTCTATGCGGAACCAACGATTCTATCCCGAAAGGAATACGAATCTCATCCGGAATACAAGGATTTGTTCATTACCGCACACTACAATGCCGCCCAAAATATTCTTTATTTTTGCAGAAATGATCGAGAAAAAGGGGAGAGCTGGATATCCGTAACAGCGTCCAAGCCGTTCTGTTTTCAAGTGAGTAAAGACCGAATCCAACCCCCGTTTCACTTATTAAACGAGGCAAGCGAAGAAATCAAACATCCGATTTTCCCGGCGGTGTTTTTACAATGTAAAATCAATCTTCGAGGACGGGGAACCGAATCGGTCAAATTCTATTTTTCGACAGGAAATAGCCAAGAAGAGACCTTAAAATATCTTCAAAATGCCCTTTCACAAGAAATCGACACCATACAGCGACGGTATTGCCAATATTTTGATGCACTGTGTCTCAATGCAAACATTCGCTCGGCGGACCGCCTCATTTTCGACCGTATTGCACAAAAAATTCTTTATGCACCGATCCAACCTGCCAAGAACTACAAAGTATTAAATGAATTGCCGGTTCGTACACTTTGGCAGTACGGAATCTCGGCAGACCATCCCATCGTAACGGTCCGAATCGGAAACGATACCGTAGCAAGAGTATTACCCTTTATCAAATCAATCTTCCTTATGAATTTCGCAGGAATTGAGTGCGACCTAATTCTTTTATACCGAGAAGATGAAGGATACAACACTCCCGTAAAAACAGCTTTGAATTCATTACTAAGTGAAGTTGACCCCTCGTTGCAACGACAAATCTTTCTGTTAAACATTCGTACGGTAGAAGAATATCTGTTGATTCAAAAGTGCAGCAGTCTTTTTGTGAACTTAGAGCGAAGTTGGAAGTGGAACAAACCGAATCGCACGTTCCGCCCGATTCAAACGGAAGGTTCTCCGGTAGGAGAACAAAAATATATGATACCTTTGGGAAGAGGAGGATACACCTACCACAACTCCTTTTTTGTCTCAAAACAGGGGAGACGGCCGTACCGACCTTGGAGTATCGTGCTATCAAACCATCGATTCGGAACAATCGTCTCCGAATCCGGGTTAGGCTACACCTTCGGAAAAAACGCCTCGGAACACCCCATTACACCTCGAAATACAAAGGGGCGTCCTTGGTGCTCAGAACTGCTTTATGCCGTGGCACAGGGGAAACGATATGACCTTCTTGCAAACGCTTCCGCGGAATTTTTTCAAAACAGAGTCCGCTATCGCTTGGAGCTTTTGGGATGTATCGTTCAGACAGAAGTTGCAGTTTTACCGCATTTTCCTGCAAAAATTATAAAAGTCACCCTGACAGGGAATCTGGAACACGTCTCGGAAATCGTTTATCAACCTAAAATTCGCCTGGGGAAGGACCTGCCGGACACTGTTACGCGATTCACAGAGGAAGGAAAAATATTTTTCCATAACGGTGGAAACTATTTTTACGGACGCGAGTATTGTATTCTCTATGGGAATAATGTTACTCCTCAAAACGGCGCCCTCATCTTTCAACCCAAGAGCGACGTACGGGAAGCATCCTTTATATTGTCTTCGGCATCGGGAATCAACAGTGCACGACAGCTTAGCGATTTGCTGTCATCGGAACAACGATTAAAAAAAGAATTATCCCGCTTGGAGACGACCGATAAACGATACCTGATTCTCGACACACCGGATAAAGAATTAAATGCCTTTGTCAATGGATTTTTGCAACAACAGATTCTTCATTCACGGATCTTGGGTCGCACCGGACCAAGTCAACCCGGAGGAGCATACGGATTTCGGGATCAGCTACAAGATTCTGTTTGTTTGTCGCTATTTGACCCGTCCTATTTGAAACGTCAAATTCTGCGTTGTTGTGCTCATCAATTTGAAGAAGGAGACGTACTGCATTGGTGGCATCCAAGACCTTATCATCCGGACGACGGAATCAAAACCCGATTTTCGGATGACCCGTTCTGGTTGGTATTCGCCTGCTCAGAATATTTCAAAGTAACGGGAAATAAGAAATTTTTCGAAAAGAAAATTCCCTATTTAAAATCATCTCCACTGTCGAAAGACGAATATGACCGCTATTTTTCACCCACACCTTCCGAAGAAAAAGAATCCATCTATCACCATTGTTTGCGGGCACTTCGTTACGGCTTGAAGGTTGGAGAACGGAACCTGATTCTCATCGGCTCGGGAGATTGGAACGATGGAATGAATCGAATCGAAAACGGAGCGGAAACGGTTTGGGGCAGTATGTTCGCAGTAATATGCCTTGAAGCATTTTTTCCGCTAATAAAATCTATGGGAACAAAGGAAGAATTCATTGAGTTTTCCGGCTGTATTCAGTCCTTGCGAAACGCCCTGAATCAAACTTCCTTTTCCAACGGGCGTTTTCTCCGGGGATTCCGGAAGGATGGAACTCCCTTTGGAGAAGCGGAATCCATTGACCTGATTCCTCAGGCCTTTGGGAAATTTTCCGGTCTCGAAGAGATAAAAGTAAAGTCAGCATTGGATATAGCCTATCAAAAACTTTGGAATAGACAACAAAAAATCATCCGTCTGCTTTCTCCGGCATATTCCCCTTCTTCCGACGGCTTCCCCGGTTCCATCGCCGAATATCCTCCGGGCATACGGGAAAACGGCGGGCAATACACCCACGCCGGCATTTGGTTTGCAAGAGCATTGCTCCAATCCGGTGAGGTCGAACGAGGCTGGGAAATTTTATCCGGTATCAATCCCATTCAGCATTGTAACACCGTACAAAACACCGAACGGTACGGAAGAGAACCTTTTGTGATTGCGGCTGATGTTTATACGCTCCCAGGACGGGAGGGTATGGGAGGTTGGTCGCACTATACGGGAGCCGCCGGATGGTATTTAAAAACCGTCGCGGAAGACCTTCTTGGGATTCGAAGAACGGACGACACCGTATCCATTCAGCCAAATCTTCCGAAGGATTGGAACGGATACCGCGCAACGGTGAAAATAGAAAAAGATACCTTGGAAATCCTCGTAGAACGAGGAACGGATACGGGAACGTTTGAAGATGGAAAAAAAGTTCCCTACGTCTCCCTAAGGGGAACAAACCACGCAATCAGCGTAATCATTTCGGGTTAGAAATTATCTTGACAAATCCTCCAAATGATGATATAATAACCACAAGAAGAAACATTTCCGTTTTGTGAGGATTTTATGAAAAACAGTATTGGATTTGAAGGAATTGGAATTGATGCCTTTGAAGTAAAACGCTCGTTTACTCTTCAAGATATTTTCGGCAATATCCAACTTCCGGAAAGTATTGGGAGTTTTCAAATCTATTGGTATGGAGTTATCATTACCTTAGGTTTGATTTTGGCTGTTGGATTCTGCCTTTGGCAAGCAAAAAAGTTTGACTTGACAACCGACAACATCATCGATGTTCTTCTCTGGGGACTTCCCATCGGTGTAATCTGTGCAAGAGCCTATTACGTTCTTTTCAAATTGGAAGAATACGATTCGTTTGCGGAAATGATTAACATCCGGGACGGCGGACTTGCCATTTACGGTGGCATTATCGGCGCATTTTTTACCGGCTTCCTTTATTGTAAAATTAAAAAGGCTAATCTGTTTGCCCTATTTGACATCGCATCCCTCGGCTTTCTCATCGGACAATCCGTCGGTCGGTGGGGGAATTTTGTCAATGCAGAAGCCCACGGAGGTCTTACAAAACTTCCCTGGGGAATGACCATAAACGGTTCCGGGCCCTACCACCCAACCTTCTTCTACGAATCTCTTTGGAATGTTCTCGGTTTTGTCTTGTTACTCTTCTTTGCAAAGAAGTGGATGAAATTCCACGGAGAAACTTTTTTCCTGTATTTTGCCTGGTACGGTCTGGGTCGGTTCTTTATTGAAGGCTTGCGCACCGACAGTCTGATGCTTGGACCGATGCGAATATCGCAAATTCTTGCGGTAATATTCTTCCTTGGCGGAATTGCCGGATTTGCCTTGTCGAGAAAAGGACTTGTTTTAAAAATTCAAAATAAGCTTATTGGCACAACCGAAAAAAATACCAAAGAATACAAACCAATCTATGCGAAGCAACAGGACAATGAAACCAAGGAGGAGAGCGACCGTGGCTGAGATTTTAAATGGAACCGCCCTTGCAAAAACCATCCGGGAACAATTGAAAGAAGAAACGAATCTACTCAAAGAGCAGGGCATCACCCCCGGTCTTGCCGTGATTCTGGTCGGGGAAGACCCCGCATCGAAGGTATATGTGAGAAATAAGACCAAGGCGTGCGAAGAAATCGGATTCTATCACGAACAATACAATCTCCCTGCAACCATTTCGGAAAACGAAATTTTAGAACTTGTTGAAACACTGAATCAATCCAGTCAAATTCACGGAATTTTAATACAAGCTCCCTTGCCCAAGGGGCTGGATTTTAAAAATATCATCAATCATATCGCTCCGGATAAAGACGTTGACGCATTTCATCCTTACAACGTAGGAAAGATTATGATTGGAGATTTTGAATTTTTGCCTTGCACCCCTGCCGGCGTAATGGAATTGATCCATTCTTCCGGAGTATCGGTCGAAGGGAAACATTGTGTCGTTGTGGGAAGAAGCAATATTGTAGGAAAGCCCCAAACAATGCTTTTATTAAAAGAAAACGGAACGGTTACCGTTTGCCATTCCAAAACACCCAATTTGGCAACCGTCACTCGTGATGCCGATATTTTAGTCTCTGCCGTTGGGAAAGCGGGACTCATCACCGGAGATATGATAAAACCCGGGGCAGTAGTCATCGACGTAGGAATGAACCGGAATGAAGACGGAAAATTGGTAGGAGACGTGGATTTTGCATCAGCTGAAAAAGTAGCAGGTTATATTACCCCCGTCCCCGGAGGTGTCGGACCGATGACCATAACAATGTTGATGAAAAACACCTTGATGGCAGCTCGAAAATGGGCGAAGAAAAAAAACTTGTGACGGAATTGCAACAAATGTGTTTTGGCTCTTGACATTATCACTTTTTTTTGCTATAATGTTCAAGTAATGCTGATGTAGCTCAGTCGGTAGAGTGCGTCCTTGGTAAGGACGAGGTCGTCGGTTCGATCCCGATCATCAGCTCCAAAAAACCCTTGATTTTCAAGGGTTTTTTTGTTATATTCAGATAGGGGAGAAGCTTCTATGAATCAACAGCAAAAAGCAAAAATACAACTCTTTTTCGGTGGGTTTGCAGAACGGTTCAACACCACTGCGGACTACTTTGTCGAAATAAATTTTGACTTGATTTCCGGTCGAAAAACCTACACTGGCTCCATTGTTTCCGTCGAAAACGGCTTTGAATATCGATTCTCGGGAAAAAGAGCCGCAAAGGACATCACAGAAGCCCTTGAATTTCTATTAGAAGACCTATTGAAATACGATTCTGCTACCGTTCACTACAAGGAACGCGGTCTAACCACAGAATTACAGGCAGATGGAAAAACCGTGAAAATCGTTAAAAGGGAAGAAGCAAACGAATCGGTCACCCAACCCACAAAAAAAGACGGGTATCAAATTGATTTACGGAAAGCTTCCAAATTAATGACCGCCTTGGGTTATTGTGACAAAGACGGAAAACTGCGCAACGATATGATTCGCAAATACAATCAAACGAATCACATCTTAGAATTAGTCTCAGACCTATTTGACGGAAAAAACGATATTACGATCGTTGACTGTGCCTGCGGCAAATCTTATCTCTCGTTCGTTCTGAATTATTATTTATGGGAAGAAAAACATATCCGTGCCCACTTTGTTGGAATTGATATTTCCGAAAAAGTCATTGAAGCCAGCAGAAAAATCGCAAAAGACCTGGGTTACACGAATATGGAATTTATCTGTGAAGACCTGAGAACCTACGAAAGTGATTTTCATCCCGACGTTGTCGTATCGCTTCACGCTTGCGATACCGCAACCGATATGGCCCTGGGCTATGCATTGCGGCACCGCGCAGAAAGTATTATCTGTGTTCCTTGCTGTCACAAAGAATTGCTAAAACAGTATAAAATCGACGAGTTTGAACCCATCACCGGTCACGGTGTCTTTCGGGCAAGATTGAACGATCTGATTACCGACGGATTGCGCGCATTAAAATTGGAGTCCGAAGGATACGACGTTCGTTGTGTTGAATTTTGCTCCCCCATTGATACACCAAAAAATCTTTTGATCTCTGCCAAGAAGATTGCACCGGAGAACAGCGCGGCCAAAGAGAAATATTATAACTTGCTGAATCAATGGAAGGTTCGTCCTTCAATGGAGTATTATTCTGCGATTTCAACTGACTTTGAGTAATCGAACAATTTACAACATTATCTTGTTATAAATATTACAATATTGTAAATTTTAAGGGATTCGATGGTTTTTCTTTTCGATGTAGTTACAATCAAGACACAGATAAATCAAAAGAATAATGTATAATTATCGTTGTAAAATATTACTATTGGTTTTTGTTTCTATATTTAGGAAAGGATGACCCTGTTTGATGACCGTCCAGGACTTTATCAGCAGTTTCAATTCTCTGATTTTTATTGTCTTTATGCTGCTCTACGCATACCAGATGTTTTATATTCTGGTTGCTTTTTTCCGCAAACACAAAGGGAAAAACCCCAAAGATATCAAACAGCATAAATACGGGTTTATTATCGCTGCACGAAACGAAGCGACCGTAATCGGGAATTTAATCGCCAGCATTCAACAACAGGAATACCCCTCCGAACTGATTCGCATTTTTGTAATTGCTGACAACTGCACCGACGATACCGCAAACGTCGCCCGTGAGGCCGGTGCAATCGTTTACGAGCGGTTCAATAAAGAGCAAGTAGGGAAGGGGTACGCCCTGGACTTCGGCTTAAAATCCATTGAACGGGATTATGGCAACGAAAATATTGAAGGTTTTTTTATTTTTGATGCGGACAACCTGCTCTCCAAGAACTATATTACAAAAATGAATGAAATTTTTGATGAGGGCTACGATGTTGTCACAAGTTACCGGAACAGTAAAAACTACAGTTCCAATTGGTTATCCGCCGGTTATAGTTTGTGGTTTTTACGAGAAAGCAAGTTTTTGAACAATTCCCGGATGCTGATGGATACCAACTGTGCCGTTTCCGGAACCGGATTTTTGGTCAGCGCCAGAATATTCAAAGAAAACGACGGTTGGCATTATACACTGCTGACCGAGGATATTGAATTCTCCGTAGACTGCGCCGTAAGAGACTGGAAAATCGGTTATGCCGAAGCTGAATTTTATGATGAACAGCCGGAAACCTTCAAACAATCCTGGACTCAAAGAATGCGCTGGGCAAAAGGGTTTTATCAAGTTTTTTGGAAATACGGTAAACAGTTGGCTGGAAATTGGCTATTGAAGTTCAGTTTTTCCTGCTACGACTTAACAATGACGATTTTCCCCGCACTGTTTATCACCCTCGCTTGTTGTCTGACAAACCTTGTCATTCTTGTTTATGCACTGTTTTTGCCCAACGGAGGGGGAGACCTTATTGGCATTACCCTTTCTTCCTTGGGAACGACCGTTGCAAATTTCTATCTTACGGTGTTTTTTGTAGGACTGTTAACAACCATTACCGAATGGAAACGAATCGATTGTCCCAAAGGGAAAAAGATTCTTTATTTGTTTACCTTCCCGTTGTTTATGTTTACCTACGTTCCCATTGCAATCGCAGCCTTGTTCAAAAAAGTAAAATGGGAACCGATCGCCCATAAAGTAACAAAAAGAATCGAAGATTTGGAAAAATAAAGTAGTTGCCGACATTTTGTCGGCAACTGCTTTTTATCTATAAAATCGGTATAGACCTTGGGGAAGATAGGAATCTCAGCGCCCAAATCTCACTAAATACAATTGCGCAAAAGAATACCTTTGTGTCAATATAGGATTTCGTCACAAAGAAAACGTTTTTTTGTTTTTCCATTATAACAAACAAACTGCAAAAAGTAAAATAACCCTTGAAATATCAAAAACTGTTCACGAAAGTATCCGTGAACAGTTTTCAATATTTCAGCAGAACATTTGACTTTTCTTGTTTGTTCGTTGCACCAAAGGTGCCAAAAAAAACAACTCGGTTTTCTGTCGAAGAGCCGGAGCTTGGCTAAGTGTGGTTGCCCTTCATCGAGGCAACACACACGAGAAGAAACACGAAAGAGAGGTGAAAAAAAAGTGACAAGGGAAGAAATCCGCTTGGCACAAAAAGAAGTCCTTCAAAGGCTTTTACTTTACATTCTCTGGCAAGATGTCAGAGACCTCGAAGAAGTAAAGAAATTGGTCAAAAGACTAATTGAAAACCTATGAAGGACCAAACAGGGGAGAGGGGCAACTCTTCCCTGTTTTCTATTATAGCAAATTCCCGGAAAAATGTCAAGCAAAACGGAAAGACTGTACTTGCTTAATAATGAAAAATAACCGTGAAAAACGACGAAGTTCTTTCTTTTGACGATTGGTTATTTTACGTTCACGAATCTTTACAGAAATTTTCCGAAAAAAACGAACTACTTTTCCAACAATGATATCAAAATAATCGGGGTCACCTGCTATTTCTTCATAGGGAACCGGGTCACGTTCTACGTAAGAGTGCCAAGAATCAAAAAACGGATACCACGTAGGACGGTAAAAAATCCGTGTATTAAACAAGGCTTCAATGGGCTTAGGTTTGCGGAAACCCATAACAACCTCACCTGTATTCTCCGGTAAAATGATATCACGTGGAAGATTAATTATAAAAGACCAGCAAAGAAACTTACGTATATATGCAACTTTTTCCGTGACGTCACGTATTTTTTTATCAATACCGTTACACGCTTGACAGAAAACAATCATATCACACTTGTCGTGTCCGTGGGTCATCAACCAATCCGTTTTATACTGTTCAAATTTTTTATAATTACGACTATCTGCAAACAACGTTGCTTCATCAATAAGAATTAAACATTTCTTATAGTCGTATTTTCCAATATAGTCCCATTTACAAGAACGTATTCCGGGATAATTTACACCTACGTTACTATATACCGCCTCATAACGAGACAAACCACGAGTAATTTTTATCTGTTCCTTAATTGCTATCCGTGTAAGTAAAGTAGTCTTACCGGAACGAGGAAAACCAAAATATTCTATAACCATTATCGTTTACCCGGAATAAGAGAGAAAACACCAAGACAAGCCACAACAATGGCGGGAAACATAATCAACCAAGAAAAAAAGGAATGACTTGAAAAATCCACAATAGATTGCATAAAAGTTACAAAAATATCTTGCATAAAAACAAACCTCTCTTAAAAATATTTTGGCGGACGGGTGCAAGGTTCTTGCAGCCGACCGCCAAAACGTCATAAATATCAAGCGCCCCAAACGACTTTACGAACAATCATAACGCCGACAAGGGTCAAGGAAACGGCAATACCGATAACAAAGTAAGGCAGAAAACTATCAGCAGTAATCATACCAAAAACAGACTTAACGGTATCAATAATAGCGGTGATTGCAGTCGAAATCGCAGAAGGGAAAGCGGGGGAAGTTACCTCAGGCATAAATTAAGCCCCCCATACAACCTTACGGACAATCATAACGCCGACAAGGGTCAAAGAAACAGCGATACCGATTACAAAGTAAGGCAAGAAATCAGCGGAAGTAATCATACCAAAAACTTCCGTAACAGTTGCAATAATCGCGGTAACAGCAGTAGAAATAGCTTCAGGCATTTTTTTTCTCCTTTACAAGATTTTTTTAGATTTTTATATAAGTGTGCACCTTATAACAAACGGAAAAGAAATTTAACGAAAATAGCGATAATAAGTAATACACCAACAGTAAACACTAAACCCGTAACAAATTCCAAAATAAGGACATTTTCAAGCCCTGTATAGGTCTGAATTGCTTCAAGTAAACTCATACTTTCACCAACCAATGCAACAAACAAATAACACCAACAACAAGAATACCACCAAACAAAAGAGGAATCCAATTGTTAGCAAGGCCAGAAAGAACAGTATCAACACGAGTAATAATCACTTCGATACGTTCTAAAACTTGCAAAATCTGATAATCATACTGTCCTGTACCGTACATAAAAACCTCTTATTTATCATAATAAAATCGAGCGTCGCTATGTTCAATCCACTCGGAAGAGTCCAAATGTTGGGAATCTCCACGTTCACCACGGCGCTGAGAAAAAGCGGAAATAAAAGAACCGTTAAAACCATTCCCCTTAATAATAAACCCGACAACAAAAGAAAGAATAACAAAACCGAGCAAATGTTGCCATAAAGGAATACTAAAAATTTCAAAATTTAAAAGTGCTACACACATAGCAAAAACCGGGCGAAGCACATTTTCAAAGAAATAAAATGGAGAAGTCATCCGCGAATCCTCCCAAATATACAACAAAGAATAGAAAAAGCAACCATCGCCATAAATACACCAACAAGAGGCTCAGGTAACCAATCCGACAAAGAAACGTCAAGAGCAAAATTTGCAGAACCAATTACATAATCAATCGACGTACCAAGCCAAGAAAACGTACCATTTACCAAAGAAATGATACCTTTGATAAGAAAAATTATCGCAGTAATTCCAAGTAACAAGGGTCCAAAGAAGCCCCACAACATAAGACATTACCTCCGCAAAAAGAAATAAACACAAACGATAAGCAAACCAGCAGTAAAGAAAATAGATATTTCTCGATGCTCTTCAAACAGTTCCCACGTTTTAGAAATAAAAGTACCGTCGGAACGTTGTATTACAAGACCACCTTGCAAAGAATCATAAGGATTTTTTGAATCGGGGAGAGAATCATAAATACCTTGAACAGAATCTTGCCAAGAATGTTCAAAATCTTCCATTTCGGAGAACATATTGGAAGCATCGTTTACAATATCCGAAGAACCGGACTCGACGTCTGATGAAGCACCGTCATACTTTCCAGAACCGGAAGTTAAAGCATCGTTAATTTTATCCGAAGCAGTATTACGATAATACGTACACTCGACCGTAGATACAAAAGGCTCAATTACGATATTAGCAAAAGTGCCACTACCATCATCAACAGGATACAAATAATTAGAACCTAAAACAAAAACAGAAAAATTGCCGACATCAAAATCCTCCGGAGAATCAACGGTAGCATTAATCGTCAACGTGCAATCATAACTCCCATAAGAAAGCTCATCAACTTTATAAAAAGAAGAACAATTCAACTGCTCCTTTGTAGAAGGACAAAACAACTGAAAGGAAGAATCCTTAAAGACAGGAGAACGGTTACCATATATATTTGAATCGTAATGGACACGCCATTTTAAAACGATTTTCATCGAAACAGCACTTATACCATAGGCATTATCCAACACTAAACGCTCTTCATACAAGCGAACACGTACAGAAAAATACCAAGCGCTATCAGCGTTTGGAACAATAGCGCTAATGCGGTCATTCACACCGAAAGGAGAATCCGAAGGACCAAAAACAAGAATTTGTCCGGTATATTGATTTCCCAATTGCACCTCAAAATCCGAGGGCAATAATTCAAACGTAGTTTTAGTCAACTCTGCTGCAGAACTCGAAACAGAAAAACAAAATGAAAAACCGATGGTAACAACTATTACCATCACGTAACATAAAATTCGCTTCATTCTGTCCATAATTCAAGTCCTTATATTATAACGTCGAGGGAACCGGAGAGAGCAAAAAAGCCGATTCCCCCGAAAAGCGTTATACTTAGTTAGTTTCGACGGCAACCAAACAGGACATAAACAATCCGCCATTTTGAATCAAATTAACGTCGACCGTCAAGCGAACATCATAAACAGTACCCTTTACCGGGTGTTCCGTATCGAGTACGTAATCGGTATGCTGAGAGCAATAAACTCTTTGTTCATTCAAGCAGTGAGGAACGAAATATTTAATTTCTTTCCCAGCCTTATTTTTTTCTTCAATATAAGTCGCTTTTCCTGTAATTTTCATAACTGCCATAATACAAAACCTCAATTCATTTTTTTATTTTTTATAATTGCTCTCTATGGGATAACTTTCAACAGTAGGAGAGAAGAACAAACTTTTAAAAATATTATCTTTTTCTTCTTGGGACAAGTGGCGGGCGTAATAAGTACCAAATCCACTTTCTTTTATTTTATCGTTCGATAATTCATCATCAAACCAAACACTTGGTAACAAATCGTTAAAATCAACCGAAGGTTTATTCAAACCTCGGGATATATAATATAAATGTTTTCCATCGTTCAAACAATGTGCAGATATATCTTTATTTATATATTTTAAACAATAAAAAACGGCGGCTTCACAATTTCGTATAGAGCCAAGGGAACACCTACCGAATTTACGTTCAAAATCTTCCCAATTCAAATATCCTTGACTATTCAGTTTCAAATCCCAATGAGGAGAAAGCACGTCCGGTGGAATTCCCGACATAAGACCGTGAAAATGATAGTTATACTGATCAGCGTGCAATTCCGGAATAAGCAGATATTTTATAGAAGGTGTATTATACTTTACACGTAAATTTGCTATGTGTTTTGAAATTGCACGCATCACAGTATCATAATTTGAACGAGATAAGGGAATAAGTTTTTTTGTATTACGGTCCGTTACCTTAATATTATCAAGGGCAGATTGGGACAGGGTAAAAGTAACCATATGGTCCCAAGAATTGGAAAGACCGTAGTCACGAATACAACGAATAGCACGATAAACGTTAGAACGATTACGGGTGTCGGTCGGATGAACACGGCGAGCGAATTTATCACCAATAATCACCCTTTCTTCGTCAGTACCTGGATTTTCAATCTGCATACGTGGAATATGCAATTTGAAAGGGTTGTCAAGGTCAGGGGGAGAGGGGGGAATAGAACAGGAAACGTTAAAACGTAGGCCGGAATCATCGTTATAATAATGTTTCTCGGAATAGCGATACATTACAACAAATCTTCAAGCCAGCGTAAACGAACGGCTAACGTTTCAAAATACTGATAGAAAAAGCGATAATCTAAACAACCATCAATAGAAACTTTTTCATTCATCCACGCTCTTGTTAATTCACAATCCTCTCTCATTTGTCGAACAACGTCTTTGACGTTAAAAGGATATCCGCCCATAACTTGACATTATCACAATTTTGTGGTATAATCAGAAGGATTGAATTCTTTGTCCTCTTCTTCAAGACAAGAATACACGTACCACAACCAACGAGAACCGACAATCGGAAGAACCTTATCAGGCGCGAGAAGGTAATACCGATAGCAAGAATTGACAGGAGCAAACAAAAGGTTCGATAACCAATTTGCCCTCACAATCTTATAACCGCTCTGGGATTCAAACACCAGACGATTTTTCGCTACTTTGATTTTCTTTTTCATTGTTTTCACTCTCTTTCTTATTTTTTTCGTAAAGGGCGTTAACCATTTCCATTTGATGTTTACGGTTACTTGCCCAAAACTTTTGACTTGACAGAACTTTCAACAGTTCTTTTTCAGGAATCCCTAAATCAAGCAAAGGTTTATATGCTTTAAATAGTTTTTCCTGTAATTTCGCTTTATCGGGAATCGGAATCGGACGTTTCATACGTGTTCACCATTCAAATAAAGAACAAGTTTGTTTTCATCTCTACGAGATTCATAGCGACAAACACAAAACTTTACATAATCAAGCCACCCATAACCCTCAACCACGGATAAACTATTTATAAACCGTAATTCAACAAGACAACGGGGATGCGCTTTACGATACCAACGAACATAATCACGAACCGTTCTTAACATATTTTTTCACTCTCTTTCTTACAAATAAAGAACCAAAGTATTGTTAATAAAGACAGAGTTTTCCACTTTGGTCCGAAGAAAATCAACGTAACCGATACCGTCAATAATAGAACCACAA
>JAZQKK010000036.1:0-63230 GCA_045542115.1 Eubacteriales bacterium
GGCCGATTATGCCGGGGATGAGCACCTGCGAGAAAATTCGCAGACCCTGAAACATTCCCGCGCGGTTTTGTGGGGTGTAGTCCCTTATCATTGCGCCGAACACCGCCATGCCCGCAAGGTAACCGCTCATCATTAAAAGCGAGCCGACAAAAACCGGTGCGGTGCTCTTAAAGAAATAAAGCACAACGTAGCCGAGCATAATGCAAAGAAGCGCAGGGGTTACAGACCTTTTAAAGCCCAGCTTATCGTAGACCCTGCCGTAAAGCGCAGTTATTACCGAGGCAATTATGATAGCGGGTGCCATAATGAAAACGTAGTCCTTCATACCCAGCGATACCTCGTAATAAATTATGAGGTAGGGCATAAAAATCTGAATGGAGATGCCAAAGATGGCAAAGGCGCCCAGACACAAATACAAAATTTTGTTTTCCCGAATCACCGAAGGCCGGAACCCGTAAAAAATATTCTTGAAATAATTCTGATTCTCTTCCGTTTTAAGAATGGGATCTTGTATTAAAAAGATTCCCAAAAGCCCAATCAAAATTACGACTCCGCCGATGATGAGAAAAATCGTCGTCCAACTGCCCGGCTGATTTAAATCAAAGCCCATAAAACCGCCGAAGACCGCCAAGATGGCGACCAGCGGCATCATTGCGTTGATTCCCTCCGCAGCTCCCCGGTTGCTGTCGTCGGTAACGTCGGTCAGCCAAGCGTTGAAGCAAGCATCGTTTGCCGACGAGCCGAAAAAAGTCATCACACAGTCTAAGATCACCGTTAACGTAACGCCCACCGCAGAGGCCGACGCGGCCATCGGGAACATCACCCCGATAATATCTTCCCGCACCAGGCAGAAGGCAAGAATGGAAATGCCCCACAAAATATAGCCCCCGCAAATAAAGACCTTTCGTTTTCCCCATTTGTCGGAAAGAGCGCCAATCAGCAGTGTCGTTACCGTAGCCGCCACTGCCGATGCGGAAACCATTAGGGAAATTTCCCCGGCCGAGGCGTGGAACATCTTGTAAATAAATACGTTGAAATACATATTTTCCACGACCCAGGCGATCTGACCCGTCAGACTGAAAATCGTCAACGCCGCAAAAAATTTCATTCGGTTGTTTTGTTTCATCAAACTCCCCCAACGTTGTTTTTCTTTCAGTATACCATATCTTTGTGAAAATAGCAAGAACCTTTTGTATTGTTCGTTCTCTTGACAAAATCCAACTTGCTGTGATATAATAACGGTAAGAAAAAAATCAGAGGTGTTTTATGAAGATTGCAATTCTCGATGCCGCCACACTGGGGGAAGATATTAACCTGGAACCGATTCGCAACGTGGGACAGACCTTGGAATATCTCACCACGCCCCCGGAAGAGGTCTTTCAACGCCTCGAAAATGCAGACGTAGCGGTGGTGAACAAGGTAAAATTAAACGCTGGAAATTTAGCGGGGACTTCGGTGAAACTGATTTGTGTCGCCGCAACCGGGTATGATAATATTGATACGGAGTTCTGCAAAGCCAACGGGATAGCCCTGTGCAACGTCCCCGGTTATTCCACCGACAACGTGGCTCAATTGACGCTGGCAATGGCGCTTTCTTTGGTAACACACTTACCGGAATACAACGAATACGTGTCCTGCGGTGCCTATTCCGCGTCCGGCGTTGCAAACAAATTGACGCCTGTCTATCACGAGATTTCGTCGATGACCTGGGGGGTTGTCGGCGGGGGCGGAATTGGTGGAAAGGTCGCGCAGGTGGCGGAAGCGATGGGCTGCAAGGTCCTGATGTGCCGACAAAAACCTGACGACCGGTACGAGCAGGTTTCCATTGACGAGTTGTGCCGGCGGGCAGATATCATCTCTCTGCACGTTCCTTTAAACGATTCTACCCGAGGAATGATTTCCCGGGAACGAATCGGAACAATGAAGAAAAATGTGATTGTTATCAATGTGGCGCGGGGTGCCGTAACTGACGAGGAAGCCTTGACGGTTGCCATCGAAAACAATCAAATTGCCGGCCTCGGCGTAGACGTGTATTCTGTGGAGCCTTTCCCGCAAAATCATCCCTTTACCCGTATTTTAGGGCGGAGCAACGTATGTTTCACTCCGCATATGGCCTGGGGAAGTAACGAAGCCCGGAATCGGTGTGTCCGTGAAATGGCAGAAAATATGAAGACCTTTTTTGCCGGCGGCGTGCGAAACCGCATTGTTTAACGGAAAATTTGAATCTTTTGACGAAAAAGTACGATTTGCCCCTTGACGAATGAAACAAATCGTGCTATAATATATCCATAATGAGTATCGGATACGATACCCCAACTTTTAAGGAGGTACATATTATGGCTTATCAGATTTCTGATGAATGCATCGCTTGCGGTGCTTGCGTAGGCGAATGCCCTGTCGGCGCTATCTCTGAGAAGGACGGCAAGTTCGTCATCTCTGCTGACGAATGCATCGACTGCGGTGCTTGCGGTGGCGTTTGCCCCGTTGGTGCTCCCAATCCTGCGGAATAATCAGCGAACGAATGCATAATGAGAACCCGTGCGGAACTCATTATGCATTTTTTTATCTTTTTTCGGGAGAAATCAAATGATTCGTCTTGACGACCTGTTTGTCCACGGCTGGAAGATTTATCAAGATACCGACGGTTTTTGCTTCGGAACCGATGCCATTCTTCTTTCGTCTTTTGCGGCAGAAAAGAAATTTGAGACGGCCGTTGACCTTTGTTGCGGTACGGGAATTGTACCCCTTCTTTTGGCGGCAAACGTCTGTGCCCGGGAGGTCCACGGGGTGGATATTTCCCCTCATTGCATTGACCTTGCCCAAAAATCGGTGGAAGTGAATCGCCTGGAAACGGTGTTTTTTCACTGTGAAGATTTGAAACGGACCGCTCTTCCTGCCGGTCGATTTGATTTAGTTACCGCCAACCCGCCCTACTTTCTTCCTGGAACCGGAAAGAAGGCAAAAGCATCGGTGGAATCTTCCCGAAGGGAAGAAGATTGTACCTTTTCCGATGTGGTTACTGCCGCCTCCCGGTTGCTCCGTTTTGGGGGACGGTTTTGTTTTGTGTTTAAGCCGGAACGTCTTGCGGAAGCGATGGCGCAATGTTCCGTGGCAGGAATCGAACCTAAGGTTTTGCGGCTGATTTACCCGCGACAGGACCGGGCGCCGGAGTTGTTTTTGATGGAATGTAAGAAAGGAGCGTCGCCCGGATTAAAGTGCGAACCGCCCTTTGTGTTATATGATTCGGACGGCGAAGAAACGTTGCAATTTCAAGCTGTACACCGTTATTAAAAGGAGTTTTTTTCAATGGAACAGGTTTCCCTGTGGCTGGTGGCCACTCCCATCGGAAACCGGGGTGATTTTTCCCCCCGGGCTTTGGAAGTGTTGGAGCAAGTGGATTTTATTGCCGCCGAAGATACCCGTAATTCCGGAACGCTCCTTTCGTCTTTCGGAATTAAAAAACCGATGATAAGTTATTTTGACCATAACCGCAAAGCCCACGGAGAAAAAATTCTCGCTCGGCTGAAAGCAGGGGAGACCTGTGCTTTGGTGACCGATGCCGGAATGCCCGCCGTTTCCGATCCGGGAGAAGACCTGGTTTCCGATTGCATCGACGCCGGGCTCCGGGTCAGCGCCGTTCCCGGTCCCTGTGCCTTTGTGACGGCCCTCGCAATGTCCGGCCTTCCCTCCCGCAGATTTACCTTTGAAGGGTTTTTGCCTTCAGTAAAAAAGGAGAAAAAGGCCTTGTTTGATGCCTTGAAGACCGAAGAGCGAACAATGATTTTTTACGAGGCACCCCATCGTTTGAAGGAAACGTTGCAAGAATTTGCGGAAGTATTCGGCGAAGACCGGCGAATCGCTTGTGTTCGGGAGATTACCAAGATTTATGAAGAATGTCTCCGTTCTACGATTGCGCAGGCGATTGCCCGATACGAAACGGTTGACCCTCGAGGCGAATTTGTTTTGGTGGTCCAAGGAGCCTCTCCCGAAGCGGCAGTCCCTCCCGACGAGGAACAGATTCTCTCCCTGTGGCGGGAAAAGGAAGGAGACGGAATGGGGAAATCCGCCGCCGCAAAAGCAATCGCAAAAGAATACGGTCTTTCCAAACAGGAAGTTTACGATTTGATTAAGGAGTTATGAAGATGGAAACGATTGCAAGTTTTGAAGTTGATCATACCGTGTTAACACCGGGAATCTATCTTTCCCGGGTGGATCACGGCGTTCGGACCTACGATATTCGGGTGACCCATCCCAACCGGGAGTTTCTCCCGAACCCCGCAATGCATACCATCGAGCATTTATTTGCCGTCCACGCCCGTAACGGTGCTTTGGGGGATAAGATTATTTATTTCGGACCGATGGGATGCCGCACGGGATTCTATCTTCTGATGATTCACAATACTGACGCGGAAGCGGTGGAGCTGATTCGCCAGACCTTCGCATTTATCGCAAATTATCAGGGAGACGTTCCTGGTACCGCAGAGAAAGAGTGCGGAAATTTCCGGGAGCACGACCTTGACGGTGCCAAGGCCATTGCCGCCCGTTACTGCGACGTGATTTGCGATTGGACGGAAGACAAAATTTCTTATTGACAATTCTGTAAATTTAATCGTACATTTCGGGGAATTTTCGCCTTCTTTTTCACAAAGGTGGAAATTCCCCTTGCTTTTTTTACCTTTTTAATATATAATATAAAAGATAATACTATATACCACGTTCGTCGGCCGATTGCCGGCAATGTTTTTCGGTTTATTTTTTCAAGGAGGGAGTATGTCGAAACGAACCGACCGTCGTTTTTCGTTATTCCGACCCGTTCGCCGTTTACGGAAACGGTATTACGCCCTTCGTCGGCGAAAGATGCGCAAGCATCACGAAAAGTTCCGTCATATGACGGTTCGCAACACGTCTGCCTGGTATCGCATTCTCTTGTTGTTCCGAAAAGGGTTTCACTATGTAAATACTTCGATATCTGCCGTTTTTTCCTTTTTGTCTCCCGTAATTTTCCCTTTGATGGGCGTGGGATTGATTTTCCTTTGTCTGTGGTTCTTTTCCCAATATTCCGTGGGGCTTGCCGTAGGAGTAGGGGATGACGTTGTGGGATACGTTCGGGACTCTTCCCAATACAGTGCCATCAGTGACCGTGTTGAGACGCGGGTCAAGCAGGAAAGCCTTGCTTCTACGGGAAAAGAAACCTATTTGGTGGAAGCGTTTCCCACGTTACGATATGCCATTGTGAAAAACGACGAGTTTACCCGGGAACAAGATTTGTTTGCTTCTTTGTATACGATGGCTTCCGAATATACGCGTCGTTCTTACGGTCTGTTTGTGGACGGAGCGTTAGTTGCCACCAGCAAAGACCGTTCGGTACTTGATTCGGTGTTGCAGCAGATTTTGGGATATTACGTGATGAATCCGGAGGAAGATAATCTGGAAATCATCAATTACGTGGAAGTAATAAAAGGCGAATACGCCGCCTCGTATGATTTAGGGTATGCCCGGATATTGGATTTGTTTAAAACCGGACCGGAATTAAAAACCTATACGGTGGTAAAAGGGGATACCCTCGCATCCCTGTCGGAAAAATCCGGAATCAGTGTTCCGGTCCTGCGCATTCTCAATGGAATCCCCGTGGGAAGAGACGTTTATGCCGGTCAGACTCTTTTGTATGGGAAACCGTATCTCCAATTGACGGTGAAAAATACGATGACCGTCACATCTGCGGAAACCGTTCCCTTTGAGACGGAATATACCTATTCCTCCGATTATTTTGAGGGAACGAAAAAAGTCCTTTCCACCGGCTCCGAAGGAATTTACGAGGTCGTTTCCAATAACGTCTACGTTAACGGACAGGCTTCTTCTACGGTGGAAGTTTCCCGGACTAAGATTAAAGAACCCGTGGTTCAGAAGGTTCTGATTGGGACGAAGCCCATTGCACCTTCCGGAAAGTTTATTTTCCCGTTGAAGAAGTTTCACTATATCTCTTCCGGGTTCGGTTGGCGTTGGTTACGGGGACAGAGAAGTTTTCATAATGCGATTGATATCTCTGCTTCCCACGGAACGCCCATCTACGCAGCGGATGCCGGAACGGTTCTCGTCGCCGGCTGGGACCGTTATTTGGGATGGCACGTGCAGATTGACCACGGAAACGGTATCATCTCCATTTACGGTCACGCGTCATCTCTTGCCAAAGGTATGTACGCCGGGAAGAAAGTCTATCAGGGTGAAGTGATTGCCTACGTGGGGAGCACCGGAAACAGCACCGGGAACCACCTTCATTTTTCCCTGTACCATAAGTCATCTAAGCAATATCTTGACCCGCAGAAATATCTGTAATCTACTATAAATTTTGAGGTGTTCATTTTGGAAAAATTCGTCATTCACGGAGGACGCCCCTTAGAGGGGGTTATCACGGTCAGCGGCAGTAAAAATTCCGCCGTAGGAATCATTCCCGCCACCGTGTTGGTTAAGGGACCTTGTATTTTGGACAACGTTCCCGAAATCAGCGACGTATTCCTCTTGTTTGAAATTCTCCGTTCCTTCGGGGCAGAAGTGACCCGATTGGAGAAGTCCACCTATCGAATTGATTGTTCTTCCATCACCGGTCCCGTGATTGCCGACCAGGATGCAGTCCGGAAGATGCGAGCTTCGTATTATCTTATCGGGGCACTTTTGGGGCGCTTCGGTCGGGCAAAGGTCGGCCTGCCCGGGGGATGCGATTTCGGGTCCCGTCCCATCGACCAACATATCAAGGGTTTTGAATCTTTGGGGGCGACCGTTGTGGTAGACCCGGAAAGTCGGAACGTTGTTGCCGAATCCGACGGTTTGAATCCCGCTTCCATTTATTTTGATATCGTCAGCGTCGGTGCTACGGTCAACGTAATGCTTGCCGCGGTCGGGGTTCCCGGAAAGGTGACCATTGAAAACGCCGCAAAAGAACCTCACGTAGTAGACATCGCCAACTTCCTCAACGCGATGGGAGCGGATATCAAGGGTGCCGGAACCAACGTAATTCGCATCAACGGCGGAAAAGAGTTGAAGGGCGGCCGGTATGAAATTGTTCCCGACCAGATTGAAGCCGGAACCTATATGGTCGCCGCCGCTGTGGCCGGTGGCCGGGTGGAAGTACAGAACGTAATTCCCAAGCATATGGAATCCATTTCCGCAAAGTTGGAAGAAGCCGGGGTCGGAATCGAAGAATTGGACGATTCTATCATCGTTACCCGTCTTGGGCGTCCTGAACGTATCAATATTAAGACACAGCCATATCCCGGATTTCCCACGGATATGCAGCCGCAATTTGCAACGATGCTCACCACCGCCCAAGGGGCGTCGGTGATTACCGAAGGTGTTTATGACCAACGGTTTCGTTATGCCGCTGAATTGCGGAAAATGGGAGCAAAAATTGAAGTGGACGGGAATGTCTGTGTGATTGACGGAGTGGAGCGGTTGCACGGGGCTTCGGTACGGGCTTGTGACCTGAGAGCCGGCGTTTCGATGGTAATTGCCGGGCTTGGAGCCGAAGGTGTGACGGAAGTGTATGATATCCGCCACATTGAACGGGGATATGAAGGTTTGGTGGAAAAACTCCGTTCTTTGGGTGCAGAGATTGAAAAAGTAGACGACGGCGTTGCCGATTCGGAGAACTCGCTGTGAGTCGTATCAAGGTCTGTACCGTTGCCAGCGGAAGCAGTGCAAATTGTACATACGTAGAGGTGGACGGCTGCGGTCTTTTGGTGGATGCCGGGGCCGGAATCCGTCGAACCGAAGCAATATTGAACAGCGTTGGTTCTTCCCTCTCTCAGGTGAAAGGTATCTTTCTTACCCACGAACATTCCGACCATATTTCCGGATTGAAAACCATTACGAAAAAATACCGGATTCCCGTTTTAGCCAACGAAAACACGTTGCGGGAAGTTTCGTTTTTGCTTCCCGAGGTGGACAACGATTTGTTTTATCCACTGCCCACGGGAGGAAATGCCAAAAGCGGTTGCTTTTCGGTAACGTCGTTCCCTTGTTATCACGATTCTGTGGAGTGCGCCGGCTATGTGATTGATACCGGCATTTGCAAGGTGGGCGTTTGTACCGACCTTGGGCACGTTTCCGACGAGGTACAGACGGCGTTGAAGGGATGCAAAGCCCTGGTTTTTGAGGCAAATCACGATGTGGATATGCTCCGCAACGGTCCGTATCCCTATCCTCTCAAACAGCGGATTTCCGGTCCGAACGGCCATTTGTCCAATCAACAATGCGCCGAAGGACTTGTGGATTTTATTCGAAGCGGAACAGAACAGGTCTATCTTGCTCATTTAAGCAAAGAGAATAACACCGAATCTCTGTGTCTTTGTACCGTGAAAAATATACTACGTCGAGCTGGTATTTCTGCGGAACGGGACGTCCGCCTTCAAGTAGCTCCCCGAAGCGACCGGTCTGAGGTGTACGAATTATGATGACCGTTAAATTAGTTTGCGTCGGAACCCTGAAAGAAAAATATTGGCGGGATGCCTGTGCAGAATATGAAAAGAGGCTGTCCGCCTTCTGCAAGTTTCATTTGGTGGTACTTCCCGAATCCACGTTGCCTCGGGAAAAAGATGCCATCCTGAAAGAATGTGAAGGGTTTACCGTTGCTCTCTGTGTGGAAGGGAAACCAATGACCTCGGAGGGCTTGGCAGAGAAGATTGCATCCGTATCGCAGTTTTCTTCCAAGATGACCTTTGTTATCGGTTCTTCTTGCGGTCTTGACCCGGAAGTGAAGCGAAAAGCGGACCTTCAATTGTCTTTTTCTTCTTTCACGTTTCCCCATCAGATGATGCGAGTGATTTTGCTGGAACAGGTCTATCGGGCGTTTACGATTCAGCGAAATATGACTTATCACAAATGAAAGTACAATAGAATCGTGCATATTATATCCGAAAAGGGAGTTATATTAAAATGAAATCTTTTGACTTTACCCCCAAAGGGGTTTGTTCCCGGGGAATTCATCTGGAAGTGGATGATAATAATATCGTTACCTCGGTAAAATTTACCGGCGGTTGTGCCGGCAATACCCAAGGAGTTGCCCGCTTGGCGGAAGGGCGCAACGTAGACGAAGTCATCGAAATTTTGAAAGGAATTCGTTGCGGAATGAAATCTACGTCCTGCCCCGACCAGTTGGCCTGCGCTTTGGAGGCTATGAAACAATCCATATAACTTGGCAAAGGAGTAGATTATGAACCAAAAACTGCAAGAATGGCTTTCTTCTCCCATCGTCGACGAGAAGACCAAAGATGAATTAAAAGCGATTGCCCACAACGAACCGGAAGTTGCCAACCGTTTTGATACGTCCCTTACCTTCGGAACCGGTGGCCTGAGAGGAATTCTCGGTGCCGGAACGAACCGGATGAATATTTACGTGGTCCGCCACGCGACCCAAGGGCTGTCTGACTTGATTTGTAACTTGGGGAGCGAGGCCCGTTGCCGCGGCGTTGTGGTTGGTCACGACTGCCGGATTCTCTCCCGGGAATTTGCCGTGGAGGCTTGCCGCGTGTTGGTTGCCAACGGAATTAAAGCGTACCTGTTCGACGAATTGCGTCCCACTCCCGAGGTTTCGTTTGCCATCCGAGAATTGAATTGTATTGCCGGAATCAACATCACCGCATCTCATAACCCCAAAGAATACAACGGTTATAAGGCCTATTGGGAAGACGGGGCTCAGCTGGCTCCCGAGCAAGCGGACGTGGTGTATGATGCCATTTGTTCCAAGGACATTTTCAAAGACGTTAAGGTTTCTTCTATGGAAGATATGGAAGCAAAAACCGTACTTCTCGGCAAGGATTTTGACGAAAAGTATCTTGCTTGTGTGATGGATTGTTCTATTGATTCCGACGTAATTCATCGCCAGAAAGATATGGCTATCGTTTATACACCCTTCCACGGCACCGGATACCGCCTTGTTCCCGAGGCGTTGAAGCGGGCCGGATTCGAAAACGTGACCTGCGTTGCCGAACAAATGGTTCTTTCCGGGGAATTTCCTACGGTTCAGTCCCCCAATCCGGAAAATAAAGAAGGGTTTACGATTGCAATGGAGTTGGCCAACAACGTTGGTGCGGATTTCATTATCGGAACCGACCCGGATGCCGACCGCGTTGGTGTGATTGTTCGGAATTCCGATGGAGAGTTTGTAGCGTTGACGGGGAATCAAACCGGTGCACTTTTGCTGGATTACGTTCTGCGTGCCCGGCAGAACAAGGGCGACCTTCCCTCCAATGCCGCCGCGGTAAAATCCATCGTTTCCACGGAAATGGCTACCGCTGTCTGTGAAAAGTACGGTGTAAAAATGTTTAACGTTCTCACCGGATTTAAGTTTATCGGAGAGAAAATCAAGGAATTTGAAGTCACCGGGGAATACGCCTACGTTTTTGGCTTCGAAGAATCTTACGGTTATTTGACCGGAACCTACGCCCGGGATAAGGATGCCGTGGCAGCCTCCCTTTTGATTGCCGAAATGGCGGCGTATTATCGAGAACAGGGAAAAACGCTGTCGGATGCGCTGAACGAGTTGTATCAGCAAGTTGGTGTGTATTTTGAAACCACCCTTTCCGTAACGATGAAGGGCTTTGACGGACCCGCCCGTACGAAAGCGTTGATGGACCGTCTTCGCAGCAATACTCCCAAATCCATCGGCGGAATTGCTCTTCAAGAAATGTTTGACCTTGCCAACGGTGGAATGGGACTTCCTCCCTCGAACGTGGTTTATTACCGCCTGTCCGACGGGTCGGTGCTTGTCGTTCGTCCGTCCGGGACGGAGCCGAAGGTGAAAATTTATATTCTCGTGCGGGATGAGAACCGATCTTCTGCCGAAGAAAAAGCCGAAACCCTTCGCAAGGATTTTTATTCCTTTGCTCAAATCGAAGGTTAAGATTCCAAAATAAATAAATTCCCGGAACACCGGGATCAGGAGGTATATCATTATGACAGACCGTAAACAGTGGAAAACCGGATTGTCCATCGGTTGCGTTTCCGAAGAAGCGTTGGAACGAGCCGCTGCTGCAAAATTGGATTTGGTGGAAATTTGCGCCATTGACGACCCGGCAAACTGGGAAAAGATTCCCGAATGGGAAAAGAAGACCGGCGTGAAGGTGTGGTCCTTCCACCTGCCGTTCCGTTGGTGGGGTCCCACTCCCTGGGCAGACCCGACGTCTACAAATCCTGAGGTTTGGAAACAGACGTTAGATCAGTACAATTCTATGATTGAAGGCTGCGGACGTGCCGGGGTCAAGTATATCGTTGTCCACCCCAGCCGGGAACCCTTTAAAGATGAAGAACGTGAAACTTATATGCAGGTTGCCATTGAGCATCTCGGTATTATTTCCGATATCTGCAAAAAGAACGGTTGCGTCCTTTGTGTGGAAGACCTTCCCCGTACCTGTTTGGGAAGAGACGGTGCGGAAATGCTCCGCTTTATGGAAAGTAATCCCGACCTGCGCATTGTTTTTGACGTCAACCACCTGCTGAAAGATTCCCACACCGACTTTATTAAGAAAGTGGGTAAGTACATCGTTACTACCCATATTTCCGACTACGATTTTGTTGATGAACGCCATTGGTTCCCGATGGACGGACAAATCGATTGGAAAACCTTGCAGGCTGATTTGGAACAGGCCGATTATACCGGTCCTTTCCTGTACGAAACGATGCCCGCAGGATATACGTGGGCGGATGTAAAAACCAATCACGAGGCCCTCAAAAATCTGTAAAATCAAAAGCCGTCGACCGTTCCGTCGACGGCTTTGTCTTTTTTGTGACTTTTTTAAGAAAAGCATTGACAATTCCGAGTTTTTTCACTATAATAAAGTCAATAAAACAACCGAATTATCGGTTTTTGGAGGTATGTCTTATGACAGATCGTAAAACCTGGAAGACCGGCCTTTCCATTGGAATGGTATCGGAAGAAGCTCTGAAAAAAGCTGCTGACGCGAAATTGGATTTGGTGGAAATCAGCGGTATTGACGATCCTGCTAACTGGGAAAAAATTCCCGAATGGGAAAAGGCTACCGGCGTAAAAGTTTGGTCCATTCACCTTCCTTTCTCCGGTCCCGGTGCAGTAAGACCCGACGACCCCGATGAAATGTGGGAAGATTTTCTTCCCAAGCACAAAGCCTTGATTGAAGGCGGCGGAAAAGCCGGAATTCCTCATATGGTAATTCACGCCAGCGGCGAAGACCGGGAACTGCACGCCAAGACGACCCGTAATATGCGGATGGAACGGGCGCTTCGCCATCTGAACGAACTGTCCGACCTGTGTAAGGCCAACGGTAGTACCCTTTGCATCGAAGTTCTGCCCCGGTATTGTCTGGGAAATTGCTCCGATGAAATCCAATATATAATGGAATCCAATCCCGATCTCCGTCTTTGCTTCGACGTAAACCACTTGTTGAAGGAAGATCACGTAGAATTTACGAAAAAAGTAGGTAAATACGCTATTACTACCCACATTTCCGACTACGATTTCTTAGACGAAAAACATTGGTTCCCCACCGAATGTGGCGGAGAAATCGACTGGAAGGAGCTGCAAGCTGCCTTAGAATCTGTGGATTACAACGGTCCGTTTATGTATGAAGTCAATTTGGGCGGACATCCTTGGGGTGACGTTAAAGTCAACCACGAAATGTTGAAGAATCTCTAATTTGTTAAGAAAAATCCCGGGCTTAGACCCGGGATTCTTTTTTGTGTCAGAAGAGCATACAGCCTTCTTTTTTGAATTTTTCCACCAAATCTGGCAATTTGGATTCGTCTAAATCAAAATGTTCTGCCAAACAGTGATAGCATAGGCAGTTTTCTCCGTCTCTGCGGACGATTTTGCGGTAAAGTCCGAATTCATCTGCGGTCAATTCTTTTCCGCAGTTACAACAGTAAAAGAACATTACAGCATTTTAACCGGCTTTGCCCGGAAGATTCGGCATCCGCCCACGGGAACGTTTACCGAAGCAAATTCCCGGATGGGGGCCATTTCTTCCCCGGAATAAAGGTCGGTCATCTGCAACCCGTACCCGCTGACGGCGGAAAGCCCCAAATCGTCAAAGACAAAATATGCGTTGGTGTTCCGGTCGGAGAAGTTAAAGCAAGCAATTGCAAAGTCGCCGTCGGAAAGACGCTTTGCATAGGTGGGACACTGGGTGACGTAGGTGGAATCCCCGGTTGCAGAAATTAGGAAGGGGGGTCTTACGTCTTCGTCCTGGTCAATGGCAATCAATTCTTTATTGGTGAGAATACTCTTTGCCTTATCACTCAATTTCCGAATATCGCATCCGATAAACAGGGGAGAAGATGCCATACACCACATCGCAAATTGCAGTTCGTAGTTTGCATCGTTACAACCTTCCGTTCCGCAGAAGCCTTCTCCGTACATCCCGATGGTCATCATATCCAAATCGTTAAAACAGTTGGGCGCGGTGAAAGGAAGCTTTCCGTCGTATTGGCTCATCCCGAAGGTCGTGAAGTTTTTGAAGTTATCTTTCAGGTCATAAGTACTGCGGTACATATGTGCGCCGGCGGAGCGAATCCAGGACCAGACGTCGTCTTTCCCCCAGTTGCAGGCAGAGAAAAGAATATCGCGACCGCAGAGGGCCAGCGCTGTGCCCATCCGATGGTATAACTGAGGTCCGTTGGCGTTAGCGGGATGGAAGCAGTTATCGTATTTTAACAGGTCTACGCCGTATTCCGCAAAGGTTTGAGCATCTACGAATTCGTGGTCAAAGGAACCGGGATAGTTGCCGCAAGTACGAACGCCGCAGCAAGAATACATCCCAAATTTTAACCCTTTGGAGTGAACGTAATCCCCGACCGCTTTCATTCCGTGGGGAAATTTTACGGGGTCTGCGACGAGTTTATCGGTTTTCGGGTCTCTCTGTTTCAGTGACCAGCCGTCGTCAATGACGATATATTCGTATCCGGCATCTTTGAATCCAAGGTCAATCATTGCATCGGCAGATTGACGAATCAATTCATCGTTACATTCCAACCCGAAAGTGTTCCAGGTATTCCAGCCCATAGGCGGTTTTTTTACGTTCATAATTCTGCTCCTTTTCCCGTATCGTATGGTTGTAAACAAAACGATTGTTTTGTCTTCATTATAATATACATATGTGTCGTTTTCTTGTTGTTTTTATGTTCGTTTGTTGTTTTCTTTCTTTGATATGTTGGGTTTTTCTCAAAACTTGTTAAGAAAATGTGAAATCATATCGTAACCCCTTGACAAATGTTATTGTTTGTGTTATTATGTTAGCACATTAAAGCGATGGGATGAACCCCATAAAGGAGAATGTATTATGAAAAAGATTTTAGCTCTGATTTTGGCCGCAGTTCTTTGCGTTGCCTTGTTCTGCGCTTGCGGCAAGACCGGTGAAGGTTCCGGAGACGGTGCCAAAGCAAGCGACCTTGCCTATATCAAAGAAAAAGGTAAGATTATTATCGGTGTTACTTCCTTCAAGCCTATGGATTGGCAAGAAGGGGGCGAATGGATCGGTTTTGATGCAGAAATGGCAAAAGAATTTGCGAAATATCTCAATGTTGATGCTGAATTCCTGATTATTGCCGATTGGAGCAAGAAGTCGATGGAATTGGACACCAAAGGTGTTGACGTTGTCTGGAACGGTATGACTTTGACCGACGAAGTGAAGGCGCTGATGGGCACTTCCGAACCCTATTGCAAGAATGCTCAGGTCGTAGTTGTGAAATCCGACCTTGCCGCTTCCATCAAAACCGTAGATGACATTAAGGCTTTGACCTTTGCCGTAGAAAACGGTTCTGCCGGTGCAAAGGCCCTGGATGCGATTGGTGTCAAATATAGCCCCGTAGACACCCAGGATAAGGCTCTGTTGGAAGTAAAATCCGGTGCTTCTCAGGCTTGCGTTGTCGACCTTCTGATGGCCGGTGCAATGATTGGGGAAGGCACGTCTATGCCGGATCTGGCAATCACCGTTAGCCTGACGGAGGAAGAATACGGCGTTGGCTTCCGGAAGGACAGCGACTTGGTCACCGAATTTAACAATTTCTGGGGCGAGGTATACCGCAACGGTACGGTAACTCGGGTTGCCGAAAAGTACGGAATTTCCAAGAATATTATCGCGAAATAAAAAATAACTTCATCTATGTCTGCAAGGCAGGGGGTTGACCTTTCTGCCTTGCATCTTTTACGGAGTACTTATGTTTTTAGCATTTTCAACCGACACGTCCTTTTGGAGCGTTACGTTAAGCCTGTTGGACGGGTTATGGGTTTCGGGAAAGTTATTTCTCCTCACTCTTTTGTTTGCTTTGCCTTTGGGGCTTCTGATTTGTTTTGCTACGATGAGCAAATTCCATCCTCTGCGGTGGTTGGCAAAGTTCTTGGTCTGGATCGTCCGGGGTTCCCCTCTGATGTTGCAGATTTTGATTGTGTATTACGGACCGGGCCTCCTGTTTGACCTTCCCTTGTTGCCTCGGTTTACGGCGGCATTGGTTACCTTTTCGCTCAATTACGCCTGCTATTTTTCGGAAATTTACCGGGGCGGAATTCAGTCGATTCCAAAGGGGCAGTACGAAGCCGGACAGGTTTTGGGAATGTCCAAAAGTCAAATTTTCTTCCGGGTCACGTTGCTGCAATTGATTAAACGAATCGTTCCTCCAATGGGCAATGAGTTCATTACCTTAGTAAAGGATACCGCCCTTGTTCGCATCATCTCGGTGTACGAGCTGATTTGGGCCGGAGAGGCTTATATTAAACTTGGTATTTTGTGGCCTCTGTTCTATACGGGCGTATTCTATTTAATCGTCAATGGTATTTTGACGATTCTTCTCAGTCAGTTTGAGAAAAAGTTGAATTATTTCAGGGGGTGACGGAAGATGGCAATGCTTGAAGTTCGCAATTTATGTAAGTCCTTCGGTGACGTTTCGGTTTTAAAAGGCATTGACCTTACCTTGGAACAAGGACAGGTCGTTTCCATCATCGGTTCCTCCGGGAGTGGGAAAACCACCTTTTTACGGTGCCTGAATTTCCTGGAAACTGCGGACGCCGGAACCATTTCCGTCAACGGAAAGGGCGTTTTTGACGGAGAAAAGCACGAGAAACTTTCCGACGAAGAAATTCGCCGGCGTCGTTTGTCCTTCGGTTTGGTATTTCAGTCCTTTAATTTGTTTCCCCAATACACCGTTTTGCAGAATATGACTCTTGCCCCCACCCTTGCGGAAAAAGAAAAACTTCGCAAAAAGCAGATTTCAAAAAGTGAATACCAATCGTTTATGCAAGGGCTTGAATCAAAATGTATGAGCATCTTGGAACAGGTCGGTCTTGGGGAAAAACGGGATGCTTATCCTTATCAACTTTCCGGAGGGCAGCAGCAGCGGGCCGCCATTTCCCGGGCGTTGGTGATGGACCCGGATATTCTTTGTTTTGATGAACCCACTTCTGCGTTAGACCCGGAATTGACCGGCGAAGTGTTGAAAGTCATTAAGGAGTTGAAGACCGAAAATCGCACGATGGTCATCGTCACCCACGAAATGGAATTTGCCCGCAACGTTTCGGACAAGGTTCTGTTTATGGCGGACGGTTTGGTGTGCGAAGAAGGAACGCCGGAGGAAATCTTCGGAAATCCCAAAACCGAGCGTTTGCAAGGGTTTCTTCACGCGCTTTCAGAAAAATAAAAATTCCGCCTCGGTTTCGGGGCGGATTTCACCTTAATCAAAAAAAAGGGGGGGGGAGACTTACGGACCGTTTTTTGTATGCCACAGTACCTTCGGAGTGGGAAGGGCGAAAATTGAAGGACTTTTTGCGGACAAAATGGAAGTTGTCTGCCACTCTTTTGATTGCTTTAAAGCAGCGAAGGGACTCAATGACCGTCAACGGAATGCAATCCCCGGTAAACACGATACTCCATTCGGGTGACCAGGTCGCTATTTCAGTAGGGGACGACGGCGCGGATTCCGGGTTCGATGCCACGCCGATGCCCCTGGAAATTCTCTACGAAGATTCGGATATTATTGTCTTGAATAAACCGCCCTTTTTACCGGTTCACCCATCCAAGGGGCACGTAGACGATACCCTCGCCAACGGTTTGACACATTACTATCATCAGCAAGGGGAGACCTTTGTTTCCCGCTGTGTTCTTCGTTTGGATGCAAATACTTCCGGCGCGGTGTTGTTTGCCAAAAATGCCTACGCCCACGACGTCTTGCGCCGTCAGTTAGGCGACGGGATTCTGACCAAGGAATACTGCGCCCTTGTTCACGGTCATCCGAAGGCGCACGGCGTGATTGATGCCCCGGTGTATCGTCCCCCCGCCGCAACGGTAAAACGGGAAATTCACGAACTTGGAAAACCGGCCTGTACGGAATATTTTTTGGAGCGGGAATCTTCTTCGTTGTCGCTGCTTCGGGTGATTCCCCGCACCGGGCGAACCCATCAGATTCGTTTACATCTGTCTTATATCGGGCATCCCATCGTTTCGGATTTTCTTTACGGAGATGAAAACGACGGTGTGTTGTCCCGGCACGGATTGCATTGTTCCGTTTTAAATTTTTTACAGCCGGTTACTGGGAAAAAGATTACGGTCAAAGCCCCTCTTTTTCAAGATATGAAACAGGTCGTTGATAGGATGTTTCCGTGGGAGGGGTATCGGTCCCTGGACCGTTATTTGAAAGAAACCTTTGGAGAAAAATTAGTAAAATTATCTTTAAACGCCGGACTGTCCTGTCCGAACCGCCAGGAGGGGAAACGAGGGTGTTCCTTTTGTTCTGCCGGGGGAAGCGGTGAATTTGCTTCGTCGCCCCGAGATTCTATCAAAAAACAATTGGCCGATGCGAAATTAAGATTGTCCCAAAAGTGGAAAAACTGTCGTTATATTGCGTATTTTCAGGCCTATACGAACACGTATGCTCCCGTGGAAACGTTGAGACGTCTCTACGATGCTGCTCTGTCAGACCCCGACGTTGCGGTCTTATCGATTGCCACCCGTCCGGACTGTCTTCCAACCCCGGTGTTGGACCTGCTGGAAGAATGTAACCGCAAAAAGCCGGTTTGGGTAGAATTGGGATTGCAGACCTGTCACGACAAAACCGCGGTTCGAATCAATCGGGGATACGAACGTTCTGCTTATGAACGGGCGGTCCGGGAACTGAAAAATCGCAAGATATCCGTAATTACGCACCTCATTTTCGGCCTGCCCGGTGAGACTCCGGACGAGATGCTCCAATCCGTTGATTACGTGGGACAGTACACAGACGGTATCAAGTTGCAGATGTTGCAGATTCTCAAAGGGTCGGATTTGGCAGAAGCGTATGAATCCACTCCCTTTCCCTTGTTGACGGAAGACGAATACGTCTCGCTTCTTTGCGACGCTTTGACCCGCTTGCCGGACCGCGTTGTCGTTCACCGTCTGACGGGCGACCCTCCGGCAGATTTGTTAATAGCCCCCAAATGGACTTCCGATAAAAAGAAAGTTCTTGCCAACATAAAGAAAAAAATGCTCCTCGTTTGAGGAGCATTTTTGTTAGTCTTTTTTTCCGTACAGGAAATTGTTTTGGTAATAATAAGAAACTTTGTTGATTTCGTCACACAGGTAACTGTACCCCAACTCTTCGTAGAGTGTTTTCTTGTCGGAGAAGAGATTGGTACCCAATCCCAGACGTTCTCCTTCAATGTTGCATCCGATGGCCGCAAGGGTGGTGGGGAACATATCCAGCGTCGTAAAATTCCGTTCCTTTGCCTGTTCGGGCTGGGTGGGACAGTTAATGAAACAGTTGTAAACTCTGCGAATATAATCCGGGGACGTATGAGCATTGTGGAAGTAATTGTTCATACTCAAATGGTCGCCGGTAATAATGATGGTGGTGTTTTCATAGAAATCCTGTTCTTGAATCCATTCCACAAAGCTGTTGACCATCTTGCTGGAACAGGAGATAACGTTTGCAAACTGGTTGTTGCCCGGTTCGGTTTCATCGAAGAATTCTCCGTACTCTTCCTGACAGAACACACACTTGTATCCGTCGGGATGGTGGGTGTCAACCGTGAGCATCGTGAAGGCGAAGGGAGCGTCGTTTTCCGCAATTTCAGTCAACTTTTCTTTGGCATATTGGAACAGGTACATATCTTCGTAGCCCCAGAAATTGTTGTGATAATCGGAAGGAATGACGCCTTCTTCCCGTGCGGTAAACAAGTCGTAGACACGGTCGATTCCGTGTTGGGTAAAGTATTCTCTCCGTCCTCCGAAGCTGGCGTCAGAACCCACCATCAACGTTTGGTTATAGCCGTTTTCTTGGAGAATATTAGTCAAAGAGGTAACTCCCGGCAAAACCTGGGAATAGTTATTTAACCCGTTGTGCCAAATCCCGTTGGGTAGACACAGAGGCAGTCCGGAAGTTTGAGAAATCATTGCCGCAATGGTCCACGTGGAACCAACGGTGGTCCGCCCTCCGCCGATTCCCTGGGAATGGGAGAAATTCAGGTTGTTCTTTGCCAATTCGGTCAATTCCGGAATATAATTAACCGGAGCGGAGCCGCCTTCTTCTACCGACAAATAAGCCGTTTCCATCGATTCCAGGTAGATGTAAATCAAATTCCGCTTTTCTTCGGGGAAGGTGATCTGTACGGAATCCGGGGACACGTAATGGTCTTCAAAGAGCGTGGTCTGCTGACCTTGGGCTGCAAGGTAGGAGTCCAGTCCTGCTTTATTCGCGGAAAATAAGGTGAGGGACACAAAGAGAACCAGAGCAATTGCCAGGGCAAGGATACGGTGTAACAGGGACCGCTTCCCTTGATTCATATACTCTCTCAATAAAATTTTCGGTAGGTATGCCAGCACCGCGAAGGTCGCCCCGGACGAAAGAATCGTGGGAAGAAATACCCGAACGATTGCTTCTAAGACTGCCGCCGTCCCCACGCCGTTCATATCGGAAAACAGGGTGAACAGTACGGCGTCAAATCCGACGTCTTTCCCGAAACTGCGGGTAAACCACAGTGCCGCAAAGAGGAGAAGATAGGCTAGTGTAACGAAGAATCCGCACAGGATCCACCATACAATACCGCTTTTCTTTTTTGTTTCCATAAATGTACCGTTCCTTTTCTTCATTCAAAAATGATTTTCACATTCGGTCATCCCCGCTTCTGCCTTTTTTAAAAGGTTTTCCGCTTGCAGGTCCCCGTATTTTGCGTCTGTGGCAACCGCTTCTGCCGTCGCCTGAAAATATTCATAAGCATCTTCAAAACTTTGTTCCGTTCCAAGTCCGTCCTTTTTGCAGGTTCCCAGCCGATAGCACAATTGAGCCAAGAGCCTTTCGTCCGGTTCGGAACACGCCGAAAGAATTTCGCAGGCCCTCAGGTAATACCCCACGGCGCGAACCCGGTCTTTGGGAAGTCCGCCCTTCCCGTGGAAACAAAAGTCCCCCATTTTCAACATACTGCCCGGGTCGTCCAATTCACTTGCCCGCTCGAAACAGTAAGCCGCCAAACGGTTATCCGCCTTTACACCGCGTCCGGTTTGGTAACAGTATCCCAGATTTCCCATTGCGGTGACGTTTCCTAATTTGCAGGCCAGTCGATAACATTCAAAGGCTTTCGTCTCTTCGCCCTGACGAAACAGTTCGGTTCCCAGACGAACCAACTCCTCCGAGTCTCCGGTGTCAAACAAAGTCTGGATTTCTTCCATAACGCCGGTCCTTTTCATTTATATAATATTCTCTATTATACATTATTTTTCCATTTCTGTCAATCTTCGTCGGTAAATTGAAAGATTTTGTTCTCTTTTCTGCCAAAAATTGAATCTGAGAATATTGTTCCAATTCAATGGAGGGAACGGAGTTCTTGTTTAAAAATTTGCTTTTTGTTTGGATTTATATCAATAAATATCCAATTTATTCCGTTATACTGTTTGTAGAATCCGTGGTAAAATACATATTGGATTTTGTGAAGGAGTGGATTGATTTGAAAAAAGCGTTGCCCGTGGCGATTCGCGGTATCATTTCCGCTGTCATCATCTTTTTGATGTTTTGGTTCGCCCTGCCCGCAATCAATTTGAGAAGCGGCGATTTTTGGACCTTCTTATTTTGGTCTCTTTTGGTCGTCGTAGTTGTGAATTTTACCGGTGCCTTAATTTCTTTTGTACGCAGTTTTAAAGATGCAAAAGGCGTCCGATTTGTTCCGTCTCTGAAAAGTGCATTTCGTTCCCTTGGGATTCCGGTGTTGGTGATTTTGGGCGTGTTTGTCTTGATGGTGGTCTTTTCCGGGATATTTAACGTCATTGGCTTGGAACTGTTCAACGCCCCCCGCTATAAAGACCTTATCACCGTTCAGGATGGGAACTTTTCCGAAGACGTGGCAGAATTGAATATGTCTCAGATTCCCGTGGTGGACCGTAATTCTTCGATGGCGTTGGGAAAACGGAAGTTGGGGGAAATGAGCGATTTGGTCTCCCAGTTTGAAATTGCTTCCGATTATACGCAGATCAATTATAACGATGCTCCCGTCCGTGTAACACCGTTAAAATACGGAGATGCGATTAAATGGCTGTACAACCAGGCCGACGGTATTCCCGGCTATTTACGGGTTGATATGACCACCCAGGACGTGACGCTGGTCCGTCTGGAAGAGGGGATTCGTTATTCGGAAAGCGAATACTTTATGCGAAACATTCATCGGTATCTTCGATTCCGCTATCCGTCTAAGATTTATGCGGATATTTCCTTTGAGATCGACGATTCCGGTGCCCCGTACTGGGTGGCATCTACGGTGGAATACCGTATTGGATTCTGGTCGGGAAGAGATATTGGCGGCGTAGTTTTGGTCAATGCCATTACCGGGGAATGTGCTTATTATGACGTAGAAGACGCACCCACTTGGATTGACCAGGTCTACGATTCCGAGATGATCTTGCAGCAATTGGTCTATAACGGAAAATATCGTTCCGGCTTTTGGAATTCCATTTTTGGACAAAAGGGCGTTTTGACCCCCACCGAGGGATATAACTATATTGCCCTGGATGACGACGTGTGGTTGTATACGGGGATGACTTCCGTGGTCAGCGATGAATCCAACGTTGGATTCGTATTGGTCAATCTTCGGACCAAAGAAACCCGGTATTATGCCGTTCCCGGCGCAGAAGAATATTCCGCAATGGATTCTGCCGAGGGACAGGTACAGCACCTTTCTTATGAAGCGACCTTCCCCCTGCTTCTCAATGTAGGCAACCGACCCACCTACTTTATGTCGTTGAAAGATTCTGCGGGTCTTGTGAAAATGTACGCTTTCGTAGACGTTCAGCAGTATCAAATCGTTGGTACGGGAACTTCGGTAGACGCCGCCCGGGAAGATTATCTGCAAAAACTTTCCGCGGACGGGCAATTAACTCCCAACCCCGAAGATACGGAAGATCCCCGGAGCGCAGTAGTTCTTTCCGTTGCGACTGCCGTGGTCAACGGAAACAGTAAGTATTATATCACGTTGGATGACGGAAGCATTATTACCGCTGACATTTCCCTTTCCGAGTATCTTCCGTTCCTTGCGGCAGGGGATACGGTCACCTTTACCCTGTCCGGCATCAATGCAACGTCTATTACCATTGCAAAAGCAAACTTTTATCCCGAAGGACAGTAATTGCAAAATAGGAATAAAAAAAGAAGGAGCACCGTTAAAAACGGTGCTCCTTTCAAGTTGGTTGAATTATTCTTCGTCCTTTTTCTTGGAAAGCATTACGTTGGTAATAATCCCCAGAATCAAGGCACAGGCGATGGCCGTGATAGTAACCTTACCGATGGAGATTGCCATACCGCCGATACCGCAGATAAGAATAACGGCTGCAACGAACAGATTCTTATTCTGGTTCAGGTCAACTTTCTGGAACATCTTCAATCCGGAGCAGGCGATAAAGCCGTACAGGGTGATGCAGACGCCACCCATAACGCAACCGGGGATGGAATCCAGGAAGGCCACAAAGGGAGAGATGAAGGAAATCAAAACCGCAAGAATTGCAGTTGTAGTAATGGTAACTACGGAGGCGTTTCTGGTGATAGCAACGCAACCTACCGATTCCCCATAGGTGGTGTTGGGGCATCCGCCAAAGAAAGCACCCACAACGGAGCCAACGCCGTCACCCAGCAGGGTTCTGTGCAGGCCGGGTTCTTCCAACAGGTCATTTTCGATGATGGAAGAAAGGTTCTTGTGGTCGGCAATGTGTTCTGCAAATACAACGAAAGCAACGGGCACGTAAGCAACGGCAATGGTGGCCAGGTAAGAGAGGTCAAATTCTTTCACACCCTTGATGGCTTCCATAAAGGTAAACTTAGGAACGGCAACGAAAGAACTTAAAGAAACGCCGTCGGCAAACAATTGCTGGAACGGAGCAAAATCAATCACTTTCAGACCGTCGTTTCCGGTAGCAATTCCGATTACGGTGAAAATCAAAGCAACGGCATAGCCAGAGAGGATCCCGATGATGAAGGGAATTAGGGAGATCATTTTCTTTCCGTAAGTGGCACAGAGAATCACAACGAACAGGGTAACCAATGCGCAAACCAAAGAAACCCAGATATTCGCAGTCATAACGAAAGCGCCGTTTCCATCCTTCGGACCGTAAGAGAATACGTCGTTGATTGCGGCTCCCGCAAGGGAAAGACCAATCAGAGCAACGGTAGGTCCGATGACAACGGGGGGCATCAACTTGTTGATCCATTTGACTCCGGCAATCTTTACGACCAGAGCGATGACCACGTAGACCAAACCGGCAAAGGCGGCACCGAGAACCAGACCTAAGTATCCCACCTGAGCAGAAACGGCACCGGCAAAGGCGGCGGCCATAGAACCGATAAAGGCAAAGGAAGAGCCTAAGAAAACGGGGCTCTTAAATTTGGTAAACAGTTGGTATACCAACGTTCCGACCCCGGCACCGAATAAAGCGGCGGATGCGCTCATTCCGTTGCCCACGATGGCGGGAACTGCGATGGTTGCCGCCAGAATGGCGAGCAGTTGTTGAAATGCAAAGACAATCAACTGCCCAAAGGCGGGCTTGTCCTTGACGTTGTAAAGAAGCTTCATTTTTTTGTGTCCTCCCAAATTTTTTTATATACAAAATACTGCCGTATTTTATACTCAATTTTCTCCCGGACCGTAAACGTAGACGCCGGTTTCTCCGTCATATTCCGCGATTTTTACGGTGATACGTTCCTTACGGGCGGTGGGTACGTTTTTTCCAACGTAATCCCCTCGGATAGGTAATTCCCGGTGCCCCCGGTCTACCAAGACGGCCAGTTGAATTTTAGCGGGTCTTCCCAGGGTCATCAGGGCTTCCATTGCCGCCCGAATGGTTCTTCCCGTAAAAATAACGTCGTCCACCAAAACCACAATTTTTCCATCGATAGAAAAATCAATCTTCGTATTCGTTACCGTAGGCTCGTCTGAGCCCCGGTTCCGATCATCCCGGTGAGGGGTCACGTCCACCGACCCCACGTAAATCTTTAAATTGGAAAAGGTCTCAACGTTTTTTGCCAGTTCTCGGGCGAGAGGAACGCCCCGGGTATGGATTCCGAGAAAGCAGATTTCTTTCGCGTTGTCGTTTTTCTCGACCACTTCGTGGGCCATACGGACCAACGTGCGGCGCATTGCTCCTTCGTCCATCAATTTCGCTTTGACGACCATAATTTTCCTCTTTCATAAAAAAAATCCTGTCTTTCGACAAGATTCGCAAATTTCTTCTTTTCGGGGCAGACCCCGTCGGAGTATCCGCGAACTTGTCGGCGTCTCGCGCCGAATTAAAGCACCTGGGGTCGTATTCTGTACCTATTATACCACTTTGGACTAAACTTGTCAAGGGGTGTTTTGTAGTTTACATTTTGTTCATCTTCTCTGTGCGGTTCAACCGGAGGATTCCCCAAGCACAGCAAAAAGATAAAAGGACTCCAACCGGGATTTGAAGCCACAAAACAGGCCCGAGTCCGGAAGGTGCAAAACAAGGTTCGATTAAGGCTTTCAACGACCCTACCGCAAATCCAAGAATCAGAGAACCGCATAGGGTATGGTATTTGTTCCACGCCGCCGCCAAGGGTTTGGTCAAAAGTACCGCACCCAATATAACGCCTGTCGCCAAGGGAAGCAACGGCAGCAAGTCTTTCCAATAAGAAACTGTCGCAATGTCATCGTAAATTCCGAAGACCAAAAGAAGATGAGACGTGCTGATTCCGGGAAGGATGATCCCCGCTGCCAGAGCAATGCCCCACACAACCGAAAGAAAGACCGATTCCGTCCCCGTCGTTTTCGGAATTTTTTCTACGGCAAACACCGTTCCGAATCCGATAAGAAAGAATAAAACGCTGTTCAGCGAGACCTTTTTCCAAATTTCCAGTCCTAATAAGGCGATTCCCGTTCCCGCTGCGGCACAAAACAACATCGTCATCATCAGCGGTACTGTAAGGAATGCTTGGTTTAAGACCCGTGCCGCCAATAAAAATCCAATTCCTCCGCCAATCCCGAACCGAAGAAGATAGAATAAGGACTCTTTTGTTTTCCAATGAGCCGCTGCCGACAGAAGAGGACCGTAACATCCGAGGCAAAGAGCCATTGTACCGCCGCTTACTCCCGGGACCGACATTGTAGCCCCAATCAAAAATCCCAAAAACAGTTCTTTCCACCGTTTCATTACAATATCACCCCGTGCTTATAGTATAACTTAAATGGGGCGGATATGTATTTTTTATAAAAAACGACCTTGATTTTCAAGGCCGCATTCGTTTAGTAGTCTGAATTTTTCGTTCGTTCTCGTACTTTTGTCGGCGTGGCATCAAAGGTTTCCTTGAATACCGAATTAAAGGAACGGATGCTTTGAAATCCGCAAAGAAGCCCGATTTCCGACACCGGGAGTTCGGAATCCAGCAATAGACTGAAAGCTTGCTGAGCCCGATATTGATTCAGCATTTGCTTAAAGTTCATTTCCATATATTGGTTAAAGGTGCGAGACAGATATTGATAATTATACCCCTTTTGGATTGCAATATCTTTGAGGGAGATATCGTTTTCATAGTTGTCCGCAATATATTGAGCGATATCCAGTGCTAAAATATCGGTCTTCGGCGTTGGAATCAGCTCCGCTTGTCGGAGAAATTCCCCTCCTAATAAGTGGAGGATTCCCTTGACCTGCATCCGTTTTTCAAAGGGATTGATGTACTTTATGTATCCGCTGTCCGTTCCAAAAAAGTCGCGCAACAGTTCTTCGCAAAAATTCAGAATTTTCGGGTCAGCTCGAAAAACGGGATTTTGGGGAACTCGTCCATAAAGGTGCTTGGAAATTGTCAAAATCAGATGTTCGTGATAAGTTATTCTTCGAACGCTTCCCCCTTCGGGCACGGAAAAACTGTGAATTTGAATTGGGCAGATGAAAATGCTTTCTCCGGCGGAAATGGTATAGGTCTGGTCATTGATTTTACAGATACAATTTCCTTCCAGACAGATAAGAATTTCCGAATTCTTGTGGAAATGCCGGGAAACTTCGCCGTTTTTGTGGATGGCCGTCGTTAAATCGGATTTCAGTGAACTGTAAATTTGATGAGTTAATGCAGCGTCGTTCATATAATGTCCTTTCAAAGAAATATCAACTTTCTGCCATAAAGTATACACCAAATTTCTTGTGTTGTCAAGAGTTGTATGGTAGAATAATAATGGAAAATAATAAATCCGACCATAGAGGAAAGAAAGGTTGATTTTTATGAAAAAAATTTTTTCGGCGATTCTCTGTGTTGCACTGGTCTTGCCTCTGCTAACCTTTGGACAATTGCCCTGGAAGGCGAAGGAGACGGAAGAAATCCTATTTGAAGATTCCTTTAATTACGAATCTTTCGACGACTCTCTTTACGATTCTACCAACGTATGGCAGGCAGAATACAAAGGTTCCGAGGAAGATTACGGATACTACGATTCGAATCCTCCCGAAGCATCCGCCGGAAGCTTACAGTTTGAAAAAGGGGATGGAGTCCGCCTGAATTGGACGAATTTGGAAGGCTTTACCTTTGATTCCTCGAAGACTTACACGCTGACTTTCGATGTGAAGGTGACGGATTTTGGGGACAATACCTCTATGGCAACTCTGAAAGATGCCGCTTCCACAGATAAAACGATGAACCGCGAACTGTTTTTCGGTATTGCCGGATATTATAACCAGATTGAGATGCGTAGCGGCAGAACTCCCAACGACACGGGCTCTACCCCCAAGCCCCTTGGGATTCGGACCGGGAATAATGGCACTCCTGAGGTGTGGTCGGATATCAGTGCGTATCAGTTGAATACGGTTTACACCTGTATCGTGGAATGGATTCCCGGGGAGAAAAAGGTAGTATCTACCGTGAAAAACGGGGATACGGTCGTAGGGACCGGTTCTCGGATACATAATGATTATGGTACTTTGAATAAATACTCCAAGTTCTTCGTTTTTCGTTGTGAAGATGGGGCAATGGAACTGGATAATTTGGTCTTTACCGACGGCTCTGCTACTTATGAAGAAAACTTTGCCTTCTCCGACGCGATGTCTGCTTCTGGACTTTGGGGTTTGGAAGATGTGGTGAAAACAGATACCGTTGCTCCCACGTTGGAAAACGGTGTTCTGAAAATGACCGATAAAAACAGCGTCCGTTTTAATTGGACCAACGTTCCCAACGTAGGGGAATATGATTCCGGAAAGGTCTACACCTTTGAATTTGACTTCAATATTACCGATAGTGGTGATGGAAGTCTTTGGAGTACCAAGAACTATACTCGTGCACTGTACGTAGCCTTTGGGGGATATTATACCGTATTGGAAATGAACAGCACCGATGGTTTGGTCAAATGCCCCGACAATGACTCCGATACTTATACGGAAGCGAAATACGCAAAGCAGACCCTTCGTTGCAAAATCGTATGGGAAGGGACGACCTTCTCTGTCGCCGTCTATAATGCCCAGGGAACGCTTTTGTTCTCTGGTGCAAGAACAAACAAAGATTTCACCGATATGGCGGTTCAAAATGCATCGATGACCAATTTGGTCCTTCGTTGTGAAGACGGTGCTGTTTCGGTAGATAATTTCAAGTTTACCGCAAAAGAGAATCAATCTCTGTATACATCCGTTTTGGAAATTCCCACCGGGAACCAGGGTGTATATCAAACAAAGATTCATTATAACGGAACCGAAAAAGTTTCGGTGAAGTTAGGGGCAAACGAGGTCTTTTCCATTGACCCCCTCGCATTGAAGCTTTGTGCAAAGACCGTACCCGGGACCTATTCTGCCGGAGATTACAACGTAACGATTCGGGTCAACCCGGAACAGGAAATGGTCACCGCAGAAGTTGTTTTGCCGGATGGCGGTATGATTCGCAAGGGCCTGTCCTCCCTTTTAGGTTCCACGACGGTCTCCGTCTATTCTACCAATTCGAATGGTGCTTCTGCTCCTACGATTGGGTATGAAGCAATTACCGTTCAAAGCTATCAATTGACTGAAACCGAGCCGCAAGCCACCGGATTTGGAGCAAATGTTTACAACCTGGTAACTTCCTTCTCCGATGCCGCTACGACCCGTGCCTTTGCCTGGACGGCCAAGACCGAATTCTTGAACGGTGACGGGATGGCGTTGCAATATCGGGTTTCCGGAACCAATGATTGGACAACGGTAGATGCCGTTCAAGAAGTTGAGTCCATTGAAACTGCGGATGAAGATTATTTCAAGTGTGATATTACCGGTCTTGCGGCGAATACCACCTACGAATATCGCATCGGCAAGAAAAACAGTCAAAATGAAACCGATGATTGGAGCAAGGTCTATACCTTTAAGACTGCTTCCGGGAACGAAACTGAATTTACGTTCCTTGCCGTAGGGGATACGCAAGGTAAAACTTGGAGTGGACTGACGTCCGCTGACAAGGGCTTTATGTTTGCAAAAGCCGCGTTTGATGCCGCTTTTGCAGAGAATTCCGATCCTGCCTTCATCCTTCACGCCGGTGACGTGGTAGAGACCGGGGGAGATAAAGCTCTTTGGAATATGTATTTCAAAACTTTGGGTGAGCACGGAGCATCCACGCCCCATTTTGCGACGTTGGGAAATCACGATACTTGGACCTATGGAAATCCCTTCTATTTTGATTACCATTTCAATCATCCCGACAATGGAGGAAGCTCCGCATTAGACCAGACCCAAATTGATAAAATCACCAATTCCGATTTGTTGAACGTCATTGAGCATATTGATGAAACCATCTATTCTTACGATTACGGTAATGCACATTTCATCGTTTTGAATACCGGTAGTTACAACGGTCAGGATGAATATCTTATTGAAGCACAACGTCAGTGGCTTATCAATGACTTGCAGGCCAATCAGGATGCTGAATGGACGGTAATGCTCTTCCACGAACCGGTATACCATCGCCTGGGCGGTACGGAAAGCAGACCTTGGCTTTATGACGTGATTGAAGGCTATGGTGTGGATTTGGTTCTGCAAGGACATTCTCATCTGGTTACCCGGACGTATCCGATGAAAAACGGTCAGATTGTTACCAAGTCCCTTACGGATACCATTCCCAAAGGAACGGGAACCATCTATGCTACCATCGGTTCTACTGCTTTGAATCACGACGGCACCGGAGATGCTAAGCAGGTAGAGGAGATGTTTACGACCATTACTCCCACTGCTACACAGCCCGCATATACCTTCGTTACGGTGGAAAATGACCGACTGACCGTTACGACCAAGCAGGTGAACGGTCTGGTCTTGGATCAGTACTCCATTGTTTCTGAATCTTCCGATGAACTGAAATCCGAGCAAAAGGATTTGACAGTGCAATATACGGAATTGACCCCCGCCGATAAAGTTTATTCCCTGGATATTACCTGGGAAAATGACGACGTGGCCTTTGAGTACGTCGGCGGAAAGGAAGGCACCTGGAATCCCACGAACCACACCTTCGAAGGCGTGGAAGATGCTAAGTGGCTCGACCGGGATTTGAAAGTCACCGTGGTCAACCATTCCAACGCCGGAGTGAAAGCCACTTTGACCGTGGCTGACCAAGATGCGGACGACCAACTCTTAGTTACTCCCGAATCGGCAGAAGAAGTTCTTGCAACTGCCGAAGACACATCTGTTGCCAACGCCCCCAAGGCAGAATTTACCTTGACGATCAACGGGACTCCCACGGGAGACGTGGACCGTGTTTCTACCGTTGCTCGTGCCACAATAACTCTTACCCAAGCAGACTAATCAAAAAGAGCAATACAATACCCCCGAAGATAAAGTGTCTTCGGGGGTTGTTTTTTATGGTTTTACAAAATAAATCCGCCGCATAGAACGTTTCCGTCTTTGTCGTAAAATACGGCAGACTGTCCGGGGGTAGCAGCCCGTTGCGGTTCCTCAAAAACGGCGTGAAGCAAGCCGTCTTTTGCGATAACGGTGCAGGCCGCTGTCCTTGCAGAAAAGCGGATTTTTGCTTCTGCTTCAAAATGAGTGCAGTCAGGGCTTAACCCTTGAAAGACCGGAGCGGAAACCTGGATTTTCCGCGCATCTACAACGTCGGTTTTGGAAAGGATCACGCGGTTATTCTTGCCATCCAATTTTGATACGTATACCGGAGTTCCCAAGGAAATTCCCAGATTTTTCCGCTGGCCTACCGTGTAGCGGATCAATCCCTTGTGGCGGCCTACGGGACGGTCCTCGTCTTTCAGCCAAAAATCTCCTTCTGGGAATACGCCCAACCGTTTTTCAATGTAATCTACGTAGGATTCGCCCTTGATAAAACAGATGTCCTGGCTGTCCGGCTTCTGAAACACGGGCAAATTCAAGGCTTTTGCTAATTCCCGATTTTCTTCCTTCTTGCTGTTTCCCAAAGGGAAAAGAATGCGTTTTAATTGGTCTTGCCCCAATCGGTAGAGCATATACGATTGGTCTTTATCCGCTACGGATCTGACACAGTATCTACCGTCTCTCTGGGCAATTTGAGCGTAATGGCCCGTAGCTACCGTTTCAATCCCAAGTTCGTCGGCCTTTTTACACAGTCCCCGGAATTTTACCAAGGGGTTGCAGACGATACAAGGATTCGGAGTCCGGGCGTGTGCGTAGCAGTTCAAAAAGTCGGCAACGACGGTTTCGTCAAACCGTTTCCGCAAATCAGCCGTATGCAGTTCGACTCCAAGATGGTCCGCTACTTTTTGGGCATCTTCAAGTCCCGTAGCGTCTGCATCGTGCATAATACAGTAAAGTCCGGTCACTAAAAAACCGTCCCGTTGCAAAAGGGCGGCGGTCAACGCACTGTCAACACCGCCGCTCAATCCGACTAAAACACGCTTACTCATTCTCCGCAATGGTCACAGCAACTGCAAGACCCCTCACAATGGGGCGTCTTTACGCCGTAATCTTCGGGATTTTTCCCTTGTTTGACCAAATAATCGGAAATTGCGGCGTGGACCGCTTCTTCCGCCAAAACGGAGCAGTGGATTTTCACCGCGGGAAGACCGTCCAGGGCTTCTACCACGGCTTTGTTGGTCACTTGCAACGCTTCCCGGATGGGTTTTCCTTTAATTAGTTCGGTAGCCATCGAGGACGTTGCCACGGCTGCACCGCAACCAAAGGTCTTAAATTTTACGTCGGTGATAATATCGTGGTCTATTTTCAGATAGATTTTCATAATATCGCCGCATTTGGGATTTCCAACTTCTCCTACGCCGTCGGCATTGGGAATTTCCCCTACGTTCCGGGGATTGGAGAAATGGTCCATAACTTTGGTACTGTAAATCATACAAAATCCTTTCGGGGTCAGTTTTCGTTTTTCATTGCTTCTTCCCACAGGGGAGACATTTCTCTGAGGCGCTGCGCGATTTTGGGGAAGACGTCCAAAATATAATCAATTTCTTCCACGGTGTTTTCCGCAGAAAAACTGAATCGGACCGAACCGTGGGCAATTTCGTGGGGAAGACCGATGGCAAGCAGTACGTGGGAGGGGTCTAAATCTCCCGAGGCACAGGCCGAACCGGAGGTGGCACAAATGCCGTTCATATCCAGCAGAAGAAGCATCGATTCTCCTTCGACATACTTCACCGAAACGTTGACCGTTCCCGGCAATCGGTGGTGAGAGGGGGTGTTGATTTTGCAACAGGGAATCGTTTCAACGATTCCGGCAATCAACCGGTCCCGAAGAGCAGAAACGTGTTCCATATCCCGGTCCAGATTCTTCGTAGCCTTTTCGATGGCGGCACCCAGCCCAAGAATTCCGGCAATATTTTCCGTTCCGGGTCTGCGGTTCCGTTCTTGACCGCCGCCCTGCATCAGATTGTCGGGCAGAACGCCTCTGCGGACGTACAGTGCCCCGACTCCCTTGGGGGCGTGAAATTTATGACCGGATAAACTCAGTAAGTCTACTCCCAACGTTTGAACGTCTACGGGAATATGCCCCACTGCCTGCACGGCATCGGTATGCATATACGCACCGTGTTCTTTTACGACCTTTGCAATTTCCTCAATGGGCTGAATAGAGCCGATTTCGTTATTTGCCATCATTACCGTCACCAGGACTGTGTCGGGCCGCAGAGCCTCTTTGACCTGTTCAACGGTAATAAATCCTTCTTCGTTTACCGGAAGATAGGTGACTTCAAACCCTTCTTTTTCCAATGCTTTTAAACATTCGAAAACAGCGTGGTGTTCAATATTGGTGGAGATGATGTGTTTGCCTTTTTTCGCGGCGTAATGCTTGGCAATGCCTCGAATGGCCCAGTTGTCGGATTCCGTTCCGCAGGAAGTAAAATAGACTTCCGTAGCACGGCAGTTAATGGCTTTTGCCACCTGTTCCCGAGCCTTGTCCACCGCTTCCCGGGCTTCGCGTCCTTTGGAATAGATGGTGCTGGGATTTCCGTACAATTCCCCGAAAGCAGGCATCATTGCCTGTACGACGTCGGGGTCGATTCGAGTGGTTGCGGCATTGTCTGCGTATACGAACATTGTGTCAGCCTTTCAATTAAAGAATGATTTCCCCTTCGACAACGCCCTTCATTGCGGCGGCGTTGGCCTCATCGGTGTCGATGTGCATTGCGGGGGCATAGGTGGCGTTGACCCGGCAGATAACGTCGCCGAAAATCAAAGAACGGCCGTCGGTGTCAACTTTAACGGAAACGATCTGTTTGTCGCAAACGCCGAATTCAGCGGCGACTTCGGGAGTCAAGTGGATGTGACGCTTTGCAACGATAACGCCTTCTTTCAGTTCCACTTCTCCGCAAGGACCGACCACGGTGCAGGCGGCAGAGCCGGCAATATCACCGGATTCCCGGATAGGAGCAACAACGCCCAGAGTACGGGCATCGGTGAAAGAAACTTCTACTTGGGTTTCTTTCCGTTCGGGACCGAGAATGGACATTTTCAATTCGCCTTTGGGACCGCGGACGATAACTTTTTCTTCACAGGCAAATTGCCCGGGCTGAGACAGGTCTTTTTTATTGGTTAATTTGTGGTCCGCTCCGAAGAGAACCGCCAGGTCGGCAGCGGAAACGTGGATATGTCTTGCGGAAGTTTCAACGATGACTTTTTTCATACTAAGTACGTCCTTTCATTTATAGAAATATTATTGTTTTCCAACACATTATTATAGCGAAATATTCTGAAAAAATGTGGGTAAAACTTTGAACAGTTTGTAACATCTTACAGGATTCCCAACATCTCCTTCAATTTCGCTTCGTCTATCACGGGAATTCCCAAAGTCTGAGCCTTCGTGAGTTTGGAACCGGCTTCTTCGCCGGCCACCACGTAGCTGGTCTTTTTGGATACGGAGCCGGCAACCTTGCCCCCTTCCTGTTCAATCAATGCCGCCGCCTCGTCCCGTTTATAGGTGGGAAGCGTTCCGGTGAGAACAAAGGTAAGTCCTTCAAATTTCGTTCCGCCGGCTTCGGTGCTGTCTTCAAAGTTCAATCCGGCCTGACGTAAATGTTCGATATATTCCAAATTTTTCGGATTGCTGAAATATTCCCGGATATAACGGGCAGTCACAGGTCCAACGTCTTCGGTTTGGCAAAGCTCATCTTCCGTAGCCTTGGAAAGATTATCCAAGGTCCTGAACTTCTTTGCCAGAATTTTTCCGGCCTTTTGTCCCACTTGCCGGATTCCCAGGGCATAAATCAGTCGGTCAAGCCCTCGGTTGCGGCTTTCTTCCACCGACCGAAGCAGATTTTCTGCGGATTTTTCTCCGAATCGGTCGATTTTTGCAATTTCGTCTTTGTTTAACCGATACAGATCTGCCGCAGACGTAATCAATCCTTTTTCAATGAATACTTCCACAATGCTTGTTCCCATTCCGTCGATGTCCATTGCATCCCGGGAAACGAAATGAATGATATTTTGAGTCAATTGAGCCGGACATTCACTGTTGTCGCACCGGGTAACCGGACCTTCGCAGACCAAACTGCTCCCGCATACGGGACAGTGGGCGGGCATTTCAAAGGCTACCGTATTTTCCGGGCGTTTTTCGGGAACCGAACGCACGATTTCCGGGATGATGTCCCCGGCTTTATGCACGATAACCGTATCACCGATGCGGATATCCTTTTCCGCAATCATTTCCTTGTTATGGAGGGTTGCCTTTTCCACCGTAGAGCCGGCCAGAAAAACAGGGTCAAAAACTGCCAAAGGCGTAAGGACTCCCGTGCGGCCTACGTTGATGCGAATCTCCCGCAAAACCGTTTCTTTTTCTTCCGGGGGATATTTAAATGCGATGGCCCACTTGGGGAATTTTGAAGTAGACCCGATTTCCCTCCGCATTCCAAGGTCGTCCACTTTAATGACTGCTCCGTCAATGTCAAAGGGCAGGGAAGACCGTTCTTCCCCCAACGCCAGAACTTCCGCCCAGGCCTCGTCGATGGTATCGAAAACTTTATGCCGGGGACTGACGGGAAACCCGTATTCTTTCAATGCCACCAACGTTTCTTTATGAGATGAGAATTCCCGGCCTTCGCACAATTGAAGATTAAATATAAAAATGCTCAGATTTCGAGTTGCCGTTACCTTGCTGTCCAACTGCCGTAAAGAACCGGCCGCCGCATTTCGAGGATTGGCAAACAGCGACTCTCCGTTTTCTTCCCGGCGGAGATTTAATTCCGCAAAAGCCTTTTTTTGCATATACACTTCTCCGCGGACGATAAGCCGATGGGGTGCGTTTTGAATGGAAAGGGGCAGGGCTTTGACGGTTTTCAGATTTTCGGTAATGTCTTCTCCCGTAAGACCGTCTCCACGGGTAGCTCCTCTTAAAAACTGACCGTCGATATATTCCGCTTCCACGGATAGGCCGTCGATTTTTAATTCTACCACGAATTTTGCTTGGGGATAGGCATCTTTGATGCGTTTTCCAAATTCTCGAATTTCTTCTTTACTGAAAGCGTCTTGCAGGCTTTCCATCGGAACTTCGTGGCGGACCTCCTGAAATTCTTTCAGCACCGCACCGCCAACCCGGACGGTGGGGGAATCGGGACGGCGAAATTGGGGAAACTGTTCTTCCAGGTCTTTCAGTTCCCGTAACAGCATATCGTATTCATAGTCACTCACCACCGGGGCGTCTTCCACGTAATACTTCGTCGAATAGTAATTCAATCGCTCCGTCAGTTCGTTGATTTTCTGTTGCATTTTCTTCGTCCTCCCGGAAAATCCGTCTTGTTTTTACTATTATAACCTAATCTTGTGTTTTTTGTGTGAAAATTCGGAAATATTTTGTAAATTTTCTTCATAACTCTTGCAAAACTGGAAAAAATATGCTATACTGCATTGGAATATTGTAAAAATACGTTCTTTTGCCGACCGAAGGTCTGCGAAGAGAAAGAGAAAGGTGACAATTATGACCAACAACAAAGCGGTCCTTCAATGGATCGACGAAGTCAAGGCCCTGGTCAACCCCGACAATGTTGTCTGGATTGACGGCAGTGAGGAACAGACCGAAGCTCTCCGTGCCGAAGCTTGCTCTACCGGCGAATTGGTGAAGCTCGATCAGGAAAAACTGCCCAACTGCTATCTGCACCGCACCGCCATCAACGACGTTGCCCGTGTGGAAAACCGTACCTTCATCTGCACCTCCAAGAAGGAAGATGCCGGTGCGACCAATAACTGGTGTGACCCTCAGGAAATGTACGCCAAACTGAACGCTCTTTATAAGGATTCTTATAAGGGCAGAACGATGTACGTTATCCCTTATTCTATGTCCGTTGTCGGTTCTCCCTTTGCGAAAATCGGTATTGAACTGACCGACTCCATTTACGTCGTTCTGAATATGCTCATTATGACCCGTGCCGGTAAGGAAGTTATCGATGCTCTCGGTGATTCTCCCGACTTTATCAAAGGTCTGCACGCTCGTAAAGATATCGATGAAGAAAACCGTTATATCGTCCACTTCCCCGAAGACAATACCATTATGTCCGTAAACTCCGGTTACGGCGGAAACGTTCTTCTGGGTAAGAAGTGCTTCGCTTTGCGTATCGCTTCTTATTTGGCTCATAACGAAGGCTGGCTTGCAGAGCATATGCTGATTCTGGGTATCGAAAATCCCCAGGGTGAGATCCGTTATATTTCTGCCGCATTCCCCTCTGCTTGCGGTAAGACCAATCTGGCAATGCTCATTCCTCCCGCTCTGTACCGTGAAAAGGGATACAAAGTTTGGTGTGTGGGTGATGACATCGCTTGGCTCCGCATCGGTCCTGACGGTCGTTTGTGGGCTGTCAACCCCGAAAACGGATTCTTCGGCGTTGCTCCCGGTACCAACTTGAAGTCCAATCCCAACGCTCTGTACACCACCCAGCGTGATACCATCTTCACCAACGTTCTTCATAACCTGGACACCAATACCGTTTGGTGGGAAGGTCTGGATAAGAATCCTCCGAAGAATGCCATTGATTGGAAGGGCAATCCTTGGAGTTGCGATACCGCTACCGAAAAGGGTGCGCATCCCAACTCTCGCTTCACCGCTCTTGCGGAAAACTGCCCCTGTGTTTCCAAAGAATTTAACAATCCCGCCGGTGTTCCCATTGATGCTATCGTCTTTGGTGGCCGTCGTGCGAAGACTGCTCCCCTGGTTTACCAATCCTTTGATTGGAACCACGGTGTATTCGTAGGTTCTGCTATGGCTTCCGAAACCACCGCCGCCGCTGCCGGTGCCGTTGGTGTAGTTCGCCGCGATCCTATGGCAATGTTGCCCTTCTGCGGCTACAATATGGGCGATTACTTTGCTCACTGGCTGAATATGGGCACTAAGATTCCCAAGGCTCCTAAGATTTTCAACGTCAACTGGTTCCGTACCGATGACGAAGGTCACTTCATCTGGCCCGGATTCGGCGACAATATGCGGGTTCTTATGTGGATTCTCGCTCGTTGCGACGGTGCTGTGGATGCCGTGGAAACTCCCATCGGTTATATGCCTAAGCCCGAAGATATCAACATCGAAGGTTTGGATATCGACCTGGATACCGTTAAGGGTCTTTTGTCTGTGGATAACGACCTGTGGCTGGAAGATGCCAAGGGTCTGCGTGAATTCTACAACAAGATCGATGCGGTCGGAAACCGTATGCCCAAAGAACTTTGGAATCAGCTGGATGCTTTCGAAGCCCGTCTGTCCAAGTAATTAACTGCAACAATAAAAACCGTCTCTCCGTGAGGGACGGTTTTTTATTGACTTTTCGGAGAAACTATGGTATAATATTGGAAAATAAAAAGGAGAAACGACGATGTTTGAAGGGATTCCTGCCGAAATGCAAGCCTTTATGGTGGAGTTGCGAAACCGTGACAGTAAGGCTTGGTACGATGCTCATAAGCCGGAATATAAACGGTTGGTGAAAGACCCCTTTGGGGAGTTGACGTTGGAATTAGGGGAGACCGCCCGCAAGGTGGATGACCGCATTATCATCGAACCCCGCCGTTGCATTTCCCGTGCCAGAAGAGATACCCGGTTTACTCACGATAAAACGCTGTACCGAAACAACGTCTGGCTTTCCTTTAAACCCGCCCTGGACCGCTGGGATATCCCCGCCTATTTCTTTGAGGTTTTGCCCGATTCTTTCCAATATGGTCTGGCCTTTTTGGATATGTCTCCCGCCTATCTTCGCAAATTTCGGGATTACATTTCCGATTGTCCAAACGATTTCAAAAAAGCCGTTCAAAAGGCCGCAGAAGGGGGATTGTACGTCTCCGGAGAATGTTATAAGAAGCCCAAAGACGGTGCCCCCAAAGGATTAGAAGAATGGTTTACCTATAAGAATTTCTATTTGGTGGCAAAGCGATACGATACGGAAATTTTGCAGACCCGGGATTTTATTCCCGATGTTAAAAAAGCCTTTGAATCTTCCGCTCATTTTTACGAAATTTTAATGGAAGTTGCAGATTCAAAACCCGGGGAGTATTCTTACGAAAGTTATTCCTTTTAATCAAAAAGGGTTTTGATTTTCTCCCAAAGCCAAAACTTTACCGTAACGTTTTTGGCAGGTGTTTTTGCCAACTGAAAACAGGACGGCATTTTTTCTTCGTCGGTTTCCACTTCTGCCGCTCCCATATAGCAGGCGGCGGGGAAGACTACACACCACCAGTTTTTACCTTCTCCCGGGCCGATGGTTACTACCAAAGAATCGTATTCCCCTTCCGGCAGAAAGAATCCGTCGTACTCCCGGTATTCAAAGGTTTCCCGTTGAAGGGATACGGAAACGGAATGGTTTTTTCCTTCGGTCAGAACGGCATTTTTTCCAGCCTGTTCCAGCAAAGGAAGATTTTCTTCTAAGATATTTTTTGCTTTTTCTTTTTCTTCACAGTCTTTCAAAATATCTGTGGTTTGTTGCAGAATTTCATCCCGAACTTTCAACTTTAACGCTTGTTCTTCTTCACTGTTGTCTGCGGCCCGTACGTGAAGTCGAATAACCGTTTCCATTGCCTGTTTTTCTTCTTTTTTTTGGAAAAATCCGGGGAGAAGGATTCCCCCGATAAGAACTAACGCCGCCACCGGAATCAAGTATTTCTTCATTGAAATTACCGCCTTTGTTTGATATGTATCCGGTGGGATTGTTCTCAGTATCACCCACAAAATTTGATTTTAATCACGCGAAAGGATTTATAATGAGGTTAAAAGCGGTTTTTTTTGATTTAGACGGAACTCTGCTCCCGATGGAACAAGAAACATTTATACAAGGGTATTTTGGTCGGCTGTGCAAAAAAATGGCCCCCTACGGCTATCATCCCGATGCACTGGTCAAGGGAATTTGGGGTGGCACGGAAGCGATGATAAAAAACGACGGGACCTGCACCAATGAAGAGCGGTTTTGGAAGGTTTTTCCGGCTTTGTGTGGCGAAGATGTTTTGAATCACGTCAAAACCCTCGACGAATACTACGCCAATGAGTTTCAGCAAGTACAAACCGACTGTGGTTTTAATCCAAACGCCGCTAAGGCAATTGCATTGGTGAAGGAGTTGGGGTTGACGCCCGTTCTTGCAACAAATCCGATTTTTCCTTCGGTAGCTACTGAAAGTCGAGTGCGTTGGGCAGGTCTTGACATCAATGATTTTGCGTATTATACCGTTTACGAAAATTCTTCTTACTGCAAGCCCAATCCCAAGTATTATCAGGAAATCCTCGACCATCTTCATCTTTTCCCCGAAGAAGTTTTGATGGTGGGTAATGACGTCGGGGAAGATATGATTGCAGAACGGTTGGGAATGAAGACCTTTCTGCTTACGGACAACCTGATCAATAAGGCCGGGGAAGATATCAATCAATGGACTCACGGCGGATTTGAAGAATTGTTCTGTTACTTAAAGAAAATTGCACAATAATAAATAATCGCAGAAGACGAATCTTCTGCGATTTTTTATTTGTGAAAAACAAGTTTTTTACTCAAAATATAATTCATTATAATGACGACGATGCTGACGATGATTTTTGCCAAAAATCCTTCGATTCCGAACAAGTCGTAATTGATTCCCAGATAAAACAGGAGCGTGGGTAAGAATACTTCCACCAACCCGGAGAGAATTCTTGCTCCCAAGAATTTGGAGGCCTCTTTTAGTGTGGTTTTCCAATCCCAACTCCGACTGTTGAATACGAACATTTTGTTGGTGACAAAGGCAAATATCACGGCTCCAACCCACGCAACGGCGTTACTTGCGGTGATTCCGATAAAATCCACCAATACGGCGTATAAGACCACGTTGATTACCGACGTGCCGGCTCCGTATAAAAAATACGAAATTACTTCGCGGTGTTTTTTGTAAAATTCCTTCATATAAGAGCGTTCACTTCCGTTCTTTGATTCGCATTTCTGCACGTTGCAACAATTCTTTGAGTTTCAGCCCCCGGAACAGCAGATAACGTAAATAGTCTAAAAGAGACCCCACAAGGTAAATAATGAGTGTTACCGCTAAGGTTTTTATCAGCATCATACCCGCAGAATCTTGCGAAAACCCGGCAAATTTGCCTACGACGAACCGACTCCACAGTTGGGGGTGCATATGGATGATGTAGACACCAAAAGCGGTGGGGGCAAAGAAGCGAGTTAAAAACCGCCAGAAATTAGAGACTTTGATTTGAGAAAAGAGGAGTAACAAACATACTGCCGCAATTAAAATCGAGGGGGATTTATAGCGGATAAGCATATCCGGATAGGTAACTTGTTTTAGTGCCGGAAAATTCCAGGTTTCCAATGCAAATTTTGCACCCCAAGACCCAATGACGCACGCAACGTAAGTCAAAATCAAAATCCATTTTTTCGTATTCTGAAACCACCCAAACCGGCCGATACATCCGCCCAAAAGGTACAGGGCCGACAACCAAAAGACGCTATATCCGTCGTTTAGCTGAAAAATATCCTGCATCGAAACCGTCGCAAGCACCGAAAGTCCCAAAATACTGCCGCATAAACCTTTCAAATGTCCCTCGGTCATTGTGTTGATGGCGTGATTCAGCAATGGCATCAAAAAGAACAATGCAACGTAGCAGGTAAAATACCAAGCGTAATTGTTAATCACCGGGAAAAAGGCTCTCAGAAGTGTGATTCCGTCGATATTCCCCGGATTTATCAATGCAAAAATCAGATGAATTCCCACCGAACAAAGGACAACTTGAAGCCACAATAAGCCAATGTTTGCAAATTTTTGCGTGCTTTTATGACCTACGTAGCCGGAAATCAGTGCATAACAATTTACTGCACAGTAGGCCGCCGTTTCCAACAGCCAAGCAATTTCATAGTTTAAGGACAGCTTTTCGGCACCGCCCAAAATGCCGCCTGCTCCCAATACGTGCAGCAAGACGACCATCAGCATCGAACAGATACGTAAAAGGTCGATGCCGTAATTCCGTTTATCGACAAGAAGGCTCATACGCACGCCCTTTCATCTCGACTTAGAGTCTTTGAAGTAGCAATTTATTATAACATAACTCAAAAAAAAAGTCAAGAATAGGATTCCTCTGTAACAGCACGTTTCTTGACAATAAAGGGAGAATATGTTATACTGGTTCAAAGATTACGTCTAAACAATAGGAGAATATAATGAAACTTGCGCTGGTAGCACTTTTAAAATTTATGATAGGCATTTTTCTTGTCTTCATTTTGTTGTTTGTTCCGGCTGGGACTTTTTTATACCCTAATGCGTGGTTGTTTTTGGCTTTACTCTTTATTCCTATTCTGATACTCGGAACGGTTTTATTCTTCAAATCTCCGGAATTGCTGAAAAAACGACTGAATGGAAAAGAAAATCAAGGAACGCAAAAGAGTGTCGTCGCCGTATCCGGACTTTTGTTTTTCGCAGGATTTATCGTCGCCGGATTGGATTTCCGGTTCGGTTGGTCGGACGTTCCGCGGTGGACGGTAATTGTCGCTTCCATCGTTTTGCTTTTTTCCTACGTGTTATATGCAGAGGTAATGCGAGAAAACGTTTATCTCTCCCGAACCGTCGAAGTACAGGAACATCAGACGGTTGTGGATACCGGCCTGTACGGAATTGTCCGCCATCCGATGTATGCTGCTACCGTTTGGCTATTTCTCTCCATTCCAATCGTTCTTGGGTCTTGGTGGTCGTTTCTCTGTTTTCTCCCCTACGTTGTGGTAATCGTTCTTCGGATTAAAAATGAAGAAGAAGTATTGGAAGCAGGGTTGGAAGGTTATTCCGATTATAAAAAACGCGTAAAATATCGCCTGTTTCCCTTTCTCTGGTAAAAAGAGACCTTGTTCATTCGAACAAGGTCTCTTCTATTTGCAGTTTATTGAAAAAGCCAATCACCGTCTCCCATATGAAAGCTTCGTATGACCTTCATTTCAGCCATCCATAGTCGGGTTTCGAAGGTATAAAAATGTCCTTGCCCCCTTGTCTCAGGTCCGCCCCTGCTGCCTACGTTATTTTCCCAAAGCCAATTTGGAGTGGGGTAGAGGCAATATTTCGGTGAAATGTCCTTATAAAAGTCATAGCTGACCCCTTCTTGACCGTGATGAGCCATTTGCACGATATCACATTGAAGCTTTTCTACCGAGAAATACGTCCTGAAATCTTTTTCCGCATCTACGTCATAATCTCCAAGAAACAGTACGCTTTGCTTTGGAAAATGCACCTTTAATATGATCCCAGTCGGATTGATACTGCGGTAATTTTGGTAGTGGATAGGCTCATTAAGAATTTCAATGCGAATCCCACCGCATAAATAAGAATCCTGGTAACGAGGAGTTACGATATTAAACTGTTTCTTTTCCAGAAGAGAAAAAAACATCTCCGTGTATTTTCTGTCTTCTTTGGTTAAGAGCCACTCTTGGGACGGAAAGTTAAAGCAAAGCTTTTCGATATCAACATCAAAAGTGTCCCGTTCCGCTAATTTTAGCCACGCACCATAATGGTTCTACGTGACAATGAGTGAAAAACCAATAATCTACTTTTTTCCCTCTTTTTTGCAGTTCACAGTATAAATTGTCCGCATCTTCATCGCAATACATACCACCGTCAATAACGATGGTTCCGCCCTCCGGACAATCGATGATATATGACATCATCTGCGTACGACTTCGGTTGGCGATTTGCAAAAGGCTTCCGCCCCCTAAATCCAGATGATACTGTAAAACATTCCCTGCCATAAGTACAAGACTCCTGAAATTGTATTTTAGGATTGGTGTGTAATTTCGTTGCGATAGGGGACGTTGTATGAAGGTTTTTTCCGAATTACAACACTCCCTTTCTACCATAATGTATTATATCATAAAGTGAAAAGACTTACAAGTACATATGGTTTTTGTAATAAAAAGTTTGAACGTTATGACGTAAATAGCTTGCTATAGGTGTCGAAATATGGTAATGGTTTACGAATTACACGGACAATACGACGGCTTCTGTGTAGAAGTACATAACAGTAAAAGTGAAACAGAATTATATCTATATCACAAGAGATATGGCATTAGAGAACTTATGATAGGTGTCAACCTTGTAAGCAACGAATGGGAAATAGAACTTTTTATTAATGGCTATATTGAAGAATGTGTTGAAAGATACATTGACGGATTTATTAACGAAGAAATCGCCTAATAGGCAAAAAAGATGCCCTGCCGTAAAAAGCAGAGCATCCTCAATATTTTTTTGCTGTCATATTGCTGTCAATAGCAAAACGAGAACTGTAAAATCCCTTGAAATCAGAGGTTTTCAGAGGTGTAGGGTTATTCCCACTCGATGGTTCCGACAGGCTTGGGCGTCAGGTCGAACAAGACGCGGTTGATGCCGTCGACTTCGTGGGTGATGCGATTTGTAATTTTATGAAGAACCTCATAGGGAATTTCTTCGATGGTTGCGGACATTGCATCGGTGGTGTTAACGGCACGGATGATGGCGGGCCAACCTTCGTAGCGGCTTTCATCCCGCACACCCACGCTCTTAATGTCGGGAACAACGATAAAATACTGCCAAACCTTTTCGTTCAGACCGCAAGTATCAAATTCTTCCCGCAGAATTGCATCTGCTTCCCGTAAGGCGTGGAGGCGGTCACGGGTGATGGCACCGAGACAGCGAACTCCCAGACCGGGACCGGGGAACGGTTGACGGTAGACCATTGCGTGGGGAAGTCCGAGTGCTTCACCGACGACGCGAACTTCATCTTTGAAAAGCAGTTTGATAGGTTCTACCAATTCAAATTGCAGATCCTCCGGCAAACCACCCACGTTGTGGTGGGATTTGACGGCTTTTTTACCTTCCGCTTGCTTGATGGATTCCAGGATGTCAGGATAAATGGTCCCCTGTGCAAGATAGGAAATTCCTTCTAATTTCCGCGCTTCGTCAGCGAAAACTTCGATAAATTCCTTTCCGATAATTTTACGTTTTCTCTCCGGATCGGAAACGCCGGCCAACAGGTTCAAAAACCGGTCGGTGGCATCTACGTAGATAAGGTTTGCATTCAGACCGTCTTGAAACAGTTTAATAACGTTTTCCGATTCATCTTTTCGCATCAGGCCGTGGTTCACGTGAACGCAGACCAATTGTTTTCCGATAGCCTTGATCAAGAGAGCTGCAACAACGGAAGAGTCAACTCCTCCGGAAAGGGCCAAGAGGACTTTTTTGTCTCCGACCTGAGCTTGAATCTCCTTTACTTGTTCCGCAATAAAGGCATCTGCCAGTTCTTTTGTGGTAATCCGAGCCATTGTTTCGGGACGTTTGTTTGTATCCATATTCTATTTCTCCCTATGTGCAAATCAGTTGGTGTAATTGTCAAAATAACCTTGAACCAAAACGACGGGCGTACCTTTGTCTCCGGAACCGCTGGTCAGGTCACAGAGGGACCCGATAAGGTCGGTTAACTGGCGGGGGGTCGTTCCTTGTGCTGCCATATTGCCAACCAAACTGCTGCCATCTTTTGCTTTAATACTGTCAGAGATGGCTTTTTTCAATTCTTCACCGGACAGGTCTTTATAGTCGTTGTCGGCTAAATATTTCAATTTCAGTTCGTTGGGAGTTCCAATCAAACCGTCGGTAAAGGCGGGGGAGACGACGGGGTCTGCCAATTCCCAAATCTTTCCTTGGGGGTCTTTAAACGCACCGTCACCGTAAACCATAACTTCCACGTGTTTTCCGGTGGCATCCAGGACACGTTTTTGGATGTCCAAGACCAGATCTTTACATTCCCGGGGGAAAAGTTTAATCTTATCTTCGGTGGATTTGTTGGAACCGAGAAGGCCGTACCGTTCATTGCATCCGCTGCCATTGACCGGTGCGTTCATAATATCATCCAGGCCGCAAACTACCTTTGCACCGTTTTCCAACAAGATTCGTTTGGTGCGGGCGCGGGTATGAATATCGCAGGTCAGAACGCAATCCGTGTAATTGAGGATGGTTTTCGCCTGATTTGCAAAAATGATTTCTGCTTCTGCACCCATTTCACGAATCAGGTCGCCGTAGTATTGAACGTAGTCCACGCCGGTAAATTCGTGCTTGTTTTCGCCGAACAGTTCCCGGTATTTTTCTTCGGTAAGAACGTCGCTGTAAGGATTGATTCCCGCTTCGTCGATTTTATCTAGGCTGACCAATTCGTTGCCGACTTCGTCGGAAGGATAACTGAGCATCAGAACGACTTTCTTTACGCCCTTTGCAATTCCTCTCAGGCAAATCGCAAATCGGTTCCGAGAAAGAATGGGGAAAATGACCCCAACGGTTTCTCCGCCCAATTTTGCTTTTACGTCGGCGGCGATGTTGTCTACGCTGGCGTAGTTCCCCTGAGCTCGGGCAACGATGGATTCGGTCATAGCGATAACGTCTCTGTCCCGCAGCTCAAATCCTTCGATTTCGGCGGCTTCCAACACACTCTCGGTAACCAGTGTTGCTAAGTCGTCGCCTTCGCGGATAATGGGACAGCGAATTCCTCGTGAAACCGTTCCTACTCTGCGTTCTTTGTTGTTCATAAATTTTTCCGTCCTTTTGTATCCAGAATTAAACAAGGTGATACACGTAAAAGTATGTCCGGCAGTTTTGAAATTCATTCAAAACCGCCCGTGCCGAAAAGCACACTCTATATTATATACCTTTTGGAGAAATTTGTCAAGAGTTGTTTGCAATTTTTTTGTGTCAGTCGGCCGATTTTTTTTCTTCTTTTGCCTTCGTATCTTCCCGGTGTTTCAAAAATGACTGATTTCGGTATTCCGTCGGTGTTTTTCCGGTGTAGTTTCGAAACGTTTTTGCAAAATAGGATTGGTCGGAAAATCCGCAGGTTGCGGAGATTTCACCAATGGAAAGTTGAGGTTGAGACAGTAAAATTTTTGCATTTTCGCACCGAACCAGGTTAAGATAAGAGAATACGGAATACCCCGTGATGCGATGAAATTGACGGGCAAAATAATACTTGCTCATTCCTACGAAATTTGCAATTTCATCCAAAGATAACGGTTGGTTGCTCTCGGAACGAATTTTCCCAATTGCCTGCTTTATTGCAGATTGAAGTCGGGTGTCTGATTGTGATTTTTCGTCTGTTTGACTGTATTTTCGGCATAATACGGTTATCAATTCCAGAGCATACGCCCGTAATGCCTGAATCCGAAAGGGAGTGTCTTGTTCAAAATATTCTTTCACAAAGGTCTCAATTAAATGTGTTACGTAATCGTCCCGGATCATTGGGAGGAAATGAATATCGTTGGTATCTAAATGGTTTTCCAGAAAAAAAGAACGGTCGGGGATAATGCAAAGGTAATCAAGCGATTCTCCTGCAGGAATGGTATGAAGGCGGTTTTGGTCAATGAGTATTGTATCCCCTGGTTTTACTTGAAGGGAAACTTCGCCGTTCTGAAACCGGCCTTCCCCTTGGGTGATTAAAATGATCTCAATGTTTTCGTGCCAGTTCCCGATACAAGTGTTATGGTTCGGCCGTTGTTTCATTTGATGGGCAATAAACGGAACCTGTGGGTTTTTCATTTTATGTGTCTCGTACCTTTGCATAAAACACTCCAAAAAGCAATATTGTTATAAAAATGAGCAAAAAGGGGATTGACAAATCGTCGATTCTATTATACAATATTTTTAGGGAAAAATCAAGCCCTATTGACACAAACACTCCTTTCCCCGAAAGGGACAGCCAAGCGGACGGAAGACTGCTTGGCAAAAGGAGTTTTTCGAGTAAAAAATTGGAGGAACTGCAATGAAAAAAGTAAGAGTCTGTATGCTTGGCTTCGGCGGAATCGCCCGTTCGCACCTGAGTGCCTATCGCCAATTGAAGTCGGAAGGAGCTCCCGTGGAATTGGTTGCAGTCTGTGATTGCGACGCTTCCCAGTTTGAAAAAGCGCAGACTACCAACCTCGGCGGCAAGGGTGGCCCGGACCTTCAAGGAATCAATACATACACCGATGATGTGGAAATGCTGGAAAAGGAACAACCTGACGTTGTGGACATTTGTCTTCCTTCTTTTTTGCACGAAGAATATGTGGTAAAGATGCTTCGTTCCGGTTGCCACGTTTTGTGCGAAAAACCGATGTCTCTGAATAGCGAATCGTGCCAACGTATGATTTCCGCTTCGGAAGAATCCGGGAAAAAGCTGATGATTGGTCAGTGCCTCCGGTTTGAACCGGTCTATCTTTATCTGAAAGACCTGATGGAATCCGGGAAGTACGGTGGTGTGCGTTATGTGAATCTCGAACGATTATCCCCCTTGCCCCGGTGGGGATTCCAAAAATGGTTCCAGGACACCGAACGGAGCGGCGGTTGCATTACGGATATGCATATTCACGACGTGGATATGGTTCGCTTTTTGTTTGGGGAGCCGAAATCGGTTTCCGCCATTGCAACCGAACGGCAGACAAAATGGCAAGTGGTTGATAGCCGATTTGACTATGGCAATGGGACGATTATTAAAGCTTACGGCTCTTGGGACGAAGCGGATACCTGTCCCTTCCGAGCTACCTATCGGGTGCGTTTTGATCGTGCTGAAGTCCTTTATGATGGTAAGACCGTGACTGTTTATCCCGATGAAGGGGCCTCTTTCTGCCCGGAATTGGAAAAGAAGAATCGGATGGCAGAAGAGATTCTTTGCCTCTGTAAAGCCGTACTCGGAGAAGACGTTTCCAATCGCATTTCTGCCTACGAAGCGATGAAAACCGTTTCTTTGGTTGAAAAACTGCGTCAAAGCGCCGATTCCAACGGTCAAAGTGTAATGTGCTGATTTTAAAATAAAATAGGGCGGCCGCTCGGAATCTGTCCGGGCGGTCTTCCTTATTATAAGTACATTGAAATTTTTAAGGATTTTCAGCGTCGCTCTTGACTTTGAGACTCAAAATATAGTATAATATTGCATATAACGAAGTTTCTATGGAAAACTGAAAGCGAGGCGCCCCTATGAAGCAATCCCATCCTGTTCGCAATTTGGTAATTACCGCTATTTTTTCTGCGGTTTCCGCAGTATTGATGTACATACAGATCGGACTTCCTATTCTTCCGTCCTTTCTGAAATTCGATTTTTCCGATTTCCCTGCTTTGATTGTATCCTTTGCCGTATCCCCCTGGCACGGGGCATTGGTTTGTCTTTTGAAAAACGTATTGCACCTGTTTACCACCACCACGGCCGGGGTGGGAGAATTGAACAATTTTGTTATCGGTGCTCTTTTTGTGATTCCGGCAGGGGTAATATATCACCGTCAAAAGACCCGAAAAAATGCCCTCATCGGTTCTCTTACGGGAACCATATCCTCCGGTGTTTTCAGTGTGATTTATAATTATTTTCTCGGATATCCGCTGTTTTCCGCCGCGTTAGGTATTCCGATGGCAGGAATCGTGGGAATGTATTCCGTGATTCTTCCTACCGCAGATACCCTGTGGGAGGCGCTTCTGATATTTAATCTCCCTTTAACGCTGGTGAAAGGAATCGTAGCAACGCTGATTACGATGCTGATCTACAAACGAATTTCTTATTGGTTAAAAGGAAAACCCAACAATAAGTGAGGTAAAACGATGTTTCAAGATTCGCTTAACTCTTTTTCCGGTTTTTCCGCAGATACGGAATTGCGCCGGCAATGTAACCGTGTTCGCCGAGTTTCCCTTTTGAACGGTGACGTTATCGGGAACTCTAACGGACAGCAACGGGGCATTAACGCCCGGGTGTTCCGAGCCGGTCGGTGCGGATTTGCCTCGGCTCCCGAAATCGGTCTTGCGACCGCAGAACAAATTCTGAAACAGGCTTCCGACAATGCTGCTTTTTTGTCTCAACGTCTTCCGTCGGCAGGAGCAGACCTTCCGGCTCGTCAGCCGATTTGTCATCAGGATGCGTGGCGGGAAGATAGCGTTACCCAAAAGCAGATTCTTGATTTTTTGTCGGAAATCGATGACTATTTAAAGCGATATTCCCAAGTGACTTCCCGTCGAGTCACCTGTTCCTGTCTCTCCTTAGAAAAGGAGTTGAAGACTTCGGACGGAGTATATGCATATTCTTTTTTACCCCGGTGTAACATCGCCGTTTCTCTGACCGCGTTGGCAAAGGACGGGGCCCCGGTGGAACGATACGAAATTTTCGGCGGTTCCGGGATGTTTTTCGATTACTTTTCCAGTCCGGAACAGTTGTATCCTCAGTTGGATGCACTGGTGGAAGGGTTAATGCAGAAACGAGAAGGCGTTTTTGCGCAGGGTGGGAGAAAGACCTGTATTATTTCGCCGGAACTTTCGGGAATCCTTGCCCACGAAGCGGTGGGGCATACGGCGGAGGCTGATTTTGTTATCAGCGGCTCTGTCGCCGGTCCTTGTCGCGGAAAGGAAGTGGCATCTTCCATTGTTACGCTCACGGATTTTGCAAATACCTACAACGGAATCCTTCTTCCGACTCCCATTTACGTGGACGATGAAGGAGTTATTGCAAAAGATGCGGTTTTAATTGATAAGGGAATCTTGACGGGATGGATGCATAATCGGGCATCTGCCGCTCGGTATGGAGACGATCGTACCGGAAACGCGTTGGCGTTTTCCTTTGCAGACGAACCTTTGATTCGGATGCGCAATACGGCAATTCTTCCCGGGAAGAATACTCTGGAAGAAATGATTTCTTCCGTGGATGACGGGTACTATTTTACGGCAACCGGCAACGGACAGGCGGATTCCACCGGTGAATTTATGTTTGGAATCACGATGGGGTATGAAATCAAGAATGGAAAACTTGGACAGGCCGTCCGGGATACGACGGTATCCGGGGTTGCTTTCGACGTGTTGAAGACCGTCGATATGATTTCCGACGAAATGGTGTGGCTCAATTCCGGAATGTGCGGCAAAAAACAGCCCTTCCCCGTTGGAATGGGAGGACCGCACCTCAAATGTGAAATGAACGTAGGGGGGAACTGATATGACCAACAATGAAACGATCGCCCGGACTTGTTTGGCGTTTTTACGCTCTGCCGGTGCTACGGATGCAAGTTGTTCCGCCTCTGTGGGTACAAAGACAGAATTTTACTATGAATCGGGAACTTTGGGGATGTTGCGAACGGTTCGGAACGTATCCGTCTCGATGAAAGCGTTGGTTGGGACGAAAAAGGGGATTTCTTCGGTAAATTCCTTTGAGGAAGAAGACTTGAAAAAAGCGGCAAAAGAGGCCGTGGAGGCTGCGTTGATTTCTCGGGAAGATTTTGCCGAAGGTCTTCCGGAAGAAATCGCGGTTCAGTCCTTTGAAAAAGGTCCTTTGGCCCCCGACCCGGAGAGAATGTTATCTCGTTTAACTGAGTTCTTTGATGAATTGAAAGAAAACTACCCCGCCGTATCGGTGGACAGTGCTTCGTTGGACCACACGCTGAGCGAGAGTTGTTACTGTACGACCAACGGCATCTGTTTGACGACGAAGCGAGGAGAATATAGTTTTTCTCCGATGTTTATGTGCCGGGAAGGGGAGAGCACCTCATCCTTTAATTATTTTGGTGCGGTCTTCGGTTCTTTGGACGTTCCCGTGATTGACCTGGCCGGCGGCCGTCAAATTATTGAAGACAGTTTAAAGCAGATCACCCCGGTTCCCTTGAAAGGAAAGTTCACCGGAGATGTAATTTTCACACCCTCCTGTTTTGGAGATCTGTTGGGTTCTGTTGCCGGAAATTTTCTTTCCGACGGCGTTTTGATTGACGGAACAAGCCTTTGGAAAGACAAATTGGGTCAGCCCGTAGCCGCTCCCTGCCTGAATTGGTCCTGCCGACCCCGGAGTGAGGAGTTGGCCGGCGGATATTTTCTCTCCGACGGGTACGTCGCTCAGGATTCAGACGTTATCAAAGACGGCGTTTTGCAAGATTTTATGCTGGGTCGTTACGGGGCTAAGAAGATCGGTGGAAAACGGAATCCCTCCGGAGGTGGTTGCTATTTTGTTGAAGGAGGAAATCAGACGTTAAACGAATTGATTTCTTCGGTAGAACACGGTTTGCTCGTGGGCCGGTTTTCCGGGGGAGAACCTTCTTCCGACGGAACGATGTCCGGCGTTGCGAAAAACAGCTTCGAGATTCGTAACGGTATGATATGCGACGCTGTGAGCGAAGCGATGATCTCCGGGAATCTCGCAAAAATGTTGACTGATATTGAAGGTCTTTCCAAAGAACGTATCAACAACGGCGACAGTTGTATTCCGTGGGTGAAAATCAAAGGAATCACCGTTTCCGGCCAATAAAAGCCCCCTTTCCCCCGATTTTGGGTAAAAAAAACCGGGAGTTTTTTACAAAACTCTCGGTCAAAAAAAGAGGGGGGTATATGTTATGGAACGAATAATCCTTAAAATGTGAAGAGGAAAGCTTGTTCCCAATCACGATACTATTATACCACGTTTTTTAAAAAAATCAAGAGGAAAATTTTATTGAATATAGACAACCAAACGGTGTACGTTTTGTATGATATGCACAAAAAGGTGGTGAGAAGAGATGTCGGGAACTCCACGACAAAAGCAGAAGGCATTGCTCCTTTTACGGATTCTCTGCGAACAGACCGACCGGGAGCATCCGCTGACTCTTTCCGAGTTGGCAGACTTGTTGCATCAATCGGGTATTGAAAGTGAACGGAAGTCTCTGTATCGGGATATCCGGGCGTTAAACGATGCCGGTTTTACCGTAGGAACGGTCCGTTCGAAAGAAACCCGGTATTATTGGGCTGACCGTCCTTTCACCCGGAGCGATTGCCGTCTTTTGTCCAATCTTCTCCGGATTGCTCCCGTCATTCCACGAAAGCGTAAGCCGGAATTGGAGCAAAAGCTGCACTGCCTTGCCCCGAAGGAATGTCAAACGGAAGTTTTTAAAGATTTTCTTTCGGTCATTCCCGACAGTGCTGTAACCGAGCGGGTCTATTCGAACGTAGAGACCTTGCTTGACGCTATCGGGACCGGAAAAAGGGTTCGTTTTTTATACAAAGGTTCGGTCCTTGCGGAACATTCCCGACGGAAAACCGTTTGCCATCAGACGGTGTCTCCCTATCGGATGGTGTGGCACGATGGGTATTTTTTAGTAGGAGCAGACCAAGACGATGCCCTTGTCTTCTATCGTGTGGACCGGATGGAAGAGGTTGTGATCCTTTCCGATCACGCAACCGATCTGCGGGAGGTAGGGGGTGACTTGGATTTCGACCTGAATCAATACGTGAAAGGCTACTTTACTTCATTAGAAGACCCAATACATATGGTTTTCCGGGTTTCAGAAAGTTTTCTCCCGGCGGCGGAACAATGGTTTCCTTCGGATTCTTTCGTGGAACCTGCGGTGGACGGTTCTTACTTATTTTCCTGTGATATTCCTGCGGAGGAGCGGTTGTACGGCTGGTTGATGATTCACAGTGAGGATGTCCGTCTTCTTTATCCGGAGTCGGTCGTGGAGCGGCTTCGGGATTTTTCCCGGGCGGCAATCGGTGCTTATGGGAGTGAAAGTAGGGAAAATGCGGAATAAATTATGAAGAATCCGGATAAACTGTTGACAAAACGGAAAAGATAAGTTATAATAGAATTAACAAAAGGCAAACATTATTTCAATGAAAGGCGTGTTGTTTTATGAGTAAAAAGACCGGAACAATCCTTGGTGTCGTTTTAGGTATTATTGCATTTGTCGGAGTCGTGGCTCTTCTTTGCTACATTTTCCGTGACAAACTTCGTATGTTGATCGGTTGCGGCGACGGTTGTGATTGCGACTGCGATTGCTGTGACTGTGACGATGATGAATGCGGTTATTTTGAAGTCGTAGACGGTTGTGATTGCTGCGGCGACGAAGAACCCGTTGTGGATGGCGAATAATTGATTTTGAATTGGAAGACCAAACCGAAAGGTTTGGTCTTTTTTTCTGTTTCTGTTTTCCCAAAATCCTGCCACAGTTATATCGTACTTTTTCGAAATTTATAAGGTATACTGTAATTGTTCTCGGAAAGGTCTGAAACAATGCTCATTCGATTCCTTTCTTTATATAACAGTTTTTCCATACCTTGGGGGAAGAACGTCCTTTTACTGCTTTGGGACGTCCTTCCCCCTCCTCCCTTATAGTGATAATTGTAATATACTTACAAATACAAAAAAAAGACACAAAATTTTAATAAGTTGTATGATAAATTACATTATAATGGAACTATAAAGATAAAATCCGCCGCCAAGGGGAGAGGAAGGCTTGCTATGGCAAAATTGATTTTTGTAATTGACGACGAAAAAAATATCCGGGAGATTATTCGCTCCTATCTGGAAAAAGAATCTTATTCGGTGATGGAGTTTGATTGTGCAGAACCGGCCCTGGAAGCGTTTTCCCGATATAAGCCCGATATGTTGATTGTTGACATTATGATGCCGGGAATGTCGGGGTTTGAATTGTGTAACGAAATCCGTAAAATTGATAATACGCCTATTATCATCGTTTCCGCCCGGGATGAAGAGCTTGACCGGATATTGGGAATTGAGATGGGGGCAGACCATTATATGATGAAGCCCTTTTCTCCTCGGGAACTGGTGGCAAGAGTCAAAGCGGTGTTTCGCCGTATCGATGGAATGAACGAGGAAAAGGTCGCCGCAGAACCCCGTTGCCGGGATTTGAAGATATATCCTACTCAGCGCCGCGTGGTCAAGGTGGAAGGGGAGACCGAGACGGAATTGGCTTTCACTGCAATGGAATATGATTTTCTTCTGTATATGATTAGCAATAAAAACCGGGTTTTTACGCGGAATCAGCTGTTGACCAGTATTTGGGACTATCAGTATATCGGTGATACCCGGGCGGTGGACGATTTGGTAAAACGAATCCGCAAGAAATTGGATGCGGCACAAACATCCTTTGAGATTGATACGGTATGGGGATACGGTTATAAAGTGACCGACTCTGCGGAGTAAGTATGGAAAAGAAAGACTTTCGAAACAGTCTGAATTTTAAACTGATTCTGTCTTATATCACCCTGATTTCTATCATCGGAATAATTTCCTTGGCTTTCGTGCATATTTTTGCCAACAGTTACGTGATTCTTCAAGCACGGCAGACGTTGACCGAAAACGGTGTGGCCTTTGCAGATGACGCTTCTCGGATTCTCGACTGGACGGCAGATACGAAGATCACCGATTTGCAGGAAATTTTCCGAAGAAATATCGATTCTTCCACGTCATTGGTTTTGGCAGACCCGGAATTTCGGTATATCGAAAATACCGGTATGAACGTGGACCATCTCAGTACTTCTCCCGAGCGTTTTGTGGAGTATTTGTCCCGTCACGACAACAGTTTAGGCTCCCGGGTGATGCGATATGGGGATACGGTTTATGCCGTGGCGGTTCAACAAGTCTATAACGCCACCACGCAGAAGACCCTTGGTTACGTCATCTTGTTTTCGTCTCCTACCTCTTATGAGCTTCAAGATTCCTTGTTGACGTTGTATCTTCTGTCCCTTGTAGTTGCCTCCATTTTAGGGATTGCCGTCGCGTTACTGTTTAGTACGGGGTTGACCAAAAATCTGCGCCGCCTTAAAGTGCGAGCGGATATGGTGGCCAATCGCCAATTTGATGCGGACGTTCCGGTAATGTCAACAAACGACGAAGTCGGAGATCTGGCCCGTTCCATTGACCGAATGGCTCATTCGCTCAGTGAATACGATGCCCGGCAAAAGAAATTTTTGCAAAACGCATCCCACGAACTTCGCACCCCCTTGATGTCCATCCGCGGATACGTAGAGGGAATGAAGGACGGGGTATTTACCGATCCCGACGAAGTCAGTGACCACGTGTTGGAACAAGTAGACCGCCTGGAAAAACTGACGGGAGAATTAATCTATCTCTCGAAAATCGAAACTGCCGACGAAGTATTAGTGAAGTCTCCCGTTGCGGTTTCGGACCTTTTGAATGAGTCCGTTTCCCGCGTTTCCGGTTTTACCGGGCTGGATGGCGTTCGGTTGGTTTACGGAAAAGTGGCAGACGTGGTTGTGAACGTAGATTCTGAGACGATGGTTACTGCCATTACCAACCTTCTGTCCAATGCATTTCGATTTGCCAAAGAAGAGATTGAACTATCCGTAGTTTTTCGGGATGGAAATGCTGTGATTTCCGTACAAGACGATGGGCCTGGAATTCCATCGGATGAGATAGACCACATTTTTGATCGGTTTTTTAAAGGTCGGCAAGGGAAATATGGATTGGGCCTTTCGATTGTCAACGCCATTGTTGTGGCTCACGAAGGCGTAGTGCGAGCCTATAATCGAAGTGGGAAAACAGGAGAAACCGGAGCTGTATTTGAAATTATTCTACCCGCAATGAAAAAGAAAAAAACACCCGAAGACTAATGGGTCTTCGGGTGTTTTTCGGTCGAACTAAATTGAATGGGATTTCTATCTCGAAACGGTGTTTTTGTTCATCATCGTTTTGATTCTTTTTAAGACTCCTACGATGATGAAACCGGAGAGTAGTGCCGTTAATACGTCCGAGCAAGGCTGGGATATAATGAGACCGCTAACGCCAAGTAGGTTGGAAAGAAGCAGATATGCCGGGATTAAAAACAATCCTTGCCGCCCCATTGCAATCAAAGCGGCTCGAAAGCCGTGGCCGATGGATTGGCATAGGAATTGAGAGAGCATCATAAAGGCTTGGAGGGGGAGTGTGAAACATTGTGCCCGCAATGCACGAATTCCGATATGAATGACTTCCGGGTCACCCGCACGGAACCAGGTCATTACCAGCGGAGCCATAAAATATGCGGCGACCCCTAAGACGGAGATGATGATCGTTCCGACTTTTAGGCTAAAACGATACGATTCCAGGACTCGGTCGTACTTTTTTGCCCCGTAGTTGAATCCGCAAACCGGCTGAAATCCTTGTCCGTAGCCAATCAGAGCGGAATAAAGGAACATCATAAAGCGGTTGACGATGGATAAGGCGGACAATGCAGATGCTCCGAAGGGGCCGGCGGCAAAATTTAAGGCAATTCCCGAAAGACTCGCAAGGCCCTGTCTGCATAGGGAAGGAAACCCGTTATGAAGGATTTCTTTATAAATACGCCACGAGGGGCGAAGGGTTTTGAATCTTACCGAAATAATGTTCTTGACCTTGTTGTTTAATATCAAAAGAATACAAAAGGAAAGAAATTGGCTGAACACCGTTGCAATAGCGGCTCCGGCAATTCCCCAGTCCAAAACGAAAATCAACAACGGGTCGAGAGCAATATTCAAAATGCACCCTGAAAGAACCCCAACCATAGAAAGGACGGCACTTCCTTGGGCCCGCATCTGATTGTTCAGCACGTATAACCCCATCATAAAAGGAGCACCAATGAAAATATAGGTAGCGTAATCTACCGCAAGGCTATGAACTTCGGGGATTGCCCCCAAAAGCGTTACGATTTTTTCTCGAAAGACTACCCCAAGAATGGCAAATAGAGTTCCCACTCCTAATGCGGTAAAAAAAGCAGTGGAGACGGTTTTGTCTGCTTCTTCTCTGTTTTTCTGTCCCAAAAGACGGGAAACGTAGGTAGCAGAACCAATCCCGATTGTAAATCCTAACGCTTGAATCATTGCCATCAAAGAGAAAATAACCCCTACGGCCGCCGAAGCTTCGGTGGAGATCTTGCTGACAAAGTAGGTGTCCGCCAAATTGTAGGCCGAGGTGACCAGCATACTGATGATGGTGGGAATTGCCATTTTAGGAATCAGTGTATGCAGATTAGACTCGGTCATAAGGCGGTATCGTTCGTCCTGTGTCATAATTTCCTCTCTTTCATAGGTCTCTCTTGACATTGTTCCCGAATTGATGTATAATATAAAAAAAGAAAAAAATGAGGTTTCTGCAATGAAAGGCATCCGCAACGGAAAATTTGTGTTCCCCGACCGGTTGGTGGCCAAGGGGGTATTGCTTTTTGATTCTGCGATACAGGGTATCGTTTCAGAAGAAGAGGCAAAAACGGTTTGTGATGATATTTACGATGCCCGGGGAAATTACGTTACCCCCGGTTTTATCGACGTACATATCCATTCTTACGTCGGAAAGGACGTGTCGAACGGAAATCCCGAGGACGTTCGGGCGATGGCACAGGCTCTTTTAAAGAACGGAGTCACCGCCTTTTGCCCTACCACGATGACGGTATCCTTGACCGACATCCGTAAAGCGTTGGAAGCTTGTCGGTCGTTAAAGGAAGAAAGCCATACTTGGGACGGTGCAGAAATTTTGGGCGTTCACGCGGAAGGACCGTTTATCAATCCTGCCCGAAAAGGTGCACAGAATGAAACACACATTCTCCCTCCGGATGCAAATTTTGTATTGGAATATAAGGACATTTTGTCCTTGATTACCATTGCTCCGGAAATGCCCGGAATGGAAGAATTTATCAAAACGGTCCGAAAGGATACGGACGTCGTTTTGTCCATTGGGCATACCTGTGCCGATTATGAACAGACCAAACAAGGAGTACAATGGGGAATTACCCACGCGACGCATACCTTTAATGCAATGGTTGGCTTACATCACAGAGACCCCGGTACGGTGGGAGCGGTGCTCTCTTCCGATGATGTTTATTGCGAGTTGATTGCCGATACCTTCCACGTGCATCCCGGTCTGTTCCAGATGCTCTATGCCTTAAAAAAAGACCGTTTGGTGGTTATTTCCGACTGTATTGCCGCCGCCGGTCTTCCCGATGGGGTATATGTATCAGGCGGTCTGCGGGTGACCTTGAAAGGAATCGAAGCCCGTTTGGATGACGGAACCATCGCTGGAAGCGTTCTGCGGATGAATCAAGGATTGGCAAATATCGTAAAGCATACTGACATTCCCTTGTATGAAGCGGTCAATTTGCTGACGCGCAATCCGGCCAATTCCGTTAACGCCCACAATAAAGGAACGTTGGAACCGGGAAAAGATGCGGATATCCTCATTTTGGATTCCGATTTTGAGGTTCGTTCGGTCTTTCGTTGCGGCGAGAAGAAACTGTAAATTCAATAAAAAGAGGCATCGATACGATGCCTCTGATTTTTTTATAAATGTTTTTTCAGCTCGGCAAGAAGATTTTTTGCGTATTGGGTAAAGCCCAAATCGTTTGGATGCAATATATCGGCTTTAAAGAAGTCTTCGTGATGGGGAACCAGGTTAACGCCTTCGATAACCGTAATTTCCGGGTATTGCTTCATCTCTTCCCGAAGCATCGTCCGGTAATCGTCTAATGTTCCGTATCCGGTGGTCGCTCCGGTGGTTTCTTTTCCTCTCCAAATGGGAAGCAAAACGAAGACTTTTGCTCCTTTGTGCGTATCGAGCAATTTTTCAAAAAATGCTTTCCGTCGCTGAGCATCTTCGTCCGGTTCAATATGTCCCCAGTCGTTGGTCCCGTAAGCTACCGTGACGATATCTGCTTTTACGGGATAGTTTTCGTCTATCATCAAGGGCTGGAAAAATTCTCCGCCGATCCCCAAATCGTAGAGGTCAGCGTCCAATCCTTCTGCCGTCAGGTTTGCATAGGTTAAGGAAGGGGAGAAGGCGGTGTATCCTTGGGTAATGGAATCTCCGTAAGCGATATATTTTAATTTCTTTTCCGTGGGGCGGAACAGGGTGGCATCTCGCAATTCAACGTTACGCAGACCGGTCTCGCTCAAATTCGGGAAAACAATTTTTACTAATTTTTCTCCAGCAGGAAGAGAAGCTTCCCAGATTCCCTGTTCGGTTTCTTTGTATTCGCCATTCCCTTGATGGAGAATCATTTTCCCGTTAACATATAAATCAAAGAAATAAAAATCCTGGGATGATGCCTTGTTTTGAATATACTCAAAGTGAATCAGTGAAGCATCGGTAACAAATTCCATAAATTGTCCGGAACTTGCTTTCTCTTTGGAAGCAAAAACCGTTTGGGCGTAATAATCCCGCTGTTTTTTGGTAAACCTATAAAACCGAGTATAACCGTCAAGGGTTTCCGTATCTACCCAGCCGTGGACGGCAAGGGCCAATTGTTCGTCATTCAGAATCACAATAATACACTCCGTTTTCCTTGATATTTTACAGTATATCACAATTTTTTTGCTCTGTCAATCCTTTTCCCAAGGTAATTTTACGTCGCAGAAAATCCCGTCCAGGTCGTCTCTTTTGCATACGGTAAACAGGTTTCTTCTTCCAATTTTGGAAGAATCACAGAGAAAATAGCTTTTGGCAGCTCGTTTCAGTACCTTTTGTCTCAATTCCGTTTCCGTTTCCGCCGGGTCGGAGATTTCGCCGTCCTCGGTAATTCCTTGGCTGGAAAAAAAGAACAGGTCCACCGAAACCGATTCCACAAATCGTGCAGCTCCCGGCCCGTAGAAGGACCGGTTTTTCGGGTCGTAGGTTCCACCGGTACAGTATATCACTCCTTCAAAAGGTTCTGTTTCTGAAAAAATACGAAGGTTGTTTGTAATAATTTTTAATCCTTTGTATCCACGGAGATATTTCATCATTCGCCAAACGGTGGAAGAGGCATCCAGATAGACGGTAGCCCCGTCAAAGACCAATTCTGCCGCTTTTTGTGCAACGACGTCTTTTGCCGCCGCGTGGTCTCCGTCTCTTAAATCAAGTGGAATTACGGCGTTTTTACGGTCGGATAAAAGCACTCCGCCGTAAATTTTCTGGACCAGTCCTTTTTCTTCCATCGCGGCAATATCCCGGCGTACCGAGGCTTCGCTTGTGTATACGGTTTTTGCGATTTCCTTAATTGAGGCGGGGGAGTGCTCTTCCAAAAATTTTAAAATGGCCTGCTGACGCTCGTACTGAATCATAGGGCATCTCCTTTTGAAAAACTTTGAAATAAAATGAAAAACTTTTTTCGCTCCCGATGATAATGTATCATTTTTCGCTTCGAGGGTTGACAAAACTGCAAATGTCATATATAATGAATCCGTAGTTATTTTCTCTATTATAACATCTTTTTCAAACTTTTGCAAGTCTTTTCAAAAAAATATTAAAGGAGAATTTTTTATGGCAATCGTAACAATCGTTGGGTCTGGTATGATGGGCTCAGCCCTGGCCTTTCCTGCAAGAGAAAACGGAAATGAAGTTCGCTTGGTGGGTACGCATCTGGACCGGGAAATTATTGATGTTTGCATCAAGACCGACCGTCACCCTAAATTCACACGGGATTTCCCCGCAGGCTTGAAATATTATCAAATTGAAGCTTTGGAAGAAGCCTTGGAAGGCGCAGACCTGGTGATTGGCGGTGTCAGTTCCTTCGGTGTGGATTGGTTTGGTGAAGTTGTTCTTCCCAAAATTCCAGAAAACGTTCCGGTTCTTACCGTCACTAAGGGTTTGATGGATTTGGAAGACGGTACGCTTCTGACCTATCCTGCCCTTTGGAAGGCTCAGATGGATAAGATTGGCAAGAAGGTTTGTTTAAACGCCATTGGCGGTCCCTGTACGTCTTACGAGTTGGTTGCCCACGACCAAACCGAAGTTGCTTTCTGCGGGGATGATTTGGACGTTCTGCGGAAGATTAAAGCCATTATGGCTACGGATTACTATCACGTCAGTATTACCACCGACGTTGTAGGCATTGAAAGTGCCGTTGCTTTGAAGAACGGTTACGCCCTTGGAATCGCCTTGACCATCGGTGTGAATCAGAAGAATTTCGGAATCGACAGTGAATTGCATTTTAATTCTCAGGCTGCCGTTTTCGGTCAGGCTGTGAAGGAAATGTCCAAACTGCTGGATTATCAAGGTGCCGGGACTTTGGAAAATCTGTGCGTCGGAGCCGGAGACCTGTACGTTACCGTATATGGAGGACGTACCCGTTTGGTTGGAATTTTGTTGGGCCGCGGCTTGAATATTGATGAGGCTAAGGCTGAATTGAACGGTGTGACGCTGGAATCTTTGGTAGTAGCAGTTCGTGTAGCACGCGCCATTCGTGCCGCCGCAGCGCTTGGAAAATTGGACATCAAGGACTTCCCCTTGCTTACGCACGTTGACCAAATTTTGTCGGAAAAGGCCGAAGTCAATATCCCCTGGGAAGCATTTACCTTTGAAAGATAATTGATTCAATAAAAAACCCACCGAATGCTCGGTGGTCGTAAAACAGTAATATGCGAATTTCTTGGAACAGGCATGATTTCGGTCATGCCTGTTCCGCTTTTATCAGTTCATCCACGGGAATGTATATTATAGGGAACGAAGAATAGCAAGCACAGCAGGTGTATGTACACTCTGCAATTTTTGCAAAAATTAGAAATCTTCGATTTGCTTGCTAAGATGCGATCATCTGTAGCAAGCAGGGCACGGCGGTACCCACTTGTGCGTACTTGTTGGGAAACATCCCAACCCCTTTTACAATTTCCGAGAAATTGGCTACGCACCGTTGGTGCTGATTCTGATTTTTAGCAATCAGCTAATAGTTCGCGCCTAACAGATGATAGTATTACTTGAGTTCACTTTTTATTGAAGACGCAATAGCGTACACAAGTACTGCAATACAACTTGCGCCTACACCTATCCACAACCAGCCTGTATTTAGAACTATTTCAGCGCCTAAGCAAACGAACATTGCAGCAATCAAAGCAAAAGCAATGGCACTTTGTCGATAATGCGGCTTCTTGTTCATTTGTTCTCGCTCCTGTTTTGATGCCCATATGTATGCATTGTTGAAAAGGAAGCCCTTTTCTTTGAACGACCGAACACTAATAACCAAAGCTATTAACGCAAGAATTCCGCAGATAATTGCACATACTATCTCTGTCATAATATAGCCTCCATAACATTACCTTTAAAAACTTATAAGCAATTATTCTGTGAGCTATCTGTTTTATAGTATTGATACGAGGCTATTACACACAAAGTAATCCAAACAATCACTATAACAGTCGTTACAATTAGATTCCAAACACCTGGTATGATAGCCGAAACGATAATCATTGCGAGCCCACACAATACCGAAGTTATCCCTCCGAAACGCTGACTTTTTTGCCATACATTATCGTTTGCCATACTCCATTTTGTCCGCAAGCCAAACATCGCATTGCGTCGTGCTTTAGGCATGATATTTCCGAGTATAACAAGCATTATGCCAATTGCAATGCCAGTAAACTTCATTACATCTATACTAAATGTAGCGGTTGCGTCGGGGTCATATCTGATAGCTTTAAGCATGAAATAGAAACCGAGCACCGTGAAGAAAAGTAGGGTACATATCCCGGTATAGAGAAGGATTTTCTCGTTTACGGCAACCCCTTTTTTGCGCTGTTGTTTTGCAAGCAGAATGAAAAATGCGCCCATTATTATGGCAAACAGAGGGAAAATTAGATTTTCATACTTGCTTCCAAAACGGTCAACCTCGCCGGCAAAATTGTAGTGGGCTGGTATGGTATCCGGTGAAAATATAAGGAGTATCGCCGTACCGATGATACACAACAAGATAACTCCGTAACAAATCGCATATAACTTTTTCATTATTCTCCTCCTCTTAAATCTGTGAGCCATAGCAGTGCTTCGTCAAGAACTGAGGCATTAAGCTCATAGAAAATGTACTTACCTTCTCGTTGGTCACGAATAAGGTCAGCTTCTTTTAAAATAAACAAATGTTTTGAAATCGCTGGTAAGCTAATATTGAAATGCTCTGCTATTTCTCCGGCTGACAACCGTCCCTTTTTTAATAGGTTAAGAATTGTTCTTCGGGTAGGGTCAGCCAAGGACTTCATTGTATTTTGGAGTCCCACCACATCACCGCCAATCATTTAACCTTTAAGTTAATTAAACACATAAAAAGGCATTCTGTCAATGAGTATGCTGCTAAAGTTACAAATTGTTTATATTCGTACAACGCATCACAGAGCAGATAATAGGCGATTTTCAACCCATAAACGTACAAAAACAGACGACACCCAACCGAAGTTGAATACCGTCTGTTTTGTTGTCCAATCCTGTTTGACAGATGCCGA
>JAZQKK010000037.1:0-5776 GCA_045542115.1 Eubacteriales bacterium
CCCCATCCCCCACAACGGCTGCCGTCCCCCCAAAAGAAGACGCGTATAACGGAGGTATTGAAAGAATATGGCAAGATATACTGGTCCCGTTTGCAAACAGTGCAGACGTGAAAATACGAAACTGTTCCTGAAAGGCGACAAGTGCTTCTCCGAAAAGTGCCCCATTTCCAAGGGTGCCAAAGTTCCCGGTCAGCACGGTGCTCGCCGCACGAAGTTGACTCCTTACGGCGTTCAGCTGCGTGAAAAGCAAAAGGTCAGAAGATACTACGGCGTTTTGGAAGGCCAGTTCGCGAAGTATTATGAAATGGCCAACAAGAAGCAGGGCATTACCGGTAATAACCTGATCCAGATTTGTGAAACCCGTCTGGACAACGTAGTTACCCGCCTTGGCTTTGCTATGTCCCGTCCCGAAGCTCGTCAGCTGGTCGTTCACGGTCACTTCACCGTTAACGGTCAGAAAGTTGACATCCCCTCTTACCTGGTTAAGGTGGGCGACGTCATCGCTTTCAAGGCGAAGAGCTTGGAATCTTCCAAGGTAAAAGCTATCCTGGAAGCCAATGACAGCAAACCTATGCCCAAATGGCTGACTCTGGACAAAGAAAACCTGACCGGTACCGTCAACGCTCTCCCCGAGATCGAAGACGTCACCGACCTGCCCATCGAAGTCCACCTGATCGTCGAGTTGTACTCCAAGTAATAAATGTAAGTACGCCGACGACGGCGTACGAACCCTGCAATTCTGCTGCGTAGGCGAGGGAACGGTGAGGCTGTTCCTGTCGCCGATACGCCGGCGCAACAAACACGCACGGATTGATTCCGTGTACGACAATGAAAGGGTGTACAATTTATGATCGAAATCGAAAAGCCGACCATCGAAGTCGTTGAAGTCTCCGAAGACGGAAAATACGGAAAATTCGTTGTAGAACCTCTGGAACGGGGCTATGGCATTACGCTTGGGAACTCCCTGAGAAGAATGCTGCTCTCTTCTTTGCAGGGGGCTGCCGTTACTTCTATTAAGATCAACGGCGTTCAGCACGAATTCTCCACCATTCCCGGTGTGAAAGAAGACGTCACCGAAATCGTCCTGAATATGAAGGGCCTGATTGCCCGTCTGCACGGGACCACTTCGAAGTTTGCATACATCGATGTTCAGGAAGAAGGCGAAGTTACCGCCGCCGACATCAAAGCGGATTCCGACATCGAAATCCTGAATCCCGATATGCACATTGCAACCGTCGGGAAGGACACGCATTTTTATATGGAAATCACCATCGGAATGGGCAGAGGATACGTTCCCGCAGAACGGAACAAACCCCCTGTCTCTCCCATCGGGCTGATTGTTATGGATTCGTCCCATTCTCCCATCACGAAGGTCAACTATACCGTTGAAAACACCCGTGTTGGGCAGATCACCGACTACGATAAGCTGACGCTGGAAGTTTGGACCAACGGAAGCGTTTCCGCTCGGAGTGCCGTTTCTTACGCCGCGAAGATTATGAGCGAACATCTTACGCTCTTCGTCGACCTGGCGGAAGATGTGGAAGTCGCTCCCGAAATTTGGGTGGGCGACCCCAGCGGAGACAAGGAAAAGATTCTTTCGATGACCATCGAAGAATTGGAACTTTCCATCCGTTCCTTCAACTGCTTGAAGCGTGCAGGCATCAATACTGTCGATGAACTTATCAACAAAACTCCCGAAGAAATGATGCGTGTCCGCAACTTGGGTAAGAAATCTCTTGAAGAAGTCATTACCAAGTTGGAATCTTACGGACTTTCGTTCCAGACGGACAAAGAATAATTACCAATTTACAAAGGAGGAACCGGCCAATGGGTACCCGTAAACTTGGCAGAACTACGGATCACAGAATGTCTATGCTCCGCGGTATGACCACATATTTGTTGGAAAACGGCTCGATCGAAACTACCGTTACCAGAGCCAAAGAAGTTCGTTCCCTCGCTGAAAAGATGATTACGCTTGGCAAGGCGAATACCCTTCATTCCAAGAGACAGGCTATGGCTTTCATCACGAAGGAAGATGTCGTGAAGAAACTCTTCAACGAAATCGCTCCCAAATACGCAGAACGCAACGGCGGCTACACTCGCATCGTGAAGTGCGGCCCCCGTCAGGGCGACGCTGCGGAGATGGCCATCATTTCCCTCGTTGACTAATTAAAAGTCGATATAAAAAAGTTCCTTCCCATTCAGGGGAAGGAACTTTTTGTTTTCCGCCCAATTCCTTGGGTAAGGTATCTGTCCCCATTTCGGGGCTTAATGATATTCCTTCTCCTTCCCCTTGACAATTGGGGAAAATTATGGTATGATAATTCCATAAAAAGCACTCGGAGGCATTTGTTATGTATTACGTAGGAATTGATTTGGGCGGAACCAATATTGCAGTGGGAATCGTGACTCCGGAAGGGGAGATTGTCAAAAAGACTTCTGTCCCCGCCCGGGCGGATCGTCCTTTCGAAGAAATCTTTGCCGATATGGCGGCTTGTATCCATAAATTGTTGGATGAGACCGGAATTTCGGTGGACGAATTGAAGTCCATCGGCATTGGCACCCCCGGTTGCATTGATACCGAAAAGGGAATGCTCATTTTTGCCGGGAATTTCAAATACGGAAAAATGGTCAACTACCGGGACTTGATGGCAAAGCACTTTGACATTCCCGTTTATATCGGAAATGACGCCAACGTAGCCGCTTTGGCGGAGGTTAAGGCCGGGGCTGCGAAGGGTGCGAAGAACGCGATTATGGTTACTCTTGGAACCGGTGTGGGCGGAGGTATCATCATTGATGGAAAAATTTACGAAGGCCACCTGACCGCCGCGGGGGAATTGGGACATATCGTTTTGGTCCACGATGGAGAACAATGCACCTGCGGACGAAAAGGTTGTTGGGAAGCCTATGCATCGGTGACGGGGCTGGTCCGTCAGACCAAAGCTGCGATGAAGGCCCACCCCGAATCGATAATGAACAAGACCCCGATGGAACAGGTCAATGGAAGAACTTCCTTCGACGCTGCGAAGAAGGGGGACAAGGCGGCCTTGGAAGTGGTTGCAAATTATCAGGAATATATTACGGAAGGACTTGCCGACCTGGTCAACATTTTCAGCCCCGAAATTATCGTGGTCGGAGGCGGGATTTGTAAAGAAGGGGAGTACCTTCTTGGTCCTGTCAAAGAAAAATTGCAAGGAAGAGTCTTCGGTGCCGGCCTTCTTCCCGAACGGAACGTGGTTCCGGCGCAGTTGGGCAACGATGCCGGCGTGATTGGAGCGGCTCTTTTGAATGCGTGAGTTGACGGTAGGAAAGAACGACGACGGGCTGAAATTGGAAAAATTTATGGCCCGTACCTTTCGCACGATGCCACCGTCGTTGATTCGCAAATACATTCGTCTGAAATGTATCCGGGTCAACGGGGTCCACGGAAAGCCCGACACGGTGCTCCGCCAAGGAGACACTTTAAAATTTTATATCAGCGACGAGTTTTTTGAGAAAAAAGCAAACTCCGATTTGTCCCGCATCACGCCGGAATTCGGTGTGGTGTACGAAGACGAAAACATCATTTTGATGGACAAACCCGTGGGGTTGATTTGTCAACCCGACGACCGGGAGACGTATAATACCCTTTCCAATCAGTTAATCGTCTATCTGACGAACAAAGGGGAATACGACCCTGCCGCAGAAAATGCTTTCGTTCCCGCGTTGTGCAACCGAATTGACCGGAATACCCAAGGGATCGTTATCGGGGCAAAAAATTCTCCCGCACTGATGATGCTGAACGAAAAAATTAAAAACCGGGAATTGGACAAGGTCTATCAATGTCTGGTCTTCGGGGTTCCCGCCCTCGCCGAAGCTGATTGCACGGCATATCTTCGAAAGGACCCGAAAACCAACACGGTTACCATTTCTCCGCGACCGAAAGACGGCTACAAAGATATTCGAACCGCCTACCGAACGGTGGCAACGAATGGAACGGTATCCCTTCTGGAAGTCACTCTTTACACCGGCCGCACCCATCAGATTCGGGCGCATATGGCCCACCTGGGATATCCGTTGGTGGGGGATACCAAATACGGAACGGCCAAGCAGAACCGGGGATACCCTTTCCGGTTTCAGGCATTGTCTTCCTGCAAATTGACCTTCTCGTTTCGCTCCGATGCCGGAGTGTTGAACGGTTTGCAAGGAAAAACCTTTGAAACCAAACCGTTTTTTGCGGATTGGGACGAATATAAAAATCTATTTTGACACGCGCGGCCCGGCAACCCCGGGCCGTTTTCACTAGGAGCATATCATTATATGGAAGAAAAACGCCTTACCCAATCGGGAATTCCCGTTTATTTTTATCCGAATCCCGGACTCCACGGCTTCTGCCTGTCTTTGTACGTTCGGGCCGGAGCGTTGTACGAAACGGAATCCCAAAGCGGAGAGACCCATTTGATTGAGCATATGGTCTTCCGCAATATCAACCACCGGATGCAGGGGGAACTGTATCCGATGCTGGACCGTTGCGGCTTGTCGTTTAATGCGGAGACCTATAAAGAATTCGTACAGTTCTTTATCGTCGGCGCAAAAGAGCATTTTGCCGATGCCGTCACCGTCTTTTCCCATCTGTTTGACCCGATGGTCTTGCCCCGGGACCAGATTCTGCCGGAGCGGATGCGGGTAAAATCGGAGATCCGGGAAAGCGATGAAGGAACCTCCCTGGATTATTTTTCCGACCGAATCGTCTGGGGAGACACGTCTCTTGCTCGCTCGATTTTGGGTCGGGCCGGAACGTTGGATAAAATGGGAACCTCCTATTTGACCGATGCAGCCAAACGGGTCTTTTCCAAAAACAATTTGTTTTTCTACGTTACCGGAGCGGTATCTCCGGAAGATTTGGAAAGCTTTTGTGCCGCGATGTCCGTTCCGGTGGAAGACAAAGTGGAGCGTCGGAACAATACCGCCCCCGTGCCGCCGTCGTTCGGAAACCGACCCCGGGAGATTTTTGTAAAAAACAGTGATGAAACGGTAGTTCGTTTCTCCTTCGATTTTGACCCGCGGAAGTATACCAATGCAGAACTGATGCTGCTGTACGATATTCTGTTTTACGGAGAATGTGGAAAGGTCTATCAGGAATTGTCCGACAAAACGGGATTGGTCTATTCTTTTGACCCTTGTCTGGAACGGTATCGCAATGCGGGAGTGCTGCATCTGAAATACGAAGTCCGCCCCGGAAACTTGGAACGGTCGGTGGAAATCGTTTGCAATATTCTGCAAGGACTGAAAGCCGGACTTACCGATGAGTTGGATTACGTTCGCCCGTTGTATCTGGATAACAGCGGACTGCTGTTTGACAGTGCGGAAGAATTCAACTGGAACCGAGCCTACGAAGTTCATATTCTGGATTGTCCCTATCCCGACCACGCTGCCCGGCGGGAAGCCTTTGCCGGTGTTTCTTCTCAGCGGATTTCGGAAATTGCCCGGGAGATTTTTCGCACGCGCAACCTGACCTTGTCTCTAAAAGGACGAAAAAAGCAGGTCAACGGCGAGAATTTATTGAAAATAACCTCAATTTTGGATTGATTTTTCCGAAAATTGTGACGCAAATTAAAACTTTTTGCCAAAAACCCCAAAAGTTTCCAAACCGTTTTGGTATAAAGGTCGAAAAAACGTTGAAATATCAAGGTTTTTTCGACTTTTAATTTTTTCAAAGAGTCAAAAACTTTTTTTCAAAAAGGGGTTGACAAACCGGGAAATTTGTGGTATACTATTCAAGCGCCAAAAAAACGGG